>CAVOTQ010000004.1:0-160869 GCA_963699385.1 uncultured Acidobacteriota bacterium | reverse complement strand
AGACGGTGACGGCGTAAAAACAGCTTCTAGCCGCTAGCCTCTAGCTTAAGCTCTGAAACAAAGGCCCTCCGGTGTGAGCCGGAGGGCCTTTCTGTGCCTGGATGAAGCGCACAGCGACGGATTGCGTGGGCGGGTATCATGGACGAGAGCCTGGGAAGGTTCGCAGTTTTGTGAGCGCGACGGACAATCAGCGGAAATAAAGGAAGACAGGCGCCAAGTGAAACCCGACATGCGAGTGAGGTTTGCTGGACTGGAGTTGGTGAATCCAGTGATCGCGGCCAGCGGAACCTTTGGCTACGGCATCGAATTCGAAGACATTGTCTCGCTGGAGCGGCTGGGCGGGATCGTCACCAAGGGCATCTCGCTGGAGCCGATGGCGGGCCATGCGTCGCCGCGTCTTGTGCAGACGGCGGCAGGCATGCTGAATGCAGTGGGTCTGCAGAACGTGGGCGTCGAGGAGTTTATGGAGCGCAAGCTGCCTCCGATGAAGCGCTACTCCCGGTGCAAGGTCATCGTGAATGTTTTCGGATATACGGTGAGCGAATACGTGGGAGTGATCGAGCGGCTGAATGACGCGGAGGGAATTGCGGCGTACGAGCTGAATGTGTCCTGCCCGAATGTGCATGCCGGCGGCATGGCATTCGGGGCGGATGCGGGATCGCTGGAGTATTTGGTGAGCCGCGCGAAGGCGGCAGCGCGGCGGCCGCTGATTGTGAAGCTGACACCGAATGTGACTTCGATTACACACATGGCGCGCGTGGCCGAGGATAGCGGAGCCGATGCCGTGAGCGTGGCGAATACGTTCTTGGCCATGGCGATCGATGCCGAGGAGCGCAAGCCGCGGCTGAGCAATGTGACCGGAGGGTTGTCGGGGCCGGCCATCAAACCCATTGCGCTGCGCCTGGTTTGGGAGGCGTCGCGGGCGGTGAAGATTCCAGTGCTGGGGATGGGCGGAATTGTGACGCCGGAGGACGCGGTGGAATTTCTGTTGGCGGGCGCGACGGCCATCCAGGTGGGAACGGCGAGCTACGCCGATCCGCGCGCGACGGAGCGGCTGGCGAAGGGGCTCGAATCGTGGTGCAAGAGCCACGATGTGGCGAAGGTGAGCAGCCTGACGGGAGCGCTGGAAGTGCAGGGAACAAGCCACCCCAGCGAGCAAACATCGCTCGCCGGGGACCTGGCGAGGGAACAAGGGAACGCGGGAACGAGAAACGACGGGACGGAGGGGCTAGGGGACTAAGGGACTGGGAATCCGACTGGTTCGGGTTTACGCATTTCTTGATGTGACTGCCCTTAGTTCATGGACGACGCGGTCCAGATCGTTCACGATGCGATTTGGCGGATGGGCGCGAAAAACTTTGAGCAGTTCTTCAAAGTACCATAGCTGTTCTTTCGCGCCGCGCTTGAACCGCGCAAAGACTGCCGGGCCGATTTCGTTGAAATCATCGAGGATTGCTTTGGCGTTGTAGAGCTTGTCGGCGGCGGAGATGAGCAGCACGTCGTCGGGCTCGTCGCGCAGCCGGGCAAGATAATTGTTCTTGCGCTCGTCCCAGCCTTCTTTCTTGTCGTGATCCTCAGCGAAAGTGTCGGAGAGAGCTGCGACCATGCGGGAGACTTCGGCACCGAAGCGGCCCTCGATTTCGCGCAGGCGCGGCATGCCGCCGTGGTCTTCAACTGCGTCGTGCAGCAGAGCGGCGATCACCATGTCTTCTGTCACCGGGACGCGGCCGCCGGCCTCGCCCATGACCAGCGCGGATACTCCAAGCAAGTGCGCCATGTAGGGGATATCGGTGCCTTTGCGGTATTCCGTGTGCAGCTGCCGCGCGTATTCGACGGCGTCGGTGAAGCGCTCGGTAAGAACGAGGCGGGGATACGGGCTCATTGGGGTGCACCTCGAAAGGGAGGTGATAAGAATACAGGGACCAAGTGACCGAGAGAACAGGGAACAGAGCAAGGTCCGCTCAGAACGAAAAGGTGGACTGCAGGAAGATGCTGCGGTTGCCGGGGACGGGCCCGCCAAAGGGGCCGCCTGCGAGCGATTGGGTTTTATTGAAGAGCGGCGAGAGAAGGACGCCGTTGGGCGTGCCCCAATTGACGACGTTGAATACATTATTGGCGCCAGCGGCGAGGGTGAGGTTGAAACGGCGCGGGGCAGCGGCGTCGAGGCGAATCGATGGGCCGCCGCTGCCGATGCCGCGGCCGCCTACACCGCCGCCCTGATTGGGCGTGAAGGTTTGCCCGTCGCCCTCGGTTTTGATCTTGGGGCCGATGCCGAAGACTTTGCTGGCGCGCACGTGGTAGACCCAGTTTGCCGGGCCGGTGCCGATGCCGATAGGGACGATTTGCTCGTTCTTGCCGACGGGATCTGTGTCGAGGCAACCGTATTGCGTGGAGACGACGCCCGTCGCCCCGCAAGTGCCGTATCCGGGGCGCGCATTGAACTGATTGCTGCCGGTGAGGTCCTCGCCGATGGTGACGTTGTAGGGCGTGCCCGACTGCGCAGCGAGAAGAGAGGCGAAGACGATGCCGTGCGGCGCAGTGTAACTCTCGATGAAGACAATGCGGTGGCGGATGCCGAAGCTGGCGCGGCCGTAATCATAGCCGGGATCCTGCGCGACAGATGGGAAAGAGCCGACGCCCTGGGTGTCGCTGTTGGCCTGGTTGAGGGTGTAGTTGCCGCTCAGCGTGAACTTCTTAAGCTGCAAGGCTGAGGATAGGATGAGCTGATTCTGGCGGTAAAATCCGCCGGACTGGAACTGGTAGTTGTAAGCGGCAGGCGTAGGGCCAACTGATGGTGTAGTCGGCTTCATCGAATGCGGGCGCGGTGACGTTGTTTGTCAGGTACTGATGGTCACCCTGCGTGTAGAGATACGTGACGTTCGACGAAACGTGCTTGCCGAATTGATGATCGACGCCGATGCCGGCCTGCATGTCGAGCGCGGCGTGAAAGTGCGGATCGACGGAGTGGTAGGTGGGAATGGAGGAGGCGGTCGAGGTCAAAACGGAGGCAGGTTCGGCGGCGTTGGGATTGTAGAAACTGGGATTGTCGACGGTATAACTTTTCTGATTGATGAGATTGTCGTGGATGGCCTGGATGATGTAGGGCGTGCCCGCAGCGTTGAAGGAGGAAGGGCACAATGAAACGGTTGAAGAACCAGCCGTAACCGGCTCGAATCACGGTCTTTGGCGGGATTCTTACCGGGATGGCCGGGAGTCCAGGCAAAGGCCAGGCGCGGCGCCCAGTCGGCATGGTCGTTGATGAAGTTCTGGCCCTCGTAGCGGAGGCCAAGGCCGAGCAGGAAACTCTTATTGACGCGCCAGTCGTCCTGGGCGAAGAGTGAGCCATCGAAGAAGAGGGCGCGGGCCGTGGGATTGGTGATGACGGTGGCGGAGTATTGCGAGGGCGTGTTGGCCTGGTAATCGGCGACGCTCGAAAAGAAGTAGCTGCCGTTGGCGCCGGCGGTGGAGTAGTTGGCGTCGCGATAGGAGCGGGCGCGTGCGCCGAAACGCAGGGTGTGCGGTCCGAGCGGTCGCGGTGCCGTAGACCTGCAACATGAAAATGTCTTCGTGGTCCTGCACTTGCCGGTGCTGCTGCCGCCGTTTGTGAAGGCTCCCTGGACCGTGACTGCGGGAGTGAGAAGGCTCGGCATCTGATCGTTGTTGATGCGACGCCACAGGAAGCGCGGCTCCAGGAGCAGATGAGGATTGATGATCCAGGTGTCGCCGATCTGGAATTCATTGGTCGTAGTTGATGGAGCTGGTGGCCTGATCGGGAAGGCTGAGCGTGCCGACGCCGTTTCCGTGGCCGGAGTAGCGGTAAAACGAATCGCGGATGCTGATGAAGTTGCTCTTGGTGAGCTGGAAGTCGACACGCGGATTCAGATTGAAGAAGTTCATCGGGGCGGGGAAGGCCTCGGAGATGTTGCTGTTGAGGGTCGCGGGATTAAGCGCGTCAACGATGTTGGAGTTCTGACGGGTGATGGTAAAGCCGTTGAAGAAATACGAGGAGGTCTTGGTGATGGGGCCGCTGATGTTTCCGGAATAGCTGTAGAGGTAATAGCTTGGCTGCTCAGTGATGAGCGGATTGCCGGTGTTGAGTGCCGAAGTGTTGCCGAAGCTGCTGATGCTGCCCTGGAGCTTTTGCGAGCCGGGCTTGGTGATGATCTCGACGCGGCCGTAGCCGATGCGGTCGTACTCGGCAGAGAAGGGATTTTGATTGACGCGGATTTCGAGGATGGCGGATTTGGGTGGGATCTGGCCGCCTTCAAAACCGTCGATGTAGATTTGCCCGCCGTTGGGGCCGGCCGCGGGACCGGCAAGCGCCTGCAATTCATTCTGCAACTCGGTGGGATCGTCGGAGAGCGCGTCGAGATCGCTGCCCTTGATGACCATGGCACTGGAGTTTTGATCGGGATTGATGCTGACGCCCTGATTCTGGTCGCTGACCGTGACTTCCTGCTGCTCGACCGCGATGGTCAGCGGCAGATTCAGTTCCCTGGCCTGGCCTGCGGCGAGAGTGACGCTCGGGATGGTGAGCGGCGCAAATCCCTTGGCAGTAACGGAGACAGTGTAGGAGCCGGGCGCGACGGAACGGAAAGACATATTGGCCGTCAGCGCCGGATTTTGTCTGCAAAGGTTTTGTCCGTCTGCCAGTTAGTGAGGCGGCAGTGATGGCTGCACCGGGCACGACCGCGCCGCTGGGGTCCTGCACCTGGCCGTGCAGCGTGCCGGTTTGCGCTGCGGTTGCGGCAGGCCAGGCCAAGGCGGCAAAAAGCAGACTAAGAGCTACAGGGAAATAAAAGAGCTTCATCATCACCTTTTTATGGAGCAAATGGCCCCTGTTTCAGCCGATGTGCATGTTACCGGCCATAGTGTTACCGAGTGTAACACTCGTTAAGAAGAGGGTCAACGATGTTCTACGAGAAAAACGGTTCGTCGATGTGCTGGCTCATTTGTTTTTGTTAGACCGGTAACACTTGTTGATGGGAAGCAAACAAAATGCCTCCCATGGTAAAACGGAGAACTGCGCAATCGGTTAACGAGGTAGTACGCGGGAGAGACGCAAGAAGTTCCGTGAGCGCTCGCGGTGAACCTGGTTTTGATTGCGGAATTTCGATTGTGAATTTCCAATGACGTCTGAAGTGTGCGAACTTTCTTGTTCTTTCTTGCGCGGAAACGCGCGATTTCGGACGCAGAAACTGAAGAAAGGCGTGCAATCCCCGGTCCCCAAAGGCGAGGGACCGGGGGCACCCTCATCGTGCTGAGTGGTAGACGTCAGGAAAGGCGCTTGATGAAGGCGAGGGCTTCGGCGAGCTGGGGAAAGCGCGCTTCTTCAGCTTTGAACTCGCGGGAGTGGACGCAGCGGCGCAGGTTGCGTGTGCGGACGGGATGCTTGAGGTGCAGCATCTCGTGGTAGAGAAGGTATTCGATCGCATAACGCGGACTGGACGGGCGGTCGAAGACGCGGCTCACGACGATGGTGTTGTGCGCGGCGTCGTAGTGGCCGAGCGAGCGCGTGGCTTGATGTTCACTCCAGGTGAGATCGGGACGGCCAAGCAGGCCGCCGAAGAAGCGCGTGTTGAGCGTGTCGAAAACTTCTTCGAGATGAAAATAACGGCCCTCGGGTCCGAAAAAACGTTTGCTGCCGCGCGCGGTGCGGATGAGGTCCGTTTGGCGCGTGACGGCGGCACTGGTGGAGAAGCGCTTGTAGCGGAGATTGTGCGCCCGGTCGATGGGTTTGCGATAGAGCTTGGCAAGAAGGATGTGCGCGATGGCGTGAAGGACGGATTCCGGCGCGCCTTCGAGAAGATCGGAGAGCGAGACAAAGATCTGGCCCTCGCGCAGTCGAATGGTGGTGTTGAGCGAGGTGAAGCGGCGAAAGCGCACATGGATGGGCGGCATGGGCGCGCGCGGGCGGAGTGCGCGGTACTGTTCCTGAAAGATGGGAGCGACGTCGGCGGGCACGAAGAGCAGAATAACAGTGTGGAGTGCGAGTGTGGGTGTGAGTGAGTTTGGCTAGTGATCAGCTTCACACTCACACTCGCACTCGCACTGGCTTCACTTCGGTTCGGCGCGGTCCTGGTTTTTTTCGTCGGGATGTTCCTTGAAATAAGTTTCCTGGTCGGCGGTGATTTCCCTGGCCTGATCGGTGAGATCGTTGGTACTATCGACCGCCTCCTTCAAGGACAACTCAAAGCCGGGCTCGCTGGGCAGATCGCGCAGTGTCGCCTGCCAGTGCTGAATGGACTCATTGAGACCCTTGAGCGATTTGCGGAGATCCGCCTTGCGCTGGGAGAACACATCGAGGTTGTCGCCGAGCTCATCCATCAGGGCGGAAAAATCCTGGAGCTCATCGTCGATGCGGCGGGCGCGCGCGGAGGATTTGGCGCGCGGGATCAGGCCCTTGATGGTGTCGCAATAGTCGTTGAGAAACTTGACGTACAAATCGACGCGGGCCACGGGGTCGATGCCGGCTTCCTCGATCTCATCCTGCTGCTTTTCGGTGAGAGGCTCGCGCTTTTGTTGTTGCGCAGCGACGGGCGCGACGAGCAGCAGACAAAAGAGACTAATCAGGAATGGACGCATGGCGATGTGTCTCCAGCGCTTCTATTCAAGCACAAAAGGCGAGTGTGAGTGTGAGTGCGCGAGTGTGGGAGCAGTGGATGATTCACACTCGCGCTAGCCGCTGACGGCTACTTCTGGAAGACGCGCATCAGGGTGGCGTTTTGTGCGTCGGTCACCTGCGTCAGGGTTTGCTCCACAAGTGGACGGTCTTCTACGCTCGTGGCGTGCAGCATTTCACTGAGGCGGAAGGCGGTGTGGCTCAACAGCATTTCGGCATTCTTTAGGCGCTTGTCGTTGTCAGACAGCGAAAGATGAATTTTTTGCGTAATCTGCTGGATGCGTTTGAGCAGGCTGGTAGCTTTTTCGGCATCGCCTGCAGCATATTGCCGAATGCTGAGCTCCGTCATCTGCTGGACGAGTTCGGCGTACAGGAAGGTCTGCTCGCGCGGCTGAGCCTGGTTGGCGCGCGCCTCGAGCGCGGCAATGGCATCGGAATCTGGTGGTTTGCTGTCGCCCGACGAAGCGCACATGGGGATAGCCGTCAGGCTGAGGGTGAGGAAGGCGGCGAATCGAACTACGCTTCGCATGGGGATCTCCTCGTGCGCGGTGATGCCCCCAAAATTGTGTTCATATTAGTCGCAATCCACGGCGCCGCGCAACAGCTAAGATGCAAGTTTTTGATAGGGTGGACAACAAAACTACCAAAAAGGGCGACGCGCGGACTGAAATTGGACCTGCGGAGGCCGATTTGGGGCCAGCTCAGCTCTATTTCTCCAGGATTTGAAGGCGCTGGCGGGCTTGCCACTCCTGATCGGGCATTTTGCCGGCGGCGGCCTCAAGAAAACGGCGATAGTAGGCGGCCGCCTGCTGTTTTTGATGCAGGGTATCGTAAGCCTGCGCCCAGAGAAATAGGGTTGCGGGATTCTCGGGCAAAGTTCTTGAGCGCATGGCGAGCGCATGCAGAGTGACGTCGGGACGGCTGGTGCGGAAGGCGGCAAAGGCGAGTCCGCTCCATGCATCACCGTTGGCAGGGTCAATCTGCGCGGCCTTATCGAAGGCTGTGAAGGCTTCAGTGAAGCGGGCCTGGCGGACGAGGTTCTGTCCGTGGGCGACGAGGAGGCTGGCGTCCTGGGGATTGGCGGCGAGCAGCTGAAGGTAGAGCTGGTCGGAGCCGGCATAATCTCCAGCGACGGCCAGCACCTGGGCCAGCATGCGCGTGATGGCGGGGTCGGCGGGATGCGCGCCGTGGAGCTTCTGGAGAAGCGGCAGGGCTTCGGCGTCGTCCTGCGCGACCAGCACTGCTGCCAGTTGCGCGTTGAGCGTGGGATCGTCGGGGGCGGCCTTGAGCGCGGCGCGAAGGAGGGTTTCGGCGTCAGGATATTGTTTGCGCAGAATGAGGAGGTGCGCCAGGCCGGCGATCGCAGGGACAGAGTTGGGATTTTTCGCGAGCACGCGGCGATAAGCGGTTTCGGCGGCGTCGTTCTGTCCGGCTTCTTCGGCCAACTCGGCAGCAAGCAGAGTGTCTTCGGGAGTTTCCGGCGAGAGCTTCAGGGCCTCGAGCAGATCATTTGAGGCTGCGGCGGGGTTGGTGGCGCGATCGATGCGCGCCAGGGCACGCCAGGCGCGGGCCTTGAGTTCCGGACCAGCCTCGCCGGGATCGAGAGTGGTCGCGGCGGCAAGTTCGGGGCGGGCCTCATCCAGCTTTTTCTGGCGGGCGAGAAGCAGGCCCAGCGAGAGATGCGCCTCAAAGGAATTGGGATTGGCTGCGATGGCGCGGCGATAGAGGGCGGCCGCGTCGTCAAGGCGATTCTGCGCGTCGGCAACGTAGCCGGCATCGAAGAGAGCGCGCGCGTCGGTGGGATGGAGGGCTAAATAGGAATCGAGTTTGGTCTCGGCGGTCTTCCAGTCGGAGCTGGCGATGGCCGATTCGGCGGCGACGAGTTCAACGGGGATGGACTGGGGCTGCGCAGGCGGCGATGCGGAATTCTGTGCGGAGACGAATGGGGGGCAGAAAGTCAGCGCTAAAAGCGGGGCTAAAAAGGCGATACGGAGCACGAATTTCCTCAATGAACAGTGTATCGGGCCAGCCCCGAGCCGGACGCCTGAGTGTTTGACACATGCGATGAGAGGAGGGGAGCAGAGACGGGCCGTTCGTGCGAGCAAAACTGACCGGACCACGACGCGGGGAAGGTTCAGAGTGGAAGAAGGATGGGCCCCGGCCGGAGCTGGGTTGTGGAATCCCGGGCAGCGGAAAAGATGACTTTAGGAAAACCGGTGGCATGGGAGCGGCATCTCAGATGCAGGGAAGCCAGCGCCCGGAACGGGCAAGGCTTCTCGCGGTAGCGAGAGCACGAAGAAGAAAAGCTCCTAATTTTGCATCCGGAGCCAGCAAAGGCACGGAACCGATTATGGCCTTCAGAAAAGAGGGCTACATCCCCAGGAGGGACTAACCATGAGCGCAGAATTCAAAAGTTCGGAAACGCAGTTTGAAAATCCCGAGGCGTCGAAGCTGGAGGATGAAACCAACCAGGGTGGCTCACCGCGGAACCAGGCGGAGCGCGAGGCGGAGAAGCTCGCCAAGAAATCCTCGAAGGTCGAGCAGGATGCCGACGAGAAGCAATCGATTTTCTCAAAATAGCAGGCCGCTTTGGGGAATCATTTCCGCGGAAGGGTTGAAGCGCCAGCCTCAGACGGTAACCGTTCGCAGGTGGCTACGCGGCTGCCAGGATGGAACGTTCTGCTCGGCGTGAGGGTGGGCGTGTGAGAATTGCGACGCGGCGCGCGATGGCGGGAATCCCTTACGATGCAATGAATTAAGTTAGTGAGGCTCACGCTCGTGCAGTACCTGAAAGTGCATCAGGGCATCAGCCGATCCCCGCCGGAGAAGGCAACTTCGAGCGGAAAGCCAGCATCCCTCTGATATGGGAACTGAAGCGGTCAGCTCCTTTCAAGATTGGTTTGTGAATTCATTTGTGAGCCGTCATCTTCCAGCGATTCGATGACCAGAGGAGCGAGCCCATGACCTTCAATTCAATGCAACACATGCCTCTGACCTGTGCGTATCTTTGCGCGGACTGCCATTGCGTGGGCAACTGCGCGAGTTACTGCCCGGCGTGTGCGTCAAGTGCCTTGATCGGATTGGCCGGGATACTGAACCGCGAAGAGAGCGAAGAGATCGCGCAGATAGGCTTTGCACACGCCGCGCACGGTCGTGTCGATCGGGTGCCTCTGGCCGCGTGATCCTGCCTCCGAAGTATGATCCTGCCCGTGGCCGCGGGGAGGCTTGCGGCGCAATTTATAATAGAAAATGGACGGTTGCGCTCTGAGCCTCGCTGAGGTGTCTGTGTCGTCGCCGGACAAATCCTTAGCGGCAGACTTCCTCTTGAACGACTTCATCATCATCCGCAATGCGCGGACCCACAACCTGAAGAACCTCTCGTGCGATATTCCTCACGGCAAGCTGACTGTGATCAGCGGCGTGTCGGGATCGGGCAAGAGTTCGCTGGCCTTCGACACCATCTATGCCGAGGGACAGCGGCGGTATGTGGAATCGCTATCGGCCTACGCGCGGCAGTTTCTGGAGCGGATTGAGAAGCCGGATGCAGACGAGATCGACGGGCTGGCCCCCGCCATCGCTATCAAGCAGAAAAACACCACGCGGAACCCGCGTTCTACGGTGGCGACGGCGACGGAAATCTACGATTATCTGCGCCTGCTCTACGCGCGCTGCGGCGAAGTGCACTGCATTTATTGCGACGGGCTGGTGAAACGCAATTCTGTGGACGAGGCGGCCGAGGGGGTGTTGGCGCTGGGCGAGGGTGCGCGGTTGAACGTGTTGTTTCCGGCGATGAGCGCGGCTCCGACCGCGGAGACGGAAGCCAAGCCGGAGAGGATCGCGGGCCACGCGGCAAAAAAGACGGTGAAAGCAAAGACGTCGGGGAAGGCCGACGATGCGGCCCATGACGATTTGCGGCACAGGGAAGTGATGAAGGCGCGACTCGCCGACTTGCGGTCGAGCGGATTCAACCGGCTGTGGCAGCAGGGAAGGATCTTCGAGTTCTCCACGCCGGAGTCGCTGATCGATCTGGATCTCTCAGCTCCGGTGTTTGTGCTGTTGGATCGGATTGTGGTCAGTGCCGAAAATCGCCCGCGCATTGTGGACGCGGTGGAGACGGCGTATCGCGAGGCTGGCGAGGTCATTTTCGAAGAGACGCCACGTGATGAGACGGCAGAGCGGAGGCGGCTGCGGTTTTCCGGATCGTATGAATGCACCGTCTGCCACCGGCCGGGTCGCGAGCCGGAGCCGCGGTTGTTCAGCTTCAACAATCCGTTTGGTGCATGCCCGCGCTGCCAGGGATTTGGCAACACCGTTGACTACGATCTGAACCTGGTGATTCCCGATCCCGGATTGACCTTGCAGGACGGCGCGATCGATCCGTGGAATCGGCCCAAGTACCGGCCGTGGTTCAGTGAACTGAAAAAGCGCGCGGCCGAACTGGGTGTGCCGCTGAACGTGCCGTGGCGCGAGATGCCGGAAGCGGCGCGCGAGACGGTGCTGCGCGGCAAACCCTCCACGGCGGGCGGGGATGGATTTGCGGGCGTGATGGGCTTCTTTGCGCAGATGGAGCGCAAGAAATACAAGCTGCACGTGCGTGTGATGCTGTCTAAATATCGCGGCTACGCGGAGTGTCCGGATTGCCGCGGGCAGCGACTCAGGGCCGAGGCGCGCGCGGTGCGCATAGATGGCAAAAACATATGCCAGGCGACGGCGCTGACGATTGCAGATGCGAAGGAGTTCTTCGACGCGCTCAAACTTTCGCCCATGCAGGAAGAGATTGCGGGGCCGATCTTGCTTGAGGTGCGGCAGCGGCTGAGTTTTCTGGTCGCGGTCGGCCTCGAATACCTGACGCTGGATCGATTGGCGTCGACGTTAAGCGGCGGCGAGGCGCAAAGGATACAACTGGCGACTTCGCTAGGGTCGCAGTTGGTCGGGGCGCTCTACGTGCTGGATGAACCCTCGATTGGATTGCACACGCGCGACACGGCGAGGCTCATCCATATTCTCAAAAAGTTACGCGACCTGGGCAACACGATCCTCGTAGTCGAGCACGACGCCGATATTCTGCGCGCGGCCGATCATTTGCTCGATCTGGGTCCGGGTGCGGGCGAGTTCGGCGGCAAGCTGCTGGCTGAGGGGGTACTGGCCGAGATCGAAGCCAATTCCGCATCGCTGACGGGACGGTATCTGAGCGGGAAGATTGCGATTCCCGTGCCCACGCGGCGCCGTGAGCCGGGCCGCGAAAAGCTGGTGCTGAAGGGCGCGCGCGCGAACAATCTGCATGGGCTGGACGTGACAATTCCATTGAACATGCTGGTCGCGGTGACGGGAGTTTCCGGATCGGGCAAGTCGACGCTGGTGCACCAGGTGCTGTATCGCGCGGTAGCGCGGGCGCTGGGGCAGACCGATGGCGGAGACCCCTCCGGGGTATTCGCTTCTTTGACCGGCACTGAACGTCTGAACGACGTGGTGCTGGTGGACCAGACGCCCATCGGGCGCACTCCGCGCTCGAATCCCATCACGTATATCAAGGGCTTCGACCTGGTGCGCGAACTGTTTGCCGCGCAGCCTGAGTCGAAGCGGCGCTCGCTGACGCCTGGGCATTTTTCATTCAACGTGCCCGGCGGGCGATGCAACACATGCGAAGGCGACGGCACGGTGACGGTGGAGATGCAGTTCCTGGCCGACGTGGAGTTGCCCTGCGAGGACTGCAACGGCACGCGCTATCAGCCCAGAATTCTCGAAGTGCAGTACAAGGGCAAGAATATTCACGACGTGCTGCAGATGACGGTGAAGGAAGCGCTGCGCTTTTTTGCCGGGCAGACCAAGTTGCTGGAAAAGTTGGCGGTGTTGGATGAGATCGGGCTCGGCTATTTGCGCCTGGGGCAGTCGGCGACGACGCTTTCGGGCGGTGAGGCACAACGCGTGAAACTGGCCGCGCACCTGGCCTCAGTGCGCGCTGTGAATGCGACGGCCAAGCCTTCGCAGGCCAGCCGCGTGCTCTATATCCTCGACGAGCCGACGACGGGACTGCACTTCGACGATGTATCGAAGCTGCTGACGGCGTTTCGCAAGCTGATCGACGGTGGCGGTTCGCTGATCGTGATCGAGCACAACCTGGATGTGATCAAAAGCGCTGACTGGGTGATCGATCTGGGGCCGGAGGGCGGCGAAGGCGGCGGAAAAATCGTGGCTGAAGGTCCGCCGGAAGAGATAGCGGGTAACCTACATTCGCATACGGGGAAGTGGCTGGCGCGGGTGCTGTGAGCAAGTCACACGTGCTCGCCGACGATTGCGGCAACGCGCGAGAAGCACCAGCCGTTGCCGTGCAGCCAGCAGGAACCGCCCTTTAAGTGGACATCGCAGCGCAGGGAGCGCACGCCGGCGCCTTCATCGCAGCGCAGCGCCTTGGCTAGCTCGGCGCTGACAGCGGAATCGCGCGCTCCTGAAAAATCAACGAAGAAAACCGAGCCCTCGAACGTGGCCGCGAAGAAGTCTGCGCTGACGCGCGTGAGGTGCGCCATGGTCCCGGGGCCTCGTGTGGAGGTGAGTGGCAAGAGCAGCTTGCCTGAGGGCTTGACTGCGGTGAGCCACGCAGGCAGAGGATGCGTGGCGCCTGCGCTGACCACAATCACGTCGGCGGGTTCGAAGGGGCCGCGGGAGCCGTCGGCGTGGATCACAGTGACCTGCGGCCATGGTTCGAGTGCGACGCGCGCGCGTGTTGCGAGGCCTTCGTCCACTTCAATCGCGGTGACTTTGCCCCGGGGGCCGGTGAGTTCGGCGAGGATTGCTGTGTAGTAGCCCGTGCCGCAGCCGAGATGGAGAATCTGATCGCCGGGGCGAACCCGGAGCAGGCCGAGGTGGATGGCCCAGAGGCTGGGCTGGCCGTTGTTCAGGCGCTTCGATTCGTCGAGCACGATGAGCGCGTCGCGGTAAACGTGCGTGGGGTCGGCATCCTTGGTGAACCAGCTGGTGCCGCTGCTTTGAATCGCCCAGGGGCCGGGGCCCACGAAGCGCTCGCGCGGCACGGTTGCGAAGGCGGCGAGGATGGATGCGGAGGAGATGCCGTTTAGGCGGCACAGTTCCTCGGCATAAATGCGGCGCGCGGATTCGATGGGGTCGTTCATGAGAAGTACCAGTCTGGAGGTCGGTATTAGTGCGTGCTCTCAATCCGCCATTGTGAGAAGTGCGGGTCTAGAGACCCGCACGACAGCCAGTCAGGAGACTGGCGGTACACCGCAGATTATAGGCGCGTGGAAGGCGCTTGGGGTCAACCAACAACGCGCAGTCCGCAGTAGAACGGTGTGTGATTGCTGGTGGGAGTAACGTTAACGCGAACGATTACGAGTTTGCCAGTGCAAAGGCGGATTCGATACAAAGGGGAGTGCCTTTTCAGAGGCAACGGGCAGTGCGCTGAAAAAAGATAAGGTTCGGAGCCGGCGTCTCTATGTGGGCCGTCGATCAGAAGGAGAAGTGTACTTTGAGTTTTTCCGTCGGGCCGGGCGATTCGGGAAATTCGCCGTCGCAGCATGAAGACCTTGAAGCCCCGTTGATTCCCGCTGGGCGGTTGCTGCCGTTCATTCTGGTAACAGCACTCTTTTTTCTGTGGGGTGTGCCCAACAACTTCAATGACATTTTGATTCGCCAATTTATGAAGTCGTTCGAGATCAATCGGCTTCAGGCGGGGCTTGTCCAGTTTGCGTTTTACCTGGGTTATTTTCTGCTGGCGATGCCTGCTGCGCAGTTGATGCAGCGCGCAGGGTATAAGGCCGGAATTCTCGTCGGGCTTTGTCTTTACGGCGCGGGATGCCTGTTGTTCTGGCCTGCGGCGATTGTTGACAAATACTGGTTCTTTCTCACGGCGCTGTTCGTGATCGCCAGCGGACTCGCGTTTCTTGAGACTGCGGCTAGCCCCTTTACTCTGCAAGTTGGAGATCCTCGCAGCGCGGCTCGGCGCCTGAATTTCGCTCAGGCGTTCAATCCGCTGGGCAGCATTAGCGCGGTGCTTGTTGGAAGTCGGTTCATTTTTTCAGGGATCGAATTGAAGCCTGCCCAGGCGGAGGCCATGCGCGTGGCTGGAACCTACCAGGCCTATCTGAAGTCAGAAACGCTGCGCGTGATAGCGCCCTACCTTGTTCTCGGAGGGGTGGTACTCTTCTGGGCAATTCTCATCGCGCGCACGCCGTTTCCGCATACGGGTCTCGACTACTCTCCGGACACGCTCGCCAGCGACCACTCCAAGCCGCTGTGGAAGCGAAGGCATTTTGTTTTTGCTGTAGGGGCGCAGTTTCTTTACGTGGGAGCGCAAGTCGGCATCTGGAGCTACATGATTCCTTATGTGATTTCGGGAACCGGGATTGGGGAGCGGCAGGCGGGGTATTGGCTCACCGGCGCACTGGTCGCGTTTACGGCTGGCCGATTCTTTTCCGCATGGTTGTTGAACTTCGTGCCTGCACAACACTTGCTGGGGAGCTACGCTGCGCTCAATACAATCATTTGCGGTGTAGCGGTTTTGCGGCCTGGGTGGCTGGGAGTCTATTCGTTGGTCGCCGCTACCTTCCTGATGTCGACGATGTTCCCATCGATTTTCGCGTTGGGCACCAGGGGTTTGGGAGAACGTACCAAGAGCGGCGCAGCCTGCATTGTGATGGCGATCATTGGAGGTGCGCTGATTACGCTGGCGATGGGAAGAGTTGCGGATCGCTTGAATATTGCAGACGCCTACATTGTGCCGGCGATTTGCTTTGTGGGCATCGCTCTTTACGCGTGGTTTGGATCGCAAATGGATCCGGAGGAGATTGCCGCGGAGAACGCTTAGTCGATTCCTCGCGCCATGCGAGTTAGAGAGAGCGCAAGTTCGGGGCGCTCTTCGAAATTACTCGGCGACCACCGGATTGGTCAGTGAGCCGAGACCTTCGATTGTGACGGTCACAGTCTCGCCGGGTCGGAGCCAGCGCTGCGGCGTGCGGCCCATGCCCACGCCCGATGGGGTTCCTGTAGAGACGATGTCACCCGGCAGCAGTGGCGTGATGGACGAAATATATTCGATGAGAGCGGGGATTTTGAAGACCAGCTCCCGGGTGTTGGAGTTTTGCAGCGTTTCGCCGTTGATGCTGAGTGAAATCGCGAGCTGGTGCGGGTCGGCGACCTCGTCCGCGGTGACGATTGCGGGGCCCATGGGGCAGTACGTGGGGAAGCTCTTGGCCAGCGACCACTGCGAAGTGGCCCGCTGCACATCGCGCGCGCTCACGTCGTTGACGATGGTGTAGCCGTAGACGTGCTCACGCCACGCCGTTGCCGGGATGCGATAGCCGCCCTTGCCGATGACGAAGGCGAGTTCGGCCTCGTAGTCGGGCTCGGTGGAGTTCTTGGGCAACACGATGGCGTCGCCGGGGCCGATGATGGCCGTCGGCAGTTTGAAGAAGACGACGGGCGCGGAGGGCAGCGCCATCTTCGCTTCGGCGGCGTGGTCGCGATAATTCAAACCGATGGCAAAGATGCGCGGCGGACTGGAGAGCGGCGCAAGCAAGCGGACTTCGCTGAGCTTGTGGCTGGGGTGTGCGGCCGAGTTGTCGATGGTCGTGACGCCGGCGGCAATTACCGCGAGAGTGTCGTCATAAGCTGGGATGAGGTCGATGACGGCGCCGCTTTGCTGAACCAGAACGCCGGGGCGCGGCACGTTGCTGTCAGCTTCAGAGAATGACACAAGTTGCATAGGCAGTCTCCTGCAAGTATTGGATGCGCGAAATCAGGCGGCGGTCCAGCCGCCATCAATAGTGAGCAAAGAGCCGGTGACGAAGGCAGCTTCGTCGGAAGCGAGATAGCGAATCGCGGAGGCGACTTCTTCTGGTTTGCCGAGACGGCCGACGGGCTGGCGGGCGCGGAGTTCAGCGCGCGTCTCTTCTTTATTGTCCTTGTGGAATTTGTCGAGGTAGGCTTCGACGAATGGCGTTTGCACGGTGCCAGGGCAGACGGCATTGACGCGCAGCGTTTTGGGATACTCGACGGCGAGCTGGCGCGTCATGGCGACGATGGCGCCTTTACTTGTGCAGTAAGCGAAGCGCTGCTTGATGCCGACGAGGCCGGAGACAGAAGCAACATTGACGATCGCGCCCAGGGCCTCGTGACGCTCGCGCGGAGAGAGCAGAAGCGGAAGAAACGCGCGCGTGACGAGATAGACGGAGCGGACATTCACGTTCATCAGGCGGTCGAAGTCTTCGGGTTCGGTGGCTTCGATGGAGCCGACGTGGCCGATGCCCGCATTGTTGACGAGAATGTCGAGGAATTCGAGTTGCGCAAGGGATGCGGAGATGGATTCAGAGTTGGTGACATCGAGATGCAGCGCGCGGGCGGAGGGAAGTGTGCCCGCGAGCGATTCAGCAGCTGGGAAATTGATGTCGGCGATCCAGACTTCGGCGCCGGCGCGCGAGAGTTCCTTCACAGTGGCTTCGCCAATGCCGCTGGCGCCGCCGGTGACGAGGGCGATGCGGTGGTCGAGGCGGAATGGATCTGACTTGAGGCGGCATTTTGATGAACTCGTTAGTTGTTGCGCGCGTCGGCCAGCACCTTCAGATACGCGCGGGCGGTTTCGGTGATGGTTTCGGGGTGACCCGCGTCAACGGCGGCGAGATTGACCAGGTCGCTGCCCACGCCGAGGGCGCGCGCGCCGGCTTTAATGAAGCTTTCGGCGGTCTGGAGCGTCACGCCGCCCGTGGGAATGAGTTTGAGATGCGGGAAGGGCGCGAGCAGGGACTTGAGATAGCTTGCGCCGCCGACGGCGGAGCAGGGAAAGATTTTTACGTAGTCCGCGCCGGCGTTCCACGCGGTGATGACCTCGGTGGGCGTGAGCGAGCCGGGGCACGAAATTTTGTTGTTCTTCTTCGTGGCGGCGATGACTTCGGGATGCAGGCTCGGACTGACGATGAACTCCGCGCCGGCATCGATGGTGGCCTGGGCCTGATCGGCGGTGGTGACGGTGCCGGAGCCGAGGAGGAGCTTCGAGCCGTATTCCTTGTTGAGTTCCTTCAACAGATCGACGGCGTTGGGAACGGTCATGGTGACTTCAACGACGGTGACACCGCCGGCGATCATGGCTTCGACGACGGCGCGGCCCTGGGCGACGCTTTTGGCGCGCAGAACTGGAATGAGGCCGACGCGTTCGATGATTTGCTGGGTAGTTTCGGACATTGGTTCCTTTCGGCGGAGCTAGCCGTCTCCCACCCTTTCCGCCTAGCCACCCCACGAACGAAGACCTGTTCGCGGGGGCCCCGGTCACACGGAAAGGATGGGGCACGGGATTTATCGGGCGAGTCAGCGTGCTATGCGCGCCGAGCCGCCTTTCATGATGCGTTCAACTTCAGGCAGCGTGGCCATGCTGGTGTCGCCGGGGGTGGTCATGGCAAGAGCGCCGTGCGCCACGCCGCATTGGATGGCCCATTCGATGCCTTTGCCGGCGAGCATTCCGTAGATGAGGCCGGAGGCGAAGCTGTCGCCGCCGCCCACGCGATCGAAAATGTCGATTTCGCGCTGGGGAACGTGGACGATATTGTCTTCGTAGAGCGCGATGGCGCCCCAGGCATTGCGGCTGGCGGTTTGTGCTGTGCGCAATGTGCTGGCTATGAGCTTGAGGTTTGGATATGCCGCTGCAACCTCGCGCAGCATCTCTTCATATCCGGCGATGGGCAACTCGGCGAAGTCCTCGCCCACGCCTTTGATGGCAATGCCGAGCATGGCGGAGAAATCCTCTTCGTTGCCGAGGAGCACATCGAGTTTACGCACGAGGTCGCGATTGACCTCCTGCGCTTTGGCCTTGCCGCCGATGGATTTCCAGAGTGAATCGCGAAAGTTGAGGTCGTAGGAGATAGGCGTGCCGAATTTACGCGCGGCGTCCATGGCTTCGACGGCAACTTCGGCGGTGGATGCGGAGAGCGCAGCGAAGATTCCACCTGTATGGAGCCAACGCGAACCGTTGCTGGCTCCGAATATCGACTCCCAATCGAAATCGCCGGGCTTGATCTGACTGACGGCGGTGTGGCCGCGGTCGGAACAGCCTGAGGCCGCGCGCACGCCAAAGCCGCGCTCAGTAAAGTTGAGACCGTTGCGCACGGTGCGGCCGACGCCATCGTAAGGGACCCAACGGATGAGCGAGGTATCGACGCCGCCCTGGAGGACGAAGTCCTCGACGAGGCGGCCGACGGGGTTGTCGGCGAGCGCGGTGGCTACGGCGGCGCGCAATCCGAAGCAACGGCGCAGGCCGCGGGCCACGTTGTATTCGCCGCCACCCTCCCAAACCTGGAATTGGCGCGCGGTATGAATGCGCATGTCACCGGGATCGAGGCGAAGCATGACTTCGCCCAGGCTGAGGCAGTCCCAGCGGCGGTTGGAATCGGGAATTACAAGTGGATTCATGGTCACACAATACTTTAGCGCAGGAGGGTTGGTGCGGTCAGTGGGCGCGTCAGGGCGAGACCGCAGAGGTGGAGATCGATTAGGCTATTGCCAAGCGCAGACGATGCAGTAATCGCTCGATGGAATGCGCGGGCGAGGACGCCCGTGCTACAGCCGGTCACCCACCCCAGCGAGCAAAGGCCGCTCGCCGGGGACCCCGGTCAGGAGACCGGCGCTACAATTTCACGGGAGACTGGGGCCACTTTTTGTAGGAGGATGCATTGACGGGTCTGGAACTCTTTGATTTGAGCGGGCGCGTTGCGGTCGTGATAGGCGGGACAACCGGCCTGGGGCGCGAGATCGCGCTGGGGTATGCGGCTGCCGGAGCGGACGTGGTGGCCAGCGCACGGCGACAGGAACAGGTGAATGCGATTGCCGCAGAGATTGAGGCGCTGGGCCGCCGCACGCTGCGCATCACGAGCGACGTGCTGCACCGCGAAACGATTCAAAGCCTTCATGATGCGGTAATTGCAACGTTCGGCAAGGTGGACATTTTGGTGAACAGCGCCGGTACGACCAAGAAAATGCCGACCCTCGATGCAGATGAAGCGGACTGGGCGCAGATTGTGGAGACGAATTTCACGGGAACGATGCGCTGCTGCCAGATCTTCGGGCGCACCATGGCCGCGGCGCGATACGGGCGCATCATTAATATCGGATCGATTACGGCGTTTCGCGGTTTCTACCAGGTGGCGCCGTATGCGGCGAGCAAGAGCGCGGTGACTTCGCTGACGAGGACACTGGCGGTGGAGCTGGCCGGAACCGGCGTGCATGTGAACGCGATTGCGCCGGGCGTGTTTCCCACGGACATCAATGCGCACATGGTGGAGGGTACGCCGCGCGGCGAAGAACTGAAAATGCGCACCCCGATGCGCCGCTTTGGAAGGCCGCAAGAGATCGTCGGCACGGCGATCTTTCTGGCTTCGGAGGCGGTGTCGTTTATTACCGGCGAAGTGATTGTTGTGGACGGCGGTTTTCTGGCGAGTGGGGTCAACTGCTGAAAGACAGGGAGCGAGTGAGCCAGGGAACAAGGGAGCGAGGAACTGTGGCGGAAGACCGCAAGTTGCGCATGGGTATGGTGGGCGGAGGGCCGGGGGCCTTCATTGGTCCGGTACATCGCATCGCCGCGGAACTGGACGGAAGAATTGAGCTGGTAGCGGGAGCATTCTCGCAATCGGCGGAACGGTCGCGGGAGGCGGGCGTGCGTTTTCACATCGATCCCGCCCGCGCCTATGCGGACTACCGTCAAATGATCGAGGCGGAGCGGAAGCGGTCAGACGGAATTGACTTTGTGGCGATCGTGACGCCAAATTTTTTGCACTTGCCCGTGGCGCTGGCGGCTCTTGAAGCGGGTATTCCCGTGATGAGCGACAAGCCGGCGACCGCGACCTATGAGGAAGCACTCAAGCTTGAGGCTGCGGTTGAAAAGAGCGGCCTGCCATACGGATTGACACACACCTACGCGGGCTACGCGATGGTGCGCGAGGCGCGGGCGATGTGCGCGGCGGGCAAGCTCGGAGCGATTCGCAAAGTTGCGGTGGAGTATTTTCAGGGCTGGCTGAGCGGGCCGCTCGAGACTACAGGCCACAAGCAAGCGGCGTGGCGGGCTGATCCCGCGCAAAGCGGCGCAGGTGGCGCTATCGGCGACATCGGGACCCATGCGTTTCATCTGCTCGAATACATTAGCGGCCTGAAAGTGACGGCGATCAACGCGACGTTGCGCAGCGTTGTGCCGGGACGCAAGCTTGACGACGATTGCAATGCATTTCTGCGCATGAGCAACGGCGCTGCCGGCACGCTGGCCTGCTCGCAAGTAGCTGCCGGCGAGATGAACGAGTTGCATCTGCGCATCTATGGCGAAAAGGGTTCGCTCGCGTGGCGGCAGCAGGATCCGAACCGGTTGATCGTGAAGTGGCTCGATATGCCGGAGGAGATTCATCACGCGGCAACGAGTTATCTCAGTGCCGATGCGCTGGCAGTGGCGCGTGTGCCGGCCGGGCATCCGGAGGGCTATTTGGAGGCCTTCGCTGTGCTTTATCGCGAGTTCGCCGATGCGCTCGTGGCGTGGAAACAGGGGCAGGCACATCCGTTGCCGGACACGCTGCCCGGGATTGGAGCGGGCGTTCGCGGCATGCGTTTTATTGAGCGCGCAATTGAGAGCAATCGCAAAGAGGGCTGGGTGGATTTCTGAAGGCAGATTTTAGCCGCTAGCTTTTGGCCCGTGATCTTTAGCAGTTTTCTTCGTCTGAGAGACAGGGTGCCTCACATGCGAAATCGCGCAACGATTGCGTTCGTCGGGCTCGTGTGGAGTTGTGCGACAGCGATGGCACAAAACGCTGGCGCACCGCCGACGGCCGTGCAGGAAATGCCAACTGTTCCGGCGCCGTGGAGTTCACCGAGCGGAGGCGAACCGGAGTTCGAGGTTGCGACGATTAAACCGAGCGACCCGGCGAAATGTTGCGCGCGGAATTGGAGCCGCAATGGCAGGCACTTCCACACGTACAACATGAATTTGAAGTACCTGATGCAGTGGGCGTGGAGTCTGCAGGCAGAGCAGATCGTGGGAGGGCCGGTATGGATGGACCGTGCACGCTTTGATATCGACGGCGAAATTGATGGCGATGGTGTTCCGAACGACCGCCAGTGGAAGATCGCCGTGCAGAAACTCCTGATTGAACGGTTCCAGCTTCAGATCCATCGCGAAAAGCGGGAGATGCCGGCGTTCGCTCTGATGATCGCGAGGGGCGGATCAAAGCTCACGCCGGGTGATGGCAATGTGAAAGCACGCCAGGTAATGGCGTTGGTCGGCACACCAGGGCAGACGATGCATGGGTTTTTCGTGAACACATCTATTGGCGAATTCGCTGGCGAGATGCAGCGCCTTTTGACGGACAGGCCCATTGTTGACGAGACCGGCCTGACCGGTGTCTACAACATCCAGATTGCGTTTACGCGCGAGGATCCGGTTGTGCTGGGCACGACAGAGTTGCCCGAAACGGCCCCGCCCAATCTTTTGGAAGCGTTGCAGCAACAGCTTGGCCTGAAGCTGAAAGGGACGAAGGCATCAGTGGATGTGATCGTGATCGACCATACGGAGCTACCGGCAGCCAATTAAGTCCGGCGAGGGTGCTGGCCAAACACAGGAGGCTTGTTGCGGCTGCTATACTTCCCTGCGATCTGGAAACACAAATTATTCGGGAGCGACGATGCGGATGCGGTTGAGTGTCTTGATTTTGCTGGGAACGCTGTGCGGCGTGGGACAGGCGCGGACTATGAAACATCCCGGCGTGCTGGTGAGCCGGGAGCAACTGAATTTTATTAAGCAGCAAGTGAAAAAGAAGAAGGAGCCGATCTACGGCGAGTACCTGAAGGCCGTGGCGAGCCCGCTGGCTGCGTTCGATTACAAACTACTGGGTCCGCCCGCAACCGGAATCATTGACTGCGGTCCGTATTCGCGCCCCGATCATGGTTGCCATGCCGAGGATACCGATGCCAGCGCGGCGTATCTGCAGGCGGTGTTGTGGTGGATCACCGGGGATCATCGCTATGCGGACAACTCCATTCGCATCATGAATACTTACGCATGGGAACTGAAGGGATACACCGGCAGCAATACGCCCTTGCAGGCAGCATGGAGCTCGGAGACGTTTCCACGCGCGGCGGAGATCATCCGCTATAGTCACGCCGGATGGAAGGACGAAGATATTCAAGCGTTCAGCGCGATGCTTACCCGGGTGATTCTTCCGCATATTCACGATGGCGCGCCGCGGTCCAATGGCAACTGGGAACTGAGCATGATCGAGGGCATGATGGGCATTGCGGTCTTTACCGACGATCGCGTGCTGCTTGACCACGCCGAAGACATGTGGCGGAAGCGGGTGCCCACATATTTCTACAACGCTAAGCTGGATGGCGATCACCCACGAGCGCCTGATCCCTCTGTGCATCAGAGCTGGTACGGGCAAACGACATTCGACGAGAGCACAAACGGCATTGCGGCCGAGACCTGCCGGGACCTGGGCCACACGGGTTACTCCATCGCCGCAACCATGGCGGCCGCGGAGACTGCGCACATCCAGGGAGATAAACTCTACGAGAGCGAAGAGCAGCGGCTCATCGGGGTGCTGGAGTTTCATGCGCATCTGTTGCTGAGAAAAGAGCCGGCGCCAAAAACGGTGTGCGGGGGCAACGTCCACTACGCCGAGGGATACACGTTTGGAATCGGGTATAACGAGTACCACAACCGGCTTGCTCAACCGCTGCCGCAGACGCGCGAGTGGCTCGATCATATTCTGACCGTGCCGAATCCGGTGGACATTCACATGATGACTTTTGAACTGCTCACCCATGGTGAAGACGCGAAGAGCAAGAGCACCGATCTTGTCGCAACGCCCTGGGCCCCGGCGCATTGAGGAGTGAAGGATGAAGACCATTCAGGGGCCGGCAATTTTTCTGGCGCAGTTTGCCGGAGATCAGCCGCCATACAACACGCTGGAAGGCATGGCGAGCTGGGCGGCAAAGCACGGCTACGTGGGTATCCAGATTCCGAGTTGGGATCGCAGGCTGTTCGATCTGGAGCGAGCCGCTGAAAGCCAGGCGTATTGCGACGAGGTGAAGGGGATTGCGGCGCAGGCTGGGCTCGCGGTGACGGAGCTCTCCACGCATTTGCAAGGACAGTTGGTGGCGAGTCACTCGGCATTCGATACGCTGCTCGATGGCTTTGCGCCACCAAAGCTTGCCGGCGATGCGAAAGCCAAGTCCGCATGGGCGGTGCAGCAACTGCTTTGGGCTGCGAAGGCGAGCCGCAACCTGGGCTTGAGCGCACATGCGACGTTCTCGGGCGCATTGGCTTGGCCGTTTTTCTATCCCTGGCCGCAACGGCCGGCGGGACTTATTGACGAGGCTTTCAAGGAAATGGCAGCGCGCTGGCTGCCGATTCTGAATGCTTTTGATGAGGCCGGAGTGGATGCGTGCTTTGAGCTGCATCCTGGCGAAGATTTGCATGACGGCGCAACCTTCGAGCGGTTCCTCGCCGCGGTAGGCAATCATCCGCGCGCGTGCATTCTCTATGACCCGAGCCACATGGTGCTGCAGCAGATGGATTATCTGGCCTTTCTCGATCTTTATCACGAGCGCGTGCGCGCATTTCACGTGAAGGATTCGGAGTTCCGGCCGAGCGGGCGCGCGGGCGTCTATGGCGGCTATCAGGATTGGATCGATCGGCCGGGACGTTTCAGGTCGCTGGGCGATGGGCAGATCGATTTTCGGCAGGTGTTCAGCAAGATGGCGCAGTACGACTATCCAGGATGGGCGGTCGTGGAGTGGGAGTGCTGCATCAAGCATCCCGAGGTAGGAGCCGCGGAAGGCGCACGGTTTGTGCGCGAGCAGATTATTCGCGTGACGGATCGTGCGTTTGACGATTTCGCCGGTGGTGGGCGCGGATGCAAGCCGCAACCGGAAGATTCTGGGACTGTAGTGATCCGACTTTGGGGTCTTGTAATTATCAGATGATACGCGCGGGCGAGGACGCCCGCGCGACAGCCGGCCGGGAGGCCGGCGCTACGAAGACGACGGCGCTATAACTGCAAATCCGTTTCATCTATCGACGACGGTGTTTTTCCCGGTGCGACGATGCCGTATTTCTGATCGATAAACTCCTGCAGCGCGCCGGGAAGCAGTTCGGCCAGCTCTTGCCAGGTGAGCACCTTCAGGCGAGTGCGCAACTCGGCGCTCTTTACGGCGGCCATCACCTCGAACCACTCCTCGCGCAAATCGGGGCGGCGTTCGTCATGGATGACGCAGAAGCTCGAGCCCGCGGCATGCGCAGCCAGCACATTGCGGATCAGCTGATAGCTGGAATATCCCTCTTCGCCGGGTGGGCGGAAGCTGGATTCGAGAGCAGAAAAAAGGGCGGGGTCGCCGACAACGCTTTCGAGTTCCTGCGATGCGTTCTCGGGAAATTCGCTGGCCTGCATCCAGCGCGTGGTGGCGATCTCGGTGCGCGGCAGCCGGTCGCGGTCGAAGACTTCGTCGAAATCGCGGTAGGATTCGACGATCGCCGCAGAGCGCGATTGAAAGTCGGACTCGGTCAACTTTGCCTCGGCGAGAAGCGAGCCGAAGCGCAGATCGACCTCGGTGCGGTCGAAACGCCCGCTGGCAAGCGGAACGCGAGCTTTCCATCCGAAGATTGGGTCGGCGCCAAAGGTTGGCGCTGTAGCCTCGTCGACGCCGAGCATGGACCTAATTGCCGGGGACACAGCGACGCCGGGCGTGCAGAAAACGTTCATTAGCAGCGCGTCGGAACTCATGGAGGAATCGAGCTCGCGCCAACGCCGGGCGGTATCGGATTGCGATTTAGGCAATGAGCGGGCCGCCTGGGCGTGGACCTTGTCGAAGCGGCGCATCCATTCGGGCCGGGCCAGGATGGCCGCATAAGCTGAATCGAAAAAATTGCCGTGCTGGCCGCCGTCCGGTTCGTAGACGATGACCGGAGCGCTGCCGTAGCTCTCCACGTGCGCGCGCCCGCGCGCGTAACCGCGATTGCGCCAAATCAATTCCCAGCGAAGCTGCGTTGCATACAGGCTCGTCTTCCCAAGCATCACGAGCAGAGTACACCGGCGGCGGAGGGTCGAGCCAGACAGGGCGGCTTCGTTTCAGACTGTGGAAAAGCGCAAAAGTTTATGGCGTCTTCAGGAATTTGTAACCTCGCTCTAACTGTCTTGTAACTTCATCGCAATCTTTGCTTGCTACGGTCGGGTCAGCATCACAGTTGGTAGTTTTCCATCGCTTTCGGAACCAGACCCACAGCACAGAACTCACTTCGGAGGACAACCGTGACATACCAAACCGTGCGCAGGCAGCTGCGCGCATGCGCTTTATCCCTGCCTGCTTTGTTGGCTTTTGTCGCCATTCCCATCCATGCGCAGACGGCGAGCGCAAAACTCGAAGGTACCATCTACGACGCGCAGGGCGGGACGGTGCCACAGGCCACCGTGACCGTGACCAATGTTGCCACGGGCGACAAAAAAACTGTTACTGCGAAAGATGACGGTAGCTATTCCATTGACGGTCTTGCGGCGGGAACCTACAAGCTGGAGGCAATGGGCAATGGATTCGCCGTGAATTCCAAAGCCGGCATCACGCTGACCGATGGACAAACGCAGCAAGTGACATTGACCCTGCAGGTGAGCGCCGTGGCGCAGGAGGTGACGGTGAATTCCGGCATCGACTCCCCGGCTGTACAAAGTGCGCCCAGCGGCGGCTTCGTTGAAGAAAGGTCGGCGCAATCACTGGTTTCGAATAAGTACATCGAGAACTTTACATCGCCGATGGCCGATTTTGGCGAGCTGGTACAGATTGTTCCCGGCGCATTTACAACCAGTTCAAACGGCATCGGGCTGGGGCAGAGCAAGACCTACTTCCGCGGATTTCCTGACGGCGATTACGACATCGACTTCGACGGCGTCCCTGTCTACGATACAAATTCTCCGACGCACCACTCCTGGGCATTCTTCCCGGTGCAGTGGATCGGCGGCGTCGACTTCGACCGCAGCCCGGGTTCGGCATCGACATATGGCCCTACGCCCTTCGGCGGATCAATCCACTTTTTGTCGAAACCGCTGACCAGCGAGCTCGACATTCGTGGCGGCGTTTCGTACGGCACCTGGAACAGCAAGATCTACGACGGCGAGTTCAACTCCGGTCTCTTCGGAATGTTTGGCCGCGCGCCTAAGTCGAACCTATACATTGACGTGCACCACCTGACGTCGGACGGCTATCAGACCTTCAACTTCAACATGCGCTCGGCCGGTTCGATCCTCTATCAATATCAGTTCTCGCCGAAGACCGTGCTGACCGGATTCTCGGGCGTGGTTCACCTGAACTCGAACGGACCGAATATCAGCTCGACGCGCTGCATGTTGTACGGCGTATCTGCAGCTTATTCCTGCACCAGTCCGGATACAGCGAACGGGTTGTTGCCCTATACCGGCGCGGGCATCAAGTTTCTTATGACGAATAACTCCGACCCTACGAGCTGGTTTAACTATCAGTACAACACTTATCAAGTACCCACGGATGTCGAGTATGTCGGTCTTAAGTCCGACATGGCGAAGGGCTGGTATCTCGACGTCAAGGGCTACACGTTGAATTATGATAATGGCGAACTTTACTCGAACGCGTCGCCGATGACAGAGGTTACGCAGGCCGCGGCTCTTGCCAATCCCTCGCTGGTGCCAGGAACTTATGTCACCGGTGGAAAGGCCTATTACGATGGCGTCGCGATTACACCGTGTGATGTTTATGTTGTAAAGAAGGGTGTCTCTGCGATACCTTGCGGCATTGACAAGTACAACAGTTATCGCAAGTACGGCGAGACTCTGCTGGTCACGAAGACCTTTTCGTTCGGCGTTTTCCGCACGGGCATGTGGTACGAGTGGGCCAAAACTAACCGGCACCAGGTTCCGAGCGACCCGGTCAACGGCTGGGCCGATCAACCGCTGCCGAAGTTCAACGAGACATTCTGGACCAACTCTTACCAGCCCTACGCCGAGTTTGAGTGGCACGCCACTCCCAAGCTCTTTATCACCGCCGGCGAAAAGCTCTCGGGTTACACCTTCGACATCCTGCACCACGCCGATGATGGTGCAACGGTCGGCTTGCTCACGCCCGCATGCATCGCAGCCCCGACTTCGCCCTGCTCGGCAACGGTTTCGGACACGGCGAGCTTCCTTGATGCGCTTCCTTCGCTCGACATGAACTATCGTATCCACGGAAACTTTTCTGTGTATGGGCAGGCGTCAACGGGCAGCGTGGTGCCTCCCAGCAGCATCTGGGATTACAACCACACGCCGAGCACCACCAGTCCGAACCCGCAACTGCCGCTCACGCCGAAACAGCAGCACGCGACCACTTACCAGTTCGGTACGGTGTACAAAGGTCAATGGTTCACGCTGGATGCGGACGCCTATCACATCCACTTCGATAACTCTTACTCGAGTACGACCGACCTGAACACTGGGGACTCGACTTACGGCGACGCAGTGTACTACCTGCAACCGAGCTCGATAACGAAGGGGGCCGAGTTTGAAAGCACCTTCGTTCTGAGGCCGGGGCTGAATCTTTACTTGAATGCGACAGCAGGCACCGCTTTTTACTCGGGTGAACTGAATGCCAACACAACCTCAACCGCGGTGGCCAGCCCGGTGTTTGAAAATGCCCCGAGTGGGCTGTGGGTGGCGCAAACTCCAACCGATACCGAGATGCAGGGCCTGACGTACGACAAGCAAGGCTTCGATCTCGGTGTGTTCAATAAGCGCATTGGCGAAGAGCGGCTGGACAATGGCGCTTACCATAACCAGGCCATCGTGTCTCCGTTCAGCACGCTCGGCGCATATGTAAACTACACCGTACGTAGTCACGGGGTTTTCGATCAGACCAAGATCCGGCTATCCGGAACGAACCTGCTCGACCAGCATAATATCCAGAACGATACGCTCGCCGGCACGGCGAATCTTATTTATCTGAATGGCGGCGGATCATGCACCAGCCCGACCGCAAGCAACCCGTGCGACGCGTTTCTGACCAATGGACCAACACCGATCAATGGAGGGGATACGCCGAGCCTGATGGCAGGGCGCGCCTTCACCGTATCCGTCACACTCGGAATCGCGCCGAAGGGACGCTAGAACTCGAATGCAAGAACTAACGCGCCTGAGATTTACCGTCTCGGGCGCGTCTTTGCTTTTTTCGAAATAGTCAGGTGAGCACGGGGATGTCGGCCAGGCCGGCCACGCCAAAGACGCGCCGATAGCGCTCGACTTCGCTCGCGTCTCCCATCGCCTTGGACTCATTGTCAGAGAGTTTCACTGCGGGGCGGCCATCGACTTCAGTGAGTTTGCAGACCAGGCCGACGGGATTGAATCCGCCGTTGCCCTGCGGATTGCAGTTGCGGAAATCATTGGTGAGCAGCGTGCCCCAGCCGGCGCTGAAGCGGATGCGGCGATTGGGAACCCAGCGGCTGGCGTCGTGGAAATCGCTGGCGGAGCGGAAATCGTCGGGCGTGGCGCCGTTGCGAAGTGATCCGGCGAAGTAGGCGTGCAGGCTGAGAATCTGCTCCACGTCGAGCGCGTCGCTCGAGATCAGGCGCTTCTGGCGCGGATCGCGTCCGTGACGCTCCAGCCATGTAATATATTCGTCGCCGGCCACGTAAGCGTCTTTGCTGTCGACGCGCTGGCCGGTCCAGTTAGCTACCCAGTCAGGAGCGTTGCGCAGGAATTGCGTGGTGCCGAAGGTGTCGGGCAGAAGAATCAGTAACTCGCCCTGATAACTCTGCTGCCATAACTCCAGCAAACGATATTGTGCTGTGCGCAACTCCTCATCGTCACGGGCCATCGCAGCCATGGCCATGGGTAACTCGTGGCCGTTGGTGCCTATGGCTTCAAGATCGTGCTTGTAAGCAAGAAACGCATTGGAGGTTCCGGTAAAACTTGCGCCGATGATATCGCGCATGGAATTCACGACGTATTCGTGCCACAGAAAGCTATGCCTGCGGCGCGTGCCGAAGTCGCTGATGTTCAGATCCGGGACGCCGCGCAGACGCTCCAGCTTTTCCCAGAGCCGGGTCTTGGCGCGCGCGTAAAGAATGTCGAGCTCCAGTTCGCTCAAATGCTTGAGCGCGTCACGCGTCTTCAATTCGCCGATCTGGGCGAGTGCGTAGATTTCCCACATCGATGTTCCCGACCAAAGCCCCTCAAAGCGGAGATGCAGTTGTCCGTCGTGCACAGAGAGTTCGTAATCGGAAAGCCGGAAATCGTGCTCCAGCCAGTCAAGGAAGGCGGGCTCGAAGATGCCGCGGCGGCCGAAGAAGGTGTTGCCCGCGAGCCAGACCAGCTCCGACTTGCGAAAGCGAAGCCGGCGTGTGGCCTCGAGCTGCTCGCGGAGCTGCGGCACGCCGACCATTTCGCCCAGGCGCACGGAAGCGGTGCGGTTGATGAGCGTGAAGGTGGCGCGCGTGCGGGGAAAATGCTTCCAGATGAACTGGAGCATGAGAAGTTTGTAGAAATCGGTGTCGAGCAGGGAGCGCGTGATGGGGTCCATCTCCCAGTTGTGATCGTGCGCGCGCCTGGCCAAGTCGATAATCACGATACCTTACTTTACTCGAGAATCGCGCCCGCTGGAAGCAAGTTGCGACATGTATACTGGCGCGGTGCCGGCTTACACGCGAGAGGATTGCGCGCTGCCGGCCTCTTCCATCTTCAGTGCAAGGAAAATCCAATGCCGGATTCCAGCCATCGTCTCGCAGAAGCATCCAACCTCACAACCCATTCCGGAATAACGCGACGCGAGGTTCTCGAGGGATCTCTTGCGGTTGCGGGCGGAATGCTGGCGTCGTCGGTGATGCCGGCGTTGTTGTCGGCGCAAGAACATGGGAAGCGGCCGAACCTGGTTTTCTTTTTGGGCGAGGGGCAACGCGCCGACGCCCTATCCATTGCGGGAAACACAATTTTGAAAACGCCGAATCACGATCGCATCGGGCGGGAAGGAATGCGCTGCGAGAACGCGTTTTGTACCAACGCTCTTTGCGGTCCGGCGCGCGCGGTGGCGTTGACGGGCATGTATTCGCGCTCAACCGGGGCGCTCTCAAACGAACATCTTGAGAAGCCTTTGCCGCCCGATATTCCGCTGTTCACCGACCTGCTTCACGAGGCGGGCTATGAAGTAGCGATTCTCGGCAAGGTGCACATCCATAATGGCGTGGAAGAACGCTATTGGGATTACTATTTCGGCCACAATAACCCTGCGAACGACTATGTCAATCCGTATTTCAAGGAGGGGCGCAAGGGAAAAATCGGACCGGAAACCCGGTATCACAATGTTTATCCCGACGACCTGACAGTGGATCGCGCTTTGGCCTGGCTCGAAGAGGATCGCGGAGACAAGCCATTTTGCCTGCTGGTTTGGTTTGTCGCTCCGCATGAGCCATTCTTCAGGCCGCGCAGACACCTTGACCTGTATCGCGAAACCTTGACTCCCAAGCCGGAGACCTTCGACGACGATCTGAAAGGTTATCCGGGCAAGCCGAAGGGTTTTGTGAACGCGACCAACAAGATCGGCACGACGTTTTCGCATCCCGCGGCAGGCTCGCTCGAAGGCGTGATGAAGGATTACTACGCAGGGCTGGTGGCTGTGGATGAAAACATCGGCCGCGTTTTCGATTATCTCGAGAAGAAGAAGATTCTGGATGACACAGCGATCGTGCAGTGGTCCGATCATGGATTCTTCCTGGGCGAGTGGCGCTTGTTCGACAAACGCCTGATGCACGAGCCGTCGATTCGGGTGCCGTTCATGGTGCGCTATCCCAAACGCGTTCAAGCAGGAACGGTGCGCACGGAGATGGCGCTCGATGTGGATCTGGCGCCGACGATTCTCGACCTTGCCGGGCTGCCCGTCCCTGAGCATATGCAAGGCAAGAGCGTTCTACCGCTCGCCCACGCGCCGGACCCGAAGTTCCGCGAGGAGTGGCTTTACGAATACTTTGAGTGGCCGAATCCTGAGACCGTGCCGCCGTGCCGCGGCATTCGCACCGAGCGATACAAACTGATCGAATACACGCTCGAGCCGCATGAATTCGAGATGTACGATTTGCAAACCGATCCCAGGGAGATGCGGAACCTCTACGGGATGACTGAACACGCCGAATTGCAGCAGCATCTGCAGGATCGCCTGGAAGCGCTGCGTGCCTCTTTACCGGAAGGGAAGAAAATCTAGCGCGTTCGCGCTGCGCTACAAGTAGAGACCGGCGATACAAAATGCCGTCAGTGCGCTGTCGCTGGGTCCGGAGGGACGGCGTGCGTTGATGTCGGTTCGGCGGGATTGAACTGGCGCGCCAGGTCGGGCGTGGACTGCGACGTCCGCGGCCGACGGATCAGCCTTGGCGACTTCGACGCCGAAGACGTAGCTTGGCCCGAACATGTTGCTGGTGAAGATGACCAGCGTCTTGTCGGGGGAGAAGCGCACGTTGGGCTCCTCGCGGTAGTTGTGGTGCGACATGTTGACCAGGTGCTCGGAGTGGAAGACGCCGGGCTGCCAGAAGTCGGGCTCGTTGAGGGCATCGGCGGTCGACCGGTGAGCATCTGCGGATGGAAGAGCTCGATCCACTCGCCGTCTCTTGGCGCGGGCCACCTGGCCGGGATCGCCGCCGTCGCCGCAGAAGAGGTCGAGGTCCTTGGTGAGGTTGAAGTGAATGCGACCACTCGTCGCGCTGCATGTGGTACGCGGTGCGCTTGCCGGTCTTCAGGTTGTAGCCGGCGAGATAAGAAGTCTTCGCCCTTGGGATACTGCCAGTCGTACCAGATGGTTTCGCCGTCGAGTCCCCAGAACTCGTGGCCGGCGATCTCCATCGACCATGGTGCGCTTGTGGATGAGGGTGTTGTGGGTGCCGTCGGTGTGGATCATCCAGATGCGGTCGACCTTCTGCCAGGTGCCCTCGTGGCAGTACATCAGCAGTTCGGGATCGGTGGGCGAGAAGAGCAGGTGGTTGACCCAGTCGGTGGAGTGGAGCAGAGGTTTGATGTCGCCGGGCTTCTCGCCGTTGGGGCCGGGCTCGAGGCGGAGGGTGAAGAGGACGAGCGGCAGGCGGGCGGCGAGACGCGCTCCATCATCTGGCCCTTGTTGGGCGGCTGATAGTGCGGGCCCTGGGCTGGCGCTGGCCGACGCGGTTGTCGGTTGCCGCCGTGCCGGTTGAGTCGACGATTGCGGGCTGGCGCGGCGCGTTCTGGCCGTATTGCCTGGTCGGGCTGATTGCCTTCGACGTATGTGCCGGCGACGAGGGTTTCGTCGGCGTTGACGCTGACGACGCCATGCCGGGGTGTTGGGCATGCGGCACGATCGACGAGCTTGCGGACGGCGCCGGTGTTGGTGTCGGCCTTGTAGACGGAGGTGACGTGGTCTGGCGTCGGTCGCGGTGTAGAAGACGCTGTTGGTCTTGTGGCCGGCGACGAGGGTGTGGACGACATACCGGAGGTAGCGGCCGGTGGCCGGGTGGGGCGTCGGCGGGCGCGGTGGATTGGCGACCAGCAGCCTGGTGGCGCGGGTGGCCATGTCCAGGACGTGGATGCCGTCGGGCGCGGTGTAGATCATCTGCTTGTGGTCGGGCGTGTAGCCGTTGATGTTGAAGTAGAAGCCGCCGGAGTTGGGCTCGTCGGTGAGGCGCCAGACGCGATGGCCGGTGTCCTTGTCGACCCAGGTCTTTGGCGGGGCAGCTTGCGCAGTTTGGGCGGCGATGGTGGCGGCTGGCACGAGGGCAAAGCAGGCAAGGGCAGGGAGAAGTCTGCGCAGCATGGAGAAGAGCTCCTTGGGGCACTGCGTGCGGCAGATTCTTGGATGAGGTCTTCATCCAGCTGCGGCGCGCCAGAGATTTATACACCTTGGAGGTTACAGTTGAGAATAATTTATCTGCTGAACTTTGCAGGCCAACAGAAGATGTTTCGATGCAGCCGAGGGCTATGCGGCGATTTTTAGCGGACGGATGCGGGGGCGTTTCCTGCTCCGGGCTTGCCATAGGTCGTAATTGCTCTGCATGTCAAGCCAGAAACTGGGATTGGTTCCCAAGGCGGCCGACAAGCGAAGCGACATGTCAGCGGTGATCCCGGTGCGGGAGTTCAGAATCTTGGAAAGAGTCACGCGCGACACGCCGATATGTTTCGCAACGTGCGTGATGTTGTGGCCCTCCAGATAGTCGCGCAAGACCAGTCCGGGGTGCGCCGGGTTGTACATTTCGCTGGGCATCGTTTCTCCCTCCGACGGCGTGTGCCGCCTCAGTGATAGTCGCGACAGTCGATGAGGATCGCGAACTAAGCGCGATGGGATGATTTGGCCCTACGCCCTGTGAAGGCAGCAATGATGGTTCGGATGCCTATTACGAGGGCTAAGATCGAGACCACTACGCCGAGGCGACTATCATCCTTAATCATTAAGTCCAGCATTACTGCACCGCACAAAGCGAAGAACGCGCCCAGGACAAAGACCCCGAAGCGTTGAACACGCGGCTCGCCAGGATAACCTTTCAAGAACGGATCATCGTTGCTACGGATTCGCAAGAGTTTCGCAGCAAGCGTAGCTTTTTCTTGCTGAGCTCGAAATTCGCGGAACTCCTCCCTTCGCTTCTGCAAGGCTTCTTCGCTTTTCGTGATTTCGCCCATAAACGGTAATCCGGTTTGCTTGAGTCTTCTCTTGCGCGGTCAGTAGCTCAGCTCCAGCACATTCACTGAATATGGTGCGAAAGTCTCGGTGAATTTGGGGCCGGCGATCGCGACAGAGTGCGTCATCGGTTTTACGGCATCGGGGTGCGTGATGCTGTTGGTCGCATTGGGTGTTTTGCCACTCATGGTGGTGAGCGTGGCTTGCGGCGCTAGTTTGGCTATGCCGGTAAGAGAGACGGCAAGCGGCTGCGTGGTAGAGGTTGCGTTGACGACCTTTACAAAGAGCCTGTGCTTATTGTTGTCGCGAGTGACAGATGCGTAAACCCGCGCGGGCGCGTGATCGAGCGTGCTTGAGACCACCTCGGTCCCCAGGTGGCTTGAGAACATGACCTGCGTCCAGTAGCTGGGCGAGCCGTAGCTCGAGAGCGCGTCGTAGCCGATGAGATCGGTGGCCCACTGCATGCCGCCGGGATTCACGTTGACGAAGAGCGGCGCGTAGCTGGCCATGATGATGAGATCGCTGTTGCGCTCGAGACCTGTGAGCCAGGCCGCGTCGGCAAGGGCTGCTTCGAGGTTCGGCGTGGGGTCGCCTTCGCGTGTGGCCCACTCGCCGACAAAAATCTTCGGGCCTTTGCGGTCATAAGTGTCGTAGTGGTGCGCCTGCGAGAACGACTCCTGCGCCGACATGTAGAAGTGCTCGTCGATTACATCGGGCGTGACGTCTTTTACAGGCGTCGTGGCGATGATCTGGAGGTTCGGGTAGCGCTGCTTGATGGCGTGGTAGAACTGCGCGAAGCGGCCGTCATACGAATGCGAGCGGTCGAACTGGTCTTCGTTGCCGACCTCGATGTAATGCAGCGGGAACGGCGCCGGATGGCCGTCCTTGATGCGTTCCGCGCCCCATTTGGTATCTGCGCCGCCGGTGACGTACTCGATCTCGTCGAGTGCGTCTTGCACGTAAGGCTCGAGCGCGGAGCCGGGATCGACGTGATCCTGCGCGAGAGAGTAGCCGGCATACACTGCGAGCACGGGCTCCATCTTCAGGTCTTCGCACCACTCCAGAAACTCAAGCAGGCCCATGCCGTCAGAGGAGCGATAGCGCCAGGGGCTCGGATGCGTGGGGCGGACAACCCACGGGCCGATGGTCTTCTTCCAGTCGAAGCGGTCGGCGATGTGGTCGCCCTCGAGATAATTTCCGCCGGGGAGGCGCAGGAATTTGGGTTGCATGGCGGCCAGCAGGTTCATGATGTCGGTGCGATTGCCGAAGGGCCGCGCGTGATATGTAGGCGGAAAGAGGGAGATCAGGTTGAACCACACCGTGGCCGGTTGCGCGATGGTGAGGATGAGATGGTTGTTCGACGAGACCAGAACATCGCCTGTCTTGAGCGTGTACGTGAACTGCTTCCATTCGCCCGTGAGGCCAGTGACCGTGGCAGAAGCTGCGACCACTCCGGTCTGATCATTTTGCAGGCTCACGGTAACGGGAACTCCGGGAGCATCCGTCTTCGCGTAGAACGATCCTGCGTACACGGCGTGTGGACGTACGGGAATGCCCCAGTAGCCATCGTTCTCAACCCCGGCTGGCGAGTTCGCAGTAGCTGCGGTGACGGTGACCTTCAGGCTGCGAGTGAGAGTGGTGCTGGGCCCGGTGGTTTCGTCGGAGGAGACGTTCACTTGCGCGTCTCCGCGCGCGACGACCGGCCAGTGAGTGAGGGAGCCGAAGCCGCGGCCAATGGCGCGATCGCGCAATAGCTCTGCGTAGATGCCGCCGTCATAGGAGTAGTTGATCTCCTCGGTCATGAGGCCGTAGAGGGTGGGGCTCACCGTCGCGATGGGGTGGTCGGCCTGGATGGTGAACGAGGGCGCCTGCGCGGACAGGGGCAATGACAACACGAGTGCGGCAAGGATTGCGGCGGTTACGGCTGGCTTGTTCATGACCCCGCAATCGTACTGCTGGGGCCGCGTGGTTGACAATCTGGAAAACGCTTACCCGAGCCAGCAGCCGGTAGCCTATCGCCTGCGGGCGGGGTCGGTACTATTGGCTTTCGACTATTGGCTACTGGCTCTTTCGATGGCTGCGGTAATCGCGTCGCGAACGGTGTCAGGCAAGGCGGGCATGGCGCCGGATTGCGAAGCCATCCAGCCGCCCCAGCGGTTTCCGGCCTCATTCAACGTGGCCAAGTCGGCTCCGCGCAGCATGTAGTGGGTCATGGCCGCGGTGAAAGCGTCCCCGGCGCCGATGCCGTCGGCAACCTTCACGGGAAATCCAGGATGCTCGTCCCACTCGTCGCGAGTCACCAGGAGGCTGCCTCGGCTGCCGCGCGTAGCAGCAACCATTTGCAAGGAAGGGAACTCGGCCAGGAGGCGCTCGGCCGCCGCGCGCAAATACTCTGGTGTCGATAAAGCCTCGTGTGGGCCGGGCGCTTCTTCGATGGCCAGGTCGAGCAGGTCCAGGACCAGCGGCGCCTCCGCGTCGTTCATTTTGACCACGGTGGCCAACTGCATCGATTCTTCGAGGATCTCGGGCGAGTAGAAGGGCTCGCGCAGATTCACGTCGAAGACGCGAATGCAGGCGGCGGAGGTCTCGGCAGCGAGCGATTGGATGGTCTGACGCGCCTGCTGGTTGCGCTGCGCCAGCGAACCGAAGCAGATGGCGTCGGCACGCTCGACGAGTTGCACCCATCCATCCGAAAGCTCCAAAAAATCCCACGCCGCGGGCTCGTGAATTGCGTAGCGCGGCTCGCCGTTTTCGAGACTGACGGTTACGCGGCCGGTTTCGTGCTGCGGATCGACTTGAAGGAATCCTGTTTCGACGGGCATTGGATCGATGATCGTATTCAGGCGGTCGATGGCTTGGCGGCCCAGGTCATCGCGGCCGATGCGGCTCAGGATTGCGGCGTGATTGCCGAGCCGGGCGGCCATCACGGCGAAGTTGGCGGGTGCACCGCCCAACCGCTTCCCATCGGGCACAATGTCCCAAAGCAGTTCGCCGATTCCGAGGATCAGATGCGGTTCTTTCATGTCAAAAGCAGGGAGTAGCCAATAGCCAGTAGCCAACCGAAATTCTGCGGCGCGGAGTCTTTCTGCTTTCTATTGGCTACTGGCTACTCCCTGTTCCTTTCCACCTGTAGATCGAGCAGTCTTCCCAACCTGGAGCTGCGTATTCGCCGCCGGGTTGCTGTGTGAGAATGTTGCGATCGGCAACGGCATCGGCGTGGGAGCGGCGGATCTGGCCGCGAAAGAGCCGCTCAAATCCTGGCTCACAGGCGAGCACGTTCTTCTGCTCGTCATTGACATACAGAATATCCAGTTGCCCGGCGTGGTCGGCAAAGTTTTCCTTCCACGCGCGCAGCAGCCGCCGCAGCACGGGCGCGCCAAAGGGATTGAAGAGAAAAACCAGGCACGGACCCGGCGGAAGCGGGAAGTCCACCGCGTCGCGGCAGTGCATGCGCATGGGCACGTGGGTGCGGCCGGCGGCGCGCCACAGCGCAAGATTGCGGCGCGCGATCCGCGCCAGCGTAGGGTGCAGTTCGATGCCGACGACGGCGCGAAAGGGATGCGCCGCGGCCAGCAGCAGAGCGCGGCCCATGCCTGCTCCGAGATCGACAAATGTATAGGCGTCGATGGGTGCAACGGCGGACGCAACGGGGAGGCATCGCCGCCAGCGTACCAGAATTCCTTGAAAGACCGAAGGCGCGATCGCGTAGTAGGCCGTCACGTGCCGGTCGTGCCGATGTCCGGCTTTGAGATGGCGGCCGGCGATCAGTCCGCTGGTGCGCACGCCAAACTCCAGGTCGAAGGGGTGGCGAATGAGGCCATCCTTGACGGCCAAACCCGGCAAGAGCCGTGGCTTCGAGGTCTTTTTTTCAGCCTTGCCTGGCGCGCCAACGCTCACGCTTGAACCTTAGCACAACAAGAAGGGAACGCGACGATGCGATGGGCTGCTCAGTGATGCACTGCGACGGAACAAGACCGCGGAAAAGCCGGAGTTTTCCACGGAGCGGTGCAGAACCAAGGCCAGATTTTTTCTTGACTGTGCCGGCGCGCTTCTGCAAGACTGCCTTCGCACTTCGCCGCACGCGACCCTGCACTTTCCCCGCCGTTCCGCTTTCTCCCCTGGGGTTGCACAGACGGTGCTGCAAGGTTTGGAATCCCCAAAAATCTTTTTTCATATCACCTAGGAGGAAGCATGAAGAAATACTTCGCGGAATTTGTGGGCACTTTTATTCTGGTGCTCTTTGGTTGTGGCGTGGCCGTGGTGGCCGGCGACAAGGTCGGCATCGTGGGCATCGCGTTTGCATTTGGCCTGGCGCTTATCGGCGCGGCCTACGGAATCGGCCCCATCTCCGGATGTCACATCAATCCCGCGGTGAGCCTGGGCGTTTGTATCGCCGGGCGAATGTCCGTCAAGGACATGATCGGCTATTGGGTGGGACAATTTCTGGGCGCGATCCTCGCGGCCTGGGTGTTGCTGGTGATTGCCGTCGGCACTGCGGGATACAACCTCGCGGCCAACGGGTTGGGGCAGGACGGCTGGGGGGCCGGCTACCAGGGCGAATACAACATGCAATCGGCGATGCTGTTTGAAGTTTGTCGCGACCGCGATTTTCGTGATTGTGATTCTGGGCTCGACGCAGAAAAGCGCGCCCGCAGGTTTTGCCGGATTGGCAATCGGCATTACTCTGGTCGCAATCCATCTTTTCGGCATTCACATTACAGGCGTGAGCGTGAATCCGGCGCGCAGCCTGGGTCCGGCGCTGTTTGCCGGTAGCCATGCGCTCAGCCAGGTGTGGCTGTTCCTGGTGTTTCCCAGCGTGGGAGGCGCGGTGGCAGGACTGTTGTTCCGGACCAAGCTTCTGGCTGCCGACTAACCAGGCCAGCGCAAAAAAATCGGGGAGCGGCCTTAAAGCGGCTGCTCCCCGATGTTGTTTGTGTTGTCTGCTGCCGGGCGATCACTCTGCCTGCGCGGTCTCGAGCTCGGCAATGTAGTCAACCACTGCCTCGCTCCAGCCGTCGATGTGCGTTCCACGCGCCGTAGCCAACACCGTTGCGGCTCGAGGCCACGTTGATTACGTATCCCTTGCCGCGCGGCGCAGGCACATTGTCGTGCGACTGCTCGTCGGTGATCACGATCAGCCGGTCGTAGCCGCCGCGGCACTCAGCCTCAACGTGGGTCAACGCCTTGCCGAGGTACGTGCCGGAGTGCGGCTGGCTCGCGTCGAGCGCGTCACGCAATGCCATGCCGCGCCGCGGCGCCACCAGCTTCGTGTGATCCGAGAAGGTGTAGATCGTCGCCTTCTCCGCGATCTCGCGCAGCAAAATGGCCAGTCCGTAGGCGGCATCGGTGCGCCGCATCTCCGAACGGCGCGAGAGCGACGCCTCCATGGAGCCGGAGACGTCGACCAGCAACACGGTGTGACCGGGCAGGCGCGCGGTGCGGGCTTTCGAGCGCGCGGAACATTGCGAACTCAAGCGGCTGCTCCCACTGAGGAGCGTTGCGCGCAGCCGCCAGAAAACGGAAAGGCAGAACCCGATCCGTCTTCATGGCCGCGAGCGCAGCAAGCACCAGATCCTCGCTGACGCCGGCCTGGTGCAGGTTGCGCAGGTTGCGCAAGAGAGCCAGCGCTCCGAGCTTGCGCTCCGTCGAGCAGGCGCTCCCACACTTCGCGCTTGGCAACGTCGCGAGTACCTTCGGAGTTCTCGCCGCGTCCGGCAGCCGAGAGAGCAACCTCCCAGGTATCGGGCGTGGCCAGCTCGTTATCGACCAGCCGCTTCCACAGCGCAGCCTGCGCCTCATCCACCGGACGCGCATGGCAAAGGAACAGCACGTCGCGCAGACGCACTGCGCCGGCGCGGTCGTACTTGGCCAGCGCGTACTCGTCGAACTTGCCGAACGCGGCGGCCAGGCCCTTCTTCACCTGCGCCGAGAGCGGCTGGCGCCCCATCGCCCAGTAGATGGCGACAAACTCGCTCAGCTCGTCGGCGCGCTGGATCACGCGCGTGAGAGTCTCGGCGACGAGACCGCGATGCGTTGCATAGCGCGCCATTTCGCGCACCAGCAACAGCGGAGCGTGGCGCAGCTTCATGCGCTCGCGCGCCTCAATGGCCAGCGCGGCAACCTTCTCGGCGTCCACTTGCGGCACCAGCTCGTGAATGCGGCCGGCGATCTGCACGCCATCCTCGTAGAACTCACCCTCCCACAACATGCAGGAGAGAACCGAGCGGCGCAGAGCCTGCTCGGGAGTGATGACGCGGGCTCGAGCTCCCTCGTGGGTGCGCGGGCGCGGCTTGGGCTTGAAGATGTTCAGGCGCATCGTGCGCCTCCTTTCGTAGTGAACCAAGAATAAATGCCGCCGGGGAATTGTCGGATGCGGACCGCTCGCAAATTGCTTTGCGACAGGAGTCGAACCTGTATGCACCAGAAGTAACCGTGTCCTGCGCCACCGGCAGTCGTGTTCTGTTTTTGTTTGGGGTCAGCGGTTGATGGCTGCCTCGTCTTCTACATCCTCGCGTTCGTCTTTAGCGACCGCGGGAATGCGCCCGAATCCGCTGTCGCGAAAGCCGGTGATGGCCTTTCTGCGACGACCGCTGAAATTCAGCGCCAGCTTGGTCATCGCCTCATAGTCCGGACGATTGCGGTCCCAGAACCCAGTGCATTCATACACAGGAAAGGGAACTCGCAGCGCCGGGCTCGAGTTGGTGCAGATCACCAGCACCTCGGATTCGCGGTAGCCGACGGTGAACTGCCCATTGCTGCAGTTGCGGCAGAGGTGGACGTCGCCCACCGGCGTACCATTCTTCACTTTCAATTTGCCCATGACATTTCGTTTCTAATCCGGACTTGCCGGAGGTTATGACCGGGGAACAAGCGGCAACAGCAAATAAGCGAATGTCCTGGCGTTGAACGACGCGATTTTGAATCGCGGCGGGATTTGAACCCGCATCCTCCGCTCCCGAAGTACCTGTTGCCTACACCACCGGTGCCTTTCCTGGTTGTGGACAGGCCCATTGCAAATTAGTAAACCGGGGAACAAATGTAACGGTGTTGCTCTCGTTGCTCGCCGATCGAGCTTGCCGGAATTTGGCAATTCCGGGTGGGATTCGAACCCGTTGCCTCCCTTTTGGGAAGCGTCGAAGTATCCGTTACGACCACCACCGGTTCTATTTCTGTTTCTGGACGAGCCCATTGCAAATTGAAAAGCCGGGGAACAAACGGTTGCGGACTATACGGCGTTTTGCCCCTAAACTACCGGAGATTGCTCTCCGGGCGGGAATCGAACCCGCGTCTCCGGCTTAACAGGCGAAGTAACCGCCTCCTACGCCACCGGCTCTCTTTCTGGTTATGGACGAGAGTCTCGTCAGTTTGAAGTTTTGCGCCGGGGAACAAACGACCGCGGAGTTTTCCGATGCTCTGCCATTGAGCTACCTGAAATTGCATTCAGGGCAGGACTCGAACCCGCAACCTTCGGCTTAAGAAGTAACCGCTGCCTACACCACCGGCCAAACGAAATTGCAAACAACTGCCTGCGCGAAAAGTTGCGCCGGGGAACGATCGAAAAGAGTTGGACGACGAAACTTCTGCCCAGCGGTGTTTTTTACTTCGAGGCTACGCCTCGACCCCGCAAGGTGAGTGGTTCCGGCAGGATTCCGGCCTGCACGTCCTTCTGTGGAGGAAGTAACTCTCCTCTTTCACCGCCGGTGCAACAACTTACTAAGTTCCAAGTTAGGACAAAACTTTCCTCATGACGCCGCGGTAAGTATCGCGGAGCCAATAATCAACGTGGCGCGAGGATAGCGGGCCAATCATCCCCGAGGGAATAAACGAAGACAGCGTGACGTTTTCAAGGCGATGGAACTGGCTTCTACGCCACTCGGGAAAGACCAATGTTCATGCGGGATGCGCAGGAAGCCAGCGCTACAGGCTTACGAATGATAGAGAAAGAGCGCCCGGGGACCGGAAGGTTCCGGCCTACGCATCGAGTTTAGCGTTTTATTTGTCATCGGGCGTTCTCCTACGCAGAAGATACTTTGCCATAAGTAGCGAAAAAATGCAAGGGGTTCGATGAATTATTCAAAGGATTCGAGGGAAGTTAGGTGAGAACTTATTTCACAAATAGAAGTTGAAAAATATTCCTGCGATCAGGTGGTGGCGATAAAGCGCAGGCGCACGTAATCCGCTGTCCAGTTACCTTCTTCATCGCACAAGGCCGGCGCGAGCAGAACGACAGTTTCCGCGACGGCGGTTTCGCGCAGATCCTCAGGCAGAGCATCGAGCGCGCCGCGACAAAAGGTGTTCAACCAGGCAGCCATGCCGCCTGCTCCGAGCAGAGTGGGGCGAGGAAAGAGAATCATGCGCGCGACCGTGAAGCCGTGCGACGCGAGTCGCCGCGTATAGGCATCGGGAGTGGGATAGTAGTTGCCGCGTTCGCCCAAAGTCGCATGGCCAAGGCGCGCAAGCACGGCAGCAAAGGCGACACGGATGGCGGCGATATTTCCGTGGCCGCCCATCTCGGCGACAAAACGTCCGCCGGGTCGCAGCACGCGGCGCACTTCGGTCATCATCGCGTCCTGCCCTCGCACCCAATGCAACACCGCATTCGAAAACACGGCGTCGAAGGAGTGGTCTGCATAGGGCAACGATTCAGCGGAGCCATCCTCGGCGGCAATGCCGCGCGTGCGCGCAGCGGTGACCATGTTTGGCGAGGCATCGATGCCCTTCACGTTTGCGCCCGCAGCAGCGATGCGTTCCGTTAGTTGCCCGTCACCACAGCCGAGGTCGAGGATGCGCTCGCGGGCTTGAGGGGCGAGCCATTCCAACGCGCCGCTGCCAAGCTGCGGAACGAACGCGGCGTTGCGGCCGTACGTTTCAGGATTCCAAGTTTGCGTCATAGACAGGCTGTCAGTTTACTGCTTTTCTGCGGATCAACCGACCGTGAGGCGGAGACCGGAAGCTCGGGGAACGAGCGCGGTGAATTTCCCGTTCTCGAGTTGGCCGGATTTCGCCGCTCGGGTGATGTGAGCTTCGCGGCTCTGGACAGACGGCGCATGCAACGTCTCGATCTCCACGACGCCGGATTTGGCAGCGCCAAAGTCGAGGCGGAGGGCGAGATCGTTTTCCATGTCTTTGTTTAGAACGATGACCGATGTCTGTCCGCTGCTGAGCATTGCCGCGTAGGCTGTAGCATTGATGCCGGCGGCCTGAAGTTGCGAGGATAGATTGGCCTGGATAAATGTGCCGCCACTGAGCGAACCAGCGAACTTGAGGCCGTAAGCAACCGGCTCCAGAACGTAGTCCGAGCCAAAGGCGGCGATCGGCGCGTAGTACGGATGCGGATGCGTTGCAATCTGCTTAGGCGTTGCGCCCTGGTCTTTGAGAACTTCATCGCCGAACATGATGCCGCCAAGGCCGCTTGCGATCACTGCGGCGGTGCCTCCATGCAGATTGATGCCGGAATAGTTGTTGGCGGCGAGGAGGAGCGAATAGTCGGCGGCCCAAAGAGCTGCAGCGAATACGTCGGAGACTCCGGGCTTGCCTCCGCGATAGCAAGTGTTGCCTTCAGTCATGCGAACGCGGATGCCCATCTGTTTAGCGGATGCCGTCGCCGTGTCGGCCATGACCTTGACCTTGGGCGTGGGCTTGAGCAGGTTGGGGGCGTTGACCTCGGGGTTAGATGGCGGACCGCCGAAGTAGTAATGGTGTGTCAGCGTCGAGACGTGTGGAGGGTTCTCGACGGAACCCCACGCATCGGCGATCTGCGGCAGCCAGGACATGTTGGAGGCGACGTCAGGTATGCCGAACCTGGCCTGCGGCACGCGCACAGTTACGGCGCGAGCGAGCGCAAGCCACTCGGCCAAATAAGTTTTGGCAGACCAGGTTTGAGGATCGCGCAAGTGCCGGTCAAACAAGTCAACTTCATTCCCGATCTGAAAGTATTGCAGACGCGCCCCGAGGGTTCTGGCGGCGAATTCCGCTTCTTCGGCGGCGCGGGCGGGAGTGTTGGTACCCATGTTGATGCCGTAGAGACAAGTCCAGCCGGTCTCTTCGAGAAAGGCGGCCAGATTGCGAACGGCCTCGGGTGTTACGGCATAGTACTGAGCTTTGGGCTCGCCCACAACCTCGCGCGTGTGCGGGTGCACAGGCTCGGGAGAATCGGGAGTGGGCTTCCACCAGGCGAATTCACCGGTGTTGCCGCCGATGCGGAGAACGCCGTTGGTCGAAATCGCTTTGAACGCGCGAATCAACCCGGTGTTCTTTAGAGAAAAGAAGGACGGATCTTCAAGCTGCTTCACTTCGTAGGAGAGGCCAACAAAATCGGCGGGCATTTGCGCGCCGTTGGCTTCGGCTGGAATGGCGAGATTAACCTGGATCTGTTTTCGGTTCTGGGCACCAAGGCGCGTGGCGGCAAGAGACAAGGCGGTAGTAGCAAGGAATTGGCGGCGACTTACTTTGGTTTTCATGATTCGGTGCGAACTTCCTCTCGAACTAGGTCGGCCTCCATTCTAGATGGACTGGACGGGCAACAGGGTGAGATCGTCCACCAGGCCGACTTCCCTTTGGACAAAGGGCTCGCCGTAACGCACACCCGCGAGCAGGCCGTAGTGGCGCGCCTCGGCAAAGGTGCGTTCGCGAATTTCCTCCTCGGGAACAAAGAGACCGCTGCCGGTCGATTGGTTTGCGTATTGCGAGCGATAGGCCATCAGCGCCTGATGCCGCTGCTCGACAAACGGCGTGATGTCGACGACGAAGCTGGGACGCACATCGGCGTAGAGGCTGGCGTAAACGATCTTGAAAGGGCGATGCGCCTCCGAGCCCGTCTCGATCTTTTTGAGACCCGCGAGGAAGCAGGCGTCGTAACCGAGCGTTCCGGTCATGGCGTGATCGGGATGGCGGGCTTGCCAGTAGGGAAGAATCACCACGCGAGGACGAAGCAGGCGGAGAACGCGCACGATCGCGATGCGATTTTCAACCGTGTTCTCGATGGCGCCATCGGGCAAGGTGAGCGCCTGCCGCCAGCCCACACCGAGAATGCGCGCCGCTTCTTCAGCTTCGCGAGCGCGTTCCTTTGCGCTGCCGCGGGTTCCGGCTTCGCCCTGGGTTAGATCGAGAATGGCAGTGCGCAGGCTGCGCGCCGCCATGCGCAGCAGCGTGCCGCCGCAAGTCTGCTCCACGTCGTCGCGGTGTGCGGCGATAGCCAGTACGTCGGCGCGGAAGTCGATGGCCTCGGTGGGCATCGGGATTAGTAGACGGTATTGTTAGCGTCGGTGATTGCGTCCATGTAGGCCACGTCGTAGGCAGTGCCCGTCACGGTCACGTACTCGTTGTTGATCGAGGAGCCATCGACGGTGGAATAGATATACACCTGCCCGCCTTCGGCCGCATAAAGTTTGTGCAGGCCAGTTACTGCGGCAATGCCTGTGGCGTCGCCGATGTAGGGCTCAAGCAGTGTCACCGTGTTGGTGGAGGTGTTGTACATGGTCAGGCAGCCGTAGCCACTGGTGGGATTGGTCGCATAACGCACGCCGGTCGTGCAATTCGTCATCGCGATCCACAGGGTGTTGTCGTCCGCCTGGATGATGCGGCTCATGGCCCCGGGCTGACCATCGCTGATGGCAGCGCTGCTCGAAATGGTGTTGGTAGCCAGATTGACCACGGTCAGGTTGCCGCCGAAGAGAGTCTGCCCGTTGATTGACTGCGGCTTTTGGCCCACGACCCACATGATTGTGCCGTTGACCAGAGCGTTGCTGGCGCCGCCGGGAATGGGAACCTTGGCGCTCGCGAGAGCGCTGGTGGTGGGCAGAAGCCCGGACCACTGGCCTTGCAAAAAGATCATGGGCGCAACCGGAACCCGCGTATAGGCAGCAGTAGCGCCTCCGCATTCCGGCCCGCAGCTCAGGATGTACGCTGTGCTTCCGTCGGATGACCAGACAGCCTTGATCGGGTGATCGAAGGTGAGCGGCGCGCCATAGTAGTTGCCCGTCGCGTCGGTATTATCAGGACTCTGCATCTGAAACAGGCACCAAACTGGAGCACTCTGGGGCTCGCAGTCAACCGCGGCCTTGGGCCACGTGGAAGGACCGCCGGAATAGGTGACAGTTTGCGCCGCGGTGAGCTCGCGCGGATAGTAGACGTAATTCGAGTTCTGCACAAAGGCCAGTGCTACAGACCCGCCAGGATTGACGCTGACGCGATACGCGTTGGGAAGGCTCAGACCAATCGAACTGCCTCCGGCTTGATTCACGATGGTGAACTGATGCGACGACTGGCTGGCCGCGAAGACGAAGGCCCCGTTCCGGGTAATAAAGATACTGGAGGAAAGTCCGGAGAGGCCGCTCACGGTACCCGTGGTCTTTTCTCCCGCGTAACTGGCGAGACTGAGGGTTCCGTCGCCCGCGCCATAGACGGCGCCGAACTGCTCTTCAGGCATGCTTTGGATGGTGATGGGGAGCGCGCCGCCAAATCCAGCAATGGAAAATGAGCCGGGCGTGCCGTTGTAACCGCTGCGCTCGTCGTAGTAGGCGTCGACAATCTGCAGTGCCCCTTTGGACAGGACGCCGGGGTTCTGGATTGCGATGACGACGCGGTTGGTGAGCCCGCTGGGCGGCAAAACGCGACCGTCAAAATAGTAAGTGCTACCGCAACCTGCCAGCGCAACGGCTGCTGCCAAAGCGGTACTGGCACTGATCCAAAGGCTTTTCTTCTTCAAAATCCCAAACCTCGATTGATGGAGCGGCGCTAGCTGCCGCGACAAAGAAATGGCAATGCGTGCACACGGAAATCGTTCAAAATGCAGTGACCGAAACCGATTTCCACGCAGGTTATGACTCCCGAAGTATAACAAAGCGACCCGGCGGCTCGCGGCCCCATGAGCGGCCCGGACTGGCCCGGAACGGGGGACTGCCTCCGCGCCTTGTGCTCGCGGTGGAAACAGAGCCGAGCAGCGCCGGGAAAGGCGCAGCAGGCTGCGGTCGACTCCGGCAAGAACCCCGGTGAAGTTGCATACAATCCCAGCAGCAATGCGATAGCATGACAACAGAATGACCCGCTTTTCCGAGCTTTTTGCCGACCGCCCCGTGCTTGCCGACGGTGCCATGGGCACGGTGCTTTACGCGCGAGGGATCTTCGTCAACCGCTGCTACGACGAGCTGAACCTGTCGGACCCCGGTTTGATCCTTGGCGTGCATGAGGAGTATTTGCAGGCCGGTGCGGAGATTCTTGAAACCAATACTTTCGGCGCCAATCGCTTTCGGCTGGCGCGACACGGCCTGGCGGGAAAAATGGCCGAGATCAATGCCGCGGGCGTCCGCCTGGCGCGGCAGGCAGTCGAGCGATTGAAGGAAAAACAGGCGGGCAATGGGGAAATTGCCGCGTGGGTTGCGGGTTCGGTCGGCCCGCTGGGCGTGCGCCTGGAGCCGCTGGGTAAAACCGGACTGGACGAAGCGCGGGCTGCATTTGCCGAGCAGATTGGGATTCTGGCCGGGAATGGCCCTGGAGCGGGCGTTGACTTGTTGATTATTGAGACCATGCCGGCTTTGAATGAGGCGCATGTGGCGCTGGAAGCTGCGAAGGCGGTGGCTCCGCATCTGCCCGTGCTGGTGATGGTGACGGTAGACGACGAAAGCGAGTGCCTGGATGGCGCTTCGCCCGCGCAGGCGGCGGCCTTGCTCACCGAGTGGGGCGCCGACGCCGTGGGCGTGAACTGCTCTACCGGACCAGCCACGGTGCTGACGGCCGCTGAGGCCATGCGCTCGGCCACAGCGCTGCCGCTGGCAGCCATGCCCAATGCGGGAGTGCCGCGGGCCGTCGAAGGCCGCAATATATACCTCTGTTCGCCCGAGTACATGGCCAGCTTTGCGCGCAAGGCCGTTGCTGCCGGAGTGCAGATTGTGGGCGGGTGCTGCGGAACCACTCCGAATCATATTCGCGCCATGCGCTCGGCGATTCGCGCTATGGACGAGCAAACGCGCGTGACGGTGACCGGCGCGGCGCCGGAGATCAGCAAGGAGACGCCCCCGGCAGTGCTCGGACAGCGCTCGCGTCTTGGCGCACAGCTCGCTGAGGGAAGATTCATCAAACTGGTGGAGTTCGTGCCGCCGCGGGGTATCGATTGTTCCAAAGAAATTGAGGGCGCGCAGCTGTTGGCGCGTCTGGGCGTCGACGCCATCGACGTGTACGACGCGGCCCAGGCCTCGGCGCGCATGAGCGGGCAGAGTCTCTGCATCCAGATTCAGCAGCACACCGGGATGGAGACGATTCTGCATTACACCTGCCGCGACCGGAATCTGCTTTCGATCCAGTCGGATTTGCTGGGAGCTTCGTCGATTGGCCTGCGCAATATTCTCTGCGTTACCGGCGAACCGCCCAAACAGGGAGATTATCCTGACGCTTCTCAAGTCTTTGACGTAGATTCCATCGGTTTGGTGAACATCGCCAGCCGGCTGAATCACGGACTCGACATCGGTTCGAATTCCATTGGCGCGAGCACGAACTTCACCATCGGCGTGGCCGCCAATCCCGGCGTGCCCGAGATTGAGAATGAGTTGCGACGGTTTGCCTACAAGGTGGAGGCGGGAGCGGAATACGCCATCACCCAGGCAGTGTTCGATCTGCGGTTGCTCGAGGAGTTTCTGGAACGGGTGAAGGACCATCGCATTCCGATCATTGCAGGCATCTGGCCGCTCACCAGTTTGCGCAACGCCGAATACATGAAGAACGACCTGCGCATCGCCATGCCGGAGGAGATTATGCTGCGCATGGCGCAGGCCGATACCCGCGAGGCCGCGCGGGCAGAGGGCATCAAGATTGCGCAGGAGATGACGGAGGCAGTGCGTCCGTATGTGCAGGGCGTGCAGGTGAGCGCACCGTACGGCCATTACGACGTTGCGGCCGAAGTCATTGCCGGGGCGCTGCCGCAGGGAAAATCATAGCAAGAGGTGAACACCGTGCCATCCTTTGAAGAATCGCTCAAGAAGCTCGAAAGCATTGTCGAACAGCTGGAGAAGGGCGATCTGGCGCTCGAGGACTCGCTCAAGCTCTTCGAAGAGGGCGTGAACCTGTCCGCCGCATGCAAGCAGGAGCTGGAAGCGGCCGAGGGCAAGGTGCAGATGCTGGTGAAGCAGCGCGATGGAACGATGAAGCCCGAGAACTTCTTGACGGAAAAGCCCTTCTAACACACTCCTGCGAGCGCTTTGCCGCGCCCTAAGGCGCGATTATTGTGCATGTTTAACTGAAATGCCTTTCAAGCATTCCGCGTTCGCGTTATATGTATCCTGGGACATATTGATTTGCCATACTTTATCACCCGAACCTACGGGGCTCTCCGTCGTCGCGACCGGAATGCTGTCCTTTGAATCGATGAGGATTGTTACGTTCGTCAGTACCGGTGTATTGCTCGTTGTCATCCCAGCCTTGTCGACATAATTAAAACCAATCCTCTGCTCGGGAGTAAAATCCTTTGTCCAAAAGAAAAAAGGACAAGAACGCTCCCCTGGCATGAGCGAAGCGGGTTTCTGGAACGGTGTCAGCTTGAACTGCTGTTCGAGCACCACCTGAGGTTCGGCTTGTCCGCGTGCGAAAATCGTTGGAAGTGCACCCGCAAGCGTCGTGATAACCAGGGCAAAAGCAAACAAGAATCGGCGCTTCATTTATTCTCCTTCCACTTTCCACAATCGGGGATTTCCATTCTACCTTCTGGCCAACCTACCAATATACGTCCATTTGCGTCCGTTCGACATTTGTTTTGCATTCGTTCCCACAACAAGGAACCCGGCGTGCGCGGCCGAGCCGCCTAAGACTTCGCGAGGATGATGCAACCGGCAGTGACGCCGAAGCGCAACGAAAAGGGCAGCTCCGAGGAGAGCCGCCCTTTGGACATGACGAACTGCGCGCATCAGAAGTCCAAATGCAATGACATCTGAATCTGGCGGGCGCTGCCGATGGAGTGCTTAGTGACTCCCAGACTCGCGGGGCAGTTATAGAAGCCGGTGTTGGCGCCATACGGATTGGTTTGGCAGTTATTGGTTGGCGCCGCCTGCGTGGGAGCTTCCGAGCTGCTGCCGATGGCATCGGGCACGTTGTTGAACGCCTCGTTTTGATTCACGTTGTTCTGTGGAATGTCAAAGCTCGCGGTATTGGTGATGTTGTACATGTCGAAGCTATAGCGCAAGGTGTACTTGTCGTGGATCGGCAGTTCCTTGGTCAAAGAGGCATCGGCGCGGCGCTGCCAGGATTGGCGGAAGATGTTGCGCTGGCCGGAGGTGAAGTTGGTTTCGAAGGGGTCGCCGGCAGGAACGCCCATTGTTCCGACCGGGATCAGCGGGAGGGTGAAGCAACTAGCCTTCAGCGCCGCGCCTGTCTGGGTGTTCGGATTGTAGAAGGCGCCGTTCGCGCCGGTGAGAGCGTTCTTGCGCGTGCAACCTGCGGCGTAGTTCAGAGGCACGATGGGATTCGTGATGCCATTGAAGACGCTGTAGTAAATGCTGCCGACGGCGCCCGAATAATCGATGACGCTGTAGGGCTGGCCGCTCTGAATGACGGCGAGACCATTGATGGCCCAGCTATCGAGCGCCTTGCCCGCCAGAGTATGCTCGTTAAGAAACTTGGGCGTCGTGTAGCCGTAAGTGAAGTTCAATACATGTGTCCGGTCGAAATCGGCGGAGCCGTAGCCGCGAGCGCAGATTGGTGGGATTGTTGCCGTTGTAGAAGAGACCCAGGCCGCTTTGTTCGTCGGTGGCGTGGGAGAAGGTGTAGGAGACGCCGGCCACAAGGCCGTGGCTAAGGCGCTTTTCGAGATGAGACGTGAGCGCGTGATAGGCCGCGATTCCAGCCGCCGTGTAAGACTCAGACTCCGAAGAGTAACCGAGGTAGGGCACGCGCAGGTCCACGTTACCGCCCTCAAAGTTACTCTGCATTACGCCGTATTTGCAGGTCAGATCGTTATTCACGCAAATCGGGTAGTAGGCGTTGGGATCGTACACCGTGTATCCATAGCTGAAGGATTGCGGATACATTCCTCCCGAAAGCAGTACGTTGGTTGGGGTCGCGATCCTGGCTTGGTTGAACGGCACGGGGATAACCTGGTGACGGCCCAGATTGCCCACGTAGCCGAATTCGATCATCAGATCGTTGCGCGGCTGGTACTGGATATTCAGCGTGAAATTAATACTGTACGGCAGCTTGTTGGCGCGATTGTAGACGCCCAGAATGAAAGGCTGCTGCGCATTGGAGCCCGTTACCGTGCCGTCGACGATATCCGCGGCGTTGGGGAGATACTTGGTCACGTCCGAGGCTTTGGGATTGGAAGGACCGGCGCCCAGCGAAGTACCCCACGGAGTTGCGAGCGTATATCCATCGTTGGCGCCGGTAGATGGAGGCGTGAAATAGTCCCCACCGCAAATCGGGATGTAATTCAGATAAAGGAAGGTTGGGTTAGCGGCCTGGAAGGATTCAGAATAAGGGCAGTGCTGCTGGGTCACGAATGGGGGCGTTTGCGCGATGCCGTATGGACCGCCTTCCACTTCGCCTGCCGCATATCCCGGCGAGAGATAGCTGTAGAGTTCACCGCGGTCGTAGTAAAGGCCGCTGCCGCCGCGAACCACGAACTTGGAGTGGAATGCGGAGGGTTGCCAGGCGAAGCCCACGCGCGGAGCAATGCCCCACTGGCGGCCGGTCAACGTGGTCTTGCTCACACCTTTGGTTCCGTTCGCGTTGTTGCCGGCGATGATAAAACCGGAGTTGACGATGTTGTCGCCGGCGACGCAATAGGAGTAGGCGTTGGGATCGGAAGTGCTCACACTGCATGAGTCAGGATTGGTTCCAGGATCGAAGTTGAAAAGGTCGCCGTTCTTCTCCGTCAGGCCGCCGTTCCAGTCGTAGCGAACTCCGGCCGTGATGCTCAGGGTCGGCGTCACCTGAAACTTGTCCTGGACAAACAAGCCCGGTTTCATTGGCGCGGTAATAACGATTGGCGTTGCCCTGCAGGAAGGTTGAGGCAGTAAAGTTCTGCGTCGAGTAGGGCGTCACCCAGTTATCGAGGAAGGAGACGAAGTCAGGCGAGGCCACATTGCCAGTGCCCGTGCGACGGTCGCGCAGATTCAATTGCGTATAAGACCAGCTGCCGCCGAAGGCGAGCGAATGGCGTCCCTTGGTCCAGATGGCCGTGCCCGAGGGCATGATGCGGTTCTGAAACACGCCGGTGTTGGCGCCCTGGTATTCAGCATTCGGGCCGATGGAAAGCGAGGGAGCCGTGAGGCCATAAAGAGGGCCGGTCGTCGAGTCGAACGCATCGCCGATGGCGTCATTGATGGTGAAGCCTGGGAAATACGATCCGAATGCCGACGGCATCCCGACGGATTGGGCTGAAAGGCCTGGTCGTTGGTGGCGTACACTTTTTCGTGCAGCACGCCTACCGTCTCAGAGATGCTCAGGTTCGAACCGATGGTCTCCACATTGTTGAGCGAACCCAGCTGTGAGCCGGTATCCATGTGGCCAGTGAACCCGGGCACGTTGGAGTAGGCATAGGGCGAGCTCGAGGGATCGTGCTGGTAGTAGTACTTGGCCGCAAGAATGTCCTTGGAACTCACATTCCAGTCAAGATCGGCGACGCCCTGATCGGAAATGAAACGGGACGTGCCGGGAAGGAATGCGTTGTAGGGCGAATAGACGTTGGGGCTGGCGGTAGGAAGAGCGCTCGGAACCAGATAGTTTCCCGGCTCGCCCGGTAGCGACAGGTGCGGTGAACAATTTGTAAGCGACAGGATTTGAAGAGGCGCTGAAACCGTTAAAAGTGCCGCCGGTCGGTGGGATCGAATCCCTGGCTCTGCTCAAAGCCAATATTGGATGTCCAGTTGTTAGTAGCCGACGCGATCAGGTTCGCGACGCCGCGGTTCGTTGGAGCTCAATCCTGGCGGCACCACGAGCAATTCGTCGCCGGTCTCCTGGTCTGAGATGTGCAGGTGCTGATAGCCAACGAATCCGAAGAGCTTGTCCTTGATGATCGGCCCGCCGATGTCGCCGCCCAGATTGTAGCGGTGCAGCTGCGGATTCTTGTCGGCGGCCGGAATGTTGTTGTCTTTCTTGAAGAAGAACGGCGCGGCGTTGATCCAGTTGGTGCCGCGATGGCACGTAAACGCCGCCATGGAACTGGTTGGTGCCGGACTTGGTGCTCATGTCGATGTGCGCGCCGCTGTCGGAGCCCTGCTGGGCGTCGTACATCGAAGCGTTGACGCGCACCTCGGCGATGGTCTCGGGCGCGGGCGTCGGGATCGCGTTGCCGATAGACAGATAGACCGATGCGGCGCTGGGCACCACCCCGCCGGCGGCATTGTTGGCCTGGCCGGTGTTGTTGACAACGCGAAACGAATCGACCTGGCTGGTGCTCTTGCCGTTGAAAAGATTGCTGGCATCGACGCCGTTCACAGGAATGCATTGGACGTGTCGCGCTGGCCGTTGGCCCAGATGGGCGCGTTGCCCAGACCGGAGTTGGAGCCGGTACCGCCGGGCAACTCCGCATTCACGCCGGGCGAAAGAATCGCCAGGCCGGTGAAGCTGCCGGTGGGCAACGGCACTGCGTCGATTTGTTGTGCCTCCATCACGTAGCCGTTGGTGGTATCGACAGCGTTCATCAAAGGCGCGGCTTCCACTTCCACCGTGGTGCTGGCCTGGCCCACCTTGAGCGAAACGTTCAACGTGGCCGTACGGTCAGCCTGCACCGTGATGTGCGGAGTCTTCTGCGCCTCATAGCCACCCGCCGTATAAGTGAGCGTGTAAACGCCGATGGGCAGGTTGACGAAGCTGTAACTGCCCGAGCCGTTGGTCTTAGTGGTGCGGGTAAGCGAAGTCTGCTCGTCAGTCACCGTAACGGTCACGTTGGGAATCACGCCGCCCGAAGCGTCAGTTACCTCGCCGGTAATTCCGCCGAGAGTTTGCTGGGCGTTGAGCGGGTTAGTCGAGAACACCGCGGACACGACGACTACCAGCAGAGCAGCGAACCACAAGGAGGACGTGCGCATGGAATGCTTCAAAGGACTGACCTCGAAATAGAGATTTCCCGTATGAAGATCTGGGATTTCAACGAAGAAACTTAGGTGAATGTGAGATCCGGCGTTCGAGTGCGTGCAACTTCCAAACTGAAAAGAGTTATGGTTTCGAACGGAGACCGCTCAAAAACTTGGACCTGCAACCACGCGGGTTAGTGGGATGCTAATGTCTGCGGCATAAAGTTCATGTAAAGATTTGTTGTCAATCGAGCCGATTGGAGGCACGTTTTCCACATATCATCAACGATTTACATTCATCGCCCGCCGCAGTCCGTACCAACCTAGTCCCGCGGCGATGTAACCGAGATAAAGATACGGAATGCGCGCGTGAGCCGCGTCGGCGGCGGAGTGGACATCGAAAACCGCGATGAGAACGATGACGGCGACAGTGAGAATACTGAGCCCCGCGATCAGGTGCGAATGCTGGCCGAGCGCCCGGCGCGCAAAGGGAAGCGCCAACGCCACGAGCGCGTAGGCGGTGAGAAAGCCGAATACCGCGACGGAGCCGCAGAGATCGTAGACGGAATATCCGGTGACGTGTTCAAGCACCATGGAGGAAGCCGCAGCGAAGATCAGGGCTGCGCAAAGGATGATGCCGGCGCCAGGAGTTCCGTGGCGCCGATTGGTGCGCTCGAACGCTGAAGGCAGCAATCCGCTGCGGCGCCATGCGCATGAGCACGCGCGCCGCAGCCATGGCGCATGCCAGCACGCAAGCAAACATGCTGATAAAAGCGCCGCAGTCAATCGCCACGCCGAGCGGAGAGACACCGGCCTTGCGTGCCAGCAGATGCAGGGGGCTGGTGGTATCGCTCAGAGTGGAGGATTCGCCGCGAAGGCCCAGCACTTCAGAGTATGCGCAGAGCATGAAAAATACGCCGGAGAGAAGTGCACACTGAAGAACGGCGCGAGGGATGGTCTTGAGAGGCTCGCGCGCCTCGCCTCCCAACGTGGTGGCGCTCTCGAATCCCACAAAGCTGAAAATGGAAAGCACCAGTGCCCCGCCCAGCGAGGATACGGGAACTCCCTGCAACTGGAATTGTCGCGTGTCGAGATGAAGGCCCATGCGAACCGGCAACAACACCAGCACGATCAGGATCAGGCTCACCGAGACGGCTTCAATCCAAAGCATCACTTCAGCGGAGAGCTTGACATCGCGGTAAGCAATGCAGCCCGCGACCAGGCAGACCACAACCAGAGTAGGAATGGCCGGTGGCGCCCAATGAAAAAACTGCTGGCAGAGCACTGTGGCATAGTAAAGAGCTCCGCCGGCCACGGAAGCGCCGGTGGCGAGATAGGCAAGCAGCAATGCCCACGCGGCGACGACGCCGAACGCGGGTGGCAGTGTGTCCGCGGTGTAGCTGTAAAGCGATCCCGGCGAAGCCGAAAGGCGCGCGAAGCGGCTGACGCAAAACCCCACCAGCAGCATGGATGCGGTTGCGATGAGATAAACAAACCAGGTGGCGTTGCCGACGAGTACACAGATGAGCGGGATGGTGAGCGAAGCAGACGTGCTGGGTGCAGTGGCCGAGACGGACTGCGCCAGCGTTTCGACGGGTCCCAGCACGCCTGCGCGCAGGCCGTAGCTTTCAGCGGCGCCGCCTTGCGCATACACCTGGCCTTTTGTGGTCGATGTGCCGGTCACGTGTTTGCCTTTTACTGGTTGTGCTTGAATTACCGGGCAAATTACCGCTCGACGGTGGCCTCGATCGTACCATGCGGCTCGTCGATGGGAACGAAAATGTGATTAGGATTGTCGAGGCCTAGGGGATTTAAGTCAGCAAGCAGATGGTGCAGATTGGGCATGGAGAGATGAATGCACGCGATCTCGGGCGCAGCGGCGAGCGCGGCTTTGCCCATGTCGAAGAGCGTGTGCTGTACGCTCATGCTGTCGTGCGCGGCAAATTCCTTCAGCAGCGCCGCGAGAATCCGCGAGCGCACGCCGGCATAATCCGGCGCGGCTGGCGCGTATTCCCATGTGACTGTAGCGCTCGTGCCGAAGATGCGGTCGGTGGCCGGCTTGAGCGTGGTCAACTTGTCCTTGATATAGCCGGTGAATGCAGACTTCGTCGTCTTGAGAATCGTTAGCCCATCGATGCCTGAAGTCACGTTCCACGCGCCGCCTCTTTCGCGCTCGGCGTGCGCGGTCTGCAACTCGGATCCGCCCAATTTGAAGGTTGCGGCTTCCGGCGCGCCGTCGATGATCATGCGCTGCCAGGCTTTCTCCTGGACCTGGATGTTGACCTTTGAAACCTGCGGCTGGTTGGAGAGGAAATAGTCGCCCAGCTCGCATGCGAAGGCCTCGATAGTTGCCGCCTTGGAGCCGCGCGCCACGTAATACACCGTGTTCTTCATCGTGTCGGTGGGCAGAACCTTGCTGTTATCGGCCTGCGTGAAGCTCGACTCGAAGTCGCCGTAGAGCATGATGTGAACGGTCCACTCGTTGAACTCGCGCATGTCATCGTGGCGCGTAATACGCGATAAGCGCACGCGCGATTTTCCGTAGCGGTTTTCGCTTAGTCTTGCCATTGGTTAGCTTCCCCTTGTCACGATCCTCTTGTCATGATCCCCTTGTCACGATCCTCGATAAGTGGTGTAACTGTTGTCGCTGAGCAGGAGCGGCAAATGATAGTGGCCTTTGCCGTCGCAGGTGAAGGTAATGGAAATCTCCGGATAAATGCTGCTGCGGCCCTGGCGCTTCAAGTAACTGCCGGTGTCGAAGGTGAGCCGGTAACCGCCGGCGGGCGCATCGGCCGCGAGATCGCGGCAGCGGCCATCGGCGTCCGTCACGCTTGCTGCAATTTCGACCCAACCGCCCGGTGCATCCTGCACGCGCTCGGCCGGCTCATCGCTGGACGAGACTTCAATCCAGCCGCCACCATCGAGTCTTTCCAGGCGCACGGCAATGCCCGCTGCCGGCTTGCCCAGGACCGTATCCAATACATGCGTTGTGATTGCGCTCATTCGATCAACCACTTTCCCAAACGAATTTGCATGATTTGCCGTTGCTGTTCAGCGGCTTCGCGTAATTCGATCTCGCGCGTCGATTTCAAGCGACGCTTCAGAATCGCCAGCATGTCTTCAGCGCTCTTGCCCGTGGCGCACACGATGTACATGAATCCGAACAGCTCTTCGTATCTTTGATTGCCGGCGGCAATCTCGTCCAGCACATTCTCGCTCGCCGAGTTTGTCTGCGCTTGCTCGCCGCGAGACCACGCAGCAGATTGCTCACCAGCGTGCGCCGACACCTTCCGTTCACCGATTCGCGGATGACAGGCAAAGGCCTCAAGCAAGTCGGCTTCCTGCATCGTTCCCCACACGCGGTCTGCCTCTTCGCTCAGTGCAAACACGCTTGCGATGGGACGTAGGGCTACCATGGCGTCGGCCCACCGTTTGGCTCCGCAGCAGGCCAGCATGGCATTCAGTGCCGCTGTTTCGTCCGCCGCGTTCCAGGCTGCTATCGTGGCATTCACGATCACGAGCCCTCCCGGCGCAGTTCGAGCAAAAACTCTTCGAGCAGATTCAGGGCCACATGCCGGCGGTACTCGGCCGTAGAGCGAATGTCGTCGATGGGTTGTACTTCGGCAAGCAATGCGCGCCGGGCGGCCACGACGGTTTCATGCGTAAGCGGCTGGCCGAGCAGCGCCGCTTCGGTTTGCTTGAGCCGCGTGGGATAGGGAGCCAGGCTTGCTGCTCCAAGCCGAATCTCGCGGAGGACGCCTTGCTCGAGCAGTGCAGTCGCTCCCAGCGCGACCTTCGCAATTGCCATCGCCCGCCGCGTTCCCACTTTGCGCAGATATTGCCGATGGCGTGCGAATCGCCTCGGCAAGTGAATCGCGTAGATGAGCTCATCCACATCGAGCACATTGCGCTTGTAACCGGTGTGAAATTCGGAGTAGGGAACTTTTCGCCGGCCGCGCACAGAGATCGTTTCAATCTCAGCGTCGTAAGCCAGCAAGGCGGGCGAAGAATCCGCGGCGGGTGAGCCATTCACCAGATTTCCGCCCAGCGTGGCGCGGCTTTGATTGGCAACAGAGCCGATCCAGCTTGCGGCTTGAGCGAGTAACGGAAAGTCCGCGTTGATCACCGCGTGCTTGCGCAGATCGAGAAACGTGGCCGACGCGCCAATAGCAACGCTCTGCGGCGTCGCCTTGATGATGCGCAGGTCCGGAATGCCCCAGAGGTTGACCAGCTTGCGCGCATTCAAACGCCCGGCGGAAAACGCGACCATCAACTCCGTGCCGCCCGCGATCGGCGTCCATTGACCGGGTTCGGCGGCAAGCAGATCGAGCACTGCGCCCAGACTGCTGGGCGCGACGAGCTCGTGCATTTCCGCATTACCGCGCATGGTTCGTCTGCTCCAAGTCTGATTGTCCAATCGGTTCTTGCGCCGGCTCCGATTCCATCGTGCCGGCGGCGGCCGCGACGGACGCGAAGATGCGCGCGAATCCGGTACATCGGCACAAATTGCCTGCTAGCCCTTCGCGAATTTCCGCCTCGCTGGGATGCGGGCTGTGCGCGAGAAGCTGCGCCGCGGCCATCAACATGCCGGGCGTGCAGATGCCGCACTGCGCTCCGCCATTATGCAGAAACGCTTCCTGCAAAGGATGCAGCCCTCCTTCGAGCGCAAGGCCCTCTACAGTTTGAATCTCGGCGCGGTCGGCCTGCAGCACGGGCACAAGGCAACTGTTCACCAGTTCGTCATTCATGCGCACCGAGCAGGAGCCGCACTCGCCTTCGCCGCAGCCTTCCTTGGTTCCTGTCAGATGCAGATCTTCGCGGAGCACGTCGAGCAGTCGCTTCATGGGCGGGACGTTTACCGTGCGGCTTTCGCCATTGACTGTGAAGCTGATCGCCGGCCAGCGTGCGTCCGGCGTGGCCTTTTCATCGGCGTTCATGGCAAGGCCGGCTCCTCCACCGGTTGGCACGCCGCGAGCCCCGCATAAAGATCTTCGGGCAAAAGCGGAATGGAGTTGAAACTAACACCGGTAGCGTCGCGGATGGCATTCAGAATCGCGGGTGCGGGTCCATCGTGCGGCAATTCGCCGAGGCCTTTCGCGCCATACCCGCCATGGCGGAAGGGAATCTCCTCGAAGTACACATGGATCGGAGGCACATCCTCCGCGGTGGGCATAATGTAGTTCGTCATCTGGTTGTTGGTCATGCGGCCGTTAGCGAGAACCACCTTCTCGTAGAGCGCGTAGCCGATGCCCTGCGCGATGCCGCCCTCAATCTGGCCCGCGGCCATCACGGGATGCAGCACCGTGCCGACTTCCTGCACGGCCCAGAAGTCTTCCACTTCGGCAGAGTAGGTCACCGTGTCGACGGCGACCTGCGCCACGTAGATCGCCCACGCATACGCGCCGTATGCTTCGCCGTGATACTTCTGATCATCCCAATAAATGCCCGGCGGAGCTTCATAGCGGCACATGGATGAAACTTCACCGTGCGCGCCGCGATAACGCTCGCATGCGGCAAAAAAATCCTCGCGCGTGTACGTGACGCCGAGGCCGGCCTGCTCGCGCAACATAGAGAGAAGTTGCAGACATGCGCGCTCTATTAAGCGGCCCACGACCATGGACGTGCGGGAAGCGACTGTCGGACCGCTGTTTGGCACCATATCGGTGTCTGGCGCGGCCATAGTCAGGTCGCTGTATTCAATGCCCAGCGCTTCAGCCGCAATCTGCGTGAGAATCGTGTTCGTTCCCTGACCGAATTCAGTGTTCGACACCAGAACTCGCACTTTGCCCTCCGGCGTAACGTCCACGCCGCCCAGCGAATTCAGATACAACTCGCCCGAGCCGGTAAATCCCGAGCCGTGATAAAACGCCGCGATCCCCATGCCGCGCTTGACGGGGTTCCCGTCATTCTCTCGCGCAAATCGCATCCGCTTGGCGTGATAATCACTCGCCTGCAAGGCGCGATCGAGTAGCTTATCGAGCATGATTGGTTCGGACATCAACTGTTCTGTCGCGTTGGTATCGCCATCATGCAGAAAATTCCTGCGCCGCAATTCGACTGGATCCATGCCGAGGACCGCGGCGATTTCGTCCATGTGCCGCTCCATCGCAAAGACGGCTTGCGGCGCTCCGAAGCCGCGAAACGCGCCGTAAGGAACGAGATTCGTCGCCCAGGAACGCGCGCGGACGCGCACACTGGGGCAGAGATACGGGCCAGTGGAGTGCAGCGTGGCACGCGAGAGCACGGTCGATGAAAGCGTGGCGTACGCACCACCATCGGTATCGAGATGAATTTCGATCGCCAGCAGTTTGCCATCCTTATCGAGCGCGGTGCGATGGCGCACGCGCGCGGGATGGCGCTTGGTGGTTACCGCCAGGTCCTCCATGCGGTCGTAGACCATCTTCACCGGATGGCCGCACTTCTTCGCAAGCAACGCCGCGTGGCAGGCGAGGATGGATGGATAATCCTCCTTGCCGCCGAACGCGCCCCCGGTTTCAGTCTGCACCACGCGCACTTTGTCATCAGGTAGATCGAAGACTCCGCGCAACGCTTTGAAAACGTAGTAAGGGCATTGCAGCGAGCCCCACACCGTAACTCCATCTTTCGCGCTGTACTCGGCGATGACACCCTGGTTCTCGATATAAAGATGTTCCTGCGCGCCGGTGCGGTACTCGCCTTCGACAATATGTGTGGCGCCGGCCCACACCGAATCCACGTCGCCCTTTTCCAGCAGAAAACTCTTCAGCAGGTTGTCTGCGCCCCACACGATCTGATCCTGCCGCTCACTCTCCTCGATGCTGAAAATGGGCGGTAGCGGATCGTACTCGATCTTCACCGCGCAGAGAGCTTCGCGCAATTTGTGCCGATCGGGATGCGCGAGAAGAAGGATCGGCTCCTCGCAATGATTCACCTTGCCGTCGGCGAGGCAGGGCTGATCGGCAACGATGAGCTGGATGATATTTTCGCCGGGAATATCCGCAGCGGAGACAACCGTGAATTCGCTCCAGTCGATATTGCGGTCGAAGGCGATGGAGCGGATGAGCCCACGCGGAATCGTACTGCGCACTGTGGCACCGTACCACATACCCTCGCGTTCCATGTCGTCGATGTAGCAGGCGCGGCCCACCAGCTTGTCCACGCCCTCTTTTCGGGGAACGGGGGCGCCAACGATGCGGGTTGTCGCATGCGTGCTCATAGGTGCCGACAGTGCCGTACGGGTTGAGGGATAGCATACAACAGTTAGCAGCGGACAGCGAACAGCAGAAAGCGGCGCGTCTTTCACTGTCTGCTGTCCGCTAGTTTGCCAACTGCGCCAGGGTGCGTCCCAGCACGTGCACGCCGCCGCCGATCCACTCGGGTGACGCATATTCGTCGGGGCGATGGCTCACGCCGCCGCGGCAGGGAATAAATAACATGGCGACGGGCGCAATGCACGAGACAAACGAAGAATCATGGTAGGCGCGCGCCACCATCTTTTTATATGTTTTGCCGGCAGCGACGGCCGACTCTTCGAGAGCCGCAAGAATCGCCGGATCGCATGTGGTCGGCGGATCGGCGTTGATCAGCTCCGTGGTGATCTTCACGCCGCGTCGTGCGCTCACTTCGTTGGCATGCTTCGGCGAGTGCAGCCAAAACGCGGTCGCGGCGCGCGCCATCGATGTCGCGCACGTCGGTGGTGAGCTGCACGCGGGAAGGAACGCTGTTCACGGCGCCGGGAAAGACTTCGCAGATGCCCACGGTGCCCACAGTATCGATGGCGCCCGTCGATTTCGCCGCCGATTCCAGAGCCAGAATCAACTCCGCCGCCGCGGCGAGCGCATCCTTGCGGCCCGGCATCAGTTTGCCGCCGGCATGGCCGCCTTCGCCTTCGATCACAATGCGCTGGCTGGCCGGCGCGGCAATGTGCGTCACCAGGCCCACGTCGAGTCCTTCCTGCTTCGAGGTACGGTCCCTGCTCGATGTGCAGCTCGACGAATTGATGGAAGCGGCCGTTGGGCACCGCGACCGATTCCAGCGAGCCGGTAAATCCGGCCTGCGCGCGCCACTCTTCGAGGCCCCGGTCTTCCTTGTCACGCAAGGCAAGCGCCTGCGTTGGAGTGAGCACGTTGGCCATCATGCGGCTGCCCAGGCATCCAATGCCGAAGCGCGTGGGCTCCTCGGCGGTAAAGATCACGAGTTCGATCGAGCGGCGAGGTTTAAATCCGAGTTTCTTGAGAACGCGAATGGCTTCAAGGCCGCCCAGCACTCCGACGCATCCGTCGTAGAGGCCGGCATTGGGAATGGCGTCGATGTGCGAGCCAGTACCGACGGGCGCGAGAGTGGGATCGCTGCCTTCCCAGCGCGCAAAGGTGTTGCCAACGGCGTCCTGGCTTACGCGCAGACCTGCTTCCTCACACAGGCCCTTTACATACGCGCGGGCGCGCATGTCCGCTTCACCAAAGACAACGCGCGTCACCACCGGCGGCTCGGCTTCGGAGATCTGCGCGAGGGCCATCAACTCGGCCATGAGGCCGTCGATGGATAGATCGGGCCGCTCCACCGTCATGCGGGTTCTCCCAGGGGATGCCGGCGCCAATCTTTGTAAATCAGATATTTCGCCGGCTTCTTGCCGAGCGCCCCGAACCACTGCGGGCAATAGGCACGCATCCAGATGAAGTCGCCGGCATGCACCGGATACCACGAGTCGCCGAGTCGATAAATGCCGCCGCCCTCGAGCATCAGCAGGCCGTGCTCCATCGCGTGAATCTCCACCATGCTGAGCGCCGCGCCGGGATCGTAAGTCATGGTGTTCACCGCAAAATCGTAGGACGGCCCGTCGGGCATGAGCGCACGCACGCGGAGAGCGTGGTCGCCCATGAGCGCGACCGGAGCTACATCGCCTTCGTCGCTGACGAGTATTTCTGGAGCAGCGGTGCCGGGCGCAGGCTCGTAGGGCTTCTCGATCACTGTGACGCGCGCAATGCCCGGCGCGCGCACCGTGTGCGGAGCGCCCTGTGGCAGGTACGCAAAGCCGCCCGGCTTGAGAACGTGTCGCTTTCCCGCGGCTTTGAGCTCGATCTTGCCGTCGAGAACATAGAGGAAACGCTGCGCGGGCGCCGCACTCAGCGATCCTCCGGCGATGAACTCTGCCGTCATCTGAGTAAAGCGCGCGCCCAGTTGCGGCGCGGCGTGAATGATGAACTCCACGCCCTCTGCGCCGGGGAGTGGCGAGCGAACGAAAGTGTCAGGCGTTTGCAGTAAATGATCAGCCTTCAGGCTGCTGCGCGTCGATCCTAAGTGATGCACTTGCGACCTCTGCAATGGGAAATCGAAAAAGTGGAATGCGAGCAAAATCACCAACTAATTCCGTTGCCCGATTCTATCTGACCTCGGCGGCCAGCCGCTGTAGAAATTTGCCACACACTTCAAGAGCCGCGGTAACGTCCTCTTCGCGCACAGTTTCATCGGGATGATGGCTTATGCCGCCGGGGCTGCGCAAAAAGAGCATGGCCGTGGGCACGCACGCGGCCATCACCATGGCGTCGTGACCCGCGCCGCTTGGCATGCTCTTCACGGGCAACCCCGCCGCTTCAATTGCGTCTGCAAGAAACGCGGTCAGCCGCTCGTCCATGGGTACGGCGGGCTGGTCCATCTGGCGTGCACATTGCAAATCCAGCGCGCGCCGTTGTGCGATGGCTTCGGCCTGCGCAAGCAGGGCGTCCACGGCGGACTTACGCGCGGCGTCGTCGGCGTGGCGAACGTCGAGGCTCACGCGCACCGCGCCTGCGATCACATTCGCTGCATTCGGTTCCACGTCCACATGGCCCACGGTGGCCACGAGTCCTTCCACGCGCTGCGCGAGAGATTCCACTGCGACAATCCACTCGGCCGCGCCGGCCAGCGCATCGCGGCGCAGATGCATGGGCGTGGTCCCGGCATGGTTGGCGTGTCCCGTCCACGTGAGAGTGTACCGGGTTTGGCCCACGATGGCAGTCACAGCGGCGACGCGCATATCCTCTGCCTCGAGAACCGGACCCTGTTCGATGTGCACTTCGAAGAAGCCCAAAGAATCTTCGCCGATGGCCGCCTTTTCGATCTCTACAGGATCGAGCCCAAAGGCGCGGATCGCGTCCTCGAGCGTGACGCCGTCTGCATCTATCAATTTGAGGAGGGCAGGATCGAAGCGCCCGGCGGCCGCGCGGCTGCCGATGAACGGCAGGCCGAAGCGCACGCCTTCTTCCTCACTGAAGACGATGATTTCGATGGGCAGCGGCAGCTTGAGTTCCTGTGCAATTTCCACGCATTCGAGCGCCAGCGTAACGCCGAGGATGCCGTCAAACGCGCCGGCATTGGGCACGGTGTCGATGTGCGAGCCGATGACCAGGCGTTTGGCTCGCGACTCGGGGGGTCGCCAAAAGCCGAGCAGGTTGCCGGCTGCGTCTATGCTCACCGTCATGCCAAGAGCCCCCATGCGCTCGCGCAATAACGCATGCACTTCGCGCACGGGTGGCGTGAGAAATCTTCGCGTGGTGCGATTCGGCTCCTCGCTCATCGCCGCGATGCGATTGCACTCGGCGATCGCGCGTTGGGCGCGCTCTAACATTGCACGAGCGCTCATGAGCGCACCTGCTCTTTGCCGCGTGCCTCGCCAACGTGCGCCCCGGCGTGAAAGACAGGTGCACCGCGCAACCAGGTTTCGAGCACACGTCCTCGCAGTTCAGCGCCCAGATAGGGCGAAATCTTGTGTCGAAAATGGAGATCGGAAAACGCGACGGTCCAGCTGGCCTCAGGATCGAAGACGGCGAAGTCTGCATCGGCGCCGGCCGCAATCGCGCCCTTGCGCCCGCTCATTCCGGCCAATCGAGCGGGTGCAGCCGCCATCCACTCCCCGATCCGCTCCAGCGCGATGCCACGTTGTTTCATCCCGGTCCACAGCACCGGCAGGGCCAGCCCTAGGCTCGCGATACCGCCCCACGCTTTGTCCCATCGGCCTTCATCACGATGCTTCATCGCGGGCGGGCAAGGGGAGTGATCAGTGATCACCATTTCAATCAGTCCTTCGTTGAGCGCACTCCATAACGCCTCGCGGTTCGCCGCGTCGCGAATCGGCGGTGCGCATTTGTACTGGGTCGCGCCGTCGGGAATCTTCGCGGCGTCGAACCAGAGATAGTGCGCGCAGGTTTCTACCGTGACCGGCACGCCACGCTGGCGCGCATCCCTGAGCAGAGGCAGTGCCTGGGCGCTGGAGAGATGCACGATGTGAATGGGAGTCTCAAACTCTTCGGCCAGGCGAATGAGCAAGGCAATGGCTTCAATTTCCGCTGCATCGGGACGAGAGCTTAAATAGGTGGAATATTTGCGCCAGTCGGCGTCCACTTTGTTCAGTGATGTCGTCGCCGCATCTACGGGTCCAGCCAATTCAGCGTGCGCCAGCAAGGGCAGTCCGGTGCTGCGCAGCTTCTTGAGCGCTACGCGCAGGTCGGCTTCATCCACCCATTGAAAGCCGTCAATTCCAGATTGAATAAGAAAGCACTTGAAACCGGGCACGCCTGCGCGTACCAGCGACGGCAGCGCCTCTGCGTTACCGCGTACCACACCGCCCCACGCGGCCCAGTCCACCCACGCTTTGCCTTGCGCCGCAGCGCGCTTGGCCTCGAGGGCCGGCACATCGATGGTCTCAGGAACGCAGTTCAGGGGCATATCGACCAGCGTGGTCACGCCGCCTGCGGTCGCAGCCTGGGTCGCCGTCTCAAATCCTTCCCACTCGGTGCGTCCGGGCTCATTGATGTGGACGTGCGAATCCACCAGGCCGGGAAGAAGCACATGGTCGCCGAAATCGAAGAGCTCCGCGCTTGCAGTGACTTCTTTCCAGGCGCCGAGCGCAGTGATCCGCTCGTTATCTACAATCACCGCGGCCGGTGCGATGCCGTGCGGTGTCAAGACGCGGGTCGAACGAAGGATTTTTGTCATCCTTTGAATACTTTCGCCGTTCGACCAACCCGAGATCAAGTGAGTTCACCATTTACCGTTGAAGTTTCATCATTGCACTCTTATCCGATTCGCGGTATCAAGGGGGATGCCGAGAAGAATGATGGGTTGGATCCTTTGTGTAGCATCGGGTGTCTGATTCCGGCCGCAAATCTGCGCTGGGCCGCTCCGCCAGCCAGGCTCATCGTGAATAACGCACGCATCGTCACCATGGCGCCGGGGCAAAAGGAGCCATTTACCGGATACCTGGTGGTCGATGACGAGGGAAAGCTCACGGCGGTTCCGCGGGCGCGCCTCCCGCGACCTCTCCGCAGGAATGAGACCTGGGACGCGCACGGGGAGTGGATTATTCCCGGGCTTCTTTCCGCGCACAGCCATCTATGGCAAGCCGCGTTTCGCGGTATCGCGCAGGATCAGACGCTTCCGGGCTGGATCGATGGCCTCTACAACCAGCATGCGCTCTACGCCAAGGCCGAAGATTATTACTGGTTCACTCTGTACGGTGCGCTGGATCATCTGGAGCATGGCGTCACCGGCGCGTACGACTTCGCCTACGGTGGCTCCAAGTCGGAAGCGTGCGCGGGAAACAAATGCGATGAGGAATCGTTTCGTGGAGAGATGGAATCGGGGATTCGCTTTGTGCACGGCTATGACGCCGACATGATCGGCCCGCAAATGACGCCGGAGATGGCACGCGCGCGCCTCAAGAAATTTCTCGATTGGACGGCGGCGCAACCGCAAAGTTCGCGCTTCCTGAGCGTGATGCTGAACGGCTGGACCTCGTTCAACAACACGGAGCAGCAGGCTGTGGCCGAGAAACAGGAGATGGACGAGTTCCACATCGGCAACCAGACGCATTATCTGGAGCCGCCCGACACCGTGGCCGCCGAGCAATCGAAGTTTCACTGGATGACCGAGAGCGGCCTGCTCGGTCCCACGCTGTATTTTGGCCACTTCATTCACACCACCGACGCCATTCTCGACGCGACCGCCGCGGCTCATGCCGGTATGTCCTGGAACCCACTGTCCAACGGACGCCTCGCCTCAGGCGTGGCCGACATTCCCAAGTATCTAAAGAAGGGCATTCGCGTGGGGATGGGCGTGGACGGCGAAGCAAGCGCCGACGTCGCTGACCCCTTCGAAAACATGCGCACGGGCCTCTATGCAATCCGCGACCTCTACCAGAGCGCGGCCATCATGAGCCCGTATGAAGTGCTCTATCTGCACACCATGGGCTCCGCCGACGTGATGGGCGTCAAAGACAAGCTGGGCAGCCTGGAGCCGGGCAAGTTCGCCGACTTTGTCGTCATCGACCCCACGCGCTACGGAACTATCTTCGATCCGTATGCGAGTCTTGTCCTGGTGACCGAAGAGCGCGACATCGATCGCGTCTACGTGGGCGGAGAACTCATGGTGGAGCAGGGGAGGGCGGTCCACCAGGACATGGGAAAGATTATTGGCGAAGTGAATCGGCGGTCTGCGGCGACGATAGCGCATGCGCAGTAATGCAGGAAATTGCGGCGGCGGTTTGAGCCACTTCCGCAGCTAGTTCCGGAGACGTGCCAGCAGGTCCTGGGGGTGGACAGGCTTCGCGAGGATGTCGAACTCGTAGCCTTCTTTGCGCGCTTTCTCCAGCAGGTCCGCGGTAGCGGCCTGGCCGGAAAACAGCAGAATCTTGATCCTCGGCAATAATGCGCGAATGCGAATCGCCGCGTCGATGCCGTTCAGGTCAGCCATGATTACATCGGAGATCAGCATGTCCGGCTGAAACGAGTCGGCAAGATCCAGGGCTCCCTCGCCGGAATAAACGGCGCGCGCCTCAAAGCCGCTCTGGTTCAGGATCATTGCCAATGTATCGGCGATGACGCGCTCGTCATCCGCCACCAGAACTCTCGGTTTTTGGGTGGTCGTGGGCATACTCTCCTCGTTGCAGGCGGTGAGAAATCGTGACGTGTGGTTCTCACGCGTCACGGTCTACCGCGCCAGCTTTCGACCCTCCCAGCCGTAGCATTTTTGAGCCGGCAGGAATGGTACGCTTACGTAGTGTAATGCACTGCGCTCCTGTCGATCGAGAGGCATAGAGGGAAGCCGGGGAGACAGGCGGCGGCAGTTTCGCCGGCTACCCTGAACGCGATTCACTTCAGATCAATTTTTCATCCTTATACTGGCAGCAGCGGGCCGCGACCCGGCCAGTAATTCCCTACCGGAGATCCGGAGATGCAAGAAGCGGTCAGCCCCAACCAGGCCCCCGGCGCCCCTACCGCCCCTCAGGCGATCCCCCCGGCGAGCGATGATGCGATCATTCGCGCCGTCGAAGATCGAGAAGTACTACGCGCAGCCGAGCCAGAATCGCATTCAGGTGATCTCGGCGACCGATTTGAGCATCGTGCCCGGAGAGATTCTTGCGTTGCTGGGGCCGTCGGGATCGGGCAAATCGACCATACTGCGCATGCTCACCGGACTTTCAACGCCGACGGCGGGACAGGTCTATTGGCACGGCAAGCCTATCGCCGAATCGGAAATCAACGTCTCCATCGTATTTCAGAGTTTCGCCCTCTTCCCCTGGCTCAGCGTTCTCGACAATGTTGAAGCCCCGCTGCAGGCACGCGGCATTGCGCCCGCGGAGCGCCGCGAACGCAGCATGAAAATGCTCGACATGGTCGGTCTCGACGGTTTTGAAGCAGCCTATCCGAAGGAACTGTCGGGTGGCATGCGGCAGCGCGTGGGTTTTGCGCGCGCCCTGGTGGTCGAGCCTGAAGTGCTCTTCATGGACGAGCCTTTCTCCGCGCTCGACGTACTGACGGCCGAGAACCTGCGCAGCGAACTTCTCGAACTGTGGGCGAAGAAGACCATGCCCACCAAGGCGATCTTCCTGGTCACGCACAACATTGAGGAGGCCGTGCTCTTGGCCGACCGCATCATCGTGCTGGGGCGCAATCCCGGCCACATCCGCACCGACTTCCGCGTTCAGCTTGCCCAGCCGCGCGAGCGCAAGTCGGAGGCCTTCACGCAACTGGTGGACTACATTTACAAGGTCCTCACCCGGCCCGACACAGAACCGGGCGGAGCGCCCGGCCACCAACTCGCTCCTGCCGCGCGCGATCAGCGCCAGATGCGCTACCAGATGCTGCCTCACGCGCGGCCTGGCGGCATCGCCGGTCTGCTTGAGCTGCTCCTCGACAAGGGCGGGCGCGACGACATGTACCGTCTGGCCGACGATCTGGCTTTTGAGATCGACGATCTGCTGCCCATCGTCGACGCCGCACAACTGCTGGGCTTCCTCAAGGTCGAGGAGGGCGACGCCGTCATCACTCCCAGCGGCGAGGAGTTTGCCAACTCCGAAATTCTTCGCCAGAAGGAGCTCTTCCGCAACGCCGCCGATCGAGAATGTGTTGCTGTTGCGCCAGATTCGCCGCGCTCTCGACACCAAGAGCGACCACACCGTGCGCGAAGACTTCTTCCTCGACATGCTCGACGAGCAGTTCAGCGAGGAGGAAAGCCAGCGGCAGATGGAAACCGCCGTCACGTGGGGCCGCTACGCGGAGCTGTTCGATTTCGATGCCGCGCGCCGCCGCTTTGTGCTGCCCGATGCGCTGGAAGAGGAGATTGCTCCGAGCGAGGAGGAGAAGTGAACCTCCAGCGTCCGCTCGCACGCACTCTCGTCACCGCTCGCAGCACGCCCTTCTTCATCGATCTGGGTGTAGCGGCCTGCGCCCTGGCGGTTTTCTTCGCCATCGTCTCGACCGGCGTCTATTGGTTTCAGAAGCCCATACCGGTGGTGCCCATTTCGAGCTCCATCGGCGCGCTGCCGGTCTACGCTTTCTATTCGATCGTGCGCATGGTCATTGCCTACTTTCTCAGCCTGGCCTTCGCCGTCACCTACGGATACATCGCCGCGTACAATTCGCGCATCGAGCCGTGGATGGTCGCGGTCCTGGACATTCTGCAGTCGATTCCAGTGCTCAGTTTTCTTCCGCCCGTGGTGCTGGCCATGGTTTCGCTCGTTCCCGGCCATCAAATGGGAATTGAAATGGCGGTCATTCTGCTCATCTTTACCGGGCAGGTGTGGAATCTCGCTTTCAGCTTCTATTCCTCGCTCAAAACCATTCCGCGCGAGATGCTGGAGGCGTCGCGCATCTATCGCTATTCCAACTGGCAGCGTTTTTGGCAACTCGAAATGCCGTTCTCCACAATCGGCCTGGTGTGGAATTCGATCGTCTCCGTCGCCGGCGGCTGGTTCGCGCTCATCTTTTGCGAAACCTTCACCATGGGCGATCGCAACTTCCAGCTCCCCGGCCTGGGCAGCTACATCCAGACCGCGACTTATGAGGGTAACGTGCGCGCCTTGCTCGCCGGCATTGCGACCGTGATTCTGATCGTCGTCGCTACCGATCAGCTGGTGTGGCGTCCGCTCATTGCCTGGAGCGACAAATTTAAATTCGAGCAAGTGGAATCCGCCGACCAGGTCACATCGCCGATCCTCGAGCTCCTTCGCCGGTCGAAAATCTGTCAAACTCTTCCCGGCCGCATCTGGGATCGCGTGGAGGAGCCGGTCTACAAGCATCTTGCGCACAGCAAAGAATCCCGCGTGGTAAAGCCTCTCGACGAAACGAAGTCCCGCAAAGTTTCTCCAGTTCTATGGGCAGTGGCATTGGCGGGCGCGATGGCCGTTTGCTGGGCCGCGGCACAGGCCGTGCTCATGCTCAGAGACGGTCACCCTGGCCGACCTGCGCCTGCTGCTCGAGGGCGCCGGTGCCACATTTATGCGCGTGAATGCCGCGCTGCTCCTCTCCGCCGCGTGGACGATTCCCGTCGGCGTGAGCATCGGCCTCAATCCCAAATTGGCGCGCGTTGTGCAGCCAATCGCGCAAATCATGGCCTCGGTGCCGGCGACAGCGTTCTTTCCGATTTTGCTCATCGGATTGGTCAGGATCGGTGGCGGCCTGGGCATCGGGTCGATTGCGCTCATGCTCCTCGGCACGCAATGGTACATCCTCTTCAACGTGATCGCCGGCGCCATGTCCATCCCCTCGGACCTGCGCGAGGTGGCCTCGCTTTACCACTTCACGCGATGGCAGCGCTGGATCAAGCTCATCCTTCCGGGCATCTTTCCTTACTTGATCACCGGGATGGTCACGGCCTCAGGAGGCGCGTGGAACGCTTCGGTGATGGCCGAGTACTCGCACGTGAAGGACCAGACGCTTTCGACCATCGGCTTGGGCGCACAGATTGACGCGGCCACCGACAGTGGCAGTTTCTCCATGCTGCTAATGGCCACGATTATGATTTCGCTTATTGTGGTCACCATGAACCGGCTGGTCTGGCGGCGGCTTTATCGTCTGGCAGAAACCCGGTTTAAACTCGATGGCTAGAAAAGAGCGGGGCTAGCGGAGTTAGCGGGGCTAGTCGTCGCTGCGGCAGTTGGCGCGCGAGAACCTAGTCGCGCGCTTGCCAAGAACCAAAGCTTAACCACTAGTTGCAGGAGGTTCCATGATTCGCGTCGGTTTGGTCGGTTTCGGAATGGCAGGGCGGGTCTTTCACGGTCCGCTGTTGTCGTCGGTCGAGGGACTGGAGCTCGCCGCGGTGATGGAGCGCAGCACCAACAAGGCTGCCGAGCGCTATTCCGGCATTACGGTATACCGTTCGCTCGAAGCTATGCTTGCCGACCAGTCTCTCGGACTTTTCGTTGTCGCCACACCAAACGCAACTCACTACGAGCTCGCCAAAGCAAATCCTGAGCGCGGGCAAGAATGTTGTCGTTGACAAGCCGATGACCCTGACCTCGGCCGAAGCCGCGGAATTGATCGGCCTTGCGAAGAAGCATAAAGCGCTGCTAGCTCCGTTTTATAACCGCCGCTGGGACAGCGACTTCCTGACGGTTCAGAAACTATTGCATGAAGGTGCACTGGGCCGGCTGGTGGCCCTCGAATCCCGCTTTGACCGCTGGCGTCCGGCTCGGCTAACGGAGCGGCTTTGGAAGGAGGATGTCGATTCCGGCGGCATGCTGCAGGACCTGGGGCCGCACCTCGTAGATCAGGCGCTTGCGCTGTTCGGCAAGCCGGAAGGGATAAGCGCCGAGGTGCTGCGCGAAAGAGATGGAACAGGAGCAAACGATTCATTCACCATCCGCTTGCGCTACCCGGGTCTGATCGTCACTGTCGCGTCCAATCTGCTCTCACTCAAGGCGGCGCCGCGCTTTCGCCTGCGCGGGACGCGCGGCGGGTACATAAAGAAAGGTGTGGACTCGCAGGAAGCCGCACTCACCAAAATTGCGCGCATCACAGATGCCGCGTGGGGGCAGGAACCCTCGTCGGCGTGGGGTCTGTTGTACGTGGACATCGACGGCGGCGCGGTCAGCCGTCCCGTGCAGGCCGTCACAGGCGACTACCGGTTCTACTACGCAGGCATTCGCGATGCGCTGCTGGGCAAGGCCCCGGCTCCCGTGACGGGCGTGGACGGTTGGCGCGTGGCGCGGCTACTTGAATGGGCTGTGGAGAGCTCCGAAAAACGCCGCGAGATTGTCTGCGATTGGAGCGAGGACCCGAAATAGCCGTAATGGTGCAGCGCGCTGTGCCTTTACATATAATTTCGGGATGATCAAGGTATATAGCGAATCGCACCGCTTGCAAGTTCTCAGATGCATCGCTGTCTGCCTGTTGATGGTTCCAAATGCAATTTACAGCACACCTGTTATTGCGGACGAGAAGGACAACCCGCACCAGTCAGCGCCAACCGCACCTGTTTTCATCCCTGAAGGCGTGGTCGTGGGTAATCTGCTCTACAAAGTCGAGCCCGAATATCCTCGCATTGCCAAAGCCGCGCGCGTATCCGGAATCGTTACGCTGCGTGCGACGATCTCCAAGGCTGGAGAAATTGAAAATCTCCGTGTCATATGTGGCCCGCAGATGCTTCTGGATGCATCAATCAAGGCCGTGCAGCAATGGAAATATCGCCCGTATGTCCTTCACGGTGAGCCCGTGGAGGTTGAAACTACGATTCGAGTGATTTTTGCATTGGGAGGCAAGAAAAAGCTGAAGTTTAGCGAGGGTTCATGCCCCGACCAATAAGACTCGAGCTCATTCAGGAAAGTATTACTCTTCGTGCGCGCCGCAGGGAACAGCTTTCTGGTAGCTCCCGACTTGTCGCCAATCCGGAAACTGCATCGCTGCCTAAATCGCCTTCCGTCGCACAGACCGTTCACTGCCGGCTCGGCTCCCTTTCAATCAGCGGCACCCAGAAACGAAAGCGCGCGCCGCCGCCGGGAACGTTGGAAGCCTCGATGCCTCCGTTATGCGCTTTCAGAATGGAGCGGGTAATGGCCAGGCCCATCCCCGATCCTTTGCGCTTGCTTGAGCGATTCTTACCCCGGTAGAACTTCTCGAAGATCAGCGGCATGTCGAGCGCGTCGATACCTGGGCCGTTATCCTCCACGAAAAACTCGAGGCGATCGTCGCTGCGCTCGCAGCTCAGCTTTACGCGGCTGCCGGGTGGCGTGTGGGCGGCCGCGTTTTCGAGCAGGTGGCGCAGGACCCGGCCCAGCAAGTGCGGATCGAACCATGCTGAATCTCCACCGGCCGAATCGCTACGGGCCGATCCATTGCTGCCGGGATTGTTTTCGTCCTCCACGACGATGTTCACTTTGTGCGAAGCCAAAGCTTTGCGCGATTCCTCCACGGCCTGGTCGAGCAGGGCACGGGGATTCTGCGGCGACATTTTCACTTTCACCACGTTGGCGTCGATCTCCGCCATCTCCACGGCCTCGCCGATCAGCAGGTCGAGCCGCGCCGCTTCTTCGTCAATGATGCGCGCCATATCGAGACGTGCGGCCTCGTCCAGGCCCTCGCTTTCTACGAGAGTTGTGGAAGCGGCGCGAATCGAGGTCAGCGGAGTGCGCAGTTCGTGGGTGAGGGAATCGATGAGTGCCGTGCGCAGCCGCTCGCCTTCGCGTGCAGCTTCGACGCGCGCCGTAGTCTCTATCGCAATGGAGCGCGCCACGGCAATCGCGACCTGGGCGCTGATGGCGGCAGAGACTTCGCGCGAAAGCGACTCCGGCCGCCAGGCCAGCGCGCCCACAGGTCTCATTCCCAGCATCAGCGACGTGGAGTGGTAGTCGGCCAGCGGCACCAGCGTTGGGCTCAAGCCTTCGGTCAAGGACTGCATGTGCGCGCGAATGCTGGCTGTCGCTTCTCCGGTCGAAGAGTAGAAACGGTCGTGCTCGCAAACGTACAGAATGACGCCGTCCAGCGCAAAGATGCGGTCGATCAGCCCGGGCAGGTCGCGGATGAGCCGGTCGGCATCTTCAAAGAGCATCATCTCCTGGCTGAGGGCGTAAAGCCGCCCCACGTCCTGCCTGGCGTTGCTCGGCCTGCAAAGCCTGCCTTCGCGCCCGCTCGGCCAGCCGGCTCACCACCACACATCCCAGTGCGAACGAGATCATCGCCACCCAGGCTTGCCCGCCCACCAGTCGAAATGTGTGAAGGGGAGGCAGAAAATAATAGTCAAAGAAGATCGCGCACAGAGCTGCCATGTACAGCGAAAGGACGATTCCGGCCTGACTCGCCGACCACACCACCAGCACCAGAAAGACCATTCCCGCGGTGGTGGAATTGGCGCCCAGCCAGACCAGCAGAGATGTGGTGACCATGGCCGCGGCTGTGGCTAGGAACCAGCGAAGAATCTGCCCAGAATAGGCGCGAACGCGCATCGATTTCCCCATCGGAATCATAGCCGTCTTTCGCGCTTTGTGAAATGGCGCGCCGCAGCAATCGAATCTGCGGCGAGAAAATGATGTAAGCTTCGGTGGATAGAGAAAGACCATGCCTGGACGAATTCTGGTAATTGACGACGAATCGCAGATTACGCGGGTACTGCGCGCCGCGCTCTCTGCACAGGGTTACGACGTGCGCACAGCCAACGATCCCGACGAGGGTTTGCGCGTCTTCCGCGACTGGGCGCCCGACCTCGTGATCACCGACCTGATGATGCCGGGGATGAGCGGTGTAGATGTCTGCCGCATGATTCGCACGCGAGGCGACACGCCCGTCCTGGTGCTGTCGGTCCGCGAGCACGAGCGGTCGAAGGTGGAGGCGCTCGACGCCGGCGCCGACGACTACGTCACCAAGCCTTTCAGTATTCAGGAATTGCTGGCACGCGTGCGGGCGCATCTGCGGCGCGCTCCCGAACGCAGCACGGCTGCCCTCGAAGTGGGCGACTTCGTAGTGGACTCCCAGGCGCACGCCATCACCGTTCAGGGTAAACCGATTCATCTCACACCCAAAGAGTTCGATCTGCTGCTGCATCTCGCGCGTAACTCTGGCAAGGTGATGACGCACCGCGCTCTTCTGACTGCCGTATGGGGCGCGCAATCGGCACACCAGCCCGAGTACCTGAGGGTTTTTGTCGGGCAGTTACGAAAAAAGCTCGAAACCGAGACAGGCCGCCAATACATTCAGACTGAGCCATGGGTGGGTTACCGCTTCATTCCTGAGGGCTGGACCGGCAACGAAGAGTAGACGCACGCGCCGAGCATATCGCATTTCGGGCAGAAGTGCGCTCAGCGCGTACTGATTTTCCAGAACTTATCGCCGTTCGGTTCCGATCCTTACGAATTATTTAGAAAATCTTTTCGATACTCAAAGCTGTTGGAAGACAGAATTGATCTCGGGTCGACCTTTTGGTAGACCCGGATCTTATTGTCGCGCGAGTTTTTTGTGCCGCTCCGGCGGAGCCGACGCTAAACGAACGAAATCCGCTTTTTAAGCAATCGCGCCGGCGCCGCGCCGGCCAGAATTTGGAGTTCTCCTATGCAAGACGCAGTCATGCTGCTGTTCACCGCTATTTTCTTTGTCCTGGCGTTTCTCTACGTCAAGGCATGCGAAAAGTTGAGGTAGCCCATGCACATGGATTGGATTTCGGCAACCGGACTGGTGCTCTCGATTCTTCTTATGGCGTATCTCACCGTCGCATTGCTTTTCCCGGAGAAATTCTGATATGTCCGTCAATGGCTGGCTGCAATTCGCCATCTACTCTGTCATTCTGCTTGCTACCGTTCGCCCCGTCGGCATCTACCTGACGCGCGTTCTCGAGGGCGAGCGCACCTGGCTTGATCCAGTGCTGCGCCCGTTCGAACGCCTCATCTACAAACTCTGTGCGGTGAACGCGGACAAAGAGATGAACTGGCGTGAGTACACCTTCGCCATGCTCGGCTTTTCCGCCGTAGGCCTGCTCCTCACCTACGCGCTCGAGCGGTTGCAGGGATTCATGCAGGGCGCGGGATGGGGCTGGGCCAATCCGCAGCATCTCGCGGCCGTGGGACCCGATCTGGCCTGGAATACCGCGGCGAGCTTTACCACCAATACCAACTGGCAGTTCTACTCGCCCGAATCGACCATGAGCTATCTCACCGAGATGGCCGCACTGGCTACGCACAACTTCTGGTCGGCTGCCGTAGGGCATTGTGGTTGCCGTGGCGCTCATCCGCGGCATCAAGCGCACGCAGTCAAGCACCATCGGCAACTTCTGGGTGGATATGACGCGGACAATGCTTTATATCCTCACGCCGGCGTGCATCGTCTATGCATTGCTGTTGGTTTGGCAGGGAGTTCCGCAGAATCTCCATCCCTACACCGTCGTGCATACCGTCGAAGGCAGCACGCAGACCATCGGCCAGGGCCCGGTGGCTTCGCAGGAAGCCATCAAGATGCTGGGCACCAACGGCGGCGGATTCTTCAATGCCAACAGCGCCCATCCGTATGAGAATCCGACTCCGCTTTCGAATTTCTTTCAGATCCTTTCGATCTTCATCATAGGCGCGGGTCTCACGTACACGCTGGGCCGAATGAGCGGCTCGCGCGGCCACGGCTGGGCTGTCTTCGCCGCAATGTATCTCCTCTTTGCAGCCGGCTTCGCGGTGTGTTATTGGGCTGAGTCGCAGCCGCATCCAGACATAAACGGGGCCGCGCAGACACGCACCGCGACTGCGCCCGGCGGAAACATGGAAGGCAAGGAAGTGCGCAACGGCATTGCCGAGAGCACGCTCTTCGCTACCATCACCACCGACGCCAGTTGTGGCGCCGTCAACGGCATGCACGACAGTTTTACTCCGCTCGGCGGCATGATCCCGCTGGCCAACATCATGCTCGGCGAGGTGGTCTTTGGCGGCGTCGGCGCGGGTATGTACGGCATGTTGATTTACGTTGTGATTGCGGTCTTCATTGCCGGACTGATGGTTGGCCGCACGCCGGAGTACTTGGGCAAGAAAATCGAATCCTACGACGTGAAGATGGCCATGCTTTACGCGCTCATCTTCCCGTTCATCATCCTCACATTTGCGGCAATCTTCGTGCTGATTCCGCAAGGGCTTTCCGTAACCAATAATCCCGGCCCACACGGATTCTCAGAGATTCTCTACTCCTTTACCTCGGGCGCGGGGAATAACGGATCGGCCTTCGCGGGCCTGGGGACCAACTGGTGGTACAACATCGCGATGGCTTTCGACATGCTCATCGGCAGATTTCTCATGATGATTCCAGCTCTGGCGTTGGCCGGCAATCTGGCCATGAAGAAGAGTGTGCCGCCGTCATCCGGCACATTTCCAGTCAACACTCCGCTGTTTACCGTGCTGCTCATCGGCGTGGTTTTGATTATCGGCGCGCTTACATTTTTTCCGGCGCTGAGCCTGGGACCGATTCTGGAACACCTGTTGCTGCACACAAACCCAGGGACGCTGTTCTAACCCGAAGCGAAACCGCATCAGGACAAGGCAAACGGACTGACATGGCAGAGAAAATAAGTATTTGGGATACAAGGATCATCGGCCCAGCCATTGTGGACAGCTTTCGCAAGCTCGATCCGCGTGGCATGGCCAAGAACCCGGTGATGTTCGTGGTGGAAGTGGGCAGTGTGCTCACCTCCGCCCTGCTCATCGTGAATTTCCAACATCATCGCGAGACCTTCGGTTTCAACCTGCAGATCACGCTCTGGCTGTGGTTCACGGTGCTGTTCGCCAACTTTGCCGAAGCTATGGCAGAGGGCCGCGGCAAGGCGCAGGCCGACACGTTGCGCAAGGCCAAGGGCGAAACGATTGCCAAAAGATATAAGCCCGACGGCAGCTTTGAAGAAGTGGTGAGCGGATCGCTCCGCGCTGGAGATGTGATCTACGTTGCGGCCGGTAACTATATCGCGGGCGACGGCGAAGTGATCGAGGGCGTGGCGTCGGTGGATGAGTCGGCAATTACCGGCGAGTCGGCGCCCGTCATCCGCGAAGCCGGAGGCGACCGCTCGGCCGTCACCGGCGGCACCAAGGTGCTCTCGGACTGGATCAAGGTAAAGATCACCTCCAATCCCGGCGAAACCTTTCTCGATCGCATGATCGCGCTGGTCGAAGGCGCAACACGGCAGAAGACGCCTAACGAGATCGCTCTCAGCATTCTGCTCTCCGGCCTCACCATCATCTTTCTGCTGGCGGTGGTCACGCTGCAGCCGTTCGCTATTTACTCCCACGCGCCCCAAACCGTCTTCGTGCTGGTTTCGCTCCTGGTGTGCCTCATTCCTACCACCATCGGCGGATTGCTCTCGGCCATCGGCATCGCAGGCATGGATCGCCTGGTGCAATACAACGTGCTCGCCATGAGCGGCCGCGCCGTGGAAGCCGCAGGCGACGTGAACACGTTGCTGCTCGATAAGACCGGAACAATCACCCTGGGCAATCGCCAGGCTGTGGAATTTATCACCGCGCCCGACGTGAGCCCGGAGCGGCTGGCCAATGCCGCGCAACTGGCCTCGCTCTCCGACGAAACTCCCGAAGGCCGATCGATTGTTGTATTAGCTAAAGAGAAGTACAACCTGCGCGGCCGAGATCTGGGCGGCATTCACGCGGAATTTGTGCCCTTCACTGCACAGACACGCATGAGCGGCGTCAATCTTCCGGGCACGCTCATCCGCAAGGGATCCGTTGATGCGATTGCCCGCTTCCTTGAGGAGCAGGGCACTTCGCTGCCGCAAAAAGTCCGCGAGAGTGTAGAAGAAATCGCGCGCATGGGCGGTACGCCTCTCGTGGTCGCCGAAAATTCCTCGGCCCTCGGCGTCATTTATTTGAAAGATGTCGTCAAGGGCGGGCTGAAGGATCGCCTTGCGCGCCTCCGTGCCATGGGCATCCGCACCATCATGATCACCGGTGACAATCCGCTGACCGCTGCCGTGATCGCGCGAGAAGCCGGCGTGGACGACTTTCTTGCCGAGGCCAAGCCCAAGGACAAAATGGATCTGATCAAGCGCGAGCAGGCCAAAGGCAAGCTGGTGGCTATGACCGGCGATGGCACCAACGATGCGCCCGCGCTGGCGCAGGCCGACGTGGGCGTGGCCATGAACTCCGGCACACAGGCTGCAAAAGAGGCCGGCAATATGGTCGATCTCGACTCCAACCCCACCAAGCTCATCGAAATCGTGGAGATCGGCAAGCAGCTTCTGATGACGCGCGGCGCTCTGACCACGTTCTCCATCGCCAACGACGTGGCGAAGTACTTCGCTATCATCCCGGCCATGTTCTTGGGCGTTTTACCCGGTCCTGGGCGCGCTCAATATCATGCATCTGCACTCGCCCAATTCGGCAATTTTGTCGGCAGTCATTTTCAACGCGATCATTATTGTGGCGCTGATCCCGCTGGCGTTGAAGGGCGTCAAGTACGAGCCCAAGCCGGCCGATATCCTGCTGCGCAACAACCTGCTGATCTATGGCGTGGGCGGCATCATCATTCCATTTATCGGCATCAAGGCCATTGATCTCTGCCTGGTGGCGCTGCATCTGGCGTAGGCGTTTAACGCGGCGCGAAATTCGCGCCGCAAGCTGATAGCTGATAGCTGTTTTTAAGGAGCTTCACCGTGCATTCCGTTTGGAAGACATCCGTTCTCTTCACTCTCGTTACCGCAGTCCTGTTCGGCCTGGGATATCCGCTGCTGATGACAGGACTCGCCGGCTTGCTCTTTCACCACCAGGCCGACGGCAGCCTCATTGAGCTCAAAGATGGCACGGTCATCGGCTCGGAACTGATCGCGCAGAGCTTCACGTCGGACAAGTACTTTCATCCGCGCCCCTCGGCTGCGGGCAATGGCTACGACGCCACAGCCTCCGGCGGCACCAACCTGGCCCAGTCGAACAAGACGCTGGTGACGCGCATTCAAGGAGACATCGACAAGCTGGCCGCGGCGAACCAGGGCAAGCCAGTGCCCATCGATATGGTGACCACTTCAGGCTCCGGTCTCGACCCCGACATTACGCCGGACAATGCGTATTATCAGGTCGCGCGTGTTGCCCAGGCGCGCGGCATCGATCAGGATCAACTGCGGAAGCTCATCGCGGACCATACCACCTCGCGCCAGCTCGGCTTTCTTGGAGAGCCGCGCGTGAATGTGCTGGAGCTGAACCTCGCGCTCGATCAGGTTTCGAAATAGTTTGCAAGACGCCTCCTGAGGGCGCTTGAGCGGGACGAGCGAACCGGCTCTCCCGCTCTTCTTTTGCGTGCACGCTACGTAGCGCCGGTCTCCTGACCGGCTGTACTGGCGGCGTCCACGCCGCCAGCGCCGATCAAGCGCTAAACTTCTCTCCGGCCTTCCATCGCGCGCGCCATCGTTACCTCGTCGGCATATTCAATGTCGCTTCCTGCGGGAACGCCGGTGGCTATTCGCGTGATCTTCACCGAAAAGCCGCGCAAAGCAGTTGCCAGCCAGCTCGCCGTGGCCTCGCCTTCGAGTGTGGGGCTGGTGGCGAGAATCACCTCATCCACTTCGCCCCGCTCCACGCGGCCAATCAGAGTTTTCGCGCGCAACTGGTCGGGTCCCACGCCGTGCAGCGGCGAGAGCGTTCCATGCAGCACGTGATAGACGCCCTGGTACATCTGCGTCCGCTCCACAGAGGCGATATTCGTGGGCTCTTCCACCACGCAGACCAGCCGCTGATTCCGCGATGGGCTCGCGCAGTAGGCGCACGGGTCGATATCGGTCACGTTGTTGCAAATGGAACAGAGGCGCAGGCTGGCTTTTAATCCGCGCACGGCGTCGGCCAGCAGCGGCCGCGTCCTCGTCGGTTGAACGGAGAATATGAAAGGCGTAGCGCTGCGCGCTCTTGGTGCCCACGCCGGGTAGTTTTTTCAGTTCCTCAATGAGCCGAGCCATCGGCTCGGCATAGCGTGACACAACGTCTACCTTTCAAAACTTTATGAGCCGAGTCCTGGAATCTTCAATCCGCCCAGCATGCCCTGTACGCTCGACTTGATGGCCTCATCGGCCTTGTGCCCGGCTTCGTTCACCGCGCCCACTATCAAATTCTCCAGCATCTCCACATCGGGCTGGCCGCCGGTCAGGCTCATCACCGCAGAGGGATCGATGTGGATCTTGAGCAATTCCTTCTTGCCGTTCATGGTCGCGGTCACCGCGCCGCCTCCGCTCGATGCCTCGACCACGGTCTCGCCCAGCTTGCGCTGAACCTCTTCCTGCATTTCGCCGGCCTTGGAAAGCATCTCCGAAATCTTGAGCGGATTGATCATTCTTGTTGTGTTCTCCTCAAAGCCCGTTATTTCTGGCGAAGATCGACCACACTGCGGACCTCGGCCTTGAAAATCTCCTGGGCGCTCTTGACGATTGGATGCTGGAGCGCCGCCTCCTGCACGCTTCCCACGAGCGCAACGGGTGCAGCAACCACGGCCGGAGCCGATCCCTCGCCGGCGGACACGACGAAACGCGTGGGCGCGCCCAGCCGCTGCAGTTCCTGGCGAACGATCTTCTCCGCCGCGGGGTTCACCGTCAAACTGAGCATCTTCTTGCCCATCCCCGGCACGGCCACGTTGACGCTCGTGCTCTCCAGTCGCCATGTGCCATTGCCCAGCAACTGCGCGGCCGAACCGTGCCCAGCCTGGGCCAGCGCGTTCACAACTTCCTGACGAAGCGATTCAACACTCAACTCTCCGTTTGTCACGCTGGCCGGCTCAAGCGCCTTAGCCAATGCACCTTCGGTGAGAGGTTCGGACGAGCCATTCCCCGATGCTTGCGTCCCAGCGACAGGGAAGGGCGAAAGCTCCCGCGCTACTGTGCTCTCCGCCATCGGGGATTCGACTGCCGTGGCCGATCCGCTCATGACAGCGCCGCTTTCCGGTCCAGCGCTCTGCTTCGGGGATGGCGCTCGATTCCAGCCACTCGGTTCGCGCGCCGGTGAGCCTGTTGAAGCCGATGACGCAACTGCGGGCCGAGCCACGCTTGCGATTGCGCGCGGCGCACTGGTCGGCGTTGCGGGCCGTGCGCCCGCGCCTCCTGCCACTCCGCTCAGCAATTCCTCGATCGGCAGCAGTCGTTGCGCGTGGATCAGCTTGAGCAGTCCCAGTTCCAGGTGAAAGCGCTGCTCCTGGCGGTAGTTCAAATCGTCGAAAGTGCGCAGCACAATTTGCAAATTTCGCGTCAGCTCCTCTTCGCTGAAAAGCAGCGCCGTACGCGCCGCGCGCGCCCGTTCATCGGCGGAGATTTCGAGCAACTGTGTCTGCTCGCCTCCCAGTTTGGCCATGAGCGTATTACGCAGGTAGCGCACCATCTGCCGCGCCAGCGACAACGGGCTGTGCCCGGCGTTCAGCAGCGTATTCAATTGCTCCATCAGCGGAGCTGTCTCGGCGGCGGCCACGGCTTCGAGCAGTTTTTCAAAGACGGTGCTCGGCACCGACCCCATCAGCTCGCGAATCTGCTCGTTTGAAAGTTTCGGCCGTCCGGCATCGAGCGGAGCCGACGCAATAGCCTGGTCCATGATGGAGAGCGCATCGCGCATCGAACCGTCGCCGGCTTCGGCCAGGAGCGCCAGCGCTTCTTCGTCGGCCGCAACCTTTTCCTCGGCGGCAATCATCTTCAACTGCGCCAGAATGTCATCGAATTTGACCGCGTGAAAGCTGAAGTGCTGACAACGCGAGCGGATGGTCTGCGGAATGTTCTCGGGCTCCGTCGTCGCCATCATAAAGATGACGTGCGCCGGCGGCTCTTCCAGCGTCTTCAGCAGCGCGTTAAAAGCAGCTTCGGTAATCTGGTGCGCCTCGTCGAGGATGTAGACTTTGTACCGGTCGCGTGACGGCGCGTAACGGGCCGCATCGCGCAGCTCGCGAATCTCGTCGATGCCGCGGTTGGTGGCGGCGTCGATCTCGATCACGTCCACCGCGTTGCCCTGGCGAATCTCCGTGCACGCGTCGCACACGCCGCAAGGCTCCGGCGTAGGCCGCTCGGCAGAGCCAATCTTGGTGCGGCAGTTCAGAGCCATGGCCAGAATGCGCGCAATGGTGGTTTTCCCGATGCCGCGATGACCGGAAAAGATGTAGCCGTGCGCGATGCGGTTCTGTTCCAGCGCATTCATTAGAGTGCGCGTAACGTGGTCCTGGCCGGCCACGTCGCCAAAGCGCTGCGGCCGGTATTTGCGAGCCAGAACCTGGTAAGCCATGGGAAGAGAACTCCTCGAGGGGCGGCTCAAAAATCAAGACGCCTAGAGGCGATTGTATCGGTTCCGGCCGGGCCGGAGTTGCAGTGGAATTTGTGTGGGCGAACGCCGATCCGCGCACCACGCATGGCAGGCTGAGGGCGCTTAGCCGACGATGCCGCGCGCGATCTTTATCCAGGCTTCCGGCTTATGATTTGCCAGATAGACGGCGGCCCATTGGCCGGCGAAAAATGCGGGCAACCCGAACAGGTACACGCGATGCACGCGCCGGTTCACCACAAGGTCGCGCACGACGCCCAGGAAGATGAGCGCGTCGACTCCCCAATAGAAATAGACCGGCGGAAAGAAGCCGGTGGGCATTCGCCCCCAGGCCGCGGAAGTAAGCGCCGCGGTGGCAAGCAGCATCAGGCGGCGGTGCAGTTCCGGTTTGCGGCGCCAGTAAACGGCGAGCGCGGCGGCGACGGCGAAGGCAGTGATGTCCCAGAAGGGAACGGCGATGAACGGAACGGCGTCGGGTTGGTTGAGCTGGTGCCAGTTAAACCGCTCCATGGCGATGGCGGTTGCGTAGCCCAGCACCACCATCACGAGGGCCAGTCCGGCGCCGAACCAGCCCAGCGTGCGGTGTATCCGCACGTTGTGGGTCCGCACCAGCACCGATTGCAGAATGTAGAACACAACCCAGGCTGAAAACGCCGCGGCGTGGAAGTAGAGGATCGTTGGAGGGGGGATTTTGGGATGAATCAGGTTGTCGCCGATGGTAAAGCTGAAACCGTACACCACGATGGCCGCCACCAGCATCGAGAAGGCGAGGTAGAAGTACTTTTCGGTGAGCCGAACCGGCAAAGACCGAACGGTGCGGCTGCTTGCGCGTGCTGAAGCTGTAGCCATTGTTTGACCTGCGAAGTGGGGACCGGGGCCGGATAGATTGGATGCTAGCAAGATCGCGGCGATTGGCGCAATGGATTTCGCCCTGGCGCGGTGCTGGCTCGGGCCGCGTCCGCAGGGCCGGAACCGCGGGCAACCGGCTTTTAGCGAGATTCAGTTGTCCTCACGCCCCCGACGGAGTCTAATAAAATTGATGGGTTGCGCGCGGAGGAATTGAACAGATCTCATGAAATTGTGGTTTGCCATCGCGGTGGTGTTGGGTTTCGGTCTTGTGACGGCGTCGGGGTTCAGTGCTCAGGGCCAGCAAACCAACCCGCCGGCTCCGCCAAGCAACGCCAATCCACCCGCGGCCCAGCAGCCCGCACGCACGCAGAAGCAATCCGAGCAGAATCCGTTTCCTGAAGACACCAGCGATGTTCCCGTGATGCCGACGCGAAATTCGCCCGGCACGATTCCCGGGGACAGCGATGAAAGCCAAACCGGCCGCATCCCCATGCCAGTCGACGACGTTGATCCGGTGCGTAGTCCGGAAGAGGCGGGAGTTGCGGCCGAGAATCAGCAGCAGAGTTCCAGTTCGAGCATGGCGGGTATGAGCGGCCTGCTTCCCCCCGCCGATGACGATGCGCAACCGGGAAAACGCCATCGCAAAGGCGAGCAAACCGTGCCGGAGCATCATGAAACGGCGGCCGAGGACGAAACAGTTGGCTCGTATTATCTCGATAACAAGGATTGGAGGGCCGCACTGTCGCGCTACCAGTCCGCGCTGGTGCTCGACCCGGATAATCCCGATGTGTATTGGGGCCTGGCCGAGGCCGAGCGTCACCTGGGCAATTTTGCCGATGCCCGCGCAAATTATCAGAAGGTGATGGACTACGATCCCGGCAGCCGCCACGCCAAAGAGGCGCGCAAGGCTCTTCAGGATCCAGACCTCGCCAAGGCCAAGCCGCCGCAACCAGCGCAGCTCCCGGTACCGCAATAAACTGCAAGAGTCCCGCTAGAACCCAGCCCAGCTCAGATAGGTAGCGACCAGAGGCACGCCCCAGAAGGCGCTCACCACCCCGCCGATCGAAAGGAACGTTCCGAAGGGAAGCTTCTGCTGCCTCCACGGTTTATTGCCGGCGCGAGCCGACGGTAGAACGAGGATCGCAAGCGCGAACAGAGCGCCGAGAATGACGGCGATTCCGAAGGAAAGCACCGCACAACGGACGCCGAGCCATGCGCCGATCATAGCCACCAGTTTGACGTCGCCCAAGCCGATCCCCTCCTGGCCGCGGATCATGACGTAAACCCAGCGGATCACCAGGACACCTGCCGCGGAAACGACAGTACCAATAAACCAATAAAACTCCCAAAGCGCCACATAATGTTGCCACTCGTCGAACCCGCCGCCGAAGGCCATCGACGCACAGAGACCTCCTCGTGCGAAGGCCAATGCGAATCCCAGCGCGATTCCCGGTATGGTGAGGCGATCAGGTAACCAGAGATTTTCCGCGTCCATCACGGCCAGGGCGACCAGAATCCACAGAAAAATGATGCGGGCGATTCCGTTGGCCAGGCTCCACATGGCGTCGTAGGTAAGATTTCCTGTGCTGAGTTCAGGCGCCTCAAGGAAGGTGTGCCAAGCGGAGAACGCCCAGAGGCCGCCCACTGCCAGTTCAGCCAGAGGATAGCGCCAGCCGATCCACGTCTTGCAGGTCCGGCAGCGCCCGCGCAATGCCAGCCAGCTCGCCAGGGGTATGTTTTCCCACCATGCCAGAGTGCGGCCGCAACTGCGGCAACGCGAACGGCCCTTGACGTTGCTCTCTTCTTCGGGCCATCGGGTCGCGCAAACGTTCAGAAAACTCCCGAACGCCAGGCCCAAAACCCCCGCAAAAACGGTCACATAAATTGGGATCATTGCAGACCGAGTATATACGCCCGGCGTGTCGTCTTAGTGTGCGATCAGGCCAAATCGCGGGCCGAATCGTCGCAATGTCAGTTCCCAGGGACAACCAGCGGCGACGGGGATGCCACGGCCACCTTGTTGAACTCATTTTGCAGAATGGCGTAGCCGATCGGCCCCAGAAAAATCTTGAGCAAGAAGCTTCCCAATGCGGAGAAAGCCCCATGGGTTACCAGAGCGACGCCCGTACCGTAGACCCATAGCCAGTAGAGATTCGCAAAGGGGATGATCAACAGCCATGCAGTGGGTATTTGCGCACCGAGGCTGTTCATTTCATCCTTGGTCTTCACTAACCAGACAAGGCCGTAGATACCAAAGGTGATGAACGGCAGAAAAAGCACGGCAAGCGGATTTCTTCTTTTCATTTTCGCTCCCTTGAATCAAAGGTTTCTGAGGATGCGCAAGAATACTACTGCCGGGGAGAAAGGGCAATTTAAAACATGGGGCGCTAAACTGGAGCTGCATGGATATTCAGCCGGAGCACCACAGCAAGAAGAGTTCTCCCGGGGAAATCGTCACCGACCCGACGCGAGCGGCTGCGTTGTTTGAGCAGTCCGCGGCCATTATGGCGCGTCTTCGCGCTCCCGGCGGCTGCCCCTGGGACCGCGAGCAGTCCTTCGACTCCATCCGCAAATACACGCTTGAAGAGGCCTACGAGGTCTTCGACGCCATTGAGCGCCGCGACTTTCCGCACCTCGCTGAAGAGCTCGGCGACCTGCTGCTGCAGGTGCTGTTTTATGCGGAAATGGCCGCCAACGAGGGCCATTTCACCATCGCCGATGTACTCGACTCTCTGAATAGCAAACTGGTGCGCCGTCATCCGCATGTTTTCGGCGACGAAGCTGCGCGCGCCGCCGGCAATCGCGCCGATGTCGACGCCAACGTTGAAGGCTCCGCCGCTGCCGTCCTGCGCAACTGGGAGGAGATCAAAGCCGCCGAGGCATTGCATGCAGCAGCCCTTTCGGAAGAGAGTCACGCGAAGTCGAGACTGGATTCAGTGATGCGCGCCATGCCGGCGCTCGCTGAAGCCGCCAAGATCGGCGCCAAGGCGCAGAAATCGGGCTTCGACTGGCCCACCTGGCGCGAACTTCTGCCCAAAATCGCGGAAGAGACCGCCGAGCTCGAAGCCGAAGCCGCTTCCGCCGATCCCGCGCGCAAGCCGGCAGTCGAAGCCGAGCTGGGCGATCTGCTGTTTACCGTCGTCAATCTCGGCCGCCATCTCGGCGTCGATGCCGAGATGGCCTTGCGCAACTGCAATCTCCGTTTCCGGCAACGCTTCCGCGAGATGGAACTGGCCACGCCCCGGCCCCTCGAAGATCTGTCGCCGAACGAATTGGAAGCGCTTTGGGCGCAGGCCAAGAGGAAGCTCGCAGCCGATGCGGCGGCATCTAATTCTCTGGAGCAGGCCAAGCCATGATTCGAATTCGCTCCTGCTCGGGAATGGATGAGATGCAGGCCTGTGTCGATCTCCAAATCGAGACCTGGGGCTACGATGAAAGCGACGTCATACCACGCAAGACTTTTTTGTTAGCGCAGAAAATCGGCGGCCAGGTGCTGGGCGCGTTTGAAAAAACAGGGAACGAGAGAACGAGGGAACAAGGGAACAAGAAAACGGGGAGCGAGGGAGGAAGCCACCCCAGCGAGCAACGACCGCTCGCCGGGGGTCCCGACAGTGAGGACGGGAGAACGGAAAAGCGCGAAACCCTCGTCGGTTTCGCCATGTCTTTGCCGGGGCTCAAATCAACCTCGAAAGGGGCCCAGCCTTACCTTCACTCTCACATGCTGGCCGTTAGTCCCTCGCACCGCAATCGCGGTCTTGGCGCGCAACTCAAATGGGAACAACGACGTGAGGCGCTTTCGCGCGGCATCTGCCATATGGAGTGGACCTTTGATCCCCTTCAAATCAAAAACGCTTTCCTAAATATCCACAGGCTGGGCGCTATCTCTCGCGAGTACCGCGTGAATTTCTATGGTGTATCCTCATCTCGTCTGCAGGGTGGACTTCCAACCGACCGGCTTTTAGCCGAGTGGGAGCTCGATACCCCCCGAGTTGAGGCCCTTTTGGCTCGCCGTCCGGCAGCAGCACGCACCATCGAAGAACGCATTCTGGTTCCGGCTTCCATTGAAAAGTGGAAGGCCAGCGAAGCAACTCGCAAACGGGCTTTCGATGTTCAGTTTGAGAATCAACAGAAGTTTCAGCAGGCTTTTTCCGAGAGGTCTGGCAGTGACCGGTTTCTCTCTCGATGCCGAAGGCAATGGTGTCTATGAACTGGGCCCTCTTTCTTAACCCTGACCGACGACGAGGAACGAATGAGAATTGATGCCATCATCCTGCGCGAAATCCACATGCCGCTGGTGCGTCCATTTGAAACCAGCTTTGGCGTCACCCGCAACCGAAGAATCGTGCTTGCCGAGATTCAGTCTGAAGGGCTGATCGGCTGGGGCGAGTGCACCGCGGGCGAGCGGCCGTTCTTCTCCGGCGAGTCCACCGATACTGCCTGGCAGGTGATGGTGAACGAACTGGGCCCCATGCTGGCCGCTGAGTCGCCGGAGCACGGCGGCGAGTGCCCGCGCATCTTTCGCGCCGTGCGCGGCAATCCCATGGCCAAGGCTGCGCTTGAAAATGCCATTTGGGATCTCGAAGCGCAGCGCGAAGGCATCTCTCTTTCCCAACTCATCGGCGGCGTCCGCGAAAGCATTTCCTGCGGCGTCTCCCTCGGCATTCAATCCTCGATTCCCGAGCTGCTCTGCGATCGTCGAGCGCGAGCTGGCTGCCGGCTATCAGCGCATCAAGCTCAAGTGCAAGCCCGGCTGGGACGTGGAAGTCTTCGAGCGCGTGCGCAGCCGCTGGCCCGGAATTCTGCTCAGTTGCGACGCCAACTCCGCCTACCGTCTGCACGACCAGGAGCACCTCGAATCCTTCGACGCCTTCGACCTGCTCATGATCGAGCAGCCGCTCTGGCACGACGATTTCTACTTCCACTCCGTGCTGCAGAAGCGCCTCAACACGCCAATCTGCCTCGACGAGTCCATCCGCAACCGCCGAGATGCTCTGGCCGCTATCGAAATGGAGTCGTGCAAGATCATCAACATCAAGCTCGGCCGCGTGGGCGGATTCTCTGAAGCCATCGCCGTGCACAACGCCGCGCTGGAGCGCGGCATCCCCGTTTGGTGCGGCGGAATGCTCGAGTCCGGCATCGGCCGCGCGCACAACATCGCGCTGTCTACGCTCGAGGGATTCACGCTGCCCGGCGACGTTTCCGCCTCGGCGCGCTATTGGACGACTGACATCATCGAGCCCGAAGTTACGGTGTCAGCGGAAGGTGAGATTGCCATTCCCGATACCCCCGGCCGCGGCTACGAAGTGCGCACCGATCTGATCGAAAAGCTGACCGTGCGCAAGGAAACCATCCGCGCCATGGCGCTGGTGGCTTGAACTCAGCTATCGACACGGCCCCTGATTACTCCTGCTGTGGCCCGTTCTTTTCCGCGTGTTTCGCGGAAAAGAGTGGGAGATGTCCCACTGTTATGGGCCGGAGCGATAGGGTAGTAGCGACAGGGAGAGGCGACCCCGCACAATACTGATCGGACCACACCAACTCTGTTTTCGCTCAAGTCCGGCAAGGGAGTTTCCGGCCCACGGGAGATGAAACCCGCGAGAGATGAAACCCCCTGCGAGATGAAACTGTGCCCCATCCATCGAGCGTTTCTTGCTCGATGGGTGGGAAGCCACAAAGGCCGACCATCGGCAAATCCCCGTTCTGCTTCTTATCAGCGCAGTGCGTCGTATATTGCGAAGGTATGCGGGGCCGGCGCAGAGCCCCCAAAGGGGGCGTCAGATGGTAGCCCCAGGCTTCAGCCTGGGGGAATGCGATCAAATTTAGGATAGCCAGCCCGCTTGAGCGGGCGAAAGAAACCATTACGATTCCCCCGGCCAGCAAAAGAGAATCTGCATTTTGAATTGCGGACCACGCTAGGGCAAGTTTCGCCCGAAAAACCACCCTGGAAGAAAGAACTATAGATAAAGAGAATCCACTCCACGCGCGACCCGACCCACGATCCCGATCCAAAAACTTCTCCCCAGCCTTTTGCATAGAATTACGCTGCTTTGGCGCACAATCTAGTCATGTGCAGCCAGAACCATCTCCGGTCCAGAATGTCAGGCATCTGCCCGGTCCGTACCCCCATACCCCCTCCCCCCTCCATAAGCGCTAAGATAAATATTGACGGCTTGTTTTTGCCGGGGTAATCTTGTCCCATGGCAGAGCTGGAGAACTGGGATGTTCTTCGTGGTCTATTTCCTGCTGGCTGGGAGCAGTTGGGCCGCACCAGTGGGGCAGTGAAGCGGTTGCGCGGCTTTTCGTCGCTTGAGACGTTGCTTCGCACACTGCTGATGCATATTGGGGGCGGTTGGTCGCTGCGTGAGACGGCGGTGGAGGCTAAGTTAGCGGGCATTGCCGATGTCTCTGACGTGACTCTGTTGAATCGGCTGCGGGATGCAGAACCGTGGTTGCGGCAGTTGTGTGAGCAGCTTTGGAAGGAAAACGGGGTCCAGTTGCAGGCCAGTTTTCTGGGCCGAACATTGCGTCTTCTGGATGCAACTGTGGTTTGTGAGCCAGGACCGACCGGTGGCCAGTGGCGCATTCATTACAGCCTCCGTCTTCCCAGCCTGGAGTGCGATTGTTTCCAACTCACCTCTACCGCCGGTCCTGGCACCGCGGAGCGGTTTGGACGCTTTCATTTTCAAGCAAACGAACTCGTTCTTGCCGATGCCGGATACTGTCATCCGGCCGGAATCGCGGCCGTCGTCGAGCAGCATGCCGATGTATGTGTGCGCTTGAATCCACATGCTCTTTCCCTTATGAATAAAGGCGACGAACCATTTTCACTGCTCGACAAGCTGGATCAGTTGCGTCATGTAGGCAAGGTTGCCGAGTGGCCCGTCAAGGTGCGCTCAGGAGGACAAATAATAGCCGGCCGCGTCTGCGCAATCCGCAAGAGCCGGCAGGCCATCAAGCAGGCTCAACGCAAGCTCGACATCAAGCTGCAGAATGGAAAAACAGTGGCGCCGGAAACCCGAACCTACGCCAAATACGTCCTTGTCTTCACCACCCTCAACGCCCAACAGGCGACCGCCACGGAAGTGCTGGAAGCATACCGGCTGCGGTGGCAGATCGAGCTCACTTTCAAGCGACTCAAATCCATCGCCCAACTCGGACATGTGCCCAAATACGACGACAAAAGCAGCCGAGCATGGCTGTATGGAAAACTATTCGTCGCCTTACTCACTCAGAAAATGGCCCGCATCGGTAAAACCATTTCCCCCTGGGGATACTTGTCGACCGAAGCGCCCCACTCCCAGTCCATGGCGTGAATTCCAGTTCCTGCTACGTCAGCTGCTGGCCGCCATCAAGCCTGCACTGCACCTCGACCAAATCATCCAAGAGTGGAACCAAATCAGGGATGATCTATCTGAGCCGCGACGAAAGCGAAAGCCTCAACTCCGATACTTAACTTAGCGCTTATGCCTCCCCCCTCCCCCCATCCCCCTATTTCTCCACTCCGAAATTAATTAATTAAATAAAAAAAATCAAAAAGCGGACTTCGAAACATGTAAAAGATGGAACCATCACAGAATCAATACTTTAGAGACAAAGCCTCCAGGACACGTCGAAACTGTGAAACTGTGAGCGGTTTTGGGAATCGGCCAGTGCGAAGCCAGAGTCACGATACCGGGACCAACTTGGCGGCTCTTCGAAATCAGAAATGCCAACCATGTGGCCAGCCGCCGCCGCGGGCTATTACACTCAATCTTTGAACGTTGAGGTCAATCGAATGATTCGATTTTGTCGTACCGCACTCTTCGGACTGTTGGGCGCAGCCGCCCTCGCGCCGCGTGTGGCCATGGTTCATGCCCAGGCCACGAACTCGACTGCAAGCAGCGCTCCCCAGAAGGTTGCGCTTCTGCCGGGTCTCGATAAGCAGGTGATGGACACCACCGCAGACGCTTGCGTGAACTTTTACCAGTACGCGTGCGGAAACTTCAGCAATCTCTACCCGATTCCGCCCGACAAGCAGGGGTACGGGCAGTTCGGCATCGTCTACGACTATACGCAGAACATCGTGCGCGGCCTGCTCGATCAGGTAGCGCAAAAAAGCGCGCAGCACACTGCCAATGAGCAGAAGATTGGCGACTACTACGCGAGCTGCCTCGATGAAGATGCGATTGAAGCCAAAGGTTTGCAGCCGTTGCAGCCCGAGCTCGACCGCATCGCGGCCCTCACCAGCAAAGCGCAATTGACAGATCTGCTGGCGCACTACCAGATGATCAATGTGGGCGCGTTCTTCAGCTACGGCGAGCAGCAGGACTTCAAGGATGCGCGCAAGCAGATTGCCGTCGTCGATCAGGGTGGACTCGGGCTTCCGGAGCGCGATTATTATTTCCGCACCGGCGACGAGGCCGACAAAACGCGCAAGGAATACGTGGAGCACGTAGCGAAGATGCTTGCGCTGCTGGGAGAGCCGGCGGACCAGGCCGCGTCCGATGCGCAAAAGATCATGACGCTCGAAACCGCGTTGGCTAAGGCGTCGATGGACGTTACTTCACGCCGCCAGCCGGAGAACGTCTATCACCTGCTGCCCACGGCGAAACTGGCAGAGCTGACGCCGGCAATCGACTGGACCAAGCTCTTTGCCGACACCGGCGTGCCTGGAATCGTGGAGGTGAATGTCACGGTTCCGGATTTCTTCAAGGGCTTGCAGTCCGTCCTGGACTCGACAGATCTCGACACCGTCAAAGCCTACCTGCGCTGGCAGCTTATCAGCTCGATTCCTGAAACTGCGCTGCCCAAGGCGCTGAGCCAGGAGGATTTCAACTTCAATAACCACGAGCTGGAGGGGCAACCACAGCAGCAAGCGCGCTGGAAGCGGTGCGCGGCCGCAACAGACGGCGCCATGGGCGAGGCGGTCGGCCAGGTCTACGTGGCAGAGAACTTTCCCGCCGCGAGCAAGGCCTTTACGCTCAAGATGGTTCACGACATCGAAGCCGCCATGGGCTCGGAGCTGGAAACGCAAACGTGGATGAGCGATCCCACCAAGAAAACCGCCGAGGCCAAACTCAAATTGGTGGCCGACAAAATCGGCTATCCCGATCATTGGCGCGATTATTCAAGCTTGACGATCGTTCGCGGCGACGCTCTTGGCAACGCCCTGCGCGCGGCGGACTTTGAGAACAAGCGCGAGCTCAATAAAATCGGCAAGCCGGTGGATCGCGGTGAATGGATCACGACTCCGGCGACGGTGAATGCGTTTTACAATCCCACGATGAACGACATCAACTTTCCCGCTGGAATTCTGCAGGCGCCGTTTTACGATCCAAAAGCCACTGATGCGGAAATCTATGGCCACATTGGCGCCATCGTCGGGCATGAGCTGACGCACGGCTTCGACGATCAGGGCAGCCAGTTCGATGGCTACGGTAATCTGTCGGGCTGGTGGTCGGCCGAAGATCGCAAGAAGTTTGATACCATGACGGATTGCGAAGTGCAGGAGTACGGCAACTTCACCGTGCTGGGCGATGTAAAACTCAACGGCAAGCTGGAATTGGGAGAGAATACAGCCGATAACGGCGGATTGCGGCTGGCGTATATGGCGTTTCTTGCCGACGCCAAAAGCAAAGGCATCGATTTGAACGCCAAGCAGGACGGCTTTACGCCGCCGCAGCAATTCTTCCTTGCCTTCGGACAGAACTGGTGCGGCACTCGCAGGCCCGAGATGATTCGGCTGCTGGCGCAGACCGACGGCCATGCTCCAGAAGAGTTCCGCGCCAACGGCGTGGTGCAGAATCTTCCAGCATTCGGCGAGGCCTTCGGCTGCAAAGTGGGCCAGCCCATGATGCCAGTCAACGCCTGCCACATCTGGTGATTGAAGCGGTATGTAGCGCCGGTCTCCTGACCGGCTGTAGCGGGGGTCTCCAGACCCCCGCATTATTCTTTCTGCTTTCCCGGGCGGAAGCGACGGCCTTCACTGCGCATGCATCGCGCGGCGGAATCGATCGCGTCGAACGGCTTACTGTTTAGCTGCCTTCACTGCCTCCGTCAGCGCCGGAACCACTTCGAACAGATCGCCGACGATGCCATAATCGGCGACTTCGAAGATGGGGGCGTCGGGATCCTTGTTGATGGCCACAATGCACTGCGAACCTTTCATGCCGACGAGGTGCTGGATGGCTCCCGAGATGCCGACGGCCAAATAGAGCTTCGGTGCGACCGTATGGCCCGAGCTTCCCACCTGCCGCTCCAGGGGCAGCCAGCCGTTGTCGCAGATGGGGCGTGAAGCGGCCAGCTCCGCGCCCAACGCGCTTGCGAGTGCCTCGATCAACGGCAGATTCTCCGCGCCTTTAATTCCGCGGCCGACGCTCACGATCCGCTGCGCCGAGCCGAGATCGACCGTCTGCGCCGATTCGCGAAACGGCTCGCTGGGTTTGGTGCGAATCTGCGCAGGCTCGAGCGTAGGCGTGAAGAGTTCAATCGGGGCTAGTCCCGCGCCGGATTTTGCGTCAAGCGCGTCCGCTCGAAACGCTCCGGCCTGCACGGATAAAAAGCACGGTCCGTTGCCGTTATGCCGGTAGCTGCCGTTCAGCCGCCCTTGCAATAGTTGCCTGGTGAAGATTGGAGCGTCCTCGATGCCCGTCACGTCGCCGATCAGCACCTGGCCGAACTTGCACGCCAGCGCCGGCGCGTAGTCGCGCACCTGATACGTGTGCGGAAACACTATTTGCGCAGGGCTCTGGTTTTGGAGGAGTTGGTGCAAAGCGAGAGAAAACCCATCTGCCGTATACGTCTTAAGCAGCGGATGCTCTACGCGCACGACTTTACCAACAGGTTTGGCCGCGGCTTCGGCAGCGAGCGCTTCGGTTTGCCCGCCGATGACCACTGCCGTGATCTCTTGCGCGGACGCGAGGCGATGCGCAGCTGCGAGCGCTTCCCAACTGGCGCGTTTAATCTTGCCTCCACTCTCTTCCAAAACCGCCAAAACACTCATAGCACTCGCGCCTCCGTTTTCAGCTTCTCCACCAATGCTGCCGCTGCCTCCTTCGCCGATCCGCTGAGAATCTGCGTCGACTTTTGTTTCTTCGGCGCGGAGATTTGTTCGAGAGTCACCGTCGGCGCAGCCGCCGTTCCGAGCTCAGCAGCATTCACCGCACGCAGCTCTTTGGTTTTGGCGCGCTTAATGCCCATCAGCGTGGCATAGCGCAGCTTGTTGCCGCCCGATTGTATGGTCAGCACGGCGGGCAGCGGCATCTCGATGGATTGAAACCATCCCTCTTCGAGTTCGCGCTTCACTTTCAGTCCAGCATCGGTTTTCTCCACGTGCAAAATGAGCGTCGAATGCGGCAGCCCGAGCAGCTCTGCGAGAATCACGCCGGTCTGGCCAAGGCCAAGATCTTCCGACTGCAATCCGGTCAGCACGAGGTCAGGAGTTTCTGACTTGATCGCTGCGGCGAGCAATCGCGCCACACCCAAAGCATCGCGCGTGCCCAGGTCGTCGCACACAATGTGAATCGCCCGGTCCGCGCCCTTGGCGAGGGCTTCGCGAATGGTCGAGCCCACGCGCTCGGGCCCCGCGCTCAGTACGATCACTTCACCGCCGTGCTTTTCTTTCAACTGCAGTGCCTCTTCGAGCGCGTAGGCATCGGGCTCGTTCATGGCCCATTGCAGCTCACGCTCTTCTATCCATTTCGCGTCCGCGGCGATGCGAACGGGCGCATCGCGGTCAGGCACTTGTTTGATAGCTACAACAATCTTCATTTCGAAGTGCTCCTGCTTTGAATCACTGATCCTCCGGCAATCCTCGCGCCATCAACTGCGCAATGTCCATCAGCGCTGGCGCACCTTCGCCGCGCGCTGCGAGAGCGTCCTGGAACATCGTATTGCAGAAGGGGCAGGCTGCGGCAATAACGCCAGCTCCCGTCGCAACCAATTCGGCCGCGCGAACCTGACTTACGCGCTCGCCTTTTTCCTCGCCGAGAAACGCGAGGCCCCCGCCGGCACCGCAGCAAAAGCTTCGCTCACGCGAGCGCGGGGCCTCCACCAACTCACCGGCCAGAGCGACGACTTGGCGCGGCTCGTCATAAACATTGCGATAGCGGCCTAGGTAGCAGGGGTCGTGGTAGACGATTTTCTCTTTTTCCTGGTTTTGGATTCGCAACAAGTGCTGATTCCGGGCCAGGAATTCGCTGTGATGTTCGACCTCGGGTGGCGTGCCAAACTCCTTCCAGTCTTCTTGAATGGTGCGTACGCAGTGCGGACAGATCGTAATGATCTTCGTTACGCGATTCTGCGCCAACGCCTCAAGATTCGCTTCTGCGAGTTGCTGAAAGAGCAGATCGTTGCCCAGGCGGCGGACCGGGTCGCCGGTGCACTTTTCTTTTCGCAAGACGCCGAAGCTCGCGCCGAGGTGGCGCATTACCCGTACCAACGCCAGCACAATCTCGCGCCCCTTTGGGTCGTACCCACCCATGCAGCCGAGCCATAAACAATATTCTTGTGTTCCGTCGAAGATGGGCAGCGCGTTCTTCTCCACAAACTTGTCGCGTTCCGTAGTGCTCATACCCAGCGCGTTGCTGCCGCGCTCCAGAACCAAGAATAACTTGGATCCGTAGTCGTTCTCCCACGCGCCGGTGTTTACTGCGCCGCGCCTGAGGCCCACAATGATCGGCACGTGCTCAATGCCCACTGGGCACTGGAACTCACACGCGCCGCAGGTGGTGCACTCGAATGCTGCCTCCTGCGAGTTGTACTTGCCGAGCAGCGGCTCTTCGGACTTCGGTCCGAACTCGTTCAGGTACCCGCGCAAGCCCAGGACAATTTCCTTCGGGTTCAGCTCTTTGCCAGTGGCATTGGCGGGACAGTGTTCCATGCACCGACCGCATTCCACACACGAATACGCTTGCAGGCTTACGAGCTGCGTCAGGTCTCTTCCACTAACTAACCCGAAATCCTCGTCGCCGCTCAGCGGAGGAATGTGCGAGAACTCGCCGCGCGAGAAGAACACTGTGAACGGGCTGAGCACCAGATGCAGATGCTTGGTATGGGGAATCAGCGGCAGAAACGCGAGCAACGTGAGGGTGTGGGCCCACCACAGGGTTTTAACCGCGCTACTCGGTTCCGTTATGAAAAACGCCGCCAGGTAGGTTGCCATCAGCGCGAAGATCAAGAGTGCAACGAAGCCCGAACCCCACGAGAGTTCGCCCAGCCATTTGGGGCGTACCAGAAATCGCCGCACAAACAACCCGAAAATTCCCACCGCGCAGGCGATGGCGAAAATCGCTGCAAAATCAAAATACAGTCGACCTACACGCCCTGCAGGATCGAGAAATCCAAGGCCGAACATCACCGCGCAGTGGTTCAGAGTAACCAGCGCGAAGGCGCAGAACGCCCAGAACACGAGGGCATGCGCCACGCCCGCAAGCGGCCGCTCGCGAATCACCTTCGCCTGCAGCAGCACTTCCCATACAAAATCCCACACGCGCTTGCCAATCGGGAAGAGATGAAAATCGGAATCCTTCTTCGATTGGAGAATCTTTCCGAGGATAGGCCTGAAACGCCGCCAGAATCCGTAGACCGACGCTGCCGCCAGGGCGACGAACAGACTTCGCTCCAAGAGCGTAAAGTGCCGGGGCTCGGCGAGAATTGGCAGCAGATTCATCATTGGCGCACGAAGTCACGATACACGATGGGGTCCCGACAGTGTGAACGGACCCCGCGTGGTGTCCCGGAGGTTCGTAACTTGAGTCCAAACGCAGAAATGCAGGTCCTTCGACTCGTTCGCCGCGGCGAACTCACTCAGGACGACCGATTATTATGATGCGAACTTCACAGACATGAATCTAGCAGCGCACAATTTTCGGCGACTCGATGCCATGCGTCGCGTTGCGCGTATCGATCACTAGCTGCGCCTGCTCCACAATCTGGGCATAGTCGTAACTGGAGTGGTCGGTCACGATCACGACCGCGTCGTATTCCTCTAAATGATCGAGCGGCACGCAGGTCATGTTCAGGTCATACTTGCGCCCACGGCCCACGGTAGGGAAGTACGGGTCGTTGTAGGCGACCACCGCGCCACCCTTGCGCAACAGTTCAATGATCGTCAGCGAAGGCGACTCGCGCAGGTCGTCGATATCGCGTTTGTAGGCCAGCCCCAGGACCAGCACCTTCGAATTCTTGAGAGGTTTTGCACGCAGATTAAGCGCCTCGCCAATCTGATCCAGCACAAAGTAGGGCATGGCCATGTTGATTTCGCCGGCCAGCTCAATAAAGCGCGTGCGAAAGTCGAACTCGCGCGCCTTCCACGAAAGATAGAAAGGATCGATGGGAATGCAGTGGCCGCCCAGCCCGGGCCCGGGATAAAAGGCTTGGAAGCCAAAAGGCTTGGTCTTGGCCGCCTCAATCACCTCGTGTAAATTAATGTCCATGCGCAGGCACAGCCGCTTGAGCTCGTTGACCAGGGCAATGTTCACGCAGCGATAGATGTTCTCGAGCAGCTTGGTCATCTCCGCAACCGCGGGGCTGCTTACCGGTACAACCTTGCGAAAGATGGCGCTGTACATGGCCGTGGCCAGTTCCACGGCTGCCGTGCTGCAGCCGCCCACCACCTTGGGCACATCGTGCCGGGCGACGGTGTCGTTGCCGGGATCCTCGCGCTCCGGCGAAAACACCACGTGCACGCCGCTCTCTTCCGCGCCGCGAGTTACCTTCAGGCCGTGCGTATTGCCGCCTTCGAGTAGCGGCACCACCACCTCCTCCGTGGTGCCGGGGTAAGTAGTGCTTTCGAGCACAATCAGCTGTCCCTCATGAATGTGTGGCGCAATCGACTTCACAGTGTCGGTAACAAAGCTCATGTCGGGCTCGTGGTGCTCGTTCAACGGAGTGGGCACGCAGATGATGACGGCGTCCATCGCGGCAATCTCGGAGTAGTCGGCGGTGGCGCGAAAGCCGGCGCGTTGCGCCTCCAGAATGGCGTCAGGCAGGATACGCACAATATACGATCCGCCCGCGTTGAGCTTGGCCACCTTATCGGCCGCGATATCGAAACCTGTGACGCGGAAGCGTTCGCCGGCAAAAAGCAGCGCCAGCGGCAGTCCAACATAGCCCATCCCGACGATCCCGATGCGGGCCTCGCGGGATTCCATTTGTTTCTTGAGTTCAGGGAGGCAGTTCGCAATGGCAACGTTCATGCAGTCGATTGTACGGCCTATTCGGGGCAGCCTCGATGCGCGCTACACTTCTATCCCGCGCCTTCCGCACCGTTGAGCGGCATCGAGGCTCAAGGCAGTGCATTTAGAGGCCGCTCCCAGGCAGTCCCAGCCGTTTTGCGCCTCCATTGTGACGGGCAGCATTGACGAATTGCTTGTGATGAACGAAACTGACAGGGTTTTCCTCAGAATCAGTTTTTCGTTCTGAACGCCAGGGTCATCCCTTTTTCTCCGTCAGGCGTGGAAAAAAGAGAGGTTCATGGCGGGTGTCGGCTGCGGTTCGCCGCGGCGGACCCATTCGCTTCATGCCGTTACAACGATTTTCGAATCTGCTCTTCACAGAACAGTTGGTACCGGGTGGCAATTCTCTCTAGAAACTGCCGCTTTGTGGAACGCCAGAATTGGCGACCGGTGAATCGAAAACGCGTTAGTCCGGCAGGAATCGGGCGAAAGCTTTGCTCTGCGCGAGTACTTTTGAGCGAGGTTTTTGTCCTTTGCCTGACTCTCTGTCCATCCAGCTTGCATTGCCGGACGATTCCGCGCCTCGGGCAGCAACCGAAGCCCAGCGTTCCGGATCGACTTCGTTGCGCGAGTTGGGTCAAGCCGTGTGGCGCCGCCGCCGCTTGATTGCAGGCATCGAAGCGACGTTGTTGCTCCTGTGCATTCTCTACTGCCTCATCGCTCCTAATCAATACGAGGCTAATGCGCGCGTCGAGCTGCGCACAGCGCCGGCCTCTTCGCTCACGCTTGATGCGCAGGAACCCTTCGCCTCGGCTTCTATCCTTTCAGCACCCATGGCGCTTGAGACTCTGGCCAGCGTTCTGCGCAGCGATCAACTTGCGTGGCGCGTAATCTCGGGGCTCAAGCTCTACCAGCAGGCGGGCTTTCGAGGCCGCTTCCCCCAACGCTATCCCAGTTTCAATCCCGACCAACCCGCTCCCGAGGCAGAGGCCTGGCTTCTCGAGCACTTCGCAGCGCGCCTGCACGTGGAAACCATGCCGCGCACACTCCTGGTCGAGGTTCGTTTCCGCTCCCACGACGCCGCATTGTCGGCAGCGGTCGTTAATGCGCTCATCCGCGCTTATCAGGAACAGGAGCTGGAATCACAAATTCAGGCCACGGCGCAGGCATCCGGCTGGCTGAATACTCAGCTTGCAGATTTGAAGGTACGCGTCGATCATGACCAGCAAAGTCTTGCCGATTTCGAAGCGCAACACGGCATCGTGAGCACGCCCGAGGTGCAGGCCAATGGGCAGCCCGGTGAAACCGAGCACGCAGCAGCTTTGTTTGAGATCGATGAGCTCAGCAGGCAGCTTGTTGCCGCCACCACCGACCGCATCCTGAGCGAAGCCGAGTATCGCGCCGCCTCACAGGGCGATCCGGAGATGGTGATCGCAGCGGATCCACACCTGCAGGCTCAAAACGGCAACTTTGCCACTGCGCTTCTCGAGCAGATTCACGCTCGCCGCAGCGATCTGGAGCAAGAACAAGCCCAACTCAGCGCCGAACACGGCCCCAGCTTCCCACGCGTGGTAGAAATCGGCCGGCAAGTGCAAGATCTCGACCGGCAGAAACAGGCTGAAGACGCAAAACTCGTCGAGCGCTTCCGCAGCAACTGGCAAACTGCTCTGGACCGCGAGCAATTGGTGCGCAAGAGTTTGGAACAAGCCACCAGCGAGGGCATGAAAGTGAACGAGGCCACCACCGAGTACGCCGTCATGCGGCAGGAAGCGAATGCCAGTCACGATCTCTACGTACGCGTGCTCGAAAAATCGGAGGAAGCCGGCTTTGCCGCCGGCGTGCACAGCTCCAACATCTCGGTTGTCGACGCCGCTCGCCAGCCGTTCAAACCCGTGGCGCCCGATCTGCCGCTCTATCTCGCTATCACGTTTTTCGCGGGCCTGTGGATTGGCGTAGGAGTTGCGCTGCTCCGCGAGTCGCTCGCAAATTCCGCGAAGCGCGCCGCAGCAGCCCTGCTTGTATTGCTGGTTGCCGGCGTCTACCTCAACGCTCAGGCGCCGATGCCCAACACTTCTGGCCTGCCCAGCGGAGTCGTCAACAATCCGCAATCGCAGGAGAATCGCAGCCTTCCGAACCCCAAGGAAGCTCCCACGGTTTGGGACAACGCCGGCACCGCCGGCATTCCGCCTTTTGCCGCCGCGCAATCCGCCTCACCCATGCCCGCCCCCATCAGTTCCGGGGACTTCCTCGACATCAGCGAGTACCACACACCTGAATTTCATTCCGCCGTGCGCGTTTCCGCGGCCGGTACGGTCACGCTGCCCATGATCGGCGAAATCAACATCTCCGGCATGGACGAGCAGGCCGCCGCGCGCGCCATCGATTCGGCTCTGTTGGCCAAAGGCATGCTGCTGCATCCACTGGTCTCGGTGCTGGTCACGGCTTACGCCGGTCAGGACGTGAGCGTTTTGGGCGAAGTGTCTCGTCCCGGCGTGTATCCCTACACTTACCATCACCGTCTGTTGGATTTGATCTCCGCTGCCCAGGGTCTCTCGCCCAATGCCGGCCGCCTTGTGAACATCTTTCATTCCAGCGAGCCCAAAACCGCGCACGCGGTGGTGCTCGATCCCAGCGGCACGGACACTGCTTCCGATCACAACCCAGAGCTCAGCCCCGGAGACATTGTGCAGGTGAGCCGCGCGGGGCTGGTTTATGTAGTTGGCGACGTCATTCGTCCCGGCGGTTTTCCGGTCGATCCGGTGCAGGGCCTCACGGTTGTGCAGGCGCTCTCGCTGGCTTGGGGGCCATCGCTTAACGCCGCCGTCGGCCGCGCCCTGCTCATTCGCGAGCAAAAGGGCGGCCGCACCATGATTGCGCTCAACCTCAGACGCATGCTGCACGGCCAGGATCCCGACCAGCCTGTCCAGGACCGCGACATCCTTTACGTGCCTGATTCCTTCGCGAAGAACCTTGCGAACCGAACCATGGAGTCCGCCATTCAATCCGCAATCGGCGTCACGATCTACTCCGCGCTGGTTTATTCACAAAGGTATTAAGTCACAAAGGTATTAGGTCACAAAGGTATCAGGCAATGCGACGGATCACATGGTTTCTACTGCTCATCCTGGCCTTCGCCATCCCGTGGGAGTATTCCCTCGACCTCGGCGAGCCGCTGGGCAATGTGGCCCGCATCGCTGGCCTGCTGGTGCTGCTCGCGGCTGTTCCCGCCATTCTTCAAGCCGGCGGCATCCGCACCATCAACGCTTTCTGCTGGATCACCATCGCGCTGTATCTCTGGTTTTGCTGTACCTGTTTCTGGTCCATCGATTCCGTAGTCACCCTGGAGAAACTCCGCGCCTACTTTCAGGAGATGATGATCGTCTGGCTGGTGTGGGAGTTCGCGGATACGCCCGCCGATCTTCGCAACCTGCTGCGCGCCACGGTGGCCGGCTCCTGCGTTCTCGCCGTGCTGACTCTCCTCGCCTTCCGCTCGCCGGAAGCCCTCGCCACCGGCCAGATCCGCTTTGTTGCTTATGGCCAGGACCCCAACGATGTGGCCCGTTTTCTCGACCTCGGCTTTCCGCTCGCCGCACTTCTGGTGAACTGCGAGCGCCGTTGGCCGTTGCGCCTCATGGCCATCGGATTTCTGCCGCTCGGCGTCGTGGCCGTTTTGCTCACGGCTTCGCGCAGCGGATTCCTTGCAGCTCTCGTGGCCCTCGCCGGTTCAATTCTTATTCTTGCCCTGGGCCACGCCCGCCGCGTCGCCGCCGCAGTCTTCGCTCTGCCGCCCTTTCTCGCCGTGCTTTGGTTCATTGTCCCCAGCGGCAGCTTCGAACGCCTGGCAACCATCCCCGAGCAGTTGCACGGTGGCGACTTCAATCAGCGCGTCAACATCTGGTCGGCCGGCTGGCGAGCCTTCGCGCATGCGCCATTCTGCGGTACCGGAGCCGGCTCATTTGTCCTGGCCGCGCATCTCGCTCCCGGCGACACCGCGCACAACACTGCGCTGTCCATCCTGATCGGCGGAGGGCTTTGCGCGTTACTCCTCGCGTCGCTGCTTTTTGTCCTGGCCATTCGAGCCACGCTCCAAAACAACGGTCCGCTGCGCCTCGCGCTCGCCACGTGCCTGCTGGTCTGGTTTATCACTTCGCTCATCGCCACAGCGGAGGAGAACCGCTCCACCTGGCTGCTCTTCGGGCTCATTCTTCTCGCCGCGCGCCTCGCCGCGGAAGATCCTCGCGGTCTGGCGGCGTGTTTCCGGTCTGCGCCGCGCCTGTCCGCCATTGCAGCGCCGTCACTCTCGGTGCAGCCGAGTTCCTGAAAGTTGCGCGCCATGCCGCCAGCCACCCACATCGTCGCGCCGACCCCGTACTCCACCGTGCATCGCAGCATTCTCAGCGCCGCACTCTCTGTGGGCGCGGCGGGCATCTTCGTCAAGCTCGTCGCCACCGCGAAGGAGATCGGCGTCGCGTCGGTTTATGGCCGCTCCGACGCCATGGATGCGTTTCTTGCAGCGGCGCTCATTCCGAGCCTGCTCGTTAACCTTATATCCGAGTCCATGAATCAGGCGCTGGTGCCCACGCTGGTGCGGGTGAGGGAACAGGAGGGCCGCGATCGCGCCCAGCAACTGCTCTCCAGTTCCATGCTCTGGATGTGCCTGTTTCTCGGCGTCGCTTCCGCGCTGATGGCGCTCCTCGCGCACGGATTCTTTCCCCTTATCGCCTCCAACTTTCCGTCCGCCAAGCTCGACGCTTTCCATCCACCTCTTCTACGGCCTCTTGCCTATCGTTCTTCTCACCGGCATCGCCACCAACTGCACCGCGATTCTCAACACGCTCGATCGCTTCGCGCTTCCTGCTCTCGCGCCGGCGGTCATCTCCATCTCCATCCTCATCGGCGCTTTGCTGCTCGGCCAATCGTTTCGGCATCTGGGCCATGGTTTATGCCACACTGGCCGGCTCGCTGCTGCACGTCATCATTGTGGCGGGGATGATGGAAGCCCACGGCTACCCGTTCCGCCTGCGCTGGCACGGCATGACTGAAGCCACGCGCGAGGTCGCCGGGCAATATGGTCCCGTTTTGCTGAGCAGTGTGGTTGCCTCCGGCGGCCTGCTTGTCGATCAGTCGATGGCTGCCATGCTGCCGGCAGGCAGCGTCTCCGCCCTGGTCTACGCCAATCGCTTCGTGAGTGTCGTGCTTACGCTGCTGGCTGGCGCAGTTTCCACCGCCATAGTTCCTCACTTCTCGCGCATGATCGCTTATCGCGACTGGACTGGATGCCGCCACACCCTTCGCACCTGGGTTGGGCTTACCGCGCTGGTCTCGATCCCCATCGCGATTCTGCTGATCGCCGGCGCGCGGCCACTCGTGAGCATCGCGTACCAGCACGGCCGCTTCGGCCCGCGCGATAGCGCTATCGTGGCTTCTGTGCTCGCGATGTACGCGATTCAGATTCCGTTTTTTGTTATCAGCCGCGTCTACTATCGCTATATCGTCGCCATGCGCCGTACCGATCTGGTGCTTTACTGCGGCATCCTCAACCTTGGCCTCGATGTTGTGCTCAATCTTGTCCTCATGCACTGGTTTGGTGTGGCTGGAATCGCCCTCGCTACTTCGCTCTGGACCGTAAGCACATTCTTTTATCTCTGGTACTGGAGCCGAAAGCTCCTGGCGCGCGCCTCCGCGCAGGAAGCAGCCGCATGATTTGTTCGCCCGCACAATACCTGCTCCGCATCGACGATCTCTGTCCCACCGTCTCTCGCCAGCGCTGGCAACAGTTTCAATTGCTGATTGAAGAGTTCCACCTGCACCCAATCCTGGCCGTCGTTCCCGACAACCAGGACCCGGAATTGCAGGTTTCTCCGCCCGATCCCGGCTTCTGGGATTGCATGCTTGCTCTGGAAGCCGCGGGAGCTGCGATTGGTCTCCACGGCTATCGGCACATATGCGTAAGCCGCGGCCGCAGCCTGGTCGACCTGCATCGCATTTCGGAGTTTGCGGGCGTCCCGGCCGAATTGCAACGGGCATGGACCAGCGAAGGCGTGCGTATCCTGCGCGGACACGGCCTCGATCCAAATATCTGGATCGCTCCGCGCCACGGCTTTGATCGAACAACGCTGGCGGCCCTGCGTGAGGATGGAATTCTGGCTTTGTCTGACGGTTTTGCGCGCGTCCCGTTCCTTCAGAACGGCATGACCTGGATTCCGCAGCAGCTCTGGGCTCCAGTCGAAAAAGAGCGCGGCCTCTGGACCATCTGCGTCCACCCGAACACCGCCCGCGAAACGGAGATCGCAGCCTTCCGCAGCTTTCTCGCCGTTCACGCGGCGCAATTCACTTCTCTCGACAGTGTTCTCTTCCGTTTTGAGCCTGCCACCTTGACCCTCGCAGGGCGCATTCAGGCTGTATGCGCGTTGCGGCGTCTCAAAATTTCCAATACCCGCAGACGATGGCTTCGCGCGGCGTTTTTCCATTCCAGGAGATCCGCGTAGAGCCGTTCCCAGCGGTCCAGCGCGGCCGTTAGGCTGAAATTCCGGGCCACGTGCCTCCGTGCCCGCTCTCCCATGGCGTGCCGCGTATCGGGAGGCATATGCATCAGTTTCATCATCGTATTCGCAAGCTCCTCGGCATCGCAGGCAGGCGCGAGCCAGCCCGTCTCACCATCCACAACCACCTCGCGCGTTCCAGGTACATCGGTAGCCACGACCGGTACCCCGCAAGCGCCTGCCTCAAGCAAAACCATAGGCAGCCCTTCGTAGCGCGAAGAGAGAACAAATCCGTCAGCAGCGCACATCCAGCGCGCCACGTTTGACTCGAAGCCCGCAAAATGCACGCGCTGCTTCAGACCCAGCCATGCGGCGAGTTCCGTCAGTCGGCGCTCCTGTGGTCCCGCTCCTAGAATCAGCAGTCGCGTCTGCTCCGGCGCGCGTGTCATCGCTCGCAGCAGGGTGGGGTAATCCTTTACCGCTTCCAGCCGGCCCACTGCCAGCCACAAGAAATCATCCTTGACACCGAGTTCCTCTCGCGCCTCCGATCGCAGCAACGTATCCGGTTGCCAGCGATGCATGTCAATGCCGTTCCATACCACTGAGAGCTTGGATTCGCTGACCATCCCAGCTGCCAGATGCGATGCGGCTGTGGCCTCGCTCACCGCCGTCACGTGGTCCGTCAGCCAGCGGCTGCAGGCGTAACCGAAATGCCGTCCCATGGCGCCTGTTGAGGAACTGTGAAGCGTATCGACAACCAGCGGAACCGGCGCTGCCAGGCGCGACCAACGAGCCAGCCATGCGGCGTGCGGCAGGTGCGCGTGCAATACGTCAGGTTGTTCGCTGCGAAGCCAGCGGTTGAAGCGAATCCATCCTCGCGGGTCGGCAAGCCCCTTGCGCATCTGCAGGCTCAGGAACCGAACTCCGGCGCTTTCGAGCTCCGCCGCCGTATGACCTCCTGAGCCCGAAAGCGCCACAACGCTTACGCGCCAGTCGCGCAGCCGCAACCCTTTGGCCAGCGAAATCACCTGTTGCTCTGCACCGCCCACGCGGTCGAGGCCGGGAATCATCAGCGCCGCGTGGCTCATCGCTGCCTCCTCACGTGCGCACCAATCAGTTCCTCGTAGGCGTTCATGGCCTCTTCAAAATTGAATTGATCCACCACGCGCAGCTTGTTAAGGGCCAATCCGTCCTGATCGTTACGTTGCAGGAGACCCGGAAGAATCGCGACTACCCCCGTACACAGAGCGGCGATCAAGAATGAAATTGCAAGCAGCGGAAGCGAGAAGGCGAACAGCAAGAAAGAGAGCGTAAAGCGAAAGCAATTACGAAACATGGGCCCCTCCGGGCGACCTCGTTTCTGCGTCGCGAGCTAAGAGCAGCGCAGGCGGCGAGGCCGACGGCTTCACGATGATTTTGCCCGGGCGCTCCTCGGCAGAAGCGGGCTCGCTACGACGAGCGCCGCCACTTTGGCGTTGAGACGGACGTGCACCGTGAGAAGTTTTTGTCGGGAGACAGGTTCGACAACGGGAGGCGATGCTCTATGGAAAATAAGTCCGGTATATCAGTGACCCGGCACGCCTGATCCATCGCAGTCGATACCAACCCCCTGTGAACAACACAGGAGTGACCTAAGTAGCAGGTCGTTTTTAGGGTGGATAACTGTATTCTCAGGAAACATCCGTCGTAAAAAAATGTCAACAGATAAAATGCGTGTCGGAAAAATAGGCTGTTAATAACTTCAGATCGTGAGACGCCACAGCGCTCAGTGGCCCACAGTGCACCATCTCTCAGGCATCTGCCCGGGCTGTCGACGAAAAAAATCCGTGGTGAAAGCGGTCGCCCGAATGAAGATTTTCAAGCGCCAGCTCTAAAGCGCGAGTGAGGCCGTTCGCAGAAATCTCGTTCGCCAACCACGCGCCCGGCCGGCCCGTGAGCAGGTCCACCACCCCACCTGATGCCGGTGTGGAGACTAGCGGCAGACCTGCCGCGGCCGCCTCCAACAACGCGTTGGGCATGCCTTCGTAGCGTGACGGCAATACGAACAATGTGGCTCCTTGGAAAAACTCATAAGGCGGATCCACCTGCTCGGCGAAGCGGACCGCATTCTCCAGCTCCAGGGAGCGGCAAAGTGCTTTGAGCGCCATCTCTTCGTGGCCTGACCCCACCAAAATCAGATCCGCCACCGGAAACTGCGTCCGCAGTGCAGCCAGCGCCTCAATCAGCAGATCGAAGCCCTTTTCGCGCGACAATCTTCCCACAGCCAGCAGGTGGGGACCGGGGCCGTTCCATGCCGATGGGGCATCCCGCGCGGCCAGAATTCCCTCGAGATCGACGGGATTTGGCAGCACCACGATCCGTTCATTTCGAACTCCTGTTTCGCGCGCCAGATCCTCGGCCATGGCGCGCGATTGGCAGATCACGCGATCGGCTCGCCGATAAAGCAACCGGTATAGCAATCGTGTGTACCGGGGCACGCCGCCGTGAGCCAGGGCGGCAGAGACGGTCCCGTTCTGCCGTACCAGTACGCGCGTCCTTGACGGGAAAAATGGTCGCAGCAGGAGCGCCAGAAAACTAATCTCGGGCGCACCTGACAAGATCACATCCGGCCGCAGCCGCCACACCAGCAGCAGCATACGAAGCGTAGCCGCGCGCGCGCGCCCCGCGCCCAAGGTGTGAACTGTCACTCCCGGTGGCGTCGAGCCCGCGCCTGCGTCGCCGGCTCGCATCAGCCCCAGATGGACTTCGAACTTTTCACGCGAAAGCCCGCGCGCCACCAACACCATCACATGCTGTGCGCCGCCGCCGGCAATGTTGGGAGTCAGCAAAAGAATTCTTGTGCGTTGTTCCATGAGTTTCCTAAGAGGAAATCAATTCTGGACCACTGTGCACCGCAAGCTATGTGCTCACAATCACAGATTCTTTTTTTATTAGCTTTTATTAATGTCGCATCGTTACATTTGAAAGTTTTCTTTCCAGAATCTGCGTGCCGGCCTCCATGTCTCGTGGAAATCTTTCCGGTTCAGGCGCGCAATGGCTGATTCAAGGCACTTTGATCTCTTCACTCCTTCGTGGCGCGCGAAAAAGCCGCCGACCATTCTTGTTGGAGTTACGCATGCACAGACGTGTCTCGTACTCGGAGCGCGACTGCGCGCTCTGCGCAATGCGGGATTCCACGTCCTATTACTCTCCAGTCCAGGGCCTTTGCTCGATATCACGGCCGCGCGGGAACACGTGGAGCGCATTGAGCTCTCCATGCAGCGCAGCATCGCGCCCTTCGCCGATCTGGTATCTCTCTACCGGCTCTGGCGGTTGATTGGGAAATACCGCCCCGACCTCGTCGAGTTCGGCACTCCGAAAGCTGGATTGCTGGGCACTCTCGCCGCCTGGCTGCGGGGCGTGCCGCGGCGCGTCTACATGTTGCGCGGGCTGAAGCTCGAATCCACATCAGGACTCAAGCGTCGCATCTTGCTGGCCACGGAACGACTAGCTGCGCGCTGTGCGCACGTGGTGCTGTGTAACAGCGAAAGCCTGCGCGCCGAAGCTCTCGCGTTGCGGATCGCGCCCCGGAAGAAACTGCGCCTTTTAGGCGAGGGCAGCAGTAACGGCGTCGATGTCGATCGGTTTTCTCCCGGGTCAAGCACGGTACGGGAACAACTCGGCATTCCGCACTACGTACCGGTCGTCGGCTTTGCGGGCCGCTTGACACGCGATAAAGGGCTGCCGGAACTCTGCGAAGCGTTCGACATGATCCTTTGCGCGGAGCCTTCGGCGCGCCTGCTGTTGGTGGGCTGGTTTGACGTCGCCGAGGATGCGCTCGATTCCGGCCTCAGGGAGCGCATTCTGCATCATCCGCAAATCTACTGCACGGGGTTTGTCCCCGACACAGCGCCGTATTACCGCGCCATGGATCTCTTTGTTCTGCCCACCTGGCGTGAGGGTTTCCCGAATGTTGTGCTGGAAGCGGCAGCTACTGGACTCCCCGTCGTCACCACGGAGAGTACCGGCGCGCGCGATTCTGTACTTCCCGAAATCACGGGACTGCTGATTCCGCCGGGGCATCCAGATGCGATCTATGAGGCGGTGATGAAACTCTTTCGCGATCCTCAACGCCGCGAGTGCATGGGCAAGGCAGCGCGCGCATGGATCCTGGAGCATTACGTGGAAGCGCGTGTCGTGGGCATGACCGTCGATTATTACAAAAGTCTTCTCGATGCCAGGGTGGTCACCGCGTTGCAACGGGCATGAGCTTTTGCCTAAATTGAGGCGCAATCATTGCCGCTCGAACTCATACGTGCAGGGGCGACCCTCCAGCCGTGTCCCCTTGCCGTGACCTTCGTGGAACTCCGCGCGAATGTCGTAGATGATATTGGAACCGCGTTGCGGGCTGCCGGTTGCGTACTGCGGCATGCCGGTTCTGCCGGTCGCATGCAGAGTGCCGGCTCCGTCGTCGGCAAGTTGTCCCTCGATCCGTATCGACGCGGGCTGACCTTCGGTGCCGTAGCGGCCCGCCAGATGCCCATTTTTCACTTCGCTCACAAAGTGCCAGGTGAATCCCTGCGCGTCTTGAAACGGAGTGCAATTCAAGGTGGTGTCCCACTTCCCGTCGAAGCGTGTGCTGGCCGCTTCGCTTGCTATTGAGGTGCAGGGAAGCAGCAACAGGGACGCGATCAGGGAGGAGCTGAGCCTTAGACCCGCCAGCGCGTTTCTCATCGCTAGATGGTAGCGCGGACATGGTGCGTCGTGCACAAAACCAGCGGCATTCAGCCGGTCTCTGCCTCGGCGCCAAACAACCCGGGTTGCTCTTCGCCCGGCCGCCCCGCCGCTGCCCGTTTCCGCCCTGCGGCCCCGATCAAACTCACCACCTCAAGAGCCTGTATGGCCTGTCGCGGCACGTAGATTCGCTGGGTATTCGAGCGCGTATCGGGCGGGGTAAGCAGCAGTCCGGCGCCCTCCACCAGGGAACGGTCGTTGGCCGCCAAGCCTTCCAACTCGTCGCCATCGCCCAGAGTCAGACGCAACCAGAGCCCCGCAGTGCGCGGTCGCAGCGAAAATCGTTTGCGTGTCAGACGCTCAGGGTTTGCCTGGTCGGCGGGGCCGGCAGGGAAGTCCCGCACATAGCAGATCCACTTCACCTGCTCCCACCCCATTCGGACCACTTTGCCGGTCTGGTCCAGAAACTCCAAGTCCGCTTTCCGCTGCCCGAATTCCGCGCCCGCGTAGCCCGCGCACCAGTCACGCGAGAACTTACGCACAATGACGGGTTTGCGTGCCGATGCCATCGCTCTGGATTGTCGCACGGTCAAGCCCGCAATGGCCGCCGCATCTATTGCTGTTTCTGGCTCCCCATTCCCAAGCTCGAGCCCAGCCGCACTTGTTGGGAATCCAGCGTGGGGTCTTACGGTGATGCCAAATCGTCCAACAGTTGGGGATACGCGCAGCAAAACTGGTCATTCTGCTCAACTTGTGTTAATGTTTTGCTTTGCCAGCTTCCAAGATTTTCCTGTAAGAGCAACAGCATCAGGTACTTGGCAGAGATGAGGATGGCAGAAATAGGATAGCCCATGCCCGACTACATCTATCTCCTGGAAAACCGGCTTTCCGCTGACCAACGCCACGCGCTCACGCAGTTGCGCAACGTGGCACGCGATGCCGGCACCATCCTTTTTCTCACTGGAGACGCCGTCCGAGATCTCACCAGTGGCCACGCTGTCCGTGAACTCGAAGTAGCAGTTCATGGAAATGCCATTAAGCTCAAGAAAGCATTGGAGAAAATAGGCGGCAAGCTGTGGGGTGAAGATGAGTTCTCCCGTAGCCTTTACCTGTGTTTCCCCGGCACCGTGCGGGTCGATGTGGTCAGTACCCATCGCGTCGAGTACACCAAGCCCGGCAAGCCCGTCTTTCATCCTGCTTCCATCCAGGAGGACCTGCGCCGCCGCGACTTTACGGTCAACTCCATGGCCATTTCCCTCAATGAGGGCTCATTCGGTCTTCTGATGGACCCCCTCAACGGGGCTGCCGACATCGAAGCACGAGCCCTGCGGCTGGTTTCCAATTACGGGTTCCTCGAAGAACCCTCGCTGATGATTCGCGCTGTCCGCTATCGCGCGCGGCTTGGCTGGGACATGGATCCCAGAACCCAGACCCGCTACGAAAATGCCAAAAACGAAGGCGTCATCGAGCACCTATCTTCGCATGCGCGCAGCGAGGAGCTCGAACAGATTGGCCACGAGGAAGATGGGCTTAAAGTGCTCCGCGCTCTCGAAGCCGAAGGCTGGATGAAGGTACTGTTTCCCGCCTGGACCTCGGCTAAGGCCGATGAAGCCAAGCTGACAGCCCTTCACGATCTTGCGGTCCAGCTACTTGTGCAGGGTATTCATTCCGATATGTCCGCGGCGCAGATGCAGTTGCTTACCGCCAAGCTGCCACCCAAAGAACTCTCGGCGCTCAAGAAGGCGATGCTGCGGCACGGCTTCGTGGAGGAGTGGAATCACCTCGACTCTCAGGCCAGCGGCTTTGCCAAAGTGCTGCTCTCCAAGCAAAACGCCAAGGCCTCGGCAGGCTACAAGCTTTTCATGAGCTATGACCCAGAAGCGATTCTATGGCTTGGGTTTATCAGCAGGGATAAGGCCGTCCAGGAGCGCTTTAATCTCTTCCTCAAAGTCTGGCCTGAAGCGCGCCAGCGTATCCCCTATCTGCTGATGCAGGAGATGCGCATCACGCCCGAGTTACCCGGCTATGCAGACCTGGTGCAGAGGATTTTTCTGGAACTGATCGACGGCCATCTGACCACCCCGGAGGAGATGCGAGCCTATCTCGAGCCACACTCGCCGCCCGCCCCGCCGCCTCAGGTCACCATCAAGCGGTCGCGCGCCAAGCGTGCCGAGGCAAAAATCAAGGAGCAAGCCTTCGATGAAGATGAGGAAGACGAAGACGTTCCGCTGACAGACGATGATCTGGAGGCGACCGGCGACGACGAGGAACTCGACCTGAGCGTGCTGCCCAAGGGTGCTCTGATGGCGGACGAAGGAGACGAGGGCGAATCTGACGAAGACGGGGAAGAAGCCGGCGAGAAGCCCGCAGCCCCGTCTGGCAAGAAGAAGCCCCAGGCAGCTCCTCCAGTTAAGAAAGGGTCCGCCAAGGCTGAAACACCGGCTGCGTCCGCTAAGGCCGCGCCTCCGCAGCCTGCCGTTAAAGGGAAGCCCGCCGTGGTCGCCGCTCCCGGAAAACCCGCCCCCGCACCGCCAAAGCCTGCGCCGGTACCGGCGAAGGCCGCGCCCACCCCAGTGAAGGCAGCGCCCGGGAAGGCCCACCCGGTTCCCGCTGCAAAAGCCAAACCGGCGGCCGCCAAGGCGGAAAAGCCTGCTAAACCAGCTGCGAAAAAACTCGTACCGGTCAAGGCCAAGGCGCCCGCAAAGGCCGCTGCGAAGAAACCATCGAGGCCTGCGCCCAAACCCAAGCCGGCACCGAAGAAGGCCGCGAAGCCCGCAGCAAAGAAGCTGGCCCCTAAAGGCGGGAAGAAGCGCTAAGCGGCTGTATTGAACGCTTGCTTGCGAGAAGAGCAGCCATGAGCGTCCCCGTCTTCTGATTCGCTTGCTCGCGGTTTTTCTCGTTACCTTTGTCCCTTGTTCCCTCGGTTCCTGCTTCTTCCAAATTCATCAAACGTTTGCAATCCATTTGCCTGGGTGCATTACTCTGGATTTGGTTCCAGCGGCCTGCATTCTGCTCAACCACTCAACCAGCCGCCGGACGAGGAATGACGGTTTGAGCCAATCCGTATTCGTTCTGGAAGACGACGCCGACATCGCACGACTGGTGCAACATCATCTGGAAGCCGCGGGTTTTGAAGCGCGCCTCTTTCATACCCCCACCAATCTCATTCCAGACGCCGAGCGCAAGCCGCCTGCGCTTTTCCTGCTCGACATTATGGTTCCCGGCGGCGATGGCCTCGACGTCTGCCGCCGCCTGCGCAACCACGCTGGGCTCTCCACGGTTCCCATCATCTTCCTCACCGCGCGTGCGGGCGAAAACGACCGCGTTCTCGGCCTCGAGCTGGGCGCCGACGACTACATCACTAAACCCTTTTCCACGCGCGAGCTAGTGGCCCGCGTCAAGGCCGTACTGCGCCGTTTCGAGCGGCCCACTTCGCCCTCAATTATCAGCTTCGAAGAGGTCATCATCGACTCCAGCGCTATGCAGTTGAAGGTCCGCGGCGAGCTCACCACCACCACTGCTACCGAATTTCGTTTACTTGATTACCTGGCGCGCCATCCCGGCCGCGTCTTCAGCCGCGACCACCTCCTCGATGCGGTCTGGGGCGATGCCCGCTTCGTCACGCCACGTTCCGTCGATGTCTATGTGCGCCGCATCCGTGAGAAAATCGAAATTGACCCGGAGAATCCGCGTTACCTCAAGACCGTGCGCGGCGCCGGTTATCGCTTCGAACTGCCCAAGGGCGAGTAGAGCAAGCTTCTAGCCTCTAGCTCCTAGCTTCCAGCCGGCCAGTGCTTCAGAAAATTTCGGACTGTCTGAGCATTCTCAATCGGCAAAGAAAAGCTAGCGGCTAGAAGCTAGTAGCTAGAAGCTGTCTTTCATGACCTCCAACGTCTTCACCAAGCTGCTCGGAGTGTTTCTCCTCCTTCTCGCCATCCAGATGCTGGTGGTGGAATTCGTCTTTCACCGCATTTGGGAGCGCACGCCGGACGATGCTCTGCACTTGCTCGCCCGAGACATTTGTTGGTCCGCGCTCGTCGCGATTGTTATCGCTCTGCCTCTGGCAGCGTGGGTCTCCGGCCGCATCTCCGTCCGTCTTCGCCGTGTCGTCACCTTTGCCCGCCGCATCGCCGACGGCGACCTTGCTGCCCGCATTGAAATTCAGGGCCCCGGCGACACGCACGGGTTCGCCGAGCTCTCCGCCGTCGAAGCCGCTCTGAATCAAACCGCCGAGCGCCTTGGCCGGGATTTTGCCGAGCTCGAAAGTGGCCGCGCCGAGCTGGCCGTCATGCTCGACTCCATGCAAGAGGGCGTCGTTGCCATCACCTCAAGCGGCTTTGTGCGCTGGTCCAACGCCGTCATGCAACGCATCGCCGGATCGCAGCTTATCCCCGGCCGTCCCCTCGTCCATTCCGTTCGCGATCCCGAACTGCTCGCCTGCGTACGCGGCGCCCTCGAGCGGCACGAACTCAGCGTGGGCCGTGCCAGCCTGCTCGCTCCCGGCCGCGTCTTTGAAGTCAATGCCGCGCCGCTGCCCGCGGGTGGCGCGCTGGTGGTGCTTCACGACGTCACCAGCATCGAGGCCGCGCAAAAATCCCGCCGCGAGTTCGTCGCAAACGTCAGCCACGAACTGCGTACGCCGCTCACCTCAATCCAGGGCTACGTGGAAACGCTCATCGAGGATCCCAACCCCAGCCCTGAGACCACGCTCGAATTCCTCGGCGTCATTCTCAAGAATGCCAGCCGCATGAACCGTCTCACCGAGGATTTGCTCGCCCTGGCCAGCGTCGAAAGCCCCGACTACAGGGTTAATCTGCAGCCAGTCCGCGCCAGCGTTCTTCTTCGCGACGCCATCGATTCGATAGGCGGAAAATTTGTCGATTCAGGCGTCGAGATTCAGTCCACGACCGCCCCCGACGCCCTGATCATGGCCGATCCCGACGCCATGCATCAAGTCTTCGGCAACCTTCTTGAAAATGGCCTTAAGTATGCCAAGACTGGCAAGCGCATTTGTGCCTCCGCCCGTCTTCTCGCCTCTGAGGTCGAGTTCACGATTCAGGACTTCGGCCCCGGCATCGCCTCCGAGCACCTGGAGCGCATCTTCGAGCGCTTCTACCGCATAGACAAAGCGCGCTCGCGCGAATCCGGCGGCACCGGCCTCGGCCTGGCCATCGTCAAGCACATTGTGCAGGCTCACGGCGGCCGCATCTGGGCTGAAAGCGAGCTCGGCAATGGCGCCAGCTTCCACTTCACGCTGCCGTTGGCGCCGGCTCTGCAGACTCCCCCGCAACCCGCTCAGCAAACGCCCGCCACAACCGGCGTCTGAATGCGCTCTGCCCTGTTTCGGCAGCGAAGTCTGTCGCGGCCTGAGCGCGGCGAGAAGTTCAGAGCTGGCTGCCAGGCGCCGAAGCCGTTCTCGGAAACGCCGTGCCCAGCGCCGCCAACTGCTCCAGGAACGGATCCGTGATCGTGCCATCGATCGTCACCGGCACGTCCCACGTTACCGATCCGCCGAAGTCGCGAATCTTCTTAGTGAACGCGACCACCTGATCCGCCGTGAATCGTGGCGCGCCCATGCCCCACGTCTCACCCAGATAGCTCAGCATGTGCAGTTGCGTTCCGTCGATGCGTCCATCGCCGCTGCGCCGCACGGTCGCTTGATCCGGTTTGTCGATTTCGCCCGCCGTGAAATCTTCATCCGGACTCACGGAGATCAGCCGGTAGATCACTCCCGGATTGAATGCCACCGCAGAATCAGGATTGCCCGCGCGCGCCGCAGCTGCAAAGCTGGCGAAGTTGGGCGCCTCTGCCGAGCGGTACATCGAGTTGGGATAGTAGCAGCCGTCGAACCACCAACCCACCACCTTCTTCCCCCAACTCCGCGACCACTCCGCGATCACCTGCTCCCACTTGCGCTGGAATGATTTGTTCGCGTACGGTCCGTTCATCCATTCCAGTGCCTCACGCGCTACGCGATCTCCACCCGGCGCGCCCGACGGCAGATACACCATCAGCTTGATGTCCCGCTTGTGCAGCGGCTCGTAGAAATCCGCCACCAGATCGCGCCGCGAGCATTTGCTCGACGCGATGCCAACGATTTTGTCGTAGATTGCATTCGGCGAAAGATAGTAGCCCGAATTCTGCCCGATACTGAGCTGGTAATGTCCCGCGCCCACTTGCTCCAACCGCTTCGCCATTCCCTCTGCATCGAATCCGTCCACCATCTTGTTCCACTGGTCGACGGTCATTTCAAGCTTGTTTACACGTGCCTGCCAGTCGGCCAGATAATGCGTCATCACGCCCCACGCGTAACGCGGATTCTGCATCCATGCCGCGCGTCCCGCTCCCTGGTTCGATCCTTCGCCGGGCTGTGGGGCCGTTCCCGCCGGACTCAGCTGTTGCGCCCCCGCCGCCGTCATCCCACTCAGCGGTAATGCCGCCGAAAGGGCAACTCCCGCGGCGCCCGCGATCCACTCCCTTCGCGACATCGGTTTTGAGTCCATCGTTTTACCCTCCCGTTGCTCCGCGCAAATGACGGCAACATATACGCACGCCGAACCAGTGTAGACCCTGGGTTTCGGCCATTTCCGGTCCCGTTCCCCACAACCCGTCCAGAAACCTTGATTCTTTTCAACTGCCCTTAACAATCCGCGTAGAGAATGATTTGCGGCAGGCAAACTGCACGGGAGCAAACTGTGAAAAAGACATTACTTGCCGTTCTATTGTTCGTTGCGGCGCTAAGCGTGGCTCAGGCCCAGAAGGTCACCGGGGCGGGCGCTACCTTTCCGCTGCCCATCTACTCCAAGTGGTTCACGCAATACAGCGCCGCGCATCCTGGCGTCGAAATTAACTATCAAGTCCATCGGCTCCGGCGGCGGCATCCAGCAGGTGACGAACGGCATCGTGGACTTTGGCGCCTCCGACATGCCCATGACCGATGAGGCCCTGGCCGCGTCCAAGGTCAAGCTCATCCACATTCCCACCGTGCTGGGCGCGGTTGTGCCCATCTTCAACGTGCCCGGCGTCTCCGATCTTCGTTTCAGCCCCGACGTGCTGGCCGACATTTTCCTTGCCAAGATCACGACGTGGAATGATCCGCGCATCGCCAAAGACAACCCCGGCGTCCATCTGCCCGGCGACAAAATCATCGTCGTGCATCGCTCCGATGGCAGCGGCACCACATTCATCTGGACCGACTATCTGAGCAAGGTGAGCAACGAATGGAAGAACGGCCCGGGCTCGGGCACCGCAGTCAACTGGCCCACCGGCGTGGGCGGAAGGGCAATGAGGGCGTTGCGGGCACAGGTTCGCCAGTTCCCGGGCGCAATCGGCTATGTCGAGCTCATCTACGCCCTGCAGAACCACATCGACTTCGGATCCGTCCGCAACGAAGCCGGAAACTGGGTGAAGGCCTCGATCGAAGGCGTAACCGCTGCCGCGGCGACGGCCAAAATCCCAGCCGATTATCGCGTCTCCATCACCGATGCTCCCGGCCCCAACGCCTATCCCATCTCCAGCTTCACCTACCTGCTGATTCCCACGCATCCCGACCGACATGAGCAAGGAAAAGGTCATCAAGGACATGCTGAGCTGGATCATCAACTCGGGCGAAAGCGAAGCTTCGAGTCTCTCCTATGCGCCGCTTCCGCAGGCCCTGGCCGCCAAGGTGCTTAAGACTGTCTACTCTTTGCCGTAACGCTTCACGAGGGGCCCGGCGCCCGCCGGACTCCTCATTTTGAGCGTGGGCACTGAAGCGGTACACCGCGCAAGCGCTTCATCATTGATCTAGCGCGCTGGCCGATGGTACATTCCGTCGTCCGCGTGTAGGATGATTCCCGTTCGTCATGAATTTCGCATGATGCCGTTCCTCAGATCACGACGCTCAATGACCTTTTCTTTCGCGTTGCCTCGGCCGCCAATCCGCGCGCCGTTCTTTGGCAGGACGAATTCAGTCATTGGCACCCGCTCTCTTCCGATCAGATCTATCAACGCGTGCGCGCTCTGGCCACGGCATTTCTCGAGTTCGGCGCGAAAAAGGGCGACCGCATCGCGCTGATCAGCGAGAACCGCTGGGAGTGGGCTGGTCACCGACTTTGCCACGCTGGCCATCGGCGCGGCCGATGTGCCCATCTATCCCACGCTCACCGGCGAGCAGATCGCGGAGCAGATTCGCGACGCCGGATGCCGCATCGCCGTCGTCTCCACGCGCATGCAATTCGACAAGCTTCTCTCCGTGCGCGACCAAACCCAACTTGAACGCATCGTGATGATGGATGCTCCGGCTCCTGAAGGCGCCATCGCCTTCGGCGCGCTGCTCGGCGACGCCGATGCTCTCGGCGCGGAGCGCGATCCCGTCTTCGATGCTCTCGCGCGCTCCGTCGAACCACGCGATCTGGCCACGCTGATCTACACCTCCGGCACCACCGGCGAGCCCAAGGGCGTCGCGCTTACCCACGGCAACTTCGCCGCCAACCAGAACTTCGCGCCAGCCGATTTCGGCTTCGACTCAACCGACGCCTGCATCTCATTCCTGCCGCTCTCTCACGTCACGGCTCGCGCTCTCGATTACGTGATGTACAACTACGGCGCCCAGGTGGCCTACTGTTCGCATTTCGACAAACTGCCGCAGGCCATGCGCGAGATCCGGCCCACGGTCATCGTCGGCGTGCCGCGCGTCTTCGAGAAGATCCACCAGGAAGTGGAACGCCGAGCGGCGCAGTCGCCCATCAAGAAGCGCCTGCTGGCATGGGCCGTGCATCTCGGTTCGCGCTTTGCCGACGTGGTCTACGATGGCCGGCAGCCCGACTCTCTGCTTTGGAAGCTGGCCAACAAGCTGGTCTACTCCAAGGTACGCGAAGCCTTCGGCGGCCGCGTGCGCATCTTCGTCTCCGGCGGCGCGCCGCTGGGCATCGACACCGCGCGCTGGTTCGCGTCGGCAGGCATTGCGTTGTGGGAGGGCTACGGCCTCACGGAAACCTCGCCAGTCATTGCGCTCAACACGCCCGTCAGGCATCGCATGGGCGCGGCCGGCATGCCCATCGCCAACGTCGAGCTCAAATTCGCCGAAGACGGCGAGCTGCTGGTCCGCGGCCCATCGGTCTTCGGCGGTTACTGGCACAAACCGGCCGCCACGGCCGAATGTTTCGACAGCCAGGGATGGTTCCACACCGGCGACATCGGTCACTTGGACGCCGATGGATTTCTCTTCATCACCGATCGCAAGAAGGAGCTGCTGAAAACCTCCGGCGGCAAGATGGTCGCGCCGCAGCCCATCGAAAACAAGCTGAAGAACAACCTGCTGGTCGCCAACGCCGCGCTGGTCGGCGATCGCCACAAGTTCATCTGCGCTCTTATCGCGCCGAACTTCGCCGCTCTCGAAGAATGGGCGCGGCAGCACGGTATCCATGCCGATTCGCGCGCAGCTCTCGTGGCCGATCCGCGTATCATTGAGATCTATGGCGAAGTGATCCGCGAAGTGAACGGCACCCTGGCCAACTTTGAGACCATCAAGCGCTTCCGCATTGTGGCCGACGAGTGGACCCAGGACTCCGGCGAGCTGACGCCGTCGATGAAGATCAAGCGGCGCGTTCTTACTGCGCGATATGCGGCGGCGATCGCCGAACTTTACGCCGACGAAGCAACCGCCCACGGCGGATCGGCGAGCTGAGCCTGCCGATCCGTTCGCCAACCGCCGCACCGCCTGCCGCCACATCCTCTGCAGGGCGCGGAAAAAGGGCGCTCCCCACATCCCCACCGCCAGCATGGAGCCGAAGATGATCACGGCGTCGATGCTCAGGCGGCCTTCGCGCGTCCAGTAGGCGTCTGGTTCCAGGCTCAGCCAAAGGGCAAACTCATCCAGCGTCAACGCCGCGCCCACTCCATAACTCACTGCCATCAGGCGTCCGAAAAAAATCGACTCCGGCGAATTCGACCATCCCAGGTCGAGCAGCCATCCGTAGCCCACCAGCAGCAGGATCAGGATGCCCCACACCAGGTGGTGAATATGCATCCCATGCACTGTCACCCACTGCATTCGCCCCTCGTGGCTCGCGATCCGATGCACCAGAACGCGCACGCCTGCAAATGTAATCAGGAACGAGACCGAGGCGATAAACATGCGCTGCCGCGGCCGGTCAGGAATGGTGGCGCGAATCAGGTATCCCAGCCGCGTCAAGCTGCAACAGCACCAGCAGCACAATGACGACCAGGCCGATAAATCCAAGCAGAAACGGAGCCCCGTTTGCAGGCATACCTTATTGAAGCACGGAATGTGGGAGCAAGGGAAGCGGCCGGAGCGTGAGTGCGAGTGTGCCGGGAGCGTAAATCCATACTCGCACTCACACTGGCCTCTGTATTCCCCGTCACCGAATGCTGTTGACAGCCCCGCGATACACTGGAAGCGGTGTAAACCCCTGCGAGGAGAATTCACGATGCGAGTTGCTTTGTTGACCGGCGGCGGCGATTGCCCCGGATTGAATGCGGTTATTTATGCGGCGGTTCGGAAAGGCATCAACCATTATGGTGATGAATTCATCGGATTCCTGAATGGCTGGAGAGGCGTTCTCGATAACAATTTTATTCCGCTCACTCTCGAAAATACCGATGGCATTCAGCTGAAGGGCGGCACCATCCTGCACTCCTCGCGCACGAACGTGAAAAAGATTCCCGGTGGCATCGAGAAGGCGCAGGAGGTTCTCAAGGCCAACAAGATCGACGCCCTCATCGCTTTGGGCGGCGACGATACGCAATCGGTTACGCTGTTCCTCGCCGAAAACGGCGTCAAGGCCGTTGGCGTTCCCAAGACCATCGACAACGACATCAGCGGCACCGACGCCACCTTCGGCTTCGACACGGCCGTGTCCATCGCCACTGAAGCCGTCGACCGCATCCACACCACCGCCGATTCGCACAATCGTGTGATCGTGATTGAAGTGATGGGCCGCGATGCTGGCTGGATCGCCTACGCATCGGGTACCGCCGGCGGCGCGCACGTGGTTCTCGTTCCTGAGAAGGACATCGACATCGATCACGTTTGTGCCCTGCTCAAATACAACTACGATCACGGCAAGCACTACGGCGTTGTGGTGGTCGCAGAAGGTTGCCACCTGCCCGAAGTTGGCCAGGTCATTGGATCGGCTCAGGTTGATTCTTTTGGCCACGCCCGTCTATCGGGCATCGGCGAAGCTCTCGCAGAGTTGATCGAGAAAAAGACCGGCTATGAAACCCGCTCCGTCAACCTCGGCCACACGCAACGTGGCGGCGTTCCCACTGCCTACGACCGCGTGCTCGGCCAGCGCTATGGATTACACGCCATCGACATGGTGCACGAACAAAAGTGGGGCCGCATCGCCGTCCTCCACGGCCTGGACATCACCGACATTCCCATCAAGGAAGCCATCGCAAGCAACCGCCGTCTCGATCAGCGCTTCTTCGACGTGATCGCCGATCTCGAAGCCAAAGTGTAGCAGCGGTGTTCGCGCCCGCTCAGTTGGCGACAAATCTTCCGTGCCCCATCCTTTTCACGGTTTCATCGTGAAAAGGGTGGGAAGCTACCTATCCAATAAGGGCGCTCTCAACATCCACTACAAAATAGAAGAGAAATCCGCGTCGTTTTATATCCATCTCCGCACACGGCTTTTATAGCTTATCCACTGTTGACCAAACTTTCGTGCCAGTTGCTTCTCTTCGCGGCGGATCATAAGGTCGGTGGCGACAATTGCGATTGCCGTCAGGACGACGCCGCTCGGCGATCCGAACAAGAGCACGGCACCCAGGAAAATGAAAACATTGCCGCCGAGATAAAGCGGGTTCCGCGAGAAGCTGTAGGGGCCGCCTGTGAGTAGTTTCTCTTGCGGCTCGAGACGGATGACGGCCATGCCTTGCTCATAGAAATAAAGCGTTGCCCATACCCTGATGAGGAAGCCGATGATCAGAAGCGTAACAGCGACGATGTCGATCAAAGAAGATCCAAAATGAGGTATTTTCAGAAGGAAATCAAATCCCCTGCCAATCGAAGCAAACACGAATCCTACAATGAGGACGCCGATATTATGAAGTACGCTTTTCAGAAGATTCATTCGAGCGGCACCCTGGGAATTAGCATATTCCCTTTGCGGCGTAACCCTGATTGTCACATCCCATCAGGTACAGTTTCACTGTGAAGTACCGACTCTACGCTCCGACCGACTTTCCGGCGCTCTACGCAGTCGAAGAGCTCTGCTTCGAGCCGGCTTTCCGCTTCAGCCGTACTTACATGCGCCAGCTGATCGAGAACCCCAATTCGGCAACCTGGGTCGCGGAAGACGGCCCAGAACCGAAGTTCGAGCTGATCGGATTCTCCATCGTCGAATGGCCGGCGGGGCAGAGCGAATCAATCGCATATATCCAGACTCTCGAAGTCCTTCCGGCGTTCCGCGGCCGTGGCATTGGCGCTGAACTGCTCGCCCGCGCGGAAGAATCCGCCCGTGCGGCGGGTGCGCTCAGCATCGAATTGCACGTGGATATGGAGAACGCCGCGGCCATCCGTCTCTATGAAAGCCACGGCTACACGCGTCAGGGCAGGGAAGAGCACTATTACGCGCGCCACCGCGCCGCCCTTATCTACGCAAAATCGCTCAAGTAAGCCCCGAAATCCGCCAAAACCCAGATTCGCGTAAAATAGACACAAGCCCCCATGTCCATAAGTAATCCGAATCTACCCAAGTCGATTCTTGCGCTTCGTGTCTACACCGCCAAGATGTTCTTCCACGACCTGCTAGCCGGCGTCACGGTTGGCTTGGTCGCGCTGCCCCTCGCCATGGCTTTTGGCATCGCCTCCGGCGTCACGCCGCAGGCTGGCCTTTACACGGCAGTCGTTGCCGGGTTTCTCATCTCCGCTCTCGGCGGCTCGCGCACCCAGATCGGCGGACCGACCGGCGCATTCGTCGTCATCGTTGCCGGCATCGTCGCCCATTTCGGCATGAGCGGCCTTGCCATGGTCACTTTCATGGCCGGAATCATTCTGCTCATCATGGGTCTCACCGGGCTCGGCGCTGCGGTCAGGTTCATCCCGCGCATGGTGGTCATCGGCTTTACCAACGGCATCGCCATCCTCATCGCCTCAACACAGATCAAGGACTTCTTCGGTCTGCGCACGCCCGCCGTCCCCAGCGAGTTTCTTCCGCGCATGAAGCTGCTCGCCGCCCACTTCGCACAATCAATCGCTACGCGCTCTCGCTCGGCCTCGGCACGCTCGTCGATTCTTCTTCCTTCTGCCGCGCCTCACCACGCCGCGTTCCCGCTTCCATCGTCGCCGTCCTTGTCTGCACTGCTGTCAGCGTGTTCTTTCATCTCCCCGTCGAGACGATCGGCAGCAAGTTCGGCGGCATTCCGCGCGGATTTCCGCCCTTTGCCATTCCCGACTTTCACGCTGAGCACATTCTGCCCCTCATCCCCGCAGCCTTTACCGTCGCCATGCTGGCGGCGCTTGAAAGCATGCTCTCTGCCGTCGTGGCCGACGGGATGACCGGCGATCGCCACAACTCCAACGTCGAGCTGGTGGCCCAGGGATTTGCCAACATTGTTTCTCCGCTGTTTGGCGGCATTCCCGCCACGGGCGCCATCGCGCGCACCGCCACCAACATTCGCGCAGGCGCGCGCTCACCCGTCTCCGGCATGATTCACGCCGCTCACGCTGCTGGTCATTCTTGCTGGTCGCCGCGCCGCTGGCCAGCTACATCCCGCTCACCACGCTGGCCGCTGTGCTCTTTGTCGTGGCTTACAACATGGGCGAGTGGCACGAGATCGGCGCGATTCTGCGACTGGACTTCACCGCCATTTCGGTTTGGCTGGTCACCTTCGCGCTCACCGTCTTTGCCGATCTCACCGTCGCCGTCGCCGTCGGACTCGGGCTTGCCGCCCTGCTCTATATCCGTCGCGTTGCCGATACCACGACCGTTTCTCCGGTCACCGAAGAGTACATCCGCGACGGCTTGCCGCACGTATCTGCAGGGCCGCATCGTTCCGCCTTACGTCACGCTGCTGCGCATCCACGGCCCATTTCTTTGGGGCACCACGGAAAAACTCGTCGAGGCCACGGTCAATATCGAAGCCTTTGAGCCGGTGGTCATTCTGCGGCTTCGCAACATGACCGCCATCGACGCTACCGGCATCCACGCCATCGAGACGTTTGCGAAGCGCCTGCATGAATCCGGCCGCACCCTGATTCTCTGCGGCGCAATGGAGCAGCCGTCCAAGCTGCTGAGCGGCACGCGATTCCTTGACCGCCTGGGCCGCGAGAATATCATGCCCAATGTGCAGGCCGCTCTCGACCGCGCCAAAGAAGTTTACGAAGCCGTCCCAGCTGCGAAAGCGTCATAGTACCGCACCAACAAAAAAGCCCTGGGCATGCGCCCGGGGCTTTACTCCCTAACCCCTTTCTTTCTTTCTTATTGTGTCGCGGCATCAGTGTTCTTGATGAACGCCGCCACGCGATCGTGCAGTTGCTTCACGCACTCATCGCGGACGTAGACCATGTGTCCTGACTCGTACCAGTCGTACTCGATATTCTTGGCCAGGGACTGCGGAATCGGCAGGTGCTTGTCCTCATATTGCGCGGCAAAGAACGGCGTCGCCAGATCGTAGTAGCCGCCGTTCACCATCACCTTCAGCCGCGGATTCGTCTTCATCGCTTCCGCAAGGTCGGGAGCCACGTTCACGCTCACGGGATTGCCGTTGTGCTTGAAGTCCCAGTGCCCCACGCCCTCATCGTAGATCTCCGGCAGATACGTCAAGCCGTCGCCATACTTCAGGTCGCGGCGCACATAGTCGTTGAAGAGCGACACATACGCCGATGAAATTGCCGAGCTCTGCGGATCATACTCCGCGCCCTCGCTTAATGAATCCAGGTTCGGCCCGGAGAATCGCGTATCCAAACGCCCCGTGGTCATGTCGGAGTCGTCCTGAAGAGTCTTCTCAAACTCGCCGCCGCTCACGCGCAGATTCGCCTTGAGCAGATAGGCCACCGGCAATCCCGTGTACTCGTGCAGCTTTTCCGCTACCTGTTGCTTCTCGTCGGCGCCTAGATCGGTGCCGAGCGCCAGCGCATGCGTGTAGGGGCCCATGGCAAACTGCTCGACTTCAGTCAAAAACGGCTCCAGAGCGGCAGGCTGCGTGGGAAGTTTCTTGTGATAGAAGGCCGTGGCTGCGTAGGTCGGCAGCCCGAGTGCATATGGCAGGTCCACGCCGGGATTCGCGCCGGGCGCATCGATATCTGCCGTGAAGTTGAAGATTTGCGAAAGCAGAATCACGCCGTTCAGGTCGGTGTTGTATTTGTTTTCCAGCAAATCGGCGAGCACTGCCGAGCGTGTCGTTCCGTAGCTCTCGCCAAAGATGAACTTCGGCGAATTCCAACGCGAATATTTGGTAATGAACCGCTCAATGAAGCGCGCAAACGCGCCCGCATCGCCGTCGATGCCCCAGAAGGCTTTCTCCGCATCCTTACCCGTCAGTTGCCCGAACCCGGTTCCGGGCATGTCGATAAACACCAGGTCGCTCACATCGAGCAAACTGTTGGGATTGTCCACCATGGTGTAGGGCGCGGCGGGCAGGTGCGTATCGCCGGCCGTCATCACGTGCTTCGGTCCCAGCGATCCCATGTGCAGCCAAACCGTGGAACTGCCCGGGCCGCCGTTATAGAAGAACGTGATGGGCCGGTCCTCGGCCTTGGCGCCGGTCTTGAAGTACGCCACGTAGAACATGCGCGCCGCCGGTGGCGCATCCTTCGCCTTGTCGGGAGCTTCCAGCGCCAATTGGCTTCCCGGCTGCGGTTTTCCGTCCGCGCCCAATTGCGCATCCTGGCCGTCGGTCGAACCCACCGTGATGGTTCCAGCAATCGGCGGTGTAGGCAATATGTTGGCCGCCGACATCGATCGCGCCTTGCGTGGTCGAGTCGGCCGGCAGCGCGGGCTCGGTGGCTTTTTCCGTCGATGTGGCCTTCGCCGTCTTATCATCCTGCGCGAAGACCGTCCCCGCGAAGGACAACAATGCCGCTGCCGTCAAAACGGCAAATCGCCTATACAAAGGTTTCATTTCTTATTCTCCGGAAAGGGAATTGAGCGAAGAATTAGTATAAGGGGCCGGGGCGCTGTTCCCGGTGCTCTTTTTGAATAGCCTTGAAAGCCCGGCGTGGCGAGTGATCGAGCTTTCAGCAACTTTTGCAATCCGGCTACTAATTCCCCGGTTTCTCGAAGGGCTGCTTGTCCGCGATCCTGGGCCGGTTCTCCGCCTGCAGTTGCTTCGAAACCTGCTCCACTTCGCGGAAAACGCGCAGTAGATTGCCGCCCAGAATCTTGCGGCAATCCTCGGCCGAGTAGCCGCGCGCCATCAGCGCCGCCGTGATCTTGGGCAAATCGGCGGGGGAGTCGATTCCTTCGGGCAATTGCCCCTGAATGCCGTCGAAATCCGACCCCAGTCCTACGTGATCCACGCCCGCCACTTTGGCGATGTGGTCGATGTGGTCGATCAGCACGGAAAGCGGCGGCCGCGGAATCCGGTCGGCGTAGGCCCGTTGCAGCTTGTCAATCTCGACCTGCAATGCAGCGCGCCCCTCCGGCGTCTGATCGCGTCCTTCGGACTTGGCCTTCGCCTTCAGTTCGGCGACCGCCCTGTCCACTTCCGGCTGCATCGCCTTCTGCGCGTCGCGATACTTCTGCGACAGAAACGCGGAGTAGAAGTTGACCATCACTACTCCACCTTTCGAATTCGGGCCGCCGTAGAGTGCAATGGCTCGAATCATGTCGTCGGTCATGTTGCGCGGCGCATCGCACAGCGCTCGCGCCGAGGAGTGCGAGGCGATCACCGGCGCCCGCGAAATATTCAGAGTGCGATAGAACGTCTTGTCGGAGACATGCGAGACATCCACCATCATGCCCAGCCGGTTCATCTCGTAAACCACGTCTTTGCCAAACTCGCTCAGGCCCTCCTTGGTGTGCGGAACAGTGACGTCGTCGGCATCGCCCGAACTGTCAGCCCAGCCGTTCGAATTGGCCCACGTCAGCGTCATGTAACGCACGCCTAGCGCGTAAAACTGTCGCAGCAGCGCCAGCGAGTTCTCGATGGAGTGCCCGCCCTCGATGCCCATCAGCGCCGCCAGTTTGTGGTCGCGGTGCGCCTGCTCGATTCCCTCGGCCGACGTCACAAACTCCATCTGGTCAGAATGTTTGGCCACCTGCTGCTTCACGGCATCGATCAGCACAAGCGTGCGCCGCGCTTCGTGGTCCTTGTACACATTGGGGTCGACCCAGATGGAGAAGAACTCTGCGCCCAAGTTTCCTTTGCGTGCAGTGTCCAGACTAAAGTTGCCGCCATTCAGCGGATCGCCGAGGTCGAAGTGCTCGTCTACGAATCGTTGCGGCGTGTCCGCGTGCGTGTCGATCACGATCGCGGAGCGGTGCACTTCTTGTGGAGTGGGGCTTTTCGATTTGGTCATGGAAGAAGTTGGGTGGACTGCATTCTGGCTCCAGCACTGGCGGCAAATCTGGCTCAGGGCCAGGGTCGAAACGGCAGTGAAAAACAAGGCAATCGACACATGGACGCGCATAGTCTTGCGATGAGTGTATACCAGCAGCATAAAAGCTAGGCTAGATCGGTCGACGATCGGCGCAGCCCGCGGTTGGTATCCTGATAACGCGAGCCTGCACCCAACGGGCGCAGCTTCAGCAACTATGTATTCACCCAAATTCAATCAGGTTCATGATCGAGCGATTTTGCTTGAGGCCATGCATGCTTATTCGTTCGCGACGCTTTTCGGTCCGGCATCGGGCGAGCAGGCCGGCGCTGGCGCCATGGCAACCCATCTTCCGCTGATCGTGAAAGACGCGGGCGAGCACGGCATTCTCGAAGGCCATTTCGCCAGGGCCAATCCCCATTGGCAGGCGCTCGCCGGACGGGAAACCCTCGTCGTCTTTGCGGGGCCGCATAGTTATGTTTCGCCAACGCTCTATACAGAGCCTCTCTCCGTGCCCACGTGGAATTACATTGCGGTGCACGCCTACGGCACACTCGCGCTCGTGGAGGACGACGCGAGCAAGGATGCCCTCCTCGCCGATCTCATTGCCGCGCACGATCCTGGATATCTGAATCACTGGCACGGGCTGCCTGAAGGCTTTCGCCGCACCATGCTCGCCGGTATCATGGGCTTTCGCATTCCCATCGCGCGCATCGAAGGGAAGTTCAAGCTTAGCCAGAATCGCGCTCTCGAAGAGCGCAGAAATGTGCACGCGGCCCAGTCCGCGGGCTCTCCTGACGAGCAGGCTCTCGCCCGCTGGATGGAGCGTCTTCTGGATTTGAACCGGCCCTCCTGAGCGCAGTGCCGCGACCGATTTCGCATTTCCGCATTTGATATACTTGGGAGCAGCGCGGAAGTGGCGAAATTGGCAGACGCACCGTCTTGAGGGGGCGGCGCCCAAAAGGCGTACGGGTTCAAGTCCCGTCTTCCGCACCAATTTTTCAAGAGTCAAATTCGTAATTCATAGATTCAGGCGATTCGAGACCGTCGAAAGGCCGGGGAAACCCGGCCTTAGTCGTGACTGCACAACTCTGCTGGACACCTTGGAGATCGCCGAACGGCTGAACACTGTTGATATAACTAAAAAGTTGCAGATTTTCCCCTGGCGTCGGGGATGGCAGCAATCCTTTATCGCCGTAGACAACCCTTCCTTTGTGATTCGCATCACTTTTCCAGAGCCAATCGGGGGTCCAGGACAGCCGTGTGTTTAACCGGCCACCGGCAGCGAAAACGTCATCGTCTGTCAATTTCAGATTTTCAAACGGGTTCAAAGTCTCTAACGAGGAGATCATTCCATGGAAGCGGCCGTTCAGCAGCCTTCTAAGGACCAAAAAGGACAAGAGCTTCATTCCATCGGCAATGGAACGAACGGAAATGGCGCTCTTGACGCGGCGTCGCCAGAATTTCTGGCCCTCATCTTGCAAAGCCTTCAAACCATGAAGGATGGCGATTTCAGTGTGCGCCTCCCCGTGACCTGGACCGGACTTTCGGGCAAGATTGCCGACAGTTTCAACGAGATTGTGACCGCCAACGAGCAGATGGCGCTGGAGTTGAAGCGCGTTGGCCAAGCGGTCGGAAAAGAAGGCAAGACCCGCGAACGCATCCGCGTGGAGCAGCGCCGCGGTGCGTGGGACGAGATGGAAGTCTCGGTCAACACGCTGGTTGAGGACCTGTTGCGGCCTACCACGGAGGTGACGCATGCCATCGCCGCCGTGGCCCAGGGCAATCTGACGCGGACAGTGCGGATGGACGTGGACGGCCGCCCCCTGGAAGGCGAGTTTCTGCGCTCGGCCAACATCGTAAACACCATGATCCAGCAGCTTGGCGTGTTTACGGCCGAGGTGACGCGCGTGGCGCGCGAGGTCGGTACCGACGGCAAACTCGGCGGCCAGGCCGTGGTGCCCGGCGTGGCCGGAACGTGGAAGGACCTGACCGATTCGGTCAACTCCATGGCCTCGAACCTGACGGGCCAGGTGAGAAACATCGCCGAAGTGGCAACCGCCGTGGCCAGCGGAGACCTTTCCCGCAAAATCACCGTCGACGTGCGCGGCGAAATTCTGCAGCTCAAGGAAGCCATCAACACCATGGTCGACCAGCTGCGATCGTTCGCATCGGAGGTGACGCGCGTGGCCCGCGAAGTGGGCACCGACGGCAAGCTCGGCGGCCAGGCCGTGGTGCCCGGCGTGGCGGGAACCTGGAAGGATCTTACCGACTCAGTGAACGCCATGGCCGGCAACCTGACGGCGCAGGTCCGCAACATTGCCGAAGTGACGACCGCCGTGGCGCGCGGCGACTTGTCGCGCAAGATCACCGTGGACGTGAAGGGCGAAATTCTCGAGCTCAAAGACACCATCAACACCATGGTCGACCAGCTGAACGCGTTTGCCGGCGAAGTGACGCGCGTGGCCCGCGAAGTGGGCACCGAAGGCAAGCTGGGCGGCCAGGCCAACGTGCCCGGCGTGGCCGGAACCTGGAAGGACCTTACCGACAACGTCAACTTCATGGCCGGCAACCTGACCGGCCAGGTGCGCAATATTGCTGAAGTGGCAACGGCCATCGCCAATGGCGACCTCTCGCGCAAGATCACCGTCGACGTGCGCGGCGAAATCCTGCAGCTCAAAGAAACGCTGAACACCATGGTCGATCAGCTGAACCGGTTCGCCGGCGAAGTGACGCGCGTGGCCCGCGAAGTGGGAACGGAAGGACGTCTCGGCGGGCAGGCCAACGTGCCCGGCGTGGCCGGAACCTGGAAGGATCTTACCGACTCAGTGAACTCGATGGCCGGCAACCTGACGGCGCAGGTCCGCAACATTGCCGAAGTCACAACGGCCGTGGCGCGCGGCGACTTGTCGCGCAAGATCACAGTCGACGTGAAGGGCGAAATTCTCGAGCTCAAAAACACCATCAACACGATGGTCGACCAGCTCAACGCGTTTGCCGGCGAAGTGACGCGCGTGGCTCGCGAGGTGGGAACCGAAGGCAAGCTCGGCGGCCAGGCGCAGGTGCAGGGTATCGGCGGAACATGGAAAGATCTGACCGACAACGTCAACTTCATGGCCTCGAACCTGACGGGCCAGGTAAGAAACATCGCCGAAGTGGCAACGGCTGTGGCGCGCGGCGACTTGTCGCGCAAGATCACGGTGGACGTGAAGGGCGAAATTCTTGAGCTCAAAGACACCATCAACACCATGGTCGACCAGCTCAACGCGTTCGCCGGCGAAGTGACGCGCGTAGCCCGCGAAGTGGGCACCGACGGCAAGCTCGGCGGACAGGCGCAGGTCCCGGGCGTGGCCGGAACCTGGAAGGATCTTACCGACAACGTCAACTCCATGGCCTCGAACCTCACCGGCCAGGTGACGCAACATCGCGGAAGTGGCAACCGCCATCGCCAATGGCGACTTGTCGAAGAAGATCACCGTCAACGTCTCAGGCGAAATCCTGTTGCTGAAAGAAACCATCAACACCATGGTCGATCAGCTCAACCGCTTCGCCGGCGAAGTGACGCGCGTGGCGCGCGAGGTGGGAACCGAAGGCAGACTGGGCGGCCAGGCCAATGTGCCCGGCGTGGCGGGAACCTGGAAGGACCTTAACCGACTCGGTTAATTCGATGGCCTCGAACCTCACCGGCCAGGTGAGAAACATTGCCGAAGTGACGACGGCCGTGGCGCGCGGCGACTTGTCGCGCAAGATCGCGGTCGACGTGAAGGGCGAGATTCTCGAGCTCAAGAACACCATCAACACCATGGTCGACCAGCTCAACGCGTTTGCCGGCGAAGTGACGCGCGTGGCCCGCGAAGTGGGCACGGACGGCAAGCTCGGCGGTCAGGCCGTGGTGCCCGGCGTAGCCGGAACCTGGAAGGATCTCACCGACTCAGTGAACTTCATGGCCGGCAACCTCACCGCGCAGGTGCGCAACATCGCCGAAGTCGCAACGGCCATTGCCAACGGCGATTTGTCGCGCAAGATTACCGTCGATGTGCGCGGCGAAATCCTGCAGCTCAAAGAAACGCTGAACACCATGGTCGAGCAGCTTCGCTCGTTCGCTGCCGAAGTGACGCGCGTGGCTCGCGAAGTGGGATCGGAAGGCCGTCTCGGCGGCCAGGCCAACGTGCCCGGCGTCGCGGGAACCTGGAAGGACCTTACCGACTCAGTCAACTCCATGGCCGGCAACCTTACCGCGCAGGTGCGCAACATTGCCGAAGTGGCGACGGCCATCGCCCGCGGCGACTTGTCGCGCAAGATCACGGTGGACGTGAAGGGCGAAATTCTCGAGCTCAAAGACACCGTCAACACTATGGTCGACCAGCTCAACGCCTTCGCCGCCGAAGTGACGCGCGTAGCCCGCGAAGTAGGAACGGAAGGCAAGCTCGGCGGCCAGGCGCAGGTCCCGGGCGTGGCCGGAACCTGGAAGGACTTGACCGACAACGTCAACGTGATGGCGGCCAACCTGACCGAGCAGGTGCGCGGCATTGTGAAGGTGGTGACGGCAGTCGCCAACGGCGCGCTCACCCAGAAGCTCACGGTGAACGCCAAGGGCGAAGTGGCCGCGCTGGCCGAGACCATCAACAATATGACCGACACGCTGGCCACCTTCGCCGATCAGGTGACCACGGTGGCCCGCGAAGTCGGCGTGGAAGGCCGCCTGGGCGGCCAGGCTAACGTGCCCGGCGCCGCGGGAACCTGGAAGGATCTGACCGGCAACGTCAATCTGCTCGCCGACAACCTCACCAACCAGGTGCGCGCCATTGCCGAAGTAGCGACCGCGGTGACCAAGGGCGACCTCACGCGGTCGATTCAGGTGGAAGCCCGCGGCGAGGTGGCGGAGCTCAAAGACAACCTGAACACCATGATCGACAACCTGCGCCTGACCACCGACCGCAACACCGAGCAGGACTGGTTGAAGACCAACCTGGCGCGGTTCACCGGGCATGTTGCAGGGCCAGCGCGACCTGGGCACGGTGGGCCGCATGCTGCTCTCCGAGCTGGCGCCGCTGGTGAACGCGCAGCAGGGCGTCATTTATCAGATGGGATCGAGCGAACCAAGCTGCGGAATCCGGGACCCTGGTGTTGCTGTCCACATTTGCCGATACGCCCGAGGGCTACGTGAACGAGGTGCGTATCGGCGAGGGTCTGGTGGGCCAATGCGCAGCGGAAAAACGCCGCATGCTGATCACCGACTTGCCGCGGGCGACCGCGCCCATCCGGTCGGGCCTCTTCAAAGCCAAACCCAAAAACGTGATCGTGCTGCCCGTGCTATTTGAAGACCGCGTCAAGGCAGTCATTGAACTGGCCACTTTGAACGCGTTTACCGCGTCGCATCTGGCGTTTCTTGAGCAGCTCACTTCGAGCATCGGCATTGTGCTTAACTCCATTGAAGCCACGATGCAGACTGAGGGCCTGCTCAAGCAATCGCAGCAACTTGCCACGGAGCTGCAAACCGGCCAAAAGGAACTGCAGCAGACCAACGAGCAGCTCGCGCAGAAGGCGCAGCAGTTGGCCGAGCAGAACACTGAAGTGGAACGCAAGAACCAGGAAATCGAGCAGGCCCGCCGCGCTTTGGAAGAAAAGGCCCGTGAGCTTGCGCTTACTTCGAAGTACAAGTCCGAGTTCCTGGCCAATATGTCGCACGAGCTGCGCACGCCGCTCAATTCAATTCTCGTGCTCGGCCAGCAGCTCGCTGAAAATCCCGACGGCAGCCTCACGCCCAAGCAAGTCGAGTTTGCGCGCACCATTCATGGCGCTGGAACCGATTTGCTCAACCTCATCAGCGACATTCTCGATCTCTCCAAGATCGAATCCGGCACGGTTTCTGTCGACGCCGAAGAGGTCTTCTTCGGCGCGCTGCTCGATGCCGTTGCGCGCCCCTTCCGCCACGAGGCAGAAAATCGCAGGCTGGCTTTCGAAGTTCATATCCGATGCCGGCATGGGTCGCAGCCTGGTCACCGACTCCAAGCGCCTGCAGCAGGTGTTGAAGAATCTGCTTTCGAACGCCTTCAAGTTCACGGAACAAGGCAGCGTTCAGCTGTCGGTTTCGCGTGCCGAAAGCGGCTGGAGCGCCGATCACCCGATTCTGGAAGGCGCCGGCTCGGTGATCGCCTTCCAGGTGCGCGATACCGGCATCGGCATTGCGCCGGAAAAACAGCGCATCATCTTCGAAGCCTTCCAGCAGGCCGACGCCGGCACCAGCCGCAAATTCGGAGGCACCGGACTGGGCCTCGCCATCAGCCGCGAGTTGGCCAACCTGCTCGGCGGCGAAATCCAGCTGCAGAGCGTGCCGGGCCAGGGAAGCACATTCACGCTGTATCTGCCGCAGAGTTACATGGGCGCCGCGGCTCCGCCGGTGGCAAAGACCGCTGAAAAGAGCGGCGCATCGGCCAGCGCGCCGGCCTTCCTGACTACCGTGGTCACGGTCGAGCAGGAGGCGCGCATCGAAGACGATCGCGCCAATCTTGAGCCGGGCGACAACGTGCTGCTCATTGTCGAAGACGATCCGCATTATGCCCGCGTGCTGTGCGATCTCTCGCGCGACAAGGGATTCAAGGTCCTGATTGCCAGCACCGGCGCTGAAGCTCTAATGCTGGCGCGGGAATACAATCCCACCGCCATCTCGCTCGACGTGTTCCTGCCCGACATGCTGGGATGGACGGTGCTCAACCATCTCAAGCAAGACTCCGCGACGCGCCACATTCCCGTGCAGATGCTTACCCTCGACGAAGACCGGCATCACGGGCTTTCGCGCGGTGCGTTTGCCTATGTCACCAAGCCCTCCACCGCGGAGGATCTCGATGCCGCCCTCACGCGGATCCGCGAGTACTCGCAGCCGCGCCGCAAGCGCCTGCTGGTAGTCGAAGACAATCCGGCAGAGCAACTCAGCACGCGCGAACTGCTGGGTTACGAAGACATCGACATCGACGTGGTCGACTCCGGCGGCGCCGCACTTCACGCGCTGTCTGAAGCTAATTACGATTGCGCGGTTCTCGATCTGCGTCTGCCCGATATGAGCGGCTTCGATGTGCTGGCGCAACTGCGCGACAACCCCCAGCTCAAGGACCTTCCTGTGGTCGTGTTCACGGGTCGCGAGCTGACTCCGGAAGAGGACGCGCAACTGCACACGCTGGCGCGCAGCGTAGTGGTCAAGGATGTTGAATCGCCCGAAAGGCTGCTCGACGAGACAGCGCTCTTCCTGCATCGCGTAATTGCCGACCTGCCGGCGGAAAAGCAGAATATGCTCGATCGCCTGCACCGTTCCGACGATGCCCTGGCCAACCGCAAAGTGCTGGTCGTCGACGACGACGTGCGCAACATTTTCGCCGTCAGCAGCGTTCTCGAACGGCGCGGCATGACGGTGCTCTCCGCCGGCACCGGGCGCGAAGCCATCGCAACCATTGAATCCACTCCCGATCTGGCGATCGTCCTGATGGACATCATGATGCCGGAGATGGATGGATACGAAACTATGCAGGTGATTCGCCAGAATCAGGCGTTGCGGCGGCTGCCCATCATTGCCCTCACCGCCAAGGCCATGAAGGGCGATCGCGAGAGATGCCTCGAAGCGGGCGCGTCGGAATATCTGGCGAAGCCGGTCAACACCGAGCAGTTGCTCTCGGTTTTGCGCATGTGGCTGCATCGCTAAGCGGTTGAAGATCGAAGGGTACGCCCGGATTCATTGCAAGCAGACATGGAGACCGATCGATGACGGCAAATGAAAAAGTCAACATCCTGATGGTCGATGACCAGCCTGCCAAGCTCCTGAGTTATGAGGTCATTCTTGCCGATCTGGGCGAAAACCTGATCAAAGCCAATTCGGCGAGCGAGGCTTTGAATGTCCTTCTGAAAACCGATATTGCCGTGGTTCTAATGGATGTGAGCATGCCTGACGTGGATGGCTTCGAGTTGGCCGACGTCATACGCCAGCATCCCCGCTTTCAGAAAACCGCGATCATCTTCATCTCGGGCGTCCATCTCAGCGATTCCGACAGGATTCAGGGTTATCACCGCGGCGCGGTCGATTACATCTCTGTGCCGGTGGTCCCCGAAGTGCTGCGCGCCAAGATCAGTGTCTTTGTCGATCTGCACCGCAAGACCCGATTGCTGGAATCGCTAAACAGGGAACTGGAACAGCGCGTTGAGGAGCGCACCGCGGAGCTGAGAAAGAGCGAGGCGGAATTCAGAACGCGCGCCGAGCTGCTCGACCTGGCTACAGAAGCCATCATCGTACGCGACCTCGAAGGCGATATTCGCTACTGGAATTCCGGCGCAGAACAGGTCTACGGCTGGCGCCGAGAGGAAGCGATGGGCCAGAAGTTGCACGCGCTGCTGCAAACCGTTTTCCCTGCGCCGCGTGCAGAAGTCGAAGAACATCTGCGCCTGCATCGCACCTGGCATGGCCGCGTGACGCAAACCACGAGGAGCGGCGAAAAGATCGTCGTGGATTGCCTCAAATCGACGAATGAGGATGGGGACGCGGTGCTCGAAGTGAATCGCGATATTACCGCCGAGCTGCGCGCTGAAGAGGCGCTTCGCGAGACTGAAAAGCTGGCAGCGATGGGGCGCGTGGCCGGCATTATCGCGCACGAAATCAATAATCCTCTTGCCGCCATCACCAACATTTTTTATCTGCTGCGCAATCATCCTTCGCTTGGCGACGACGCCCGCCGGCTCGCCGATCTTGCTGAGGAAGAACTGGAGCGCGTCAGCCACATCACCCGCCAGACTCTGAGCTTTTACCGCGAATCGAAGCATCCGATTTCAGTTTTCGTACCGGAAGTACTCGACGACGTTCTCGAGTTGCAGCAAAAGACTCTCGATCGCAAGCCGCATTACGGTTCGCAAGCATTACCAATCGGCCGCAATGGTGAAGGGGTTTCCGGTGGAGTTGCGGCAGGTTTTTCTGAACCTGATCGGCAACGCGATACAAGCCATGCCCGACGGGGGTGTTCTTGGGATCTATGTTCGCGAGTCCACTGACTGGACGACGAATCTGCGCGGCACCATGGCTTCCATCATCGACACCGGAAAGGGCATTCGACCCGAAGACCACGGCCGGCTTTTCCAGCCGTTCTTCAGCACCAAATCGACCAAGGGCACAGGTTTGGGTTTGTGGATCAGTCAGGGCATCGTGCAAAAGCACGAGGGCCGCATTACCTGCCGGACTTTTCGCGCCGGAGATGGATGTGTCACCTGTTTCCGCGTATTTCTCCCCGGGACCGCAATCTTCGATCAAAGAGCAATGACCGGCGAAGAAGCGGGAAATGCGGAGTACAAAAGGAGAACGGGCAGTCACGGCTCTGCTGTCGTGCAGGTCGGAGGAGCCTGAAACCGTGGCGGAGTTTTTGTACCTCGGAAGCATTCTTGATGAGAACATCGAGTTGCTATTGCTCTTCGGCCAAAGCGTGCCGGGTGCGCTCGAGGAGCAAATTTCTGGCGCGTTCAAGGCTGTGCCTTCGCGAAGCGCTCAGCCGTTTGCCTGCGTACGCCATATACACAGTGAGTACGCGCAGCGCCGCTGACGGGCCGCCGCCGGATGTGAATTCATTCGACGACAGTAAATCGGCCACCGTCTTTGGAGGTTTAGCCAGAATTCTGGAGAGTAACTCACCAGCGTGGGTTTGCATAAGCCCTCTTCGCTGATTCCCTGCGGTACGCAGCTTTCTGTAGGCGGCAATCTCGTAATGCTCAATGCGCTGAGCAGAGGAAAATGACGTATCTATTGTGATGCGGCGTTCTGCTGGCTTGTTGCTTTTGTTGGCTTTGGCGATGATTGGCTGGCTTGGAAAGCAATCAAGTTCATGGTTGACGGCGGCCTGATGCCGAGTTACCGCGAGTAATTAAGTTATCGCGGCGAGCAGGTCCATCATTTTGCGGCGGTGCCGGGACTCACACTTTTAGCCTTTGTTTGATCTCAAGCATCTTCCGCCACGGATCGTGCCGCAGCCGCGTCCGCCATTGTTGTAAATCCGAGACATGAAAAACCGGCGCTTTGGCAGAATCCAGTTCCTTCCATGCCAGCGGCATCGCCACCGGCATTCCAGGGCGCGCGCGCGGCGAAAATGGAGCCACCGAGGTCGCCTCGCGGTCATTGCGAAGGTAGTCAAGGTAAATGCGATTCTTTCGCGTTGCTTTAGTCATCTTCGTTACGTAGAGTTCCGGCTTCTCGTGCTCCATCTCCAGCACCATCCGGTGCGCAAAATCCTTTACCGCGGGCCACTCATGATCTGGGCGAATAGGCACGTCAACGTGAAGCCCTTTGCCGCCGGTGCTTTTCACGAAGCTCTCCAGGCCCACCTTCTTAAGCCTGGCCTTCAATTCAAGCGCGGTCTTCGCCAGCGTCTTCCATCCGATCGCCGCGTCCGGATCGAGATCGAACACGATGCGATCGGGCGTGTCCAGCGATTCATTGTGCGAACCCCAGGGGTGAATCTCCAGCACTCCCATTTGCGCCAGTCCCAGCAATCCCTCGCTCGAATCCACAGTGAGGTAAGCTTCTGACCCCTTGCTTTTCTTATTTCGAATCGAAATGGTTTTCACGCCGGCCGGCACTCCCATCCCAACGTGCTTTTGAAAGAAGCAGGCCTTGCCAATGCCGTCCGGGCAGCGCACCACGCTGATGGGCCGATCGGCGATATACGGAAGCATATGTTCGGCGACCGCCATGTAATACTCGGCGAGTTGCTGCTTGGTTACGCCGCTTTCCGGATCCAGCACCTTGTCGGGATGCGTGATTGTGCAGCTCCTTCATCGCCGTCGCTTCCTTTCCATGGCGCCGGCCACTCGGTTTCGCGCTTTTCGGCGCCGGCGATGATCGCTTGGCCTCGGTCGGCGCAACCGCTGTTTCCCGCACCACTTCGCCGGCAGGCTTGTCTTCGCGCAGACCTTTGAACGCCGCCTGCCGCACGAGATTGTCGCGCGTCCATGTTGAAAATGCGACCTCGGCAACTAGCTCCGGCTTGACCCAGATCGCGCTGCGCTGCTCCTCGCGTGGAACCTCGACAAACGAGGAGTTCTTCTCTTTCAAGCGCTCGAGCTGCGTGCGAATCGTCTGGTGAGTTTTTTGCGTAAATCCAGTCCCGGTGCGTCCGGCGTAGCGAAGCTTTCCTTTCTCGTAGTAGCCCAGCAGCAAAGCGCCAATCCCGGAACCTCCCTTGGATGGAAGGGTAAATCCGCCGATCACAAATTCCTGTTCCAGACGGCATTTCAGCTTGAGCCACGCGCCGCTGCGCCCGGAAGTGTACTTCGCCGACTTGAGCTTCGACACAATGCCTTCAACTCCCAGCGCGCATGCCTTCTTAAACACCTCTTCGCCGTCGGCTTCGAGGTCTTCGCTGAATTTTAACGGCGATTGGTCACCGGAGTTTCGCAGCAAATCCTTGAGAAGTCGCTTTCGATCCTCGAGCGGCAGTCCGCGCAGATTGTGCCCGTTCAGATGCAGCAGGTCGAATGCGAAATACGTGATGTATCGCTGCCGGCCTTCGTGAAACGCTGCCTGCAGGTCGGCAAAGTTACTCACGCCCTTGTTATCCAGGGCGACCGCTTCGCCATCGAGGATCGCGCTTTCGACATTCAGCTTCGCCGCGGCATCCGCAATGTCCGGCATGCGCGCCGTCCAGTCGAGTCCCTTGCGAGTCAGCAGCTTCGCCGTGCGTTTCTCGTTGCTTTCCTATCGTCAGTCCGGATAAGGATCTGAATCCTGTAGCCGTCCAGCTTCAACTCATGCACCCATCCATCGCCTTGCGGGGCAGAAGTCGTCTGCTGCGCCAGTTGCGGCGCAATGAAGCCGGGAAATCGCTCCCGTGGAATATGGCTGAGGTCTGGCGCGGGCGTCGTCGCGTTTTCTTTTCAGGCGGAGCCGAAAGGGGTGCCAGTTCTGATTTTTTCTTGTGTGCAGTTGATCCGGCGCCATCACCCGCCTCACGCGCCGAATTCCACACGCGGTCACGGCTCTCCGCGATCTCATCCATCGTCCGGCCGCTGACCGCGCTGTCCGGTGCTTCATCGGTGATGGCAGGTGCGGAACTGTCTCGCGCGTACTTGTCTTTTTCCTTGATCAGAAGCCAGTTGGTTTTCTTCGGGTCGCCGAACCGGCCATTCATGCGTACAAGAACCCAATTGCCCTTGAGCTTTTTCCCGCGCAATTCGAACTTGAGCTCGCCGTCTTTCAGGCCCTGTTCCGGGTCGCCGTGCGGGATCCACTCACCTTTGTCCCACACCATCACGGTCCCGCCGCCGTACTGCCCCTTCGGAATCGTTCCTTCGAAGCCGGCGTACTCCCACGGGTGGTCCTCAACCTGCACCGCGAGGCGTTTGTCGCCGGGATAGTAGCTCGGACCCTTGGTCACCGCCCAGCTCTTCAAGACCCCGTCGAGGCCCAGTCTGAAATCGTAATGCAACCGCGTAGCCGCATGTTTCTGCACCACAAACGGCAGCGCTTTTTCTTTGCGCGCAATCCGCGGTTTGCTCCTAGCGCCTTGCGGCTCGGCCGTCACGCTGAAGTCGCGCATCGATTGGTATCGCGTCAGCGGACGGTCCGGCGGTGCGGCTCGCGCAGATTTCGGTTTTCGTGCGGCGGCCATAGCTTATGCAGCTCGATGCTTGCGCTTGCTTGCGCCTACGAGGACCGGACCCTTGCGACGCCGCGCTCGCAGCCCTGGTTGTGCGCCGCTCGCTGGCTACGGGCTTCTTGGCCTTCGACACGCTCTGCCGCAACGCATCCATGAGATTGATGACCTTGGTGGGCTTCGCGCCTTTGTCCGCGAAAGGCAATGGGATGTTCTTTTGCTTCGCTTCGATCAGCTCGCGCAGCGCGGTTTCATAATCGTCCTTAAACGCATCGAGATCGAAAGGCTGCGAATAGGCCTCGATGAGTTGCGTGGCCATGGCAAGCTGTTTTTTATCGGTGTGCATCGAGCGCTCGCCGGGAGTCTCCGAAAAGTACTCGCTGCTGTCGCGCAATTCTTCGGCATAGCGCAGCGTGTATGCCATCAAGCCAGCCGATGAATCACCCGGCGGCACTGCGATCGCCACAAGATGCTCACGCCCGCCAAACGCAATCTCTCCGATCGGCCGCCTTGCCCGTTCGCTTCATCGCATCGCGGAACACCACAAACGCTTCGGGCGATTCCTTAGGCTCCGGGACGACGAAATACGGCTTCTCAAACAACGCGGGCGGCAGTTCATCGAGAGCTACGAACTCTTGCACGTCGATCACATTCCTGGTCGCGATGCGCAGATTCGCAATCTCATCCGGCTCGATTGTCAGGTATTTCCCTCTGCTGTATTCGTAGCCTTTCACGATCTCCGAGTTCTCTACCGGCTGGTTGTCACCGTCCACATTCAAATGACGAATCCTCTCACCTGAGGCGCGATCGATTTGATGAAAGGTTACTCCGCTTTGCGGATTCGTAGCTGGAAACAACTGGATGCCGAAAGAAACAAGTGAGACTTTAAACTGACCGGACCAATAGGGACGACTGGCCATGACTGCCTCCTGGGGAGCGAACAGGCGCGATGAGACATGCACCCTTTTCCCACATAATATGTCGGATGCCGGGCTTATTGGACAGTTTCTTAATTCGGGATCTTTCGACACAGAGACGTTGCTTAACTCAATGCGATGCAAAGGGTGCCATGTTCCATTTCTGTCAACAGAGCGGCCGGATCGCGCGAGTTGCGTCCGCTCGTTTCGCGATCCGGCCATTACCCTCTCAGTGTCTTTTGAAGTACTGCACGTCGCGCTCGTGTTTTTTGGCTTGCTCAAGGGTGGCAAATGTTCCCAGATTGCGGCGCTTGCCGGTTTGAACGCTTTTCTTTCGCGAATACAAACGAAATTGTCCGGACTTGAGTTTGCGAATCATACACGTGAAGATGCGCTCCCGCGGCGATTGGTCGCCCGCACATCAGTCAATCGCTTATTCGGCTCTCGGCGAGCGGCGGCCCGGAATCTATTGGGCGCTCCTCGCGTCAGAACACCTTCAATAGCATCAAAATCACAACGATCATCAGAATCAGGCCGAGGCCTCCGCTCGGGTACGGTCCCCAACTGCGGCTGTAGGGCCATGCTGGAATTGCTCCGATTAACAGAAGAACCAGGATGATCAGAAGGATACTCATAATTTCGCTCCTTTGGCGGCATCGGCAGCGCGTCTGCCGTTACGTTACTCGCTGATACGATGTTGTTTGTGCCGGATTAGTTGGCTCGACGAGACGAGATGCAACTTCAACCGCTGGTCAGGGTAAATCCCACCTTCTGTGGTAAGGATCCGGCAACGCATACCTACGCGGCCGCAGCGGTTTACGGAAAAACCCGGGGTACTGTATCCTATTTGGAGTAAGCCGAGGTCACCGTTCCCATTTGGGGCCGCGTCGACCGGGCGACAGTGGGCTGGGGAAGCCCAGCCCAGTATTGCTATAGGAAAGCAGCTAAGAATGCAGATTCTCTTCTACGTTGTGATGGTCGTGCACATCATTGTTTGCTTCTTCATGATCGGCGTCGTCCTGCTTCAGCAGGGTCGCTCGGCCGATCTTGCCGGCGCGTTTGGCGGCCAGGGTTCGCAAACCGCCTTTGGCCCTCGCGCCGCGGCCAATGTGCTGACCCGCCTTACCACGTGGTCGGCCATCATCTTTATGTGCACGTCCATTAGCCTGGTGGTTCTCTTTGTCCGCAACACCGCCCCGCACTCCGTGCTTGAAGGCACGCATACTGCTCCGGTCAGTGCTCCCGCAAAGCCAGGAAAGTAACGAGCTAATTGGAAGTAGTGGCTATTGGCTACTCCCTATTCGCTGCCTTTCAAACTGGCGGCATGGCGTCCACAACCGGCACACCCGCCGGCGGCGTAAAGTGGAACATCTCGGCAGGAATCGCTACATCGGGTTGCTCACCTGTGAAGGTGAAGCGTGTGATCGCGCCATCCACTTCTTGTACTTCCAGGGCGGATATTGCGCCAGCGGCCGTTACCTTCAATTCCAATCGCGTCACGCGATTCTCCTGGCCCTTGGGCACTCCGCTCAGCGTGTAAAGGCCATTGGCGGCGCCTTCCAGCTTCAACCCGGTCAATTCCTTTTCAAGCTGCGTATGCCCCAACAAAAAGCGCAGCGGTGAACGCAAATCGTCCAGCTCTTTCGATGGAACCCGCTGAATCTGCGCATCGCCCTTGGTATAGAGCCACGCATATTTCCCGTCCAGCAGGAAGATCTTTCCTGCCGGCGTGCTGTATTGCCACAGCATGCGTCCCGGTTTGAGCAAAAAGAGCGTGCCTTCCTCTGTCCGCTGCATACCCATGCCTGCATAGTCCTCGCGGAAGCCGGCCTTAAGCGAATGCAATTGATCGTAATGATGGTCGACGCGTGCGGCCAGTTCGTGTGCTGCGAGGGCGGGGGAGGATTGCGCGGGGGAATGGATTGCGCTGGCGAAGACAGCGAGCGTAGCCGTGGTGCCAACGATGACCAATCGGCAGAATGTGCGGGCGAGGACGCCCGCACGACAGCGGGTCTTCCACCCCAACGAGCCAAAAGCGCGCTCGCCGGGGACCCCGGTCTGGAGACCAGCGCTACGCCACTTCATTGCAGAGATTGTGTGCAGTTGGTGCCGCCAGCGGGATCGAATTTGGGATTGCCGCCGAACTGGTCGGAGCAGAAGCCTCGATTGCCCGTCTTGCCCACAGACGCAGGCACCGCCGTCAAGGTGTAGCCAGTTACGCGCTCAGTGCCACTCACAGTAATTTTTTCGCAATTCGTGACCTTGAAAATATAGCCCGATTTGTATCCCGTCGTTGCCAGATCGTTGTCCAGCAATTGAGAAGAAGTCGCTGTGGGCGCGCCCGATCCTGGCACGCCGCCCAGGTTCTTGAGGTCGCAGGCGAATCCGATCGTCCCGTAGTCAGAGTCGTACTCACCCTCGGCCGAGTTAATCACCCGCATCGAATTGATCGCCGAAAGTTCATTGGCCTTGATCTTCATGCCGCCGATGGTCTTCATCGCCATCAGCATCAGGATCAGAATGACGGCAATCACGATCAGCAGTTCCATCAAGGTAAAGCCGTTGGGCGCAACCGTGCGCCGCGCGCCACGGCAGTCAACATGCGAAGTCTTGCGATTCATTGCGATTCCAGTCCCTCTCAAGCGGGTCCGCAGCTCCAGGCCCCTTAGAGAAAATGCTACAACGTACAGACGCGAAAGGGAAATGGTTCGCTCGAAAAGGCAGCCAATAGGGAGTAGCCAGTAGCCAAAAGGAAGCTGGCACACTCCTGCCGAAGTTCGCGTTCAAACTGCGTGATTTAGGTTCCAATTCTGCTTGGAGGTTGGGAAAAGCGCGGAGTGCGGGCGGGCGTCGTTTTTCTACTGGCTATTGGCTACTTTCTGCCTTCAGCAGCTGAGTCTCGCCCGGTTCAGCTTCACGCCGTCAAGCCGGCCCAGCAGCGTCACTGCAATGCTGTCGGGGTTGAACAGCCGCTGCGCCATGGCCTGCACGTGCTCGGCTTCCACTTCGTTCACGCGCGCAATAATCTCGTCTGCCGAGAAGAACTGCTGGAAATACATCTCTTGCCGCGCCAGGTTCGCCATACGCGAGCCGGAGCTTTCGAGGCCCATCAGAATGTTGCCTTTTACCTGGTCCTTGGCACGCGTTAGCTCTTCGGCGCTGATCGGCGTCTGTTTCAGGTCGCGAAATTCCGCCAGGATTAGGTCGATAACCTCAAGCGCCTTGCTCGCCGAGGTGCCCGCGTACACGCAAAGGTTGCCCGTGTCGCGGTACGGGCTAAGGTCGGAATAAATTGAGTAGGCCAGGCCGCGCTCCTCGCGGATGGTCTGGAACAGCCGGGAACTCATGCCGCCGCCCAGTACCGTATTCAGGATCAGTGTCGCGAAGCGGTTTTCGTCGGTAATGCGTGGTGCGGGCACACCCAGGCAGATCTGCACCTGTTCCAGCGCCTTCTTGTTACGGAGAATGATGCGGGCGCTCGGCTCGGGCGCTGAAAGTTCGTGCAGTGCGTTGCCGACGGCAAGTGCCGAAAGCTTTTCCGCTACGGCCGCGGTAAATTCATCGTGGTCCAGGTTTCCGGCCGCTGAGAACACCATGTTCCCGCCGTGAAAACGGTCGCCGTGGTAGGCGAAGAGCTGCTGCTGGCCCAGTTGCGCCACGGTTTCCGTGGTGCCCAGAATCGGCTTGCCCAACGGATGCCCCTTCCAGAAGCTCTGAGTGAACAACTCGTGCACCAGCACGTCGGGATTGTCTTCGTCGATTTTGATCTCTTCCAGAATCACCCCGCGCTCGCGCTCGATGTCGGGAAGAGCAAAAATCGGATTCAACACCATGTCGCTGAGCACGTCCAGCGCAATGGGCACATGATCCGCCAGCGACTTCACGTTGAAGCAAATGGTTTCTTTGCTGGTAAAGGCGTCCAGGTTGCCGCCAATCGAATCCATCTCGCGCGCAATCCGCTGCGCCGTGCGCGAACGCGTGCCCTTGAAGAGCATGTGCTCGACAAAGTGCGAGATACCGTTAATCTCCGGGGTCTCGCAGCGCGAGCCTGACTTAATCCAGATGCCCATCGCCACGGAGTGCAGGTGCTCCATGCGCTCGGTCAGCACGATCAGGCCGCTCGGCAGTACGGTACGGCGAAGGTTTCTCTCAGTGTTCATGGGCACCAGGTCGAACTTCGATTGTAGGCCAAATCCAGACAGCCGGTAGCCACGCCAGGAACGGGAACCGTTAAATCTTGAGGCCAGGCGGCTCAAGAAAAGCTAAGATACTGAAAGCTGAGCTCGCCATGCGTGAAAAACCAGCCCAACTCGTTTCTTTAGATGCGGCAGACGCAACTAGCGGCCTGAAGGAACCTCTGTTCGGATTAGATGCGGAATCTCTATCAAAGCTTCTGACTACCGCAGGCGAGCCCGCCTTTCGCGGAAAGCAGCTGGCTGAAGCCATGTATGGTCAATGGCTTACAGAGATTTTCGAAATCACAACTTTACCTGTCGAGCTGCGCGCAAGACTGGCCGCCGAAGGCCGGCAAATCGGCCGTCCAGCCATCGCCCGCGCATTCCAGTCCGTCGATGGCACTGAACGCTACCTCATCGAATTTGCGGGCCCTGAGGCAAAGGGTAAGACCGCGGAAGCGGTCTGGATGCCCGAGGGTGATGGCTGCGAAGCTGGTGACGAAGCTGAAACCGACGGCAAAGACTGGTCTCGCGCCACGATCTGCATTTCCAGCCAGGTCGGTTGCGCCGTCAATTGCCAGTTCTGCCTGACAGCAAAGCTAGGGCTGCAACGCAACCTTTCCGCAGGTGAAATCGCCGGCCAAGTGGTCGCGGTCCTCGATCGTCACGACGTTCGCGTCGGCCGCGATCGCGTGAATCTGGTCTTTATGGGCATGGGCGAACCGTTTCTCAATTACGACAACTTTATGGCTGCGGTGCGACTGTTGGTCCGCGAAGTCGGCCTCAGCCCAAGGCGCATGACCGTCTCCACCTCCGGCATCGTTCCGGGCATCGAACGCTTCGCGCTGGAGCCACCTGAGGTGCGGCCAAAACTCGCCATCAGCCTCAACGCGCCGAACGACACGATCCGCACCGAAATCATGCCCATCAACCGCAAGTGGCCAATTAGTGAAGTGATTGCTGCGGTGCGCAGTGTCCCGCTGCGTCCCCGCGAGCGTATCACCTTCGAGTACGTTTTGCTGAGCGGGGTGACCGATCAGCCGGAACACGCCCGCGAAGTGGCGCGGCTAGTACGCCGCGCCGGACTTCCTGCAAAAGTGAACCTGATCGCCTGGAATCCCGGCCCCGGCATCGCCTACGCCATGCCCAGCGCGCAAGCCGTCGCAGCGTTTCATGCAGCGCTTATGAGGGAGGGAATTCCCACCTATATTCGCCAGCCGCGCGGCCGCGACATCTTCGCGGCCTGCGGCCAACTCAAACGCACCGTAGAAGCTTAAAGCGCGTCCACTCTTGTGCCGGAAATATTTCTATTTGCTTGGCGGCATTGCCAGCGGTTGTACGCTGCCGCAATCGGGGCCCTTGTACATCGCAGTCGACTCCATTGTCATGTTCATGGTGTTGGAGCCCATCGTCATCGTCATCTGCACCGTAGTTTTGGTGGTGTTCGAATCCACGAATGTGGTCTTCACGGTTCCGCTCATACTTCCGCGTCCGCTGCAGGTCAAGTCTGCGGACATGCCTGTCGCTGTCACTGACATATTTGTGATCTGGCATTGGCTCTGCGGCGGATTGCTGTACGGTCCTCCGTACTTGTCAATCATCGCCTGTGTCACGCAGACCTGGCTCGTGCGCGGCGGCATCTGCGGCATGTTTGCCGGGCCGCCCGACATGCTCATCTGCGACGTAACTTCCCAGAGCCCCGGTTTCCTGCTTTGGCTCTGTGCTTGCGCAGCAAAGGCAATGATGCAACAGCCCAGAATCAACCAAAATCGGGTTTTGTTCATACATCCTCCTCGTCGCGCAGGGTAGGCAAGCGCGCACTACGACTTTATCCCGTGCCGTCTACGCCTGAAAAGGTTTTTTTGCTGAGGATTTCTTTTGCGATCCGGCGCGGACCCGTGCCAGTTCCAGCACCACGTCTGCCAGGCGGCCGGCCGTATGACGCACCAGGTTCCCTTCGCTGGCAAAATCTCCGGCGATGCAGCGCACGCCCAGCGCCTCGATGCGCTCGCAGTCGGGCACAATCGGTGTCGCGCCCTGGGCAGCGTAGCGCGCCAGGGTCCCGGCAGAGAATTTCCCGGTGTTCACGACGGCATAATCAAAGACCGGCCTGCGCGTGTGATCGTAGATGCGCTCGATGTGTTCTGCGGCGCTCAACCCCAGGCTCTCGTTGGCCTGCGTCATCAGGTTGCAAATAAATACGCGCACGCCGCGCGCCGCGCCGAGCGTCTCGGGAATCCCATCCACAAGCAGATTTGTGATCAGCGAGGTATACAGTGAGCCTGGACCCACAGTAATCAGGTCTGCACGCTCGATTGCTTCCCGCGTCTCCGGCAGGGGAGTGGGATTCGGGGGATCCAGCGTCAGTTCCACGATGCGCCGCTTGCTGGCCGTGATCTTGGTCTCGCCGCGCACGATCGAGCCATCATCCATGTTTGCTACCAGCGTGGTGTTCGCCGTCGTCGCCGGATAGATATGTCCCCGTGTGGCCAAAATCTTTGACGCCAGTTGTACCGCCTGGGCAAAATCGCCGGTGATCTCCGTGAGCGCGGCTACAAACAGGTTTCCAAAGCTGTGTCCCTTTAATCCGTTGCCGGCGCGAAAGCGGTGCGCGAAGAGTTTCGTCAGCAGATCCTCTTCTTCGCTGAGGGCAACCATGCAGTTGCGCAGGTCGCCGGGCGGAAGCATGTTGAAGTCCTGCCGGAGCCGTCCCGATGAACCGCCATCGTCGGTCACTGTCACCACTGCGGCAAGGTCTGCAATGGCGCTCGCCGAACTTGCAGTTTCCCCAGGTGCGGGAACGTGCCGGCGCAGACCGCGCAAAAGCGTGGAGAGGCCCGTGCCGCCGCCGATGGCAACCACGCGCAGGCCGCGCTGTGGCGGCGCCGTCGCGTAGTCGTGCTCGTGCGGCTGCGCCGGCTCACCGTTTGCAGGAATCGTTGATTTCAAGACAGGCCTTACGGAACCTCGGGGTAAAGCAACTCAGTAAAGCGCGGATCGTCTGCCATGTTCTGGAAATCGTTGTCGACGCGCGCTTGCACCCGGCTCTTGGGGTTCAGTTCAATGGCCCGCGCCAGATTCGAGAGGCAGTCCTGGGCGCGGCCGGTAATGGATTCCAGCACCGCCAGCCCGTAAAAGGCGTAGTCGGCGCCGGGATGGTCGTTGAGAATCTGGCTCAACTGCTCCCGCGCTTCCTCGTAGTAGCCGGTGTTCAGCAGCGAGATTGCGTAGTCGTAGTGTTCTTCCGGGGTAGGGAACGATCGTGCGCGCCCCAGCAGCTGGCGCTGGCAGGTGCTGATGTACATCCGGCAGCGGTCCTTGATCTCGGCCGGCGCTTCGGGCAGCAATTTCTCCAGGGCAGCTCAATGCCCTCTCATACTTCCCCTGCTGCAGCAGTAGCACGGCGGCCTCATAGTGCTGAAAGACAGGCTCCGTCCTGGCACTCTTATGGCCGTCGGATTTGGCGGCCGCGGCGGCATTCTTTTTGCGGCTGGCTGCCGCGGTTCGAGCATCTTGCGTCATGGCGTTACTAGAAGCGTGCATTCCTTTCCCCCGTATCCCGGCTCCGTACGGACGGGGAACCTTGGCTGAAACATAACATGACTTAGGCCATGTTTATACGCAGAACCCCGCCTCTCGTCAATGGGGGTATCGGTGGGGTACCGGCAGGCGGCTTATCCATGCCCGCGGAGCGCTGACTGCGCAGTGGCCTTTTTCGAACCTCATCAGCTCTTGCTCCCTTCCTTTCGGTACATCGCCGGATTCAGTGCGGGATCGTTATACATTTTCATTTGCCGGTAAAGTTTAAAGCAACGCGCGCCACTCAGGGTGTCCCGCCACAGCGCGTCCAGGCACGCCGCCAGGTCAGCGCGCTGCTCCATCAGGACTTCAAGCCGCGACCGATTGCGCTCCGCATGGCCCGCTGGCGCATCCCTGCGCTCCGTTTCCTCATGCGTATGAAAAATCCTTAGCGCCAGAATTGAAAGCCGGTCGATGATCAATCCCGGCGACTCCGAGTTCAACGCAGCCTCGGCCTTCGGCAAACCGCGCGCTTCGAGCCACTCCAACAAATTTCTGTCCAGCTCTTCGGCCAGATCGTTGCGCAGTTGATTGGTCTGGTCGATGCGGCGCTTCACCGCGGCCAGTTCGGCGTCGCTGGCTTCGGGCCGGCGCGCCTCGTCCTCGATGTGCCACAAATCGAAGTTCGCGCGATGCTGCCGAGCCACCAGGTCGAGCCACGCGCCGACTGAATCAGCCGGCGCCGAACCCTGTTGCCCGTTTGGCGTTTCATGCCACAGGCGCGTCAACCGATCCTGCAACGCGACTATTTCACCAGCCGAAACCATCGTTGAGCTTTCCTCGGAGCCAGAAGCCCGTTCGGGCCGCAGGTCCATCGTAGACGAACCGGATCAGTGAACCAAAAAGTGGCCGACGCCGCCCTCTGCCGCGATATGAATGAAAGAGTAGCTTTCGGATGGGCGACAACTCTCTTATAGAGCGGGCCACTGTGCCGCGAGCGCACTCCCTTTCAGTTGGGCGTCGGTGGGTCAATGTGGTCGATGATGACGACGGGCTGCGGCACTTTCTTTGAGACAAATTTGAAGCCAGCATGTTCCGCCGCCGCGATGTAGTCGGTGCCGACTTCTTCTTCAGCGCCTCCATCTCCGGTGCCCTGCAGCGCGGCAGGAGGCAGGTGCAGCGTGATGTCGTAGGTGCCTGTCAGGCCGGTCTCGTCGACGATCTGCTTGTCGCGGTACCTGTCCATAAGGTCTTTGAGGAAGTCCTGCATGGTGACACCGGAAAGATGGAGCTGCATGTCGTCGCCGTCTTGCCGCAGAAGCATACCGCCGTGAACGTTAAAGTTCGGGTCGCTCGGGGTGAGGCGCGGGCCTTTGGGATCGAGCGTCATCACGAGCACAGGAAAGTCCTGCGTTCCGGTGTGGCATACCAGGTGGAATCGCTCCGTAAGAAGCTTGCGGATCATGATTCGGGTCTGGTCATCGGTAGGCACTCCCGGAGGGTCGGGTTTTGCGGTGATGTCGAATTTATCGGCTTCCACCCAGGGCGGCGCGTTCATGATCTGGCGGCCGCGGATCTTGTAGACCATCTTGATGAGCTCTGCGGCGTTGGTGCCGGTGGCGTGGAATTCCGGAGTCCGCATGTTCCAGACTGGGTGTTGCTCCTCGGGCAGGGCAGGCTTAATCACTGCGACCTCGTAGGAGGGATCCGCGTCCGCTGCCATAGGCGGCGGGCCTGCCGGCTTCCAAAGGCTCGCCGGAGTGGCAAGCGTGAGGGTGAGGGGCAGAGTCAATTTGCCCTGGGACCAGGTACCGATGATGGACTGGCCATCGGCACTGAGGTTGCCGTGGAAGGACATGTTGACCAGCGACTGTGTAACCGCCAGGTCCGGCGCCATGAAGGTGATGGAAGTGAGGACGAGTCCAGCGTCATTGTCGATAAACTTGAGGCCGCCGTGGAACGTGCCATCTGGGTTTTTCGCGAGAGAGATTACGACGCGGGCCGAGTTGCCGTTGGGCAGCGCGAGCGCGCCCTGCCAGGTGCCCGCGATGCTCGAGGTGCTCGATTGGGCTTGGAGCCCGGCGGTCGCGGCCTGGAAAAATGAGATGAAGACAAATGAGATGAAGGCAAATGCGGCGCAGCCGAGAAGAGCTCGTTTCATGGGACCTCAAGCGCTGATACATTATGCTATCGCCGGACGGCAGCGCCGGACAAAAATTCTGCTCGGCTGCTCAGCACGGATTGGTATTCCCCGGTTTTGACGATTGGTCAACCGCCAACGCACTCGCCAATCCACTCATTCAGAATAAGAATCGACCGGATTCCGGAAAGCATCGAGATAGAATTCCATTGAACGGGCGACGAAAGCGAGATTCTTGTTCTAACGACGAGTCTCTATGATCGTCCATCTTTTTACGCCTCGTTCGTCATTGCCTCAATTCCCCACTCAGTTCGCGTTTCTTGGATTCGCATACATTTTCCAAAAGGAGCCACTATGAAAATCGCCGCGCAAATTCTTCTCGTCATCGCAGCAGTCGGCCTGTTCGTAGCCGGAGCGCTATGGGGTGGCCGCACAGTCGTCAACGCGCAATCCAGCGCCGGAAATCCAGTCAAACTGCAGGACGGAACCAACAACACATACTTCGCCGAAGTAACTTCGTTCAAGGCCCTCAAAGTAGATGGCTCCGCGATTACTCAACCCATATCCGGTCAAGTAACAATCGTCGGCACTCCTGCCTCAGGAAAGAGCGGCACGCTCGTGGTTGGCGCAGGCGCGAAATATGGCGTCAGCCCCGATCTGGGATATGCGAAGACCCTCACCGTCTGCGCCCCCGCCACCGGATTCGCCAGCAACTTCCTCCTGGATCAGTCCATTGACGGCACCACGTGGGTCACAATCACCCAGCTTCCGCTGCAGAGTGGACCGAGCTGTATCTCGCTTCCTCCCACAAGATTCGTGCGCATTTCCGGCGCAGTGGGTACCGGCTATTACCAGGTGTCGTACTAGCTAGAAGTAAGCGTCAGGGAGTGGACAATTTGTCCGGTCATTTCCGAGGGGCGGCGGTGTATCGGCGATTGCCGAGCATCGCAGCGCCAGATAAGCCTGCCGGTTTGCGTCTGGCTGTCGAGAAAGCAGAGCTGGTTGTGGGGATTGGGGCAGGGAATTCGCAGCCTGCGTGGTGAGCTCGGTGGGAATCGAACCCACGACCCACGCCTTAAAAGGGCGTTGCTCTACCAACTGAGCTACGAGCTCGTTTAAGACTGCTTCTTTCAAACTACCACAGCAAGAGTTCACCCGCGCGCGCCCTACAGGGACCTGCACACGTCCCCAAAACCCCCCGGCGCGCCGTCTCAACCAGTCACCGCCGCGTCCAATTTTCCAGCACGCCGGGGACCGCCGCAGACGTTGACTTTTCAGGTAACTATCCACGCTGGTACCATGGTAATCACAGACCCATAAATGTTCGATTACTGATGGGGGAGAAATTCCCGCATCACTCAGAAAATGAGGCATTTCCAGCTTTTTTCATGGCAAGAAAGTGTTAGCTGGGTGACCTTGCAAGTGTTATTGTTCTGGCAACACTCGCACCGCTACGATAACCGGTGACGATACCCGCCGCCCAGGTGCGCATACCCGGCTTTTTGAAACCCAAAAGCCGTGCAACGTGTTGCCATGACCAAGTACCCGGAGGAAGAGCAACTCTGCAGGGGTAAACAATGACTGAGCGCGTGCCTCCCGATCCGAATGAGACGCCGGAGGATGTAGCGTCGTTATATTCGTGGGCGAATTTGCACGGCGGCAAGTACCGCGATTTCTCCGCGGCGCGCGCGGAGACGCGCGAGAAAACCCGGCAGCACACGGAGCAGGCCATTGAAGAAGAACGTCAGCGCGTGCACAAGGAAGCTGAGGCGCAACCCCCCGCCGAAGCCGCTCGTACTCAGGAAGAATTACGCAGACGCGAATTAGCCGCGCAGGAACGCGCCCGCCAGGCCGCGGAGTTGGCGGCGCAACACAGGCAGCCTGCCCCGCAAGCTCCGCAACAAGTCCCGCAACAGATCCTGCCGCAAGCGTCATGGCAACGCCCGCCGCAGGAACGTCACCCCGCGCCGCAACCCCAACCTGAGCCTCCAACCGCGCCGGCTGCCTCGCAGCAGGACGCATCTGCTCAGCAAAACGCGCCATGGCTGTCCACCGATCCGCGCGAAAACACCGGCCGCCCCGCCTGGCTGATGCCTGAGCGTCCTGATACCTTCAGCCAGCCGGCTCTTCCGCCATCGCCTGAAGACACGTTGCAGGGTTCCCGCGATCGTCTAGTCTCACGCTGGTTTGCGCTGCGCAGTGTCTTTGAAGACAATGTGCCCACGCAGTCGACGCCGGCGCCCACGATCGCGCGTGCTCCGGCGCTCGCTGTCTTTTCGCTGGCCGGCGGCGTGGGCAAAACCAGCCTCGTAGCCACCCTGGGCCGCGTGCTCTCGGCGCGCGGTGAGCGCGTTCTGCTCGTCGATACTGCTGCCTACGGACTGTTGCCATTCTTCTTCGGCGCACGCGATCAGCGTCCCGGCCTGTTGCGCACATTCAGTCCGCCGGTGGCCAGCGGCGACGCGCCCATCCAGATGATCACTCTCGATCCCGAGACGCTTGACTCCGAACTTGCCACAGCCGAAGCGCTCACGGCAGAAATTCTTAAACATGCACGCGGCGTCAGCCGCGTCGTCATCGATCTGGCCACAGCCTCGGGCGCCACGACGCGCCGCGTCATGCGTTTGTCGCCGCAAATCCTCGTGCCTCTCGTTCCCGACATGTGTTCCGTGGTCAGCGTCAGCTCCATCGACGCTTTCTTCGACCACAACAACGGCAACGGCAAGCCCGCGCTTCCTTACTATGTGCTCAATCAGTTCGATCCCTCGCTGCCGTCTGCATCTCGACGTGCGCGAAGTGCTGCGTGAGCAGTTGGGCGATCGGCTGCTGCCTTTTACTCTGCGCCACACTCCGGCCGTCAGCGAGGCGCTGGCCGAGGGCATGACCGTAATGGATTACGCTCCAAATTCCGCTGTAACCGAGGATTTCGCCAGCCTTGCGGGATGGGTCAAGAGCCTTTCTGCACCGGCAAGCACGAGCTTCCGCGGCGTGCGCTGGAGCGAGCGATGACGGTATCGGGTGTTTGGCAGGATATCGGGGCAGGCGAAAATTTCTTCACCAGGATTCTCCGCTTCCTCTTCCTGCTTGCCGCCGCAGTAGTTTTCTTTTTCATAGCGGCTTTGCCTCTCAGCTGGGAGCAGCAAGCGATTCTGGGCCTCGTTACCCTCGCGGCGGCCCTGGCAATGGCGCGCAGCTCCGACTCCTACCTGATCACGCTCGCCCTCATGATGCTGTCCATGTTCTGCACCTTCCGCTATGGATATTGGCGCATTTCGCAGGTCGTGCGGTTCTTTCACGACCCGGCCAACCATCCCGGAGCCCTCGACGCCTTTTTTATCTTTTGCTTACTGGGCGCCGAAGCCTACGCATTTGTCATCCTTTTCCTCGGCTACTTTCAGACCATCTGGCCGCTGCGCCGCGCGCCCGTCGCGTTGCCCGACAATCCTGGGGAATGGCCGCACATCGACGTGCTCATTCCCACCTACAACGAGCCTCTCGACGTGGTGCGTTACACCGCGCTGGGTGCGCTCAACATGGATTGGCCCGCTGAGAAGCTTCATGTCTACCTCCTCGACGACGGCCGCCGCCCGGAGTTCGAGCAGTTCGCCCACGATGCCGGCATCGGCTACCGGACCCGCCCTGACAACAAGCACGCCAAGGCCGGCAACATCAACGCCGCGCTAAAAACCGTCCACTCTCCGCTGATCGCGATCTTCGATTCCGATCACGTGCCTACCCGCAGTTTTTTACAAATGACCGTGGGCTGGTTTTTGCGTGACCCGCAGGCTCGCCGTGATGCAGACGCCGCACCACTTTTATTCTCCCGATCCTTTTGAACGCAACCTCGGGCAGTTCCGCGTCATTCCCAACGAAGGCGAGCTTTTTTACGGAATCGTCCAGGACGGCAACGACTTCTGGAACTCGGCCTTCTTTTGCGGCTCCTGCGCCGTGCTGCGCCGCGAAGCGCTCGACCAGATCGGCGGCATGGCCGTCGAGACCGTCACGGAAGACGCGCACACCGCTCTGCGCATGCAGATGAACGCACTGGAATACGGCGTACATCAACATTCCCCAGGCTGCGGGGCTAGCGACCGAGCGCCTCTCCGCGCACGTGGGACAGCGCATTCGCTGGGCGCGCGGCATGATTCAGGTACTGCGCATCGACAATCCGCTCTTTGCTCCCGGACTCACTCTTCCCGCAGCGGCTCTGCTACTTCAACGCCATGGGCCATTTTCTCTATGCCGTGCCGCGCCTCATCTTTCTTACCGCGCCGTTGATCTATCTGCTTCTCAATCACACCAACATTCCCGGCTTCTGGGCAGCCATTCTAGCCTACGCATTGCCTCACCTCATTCTTTCCAACGTCACCAATTCCCGCATTCAGGGCGATCACCGCTATTCGTTCTGGAACGAAATCTACGAAACCGTGCTCTCGCCCTACATTTTGCTGCCCACCATGCTGGCGCTCATCAATCCCAGGCTGGGCAAATTCAACGTCACCGCTAAAGGCGGCGTGGTCAAGCGCACTTTCTTCGATTCCAAAATCGCGCAGCCTTTCCTGGTTCTGCTCATCCTCAACTTTGCCGGCCTCATCGCCGCCATTCCGCGCTTCTTCATCTGGGACCGCGACCATCGCGGCACGGTGCTGATGAACGTCATGTGGTGCGTGTTCAACATCATCATCCTGGGCGTTTGCACGGCCGTCGCGCGCGAGCTCCGTCAGTTGCGCACCACGGTGCGCATCAATGTCGTGACCCCGCTCGTGGTCAAATTCCCCGATGGCCGATCGGTCGCCGCCGAAACCATCGACATCTCCAGCGGCGGTACCGGCATTCATCTCGCAGAGGCCCTGGATGTGATGCCTCGGTCCCAGGTGCATCTGGCTTTTCCGTTCCGTCGGCGGCCATCGATCTGCCTGCTACAGTGGTTTCTTCGGAGGGATCGGTGTTGCGCGTTTGTTTTGAAAACCTGACCATCGAAGAACAGGAAGTGCTGACCGTCGCCCTCTTTTCACGCGCCGATTCGTGGCTCGGCTGGGGCGCGTCCCGCGAGAACGACAATGTGCTGCGCAGTCTGGGCCGCATCTTCCAGATCTCCATGCGCGGCATGTGGGCCACCTTCCGCAGCATTTTCAGCGACCGCGACTCGTCCAAGCGCAAGCCCAGCTCGCTCTCCATCGCCCGCACCACCATCCTTCTCTTCCTGGCTGCGGCGCTCGCATGGGGCGGTCAGCAAATGCACGCCCAGGGGACGCACGCCCAGACGCAGGCCAATGCCGGCTCGCCGCAGGCAATGCTAGCTCGCCGCGGCGCCACCAGCGACATCAATGCTCCCGTTCCTCCGGGCGAGTATCACGATCACTTCACGCTCGCCGACGCCGGCGAATCGCAGCTCGAGCAGATCGAGTTGCACAGCATCGACACCCAGCACAGCATCTACTTCACGCTGCCTGAAACCCATGTGGTCGGCACCGCGAAGATTCACGTTCATTACGCATTCTCGCCCAGCCTCATTCCCCAGTTGAGCCATCTCAAGCTCATCATGAACGGAACTCTCTTCGCCACCATCCAGCCCACGCCGGGGCAGAATGGCGGCTCCGACAGCCGCGATGCCGAGGCCGATTTCACCATTCCTTCCGAGCTCCTGGTGCACAACAACACGCTCACCATCGAGTTCATCGGCCACTACACCATGGATTGCGAAGATCCGGCCAACACGACACTGTGGGCGAGAGTATTTCCGCAGCACCTATCATCGACATTCGCGGCAATCTGCTGCATCTGGCCGACGACCTCAAGCAACTGCCCATGCCGTTCGTCGATCCCGCCGTCATTCAGCCGGTCAGTGTTCCCGTGGTCTTTCTCGCCGCGCCCTCTTTGAAAGCCATCCAAGCCGCCGGCATCGTCACCAGCTACTTCGGCATGGTCTCGGAGAATCGCCCGGTTCGCTTCCCGGTACACATCGGCGCCATCCCTCCCGGCAACGCCATCCTCATTGCCGAGAATCCGTCCAGTCTGCCCGCGGGCCTGAATCTATCCGGCGTTAATTCGCCCACCGTGGCCATGCGCGACAATCCCAACGACCCCTCCAGCAAGCTCCTGATCGTGACCGGCGGCAACGCCGACGATCTCATCAAGGCGGCCCAGGCCGTTGCTCTCCACAGCGGACATGCTCGACGGGCCGCAGGCTCCCATCGAGGCCCTCAAGCTGCCCGACAAGCGTGCGCCGGACGACGCCCCGCGCTGGGCGCGCACCGATCAGACCATCGCGCTCTGGGATTACGCCAGCGCCGAGCAGATTGCAGGGCGACGGCACAGCGCCGCTCAATGTCTACTTCCGCATTCCGCCCGACATTTACTACCCCACGGAGGGACCTGACACCAGGCTCCATGTGGTCTACCGCTACAACTCCGTTCCCATCGGGCCTATCTCCAGCATGCAGGTGCGCGTCAACGACGCGTTCATGGGCTCCATTCCGCTCATCCCCGGAAAGGAAACCTCGCGTCGCATGCAAACCGACGTGCCCGTCCCCGTCGTCAACCTTCGCCCTTTCTCGAACACGTTGTCTTTCGATTTCACTTTCCAGCTGCTCAAGGATGCGGGCTGCAAGAATACGACGCCCATCAATATGCAGGGCGCCATCCTGCGCGATTCATATCTGGATCTGCGTGATTATCCCCACTGGGCTCCCATGCCCAATCTCGAACTCTTCGCGAACGCCGGTTTCCCGTTCACGCGCGTTGCCGACCTGAGTGAAACCACGGTGGTGCTGCCGCTCGCGCCCACCGAGCAGGAGATCGAGACCTTCGTCACCCTCATGGGCCACTTCGGCCGCCAGACCGGTTTCCCCGGCCTGCGCGTCACCGTGGCCGGCCCCGATGCGCTCCATGAAGGCGCCAACACCGACTTCCTCATCATCGGCACGGGCGACGATCAACCCGCATTCGACACGCTCGGCACGCATCTTCCTGTCTCGCTCGGCAGCGGGCAGGTCCAGGTGCGGGACACGCAGGGCTTCTTCGTCAACCTGCTGCACCACGCCTGGTGGAAGCTCGAAAGCAACGAGCACACCGAGTCCGGCTCACTGATTGCGGGAGGCACTCCCGACGCCGTCATCGAGGGCATCAAGTCTCCGTACGACATCGCCGGCAGCCGCAGTATTGTCGCCATTCACCTCAAGGATGGCGCCGCCTTTGAGCCCTTCATGGACAAATTCATGGAGGTGCAGCAGGCGCATGACATCTCGGACTCCGTCGCGGTTTTCCATGGATCGCAATTTGAGTCTTTCCGCATCGGCTCCACGGTCTATCATGTGGGTGTGCTGCCGTGGTGGACCTACCTGGCGTTGTGGTTCACCGCAAGTGCCGTGGCTGGCAGCATTGATTGTGATCGCGTCTGGCTTTCATGGTCGCCTTCTGGGTCCGGCAATGGTTGCGCGCCAGAGCCAGAGCACGCCTGACGATGATGGGGAACTAAGAACCGGTTCGTAACAGCGTTTTGAGGGGTACGAATCTATAGCTCGCGGCGAGACGCGTCGTCTTGAAAGGGCACGACTTCAGTCGCGCCATTAGCAGGGCATAAGAATTCGGCTTTAGCCGCTGAGAGATGTTTCTTCAAGCGCGACAATGGAACGCGTTGCGAAGGACGCCACGCCAGCTCCGCAAGCTTCGCTTGCTTCTGGAGACACGAACGATGGGCCTTTCGACATCCCGAGCAGGGAAGCGCGTCCTGCTGATCGTGGCGTTATCCATGTGTTCCGTAACAGGCGGCTGCAGGGAAGGGCCCTGGCGGCTCTGGAACTCCTACGCGTCTCGCTTCATCGACCCGCATAGTGGCCGCGTCTTCGATCCCAACGGAGATCGGCACACCACCTCGGAAGGCCAGGCCTACGCACTCTTCTTTTCTCTGGTCGACAACGACCGCCCGACTTTCGACCGCGTCCTCGCGTGGACCGAAAACAATCTCGCCGGCGGCGATCTCACGACTCACCTACCAGCATGGCTCTGGGGCAAGGACAAGGACGGCCAGTGGAAGATTCTCGATGCCAACTCCGCCTCAGACGCCGACGTCTGGACGGCGTACAGCCTTCTTGAAGCCGGACACCTCTGGAAATCGAATGAGGACACCCGGCTCGGCCGCGGCCTGCTTGCGCTCATCGCCAACAAAGAAGTCGTAAACCTTCCCGGCTTCGGCCCCATGCTCGTGCCCGGTCCAGCCGGTTTCCAGCTCGGAAGCAATTGGATCCTGAATCCCAGCTATCTTCCCATCTTTCTCTTTGAGCGGTTCGCGGCCCTCGATCCCGCCGGTCCCTGGCAGCAGATCGTACTGGGCATTCCGCGGCTTCTCGCGCAGAGCTCGCCTCATGGTTACGCAATGGATTGGGTCGAATATGTGCCCGGCGACGGCTTTTATCCCATGCCCAAGCCCTCCGACGCCAATCAGAACGGCCCCAATGCCGCAGGCCCCGGCGGCAGCTACGATGCCATCCGCGTCTACCTCTGGGCCGGAATGATCGATTCTCACGATCCCTCCCGCGATCTCATCCTTCAATCCGTCTCAACCATGAGTGGCTACCTTGCCAATCACGACGCCCCGCCGGAGATGGTGAGCGACCAGGGCATTCCGGCGCAGCAAGATGGACCTGTAGGCTTTTCCGCGGCCATACTGCCTTTCTTGCGCGCCTATCCGGATTCCTCACGAAGCGTCGCTCGACAGATGATCCGCTTAAGCGCACAGAAAGATGCAGCATCCGGTTTGTATGGCAAGGACACAGCATATTACGATCAGAATCTTGCCTTGTTTGCTACTGGATTTCTCGATGCCAGATTCCGGTTTGGCCCCGGGGGCGAGCTGAACGTAGAATGGAAGCGCTGATGAGGGTGCGCTGGGGAGCTTGGAAAGCGATTTTGCTTGTAGCGGGCTGTCTCCCGTGGACGGTTCCGCCAGTACACGCCCAAAAATCCTCTGCATCCGTGTCCGCCGATGCCACCCGCGCCGGCCTGGCCGTCAAGGCTCGCGACCTTGAAGCCCGCGGCCGCGCCGATCTCGCCATGCAGATCTGGCAGCAGATTCTTCTCTCCGCGCCCGACAACGTCAC
>CAVOTQ010000003.1:0-348301 GCA_963699385.1 uncultured Acidobacteriota bacterium | reverse complement strand
CCAAGTGAATCTCGCCTTCTTCCGGTGTGTAGCGCAGGGCATTCGCGAGCAGATTGTCCAGAATCGAGCGCAGCGCGCGCCGGTCGGCAAGCACCACAGCCAAATCGGCATACGCAGTTACGTCGAGCCGGATGTGTTTTTTTGAGCCTCGTCACAGTAGCGGGCGCGCGTCTCATTCAAAGCTTGCAGCGGGCTGATCCGCTCCAGCTTCATTTCGCGCTTGCCGGTATCGATTTCCGCCACCTCGATCAGGTCGCTCATCAAGTCGTCCAGGTTTTCCGCGTCCTTGCTGGCATCGGCCACCAGTTCGGTCTGCAGCGGCGTCATCTCGCCACTGAAGCCCTGGGCCAGCGCATACAATCCCCGCCGCAGCTGCAACAGTGGATCGCGCAGTTTGCGGCTGGCCACGGTAATAAACTGCGTCTTAAAGCGGTCGGTGTCCTGCAGGCTGGTCACGTCTTCCAGCGTCGTGACCGTGCCCAGCAGTCGGCCTTCAGAATCCCGCATGGGCGTGGTGCGCAGCCGGAAGCTGCGTTCCTGCTGGCCGATCCGCATCGGCAGCATCGACGCCTCATCTTCGGCAGCCACCGCCTTCTGCATCGAGACCGCATCGCGAATGGCGCTCAGAATCTTGTCTCCGCCTGGCGTATTCGCCAGGACCATGCGGTCGCCTGCGGCCTCCCCCAGCAGCTCCGCGGCCGCCTGATTGACCTTCAGCACGTGGCCTTTGCCGTCGGTCACGATAATGGGCTCAAAAATCGACTGCAGCACGGCGTCGGAGAGTTGAAACTCCATCTGCCGCCGGCCGGCCTCGGTATCGCGCAGTTCGCGCAGCCGCACGGCAATCCGGTTCAGCTCGCTGGCGATCACGCCAAAACTGTCGCGGCTGCTCCATTCCACGCGGTGCTCAAGATTTCCCTGGGCAATGCGATGCGCATCGCGCGCCAGATTCTGAATCGGCCGCAGCACAAAGAAAATCGTGGCTGCCGCAATCAACACCGCGGCCACACAGATCGCGTTTGCCAGATGCAACTGCCCGGCCGCAGCCAGCGCGCGGTGCGTGGCAACCACCAGGCCCACGGTCAGGCAGCCGAGGAGCACACAGCCGAGAATCAGTCGCTGGGAAAGATTGAGCATGTCCGGTTTCCGTGCCAGTGAAAGGTTGACTCACTCATTCTCGCGGATGCAGCCGCTCCCTGCAAAGTCCTGTTTACTTTGGCTCCAACGCATCCTCGGCCCTCCGCACATTCAACGCAATCGCCCCAGGAACCGGCCTAGCTCCGCTAACGCCGCTAGCACCGCTAACTCCGCTGTTCCTTGTCACGGAATCCGGCATACAGCGAGCGAATCATTGTGCCACCTGCAGTCCAACCCGCCCGGCTGCGGAAAGGCCACCAGCACCCAATCCACGCCGAACGCCGTCTTTAGCCGCTTAAAGTCTGCGAGCTTAAAGTTGCGCCAGCCTTCCTCTGCCGCCACCTGGCTCGCCCACGCCGGCCCCAGCTCGGGCACCTGCGTCACCACCGCAGCATCCTTCACCGCATCCGCCATCTGGCTGCGCTCGGCAAGCGCGCGAAAGCCGTGAAAATCCTCGCCGGGTAATTCCATGTAATGCGGATCGAGTGCGAAATACGCGTCCTCCGGCGTATTTACCCGGATCCAAGCAAAGGCCTGCAGCCAGGGATTTGCCGGCGCACGTCCCGGCAGCTCTAGATGATCGACGCCGCCAAACTCCGCGCGCTGCCATGCGAACATGCTGCCGTTGACGACCAGCAAAAACGCCGCCCAGCGCCACACGCTTCTCTTGAGCGCGAATTGCCCCAGCATCGCGCCCGCCGTCATCATGAACAGGAAATACTCAAGGTGCAGATAGCGCATCGGCTGCAGAGGCGTCAGCCGCACCAGCGAAGCCGGCCACAGCACGACCATGGCCAGCGTCTGCTGGAACAGCGCATAGAAAAACACCGCCGCCGCAAATCGCGCCAGTAGACGTCTCTCCACGTCTGCGCGCAAAATGCCACAGCAAGCCGAAGAGAACCAGTGGCGCCAGCGCTCCCAGCCACTCATACCAGGTCCATTGGTAGAGATAATAATAAGTTCGCGTATCCAGCGCCTCGCGCCATCCAGGACGGGCCGGCTCGAAGACCCACCCCAGTGGCATGAGCGCAACCGTTGCGCTCCGCAGCGATCGCACCCGCAATTGCAGCGAGTCCAGAAAGCGCCAAAGAAAGGAAACAGCAAAACGAAATTCCCATGGCAGCCATCAGCGGATGCATCAAAAACGCCACCAGCAGCAACGCCACCGCCTGCCAGCGCTTTCCGTCCAGAATGCGCCAAACCGCCAGCAGGATCATGGCCGTTGCCAGAGTGCGCGGGTGCAGATGCTGATCGGCCATGTAGAGCGCCGTGCCTGCAACGGGCAGCGTGAACACGCCGCGACCATCGCTACCGCCTGCCCATCGCGCGCTACGATCGCGAAACAGCAGGTTCGCAATCTTCTTCACCGCCCACAGAATCAGGAACAGCGCCGCGAGTTGCCAGAGCAGCTCCGCCCACGCGAGCGGTATGCGGGTCCAGCGGACAAAATGCGCCATCCAGCTGTCGAATGCGGTGGCCTGCATTTGCAGCCGGAAAAAATTGGAATTGTACGGGAAAAGCGCTGGATTCAGGTCCGCCTTCACGGCGGGCAAATAGATCCCGTCGTCTTCAAGACCGGGATGGTAACCCATCACCAGAAACCCCAGCACCGTGAAGAGCAGAACGCCCGGCAACTCAAGCGAGAAGCGCTTGCGTCTCAGACCGCGATTCGCTTACCGCTTCCAGAACAGGTGCTACGCAATGCGCCACAGGAGATAGAATACCGTCCCGGACTAGAGATGCGGCAGCATCATGCGCAACAGCAGAAATCCGCCCACGCCCGCAAAAAACACCAGCGCCATGCGAATCCCCGGCTCGCGATTCACTTCGGGCACCAGGTCGGTCGCGGCTACATAGAGCGCAACGCCTGCGGAGACCGGCAATCCATAAGGAACCCACTGCGGCACCAGTTGGATCACGAGCACTCCCACCAGCGTGGCCGCGGCCAGTGCCACCGCGGACCAGAATGCCGCCGCCCGGCTCAGCCCGCTCGCCAGCATCACGCTCGCCATGGTGAATCCTTCGGGCGCCTTATGCAGCAGGATGGCAAGAAAAATCAGCCACCCCAGCCAATTCGAAAGCGCAAAACCCGACCCGATCGCCACGCCGTCGAAGAGCGCGTGTACGCTCAAGCCGCCCAGAACCGAGTAGCCCGTGCGCCGCGAGACAAACTCGCCAGCATGCGTCTCCTCGCCGAAGTGAAAATGCGCGTTCATGGTGTGTTCCAGCAGATGGACAGCGCAATATCCAGCCATGATCAGCGCCGGAGCCAGCAGTGCATTGAGCCGGAAACTCTCAGGCGCCATCTCGAGCAGCGCAGTCGCCATCAGGAACCCCGCGCCCAGCGCGACAAAGTAGCGCAGATAGCGCTCCACGCCGCGCGCGCGCACCAGCACCAGTCCGCCGGCCACGTCGGCCAGTGCGGCAATGGTTCCGAGGATGAGTGAGGTCCTGAGCATGCAATAAAATGAAGCGCGAATCGCGCATGTAGTGCCTTCCTGACCGGCTGGACAGTGCGGGTCTCCAGACCCGCACCTCTGCAAGAATTGTCACTAAACGACTCTGAGACGCCATAGTCGCTAGTCCCCTGGTCCCCGCCTTATCCGCCGAATGCCGAATGTGCACCACATCGCCGTCCTGCACCACGTACTCCTTGCCTTCCAGACGCAGTGTACCCTTGGCCCGCGCCGCCGCTTCGGAGCCAGCCTCCAGCAGCTGATCCCAGCGAATGGTTTCGGCGCGGATGAAGTGATGCTCCAGATCGGAGTGAATCGCCCCCGCGGCCTGCGGCGCCTTCGAGCCCGTCGGCACCGTCCATGCGCGGCATTCGTCCTCGCCCGCGGTGAAAAAACTGATCAGCCCCAGCAACTCGTAGCTCTTGCGAATCAGCCGCACCAGGCCACTCTCGTTGAGCCCGTAGCTGCCCAGAAATTCCGCAGCCTCGACATCATCCATCTCCGCCAGCTCCGCCTCCACTTTGCCGCAGATCGCGGTCGCGCCGGCATTCGGCCGGTGCGCCAGCTCATCGAGCTTATAGCGGCTCACCGCTGCCTCCAGATCGTCGCCCAGCGTCGTGCTTTCATTCACATTAAGCACATACAAAATAGGCTTTTGCGACAAAAACATAAAGCCGCGAATGAGCTTCTTCTCGTCGGCCGTCATCTCCAGTTCGCGCAGCGGAATCTCTTTCTCCAGCGACTCCTTCGACCGCAACAGCAGCGCCTGCTCGCGCTCCAACTCGCTAGTGCGCCCCTTCTTCATGTCTTTCTCAACGCGTTCCAGGCGTTTCTCCACCTGCGTCAAATCGCTCACCATCAGGTCGAATTCCACGCTCTTTAAATCGCGCAACGGATCGATGGGCCCTTCGTGCGGAACGGCATCGTTCTCGAACGCGCGCAGCACGTGAATCAACGCATCCACGTTGCGCAGATTGGTCAGAAACGCGGTCTCTTTCAGCGCCTCCTGACCGATAGCCGCCACGTCCACGTATTCCACCGACGCGTAGGTGGTTTTCTTCGGCGAGTACAGCGCCGACAGCTTGTCCAGGCGCTCGTCGGGCACGCGCGCCACACCGATGTGCGCCTCGCGGGAGAATCCGCGATCCTCAATCTTGGCTTTGGTCAGAATCTTAAAGAGAGAAGTCTTGCCCACCTGAGGCAGGCCGATAATTCCGGTTTTCATGGTCGTTCCATCGCGGCTCAGGAAAAATCTTCAACAGTCGTTCGAGCCTCTTCGATGATACAGGACAAAGATTCGGCTAAGAGCCTTGCCCTTCCGCCCACGCCACCAGCACCACCGTCGCCAGCCCCAACAGCAGAACCGTCTCCTCCACAAATACGCTGCGTTGATGCAGTGTGTTGAAGTGAATGGACGTGGGATTCGTGATGTCCGCTCGTGTCGATCGCGCCGCCAGCGGCTCTCAGGTCGCGATCCATGGCGGAAATGATGCCGTACTGCGAGTAGACGGTGGCAGCGATCATCACAACCAGCAGCGCCATGGGCGCCAGCACGGCGCGCGGCTTGTAAATGCCCCACGCCGGAGCCAGCGCCAGCACCGCAAGCGCGACAATTCCCGCCACCAGCCCCATGCCATGCAGGATGCGAAGCAACTGGCCCACGATGGCGCCCGCCGCGTGTGTATCCGGCGCGAGAGCTATTGAACGTGATGGCGGCAACGATAGGAAAAAAGATCTCCGCCCCGATCCAGACGATGAGAGCGAATGAAAGAAGCGTACGAAGCAAAGTCTTCATTGAGGAAGGATACAAGGGAATAGGCAGAAGCGTGGAGTGTGAGTGTGATCGAATCTGCCCGGCACACCCACACTCGCACTCACACCCACACTCGCACTTAGCTTTTCTTCAACGCCCGCTTCAGCACGATTTCCAGCGCCGCCTTCTGCTCGGCATATTCCTCCTGAGGCAGCGTGCCGGCGATCTTTTCGCTCTCCAGCGCAAACAGTTCCTCCTTCAGCGCGTTCAGCAACGCGGCATTCTTCCCTGCAGGCGTCGCCGGCGTTACGTGAGCGGCAGGAATCGCTGTCACTGCTGAGGCCGCAGGAACTCCAATTCCTCCCCCCGCCGGCTTGCGCAGCAGGAAAGCCGCAATCGCCGCCAGCAACAATGCCAGCCCGCCAAGAATCCACCATTTGTACTTCGACAGCGGATCGGGCGTGTTGATGGGCGGCGCGATTCCGCCTCCCGGCTGGCCAGCCTGGGGCGCGCCTCCCTGGCCATTATCGCCTTGCCCATTCTGCTGCTCGCGCGGAAACGATCCGGTTCCCGACACTGCAAAACTGATCGGCTTGCCGGCCGGTGCACTCTTCATAAGAAAAATCTGAGTGCCGGCGTCGGCTTGGCGGGGTGGGACCGAATGGAAGTTGGCACCCGGCCCGTCGGTGAAAGTCATGCTGTTGGGTATCTGCACGGCGAATGCGTCGGCCGGCATCGTAACCTGCGCGTGAAAATCGTACTTTCCACTCGAGTAGGGCAGGGTATACGCAATGTCGAAGAGCGTTTCCTTATCGCCATCGTCGGGCTGAATGGGAAAGTTGAAGGCGTAATGGCCCTTTTGACCTTCGGGAACTAGCTTGACACCAGTTGCGAGACCACCGGGCCTTCTGCGCCGGGCACATCTCCCAGACTCGCATCGGGCGGCAATACGATCTCAAACGACTTCGGGCTCCATTGCGTCACCGCGGGTGAACTGGTGTTGTGCACCACGATCTGCTCATCCACGCTGAGCTGACCGTTTTCCGCTTCGATCTGCAGAAATCGGTATCGATGGATACACCTTTCACCTGGGCGGCAACGTCGTACACCGAAACATCGTCCGTTCCGCCGCCCTTCGGCACGTCAGCGAAGTATTCGGCCCCCTGGTGCGTTACACGAATCAGGTAGGGATTGCTGCCGGGCAGATTCAACGTGTAGTGTCCCTGCGCGTCCGTAGTCGTGTGGCCCACTTCGCTCATACCCGACATGGGCTCAACCAGCACTATGGTATCGCCAGCGGCAGGCTTGCCAGTGGTCTTGTTGGTCACGGTTCCAGTCACAGTCGCGGCCTGCGCCAGCGCGCCGGCAAACAAAAAGCTCGATGCAAAAGTGCGAAATGCAAATTTCATATTAGTCAAACCGTTCCTTTGTTCAATCGCAGTATGGCTCTGCGAATCCAGGTTCCTTAGCTCTGCAAGAGATCTATCTCCGCGAGCAACTGTGCGGCCTCGTGCTCAAGAAGCGTGCGCTGGGCGACGAAATCCTCCTCGGGATATTTGCCCGCACGATACTCGAAAGTCAGGTCGCGCAGGTTCTCGTAAAGCTGCTCCTTGCGCTCCAACAAAAAGTCCAGCTGTGTCTTTTCTTTCTGGCTGGCGAATGCGTTTTCCGGCCAGAAAGTGTAGATGAAGAGAGCAAACAGAAGCATTACCCCCGCAATCAATCCCTCAGTATCCGTCATCGCTCAGAATCCTCCATCGCTGCCGGTTTCACGGCGAATGCGCTCGATACGCTCTTGTTCCGCCGGCCCCATTTCCGTCGATTCGATCACGGCCGCCTCTCCCGCTGCCGCCGTCTGCGTCTTTTTGCCGAGCCCGCCCCAGCGCCGGATGAGCAGAATGGTTCCCAGCAGCGCCGCGGCAAACACCGCAAACGGCGCAATCCACGCCACCAGGTCGAATCCCTTGGTGCGTGGTGCGGCCAGGACGGTTTCGCCATATTTTGCCGCAAATGCATCCAGAATCTGCTGATCGCCGAGTCCCGAATCAATGGCCGAAGACAATTCCGCCAGCTCCTTGTCGCGGTCGGGGCATCCTACGTGATCGCATTCCCCAAGTATTTGCGAACATCCGCACTGGCACATCAGTTGGTGGCTCAGGGTATTCAGTCGCGCGGTGGGAGCGGAGGCGCCGATCGAAAAGCAGATGGCCACTGCCAACACGGAGGCTTCCACAACTCTCAACCAAAAAGCAAAACGCAACGCGAGTTGCCATCAGGCGCCGCCTTTCATCGCCGGTGCGATCGGCGCCGCCTGCGTCGCCGGCACCCTGAGAGCGGCCGTTGCCGGAGTCAGGCTGGGAACAAGCGCGATGAACGTGCCCGCAACGATCACCGCCAGGCCAAACCATATCCAACCCACCAGCGGATTCAGAAACGCTTTGATGATGGGCTGATTCGTGTCCTGATTCATACCCTCGTAAACCACGTAAAGATCCCATTCAGGAACGGAATGAATCGCCACCATGGTTTGCGGCTGCACGCCTTCGCCCAGGTGGTAGAAGCGCTGCTCCGGCGTCATCTGGAAAACTTTTTTGCCGCCTTTGTATACGTCCAGCACCGCGTAGTCCGAATCAAAATCGGGATTAGCATCCTGGCTCGATCCCACCTGCACCAATGTGTACGGCCCGATGTTGAGTTGGTCGTGGAAGGCCATTTCTTTCTCAGCATTGCGATTGAAGGCGGAGCCGGCCAGTCCGATCACGACAATGACAACGCCGATGTGCACCAGGTAGCCGCCATATCGTCGCGTACTGCGCCGGGTTAGCAGATAGATCGCCGCGAAAAAGTTGCGGCCTGTCTGCCGCATGATTACCGCGGCTCCGCGGAAGAACTCCGACAAGATCGCCGTCAGTACCGCGGCCGACAACGCGAATGCCACGACCGCATAAAATCTTCCCTGATCGAACGCGCCGTCCCGCCACGGATTCGCGCCCGCCACAAGGCAAACAATCACCGTTGACCACAGTGCAATCGACGGCAGCACAAAATTCCGCTTGATGGCTTTGAGTGAAGTGGAGCGCCAGGGCAGCAGCGGTCCCACGCCGGTGAGAAAGAGCAGAAAGAGTCCGATCGGCACGGCCACGGCGTTGTAAAACGGCGCGCCCACGGTCACCTTGCTGCCCTGCACGTATTCCGAAAGAATCGGGAACAGCGTTCCCCACAAAATCACGAAGCAGGCCGTCAGCAGCATCAGGTTGTTGAACAGAAAGCTCGATTCGCGGCTCACCAGCGATTCCAGCTGGTGCTCGGTCTTCAAATGGCTGCGCTGCAAAACATAAGTGAATATGCACACCGCCAGCACGATGCCCATGAAGACAACGAACCAAGTCCCGATCGACGATTGCGCAAAAGCGTGCACCGAACTCACTAGGCCGGCACGAGTCAGCAGCGTTCCCAGCAGCGTGAGCAGAAACGTGGTGAAGATCAGCCACACATTCCAGCTCTTCATCATGCCCTTGCGCTCCTGCATCATCACGGAGTGCAGAAAGGCAGTTCCGGTAAGCCACGGCATGAAGCTCGCGTTCTCCACCGGGTCCCAGCCCCAGTAGCCGCCCCAGCCCAGCACCGCGTAGGCCCAGTGCATGCCCAGAAAAATGCCGCAGGTCAGAAACAGCCACGTCACCATGGTCCACGTGCGCGTGATCTTGATCCACTTTTCGCCGGGATAGCGCATCATCAGCGCGCCCAGCGCAAACGCGAAGGGAACCGAGAATCCCACGTAGCCCAGGTAAAGCATGGGCGGGTGAATCACCATCTCCGGATACTGCAGCAGGGGATTGAGCCCGTTGCCATCGGCAGGAACCTTGCCCCCTGCATAATCCCGGGAGCAGCGCAAACGGCGGTGCAGCAAACTTCAGCACCGGCAGAAAAAACACCTGCACCCCGGCCAGAATCGTTCCCGCGTAGGCATAGAGCTTCACGTCCGTCTTATGCCGCAGCCGCAGAACAAAGCCATACGTACCCAGCAGCCACGCCCAAAGCAGCAGCGATCCTTCCTGGCCGCTCCACAAGCGCCGCAAACTTGTACGGGATCGGGCAGATGCCCGGTTCGAGTGCTCAAGGATGTATGTGATCGAGAAATCGTTGGTGAATACCGACCAGATCAGCGCAAAAGCGGCTCCGGTAACGGCCACGAATCCGGCAATTCCCGCCCGGCGAGCCGTATCGGCCAGCCGCTCAGGCGAGATCCGACGTCGGGCGCCCCGTTGCAATCAGCCGAAGGCCACCGCGCCCGCCAAAAGATTATAGGCGGCCAACGCTAACCCAATAAGAAGACAGAAACTTCCGAAGGCTGCCATGATGACTCCAAGATGATTCTCGCCGATTTTCGCCGGCGCACGGGAGGGGAACCGGAGACCTCCCCGATGGACCTATTCTCTATCCATGATAGGGGGTCGCAGTGTGATTTAGCTCACACTATGGGCAGCGCTGAATGGAGTCTGGCACGAGGAAGGGTCTTCAGGCTACAGCAGCTTTGGGGTCGGCGAGCATCCAGCTGGCAAGATCGAGCATTCTAATTGCGGCAAAAGGCTTGGCGAGGTAGCAGGCGTGTGCCTCTGCGTAGTCCGCCGGAGTTTCGCCCATCGCACCCAGAACTAGAATCGGCAAGTTGGGCGCTCTGCTGCGCAACTCGTTGACCAACGCCGGCCCACCCATTCCCGGCAGGTGATGGCCGGAGATTACCAGGCGCAAATTGTCGGCGAACTCTCGTTGCTCAATCAGGCAAAGAGCCTCGGCTGCGTCGCTAACCCTGTGAACGTCGCCGAAGCGTTGTTCCAGAACAGAAAGGATAAGCGAAGCCTGGAGCGGATCGTCGTCCACGAGGAGGATGCTTGTCATGGCCAAACCGCCGCGTCCTTATCTTCGCTCCAACGCGCCCTTTCCATTCACGGACTAGCAGGTAAGATGGCTCAGCGCAGTCTTTGGTTATCTGCGGCGCGGGTTCCCAAGGTCACCCGACAGAAACTCCATCTCGCGCGGCCTCGTGATTGATTCTCAATAAGGAGAGCGTTCACTCTGTGGCACAATAGCTGAGCCATGAAACGTACTGCCAGGATTGTTGCAACATTGATTGCCGGATTGCCGTTCGCTCCGACGCTGGAGATCGCGGCGGCGTCTCCTCCGATCGTTTCGGCAGCCTTGAGCGGCCAGTCGAGCGGAATTGAAATGGAGCAAACGCTGTACGTGCAGGCGCCCGACTTCCCCGGGGGCGGCGACAGTATTGTTCTGGTCTGGCTGCCCGAGCCTCTCGTGAGCACCTGCATGGGCAGGACGATGAAGGAATGCGCCAAAATCGATTTCTGCATCCGCACCACCAACCCGAACGGCCCGCAGTGCAGGGACCTCGGCATACCACGTGCCAAATTACCCCGTTACCCGGCAGACATGCGGCCGCGCCGTGCCATCAGCGTTGTTCTTCGCGCCATGGGCAACGACCACGGCTTTGACCGCCTGAAGGCGTTTTACCGCAACGCGCCGCCGTCCAGCCTGAGCAGGCTATCGCTAGCCGCGAACATCCAGGCCAGAATTCGCTATGACGATAATCCGTCGTTCCAGGCTTTCCAATTGTTGGAAGTACTATCGACGCCATAGGTTTCAAATTGCAATTCGCCGGCAACCGTAGCGCCGGCCTCCCGGCCCGGGCTCCCGCGGACAGGTCTTCGTCCGTGGGGTGGTGGAACGGCTGTCGTGTGGACCTCCCGGTCCACGCCGCACTCGACACAAATGGGAAAAATGCGCTAGCCGAACAGAAATTCCTTCTCGCGGAGTTCCTTGATCGAATCGCGCAGGCGCGCCGCCTTCTCGAATTCGAATTTCTTCGCGGCCTCGCGCATGTCGGTCTCGAGCTTTGCAATATAGGCATCCAGCTCTTCCTGGGTGTTAAACTCGGGCACGCCGGCTGTCTCCTCCACGTCAATCTCTCCGTATTCCGCCTTCAAAATGTGCGCCAGGCCCATATCCACTTTGCTCAGGATCGATTGCGGCGTAATGCCATGTTCCTCGTTGTAGGCCCGCTGAATCACGCGGCGGCGATCCGTCTCATCCATCGCGCGGCGCATGGAGTCGGTGATTCTATCTGCGTAAAGTATGGCTCTGCCCTGGACGTGCCGCGCCGCCCGGCCCATGGTCTGAATCAGTGAACCCGCCGAGCGCAGAAAACCCTCTTTATCCGCGTCGAGAATTGCGACCAAAGATACTTCAGGCAGATCGAGCCCTTCGCGCAGCAGGTTGATGCCGATCAGCACATCGAACTCGCCCTTGCGCAATCCAGCCAGTAGCTTCACCCGCTCCAGGGTCTCAATCTCGGAGTGCATGTAACGGCAGCGGACGCCCACTTCGGTGTAGTAGCCGGCCAGGTCCTCGGCCATGCGTTTCGTCAGCGTCGTTACCAGCACTCTCTCGTTGCGTTTCGCCCGGTCACGAATTTCGGCCAGCAGATCGTCGATCTGCCCCTTCACCGGACGAATCTCCACTTCGGGATCCACCAGCCCCGTCGGCCGGATCACCTGCTCAATCACCACGCCGGCTGACCTTGTTAATTCATACGGCCCCGGCGTTGCCGAAACATATACCGTCTGGTGCACGCGATTCTCAAACTCATCGAACTTCAGTGGCCGGTTGTCCATGGCCGACGGCAACCGGAAGCCATAGTCGACCAACGTCTGTTTGCGGCTGCGGTCGCCGTGCCACATGCCATGCACTTGGGGAATCGTGGCGTGGCTCTCGTCGACAAAAAGCAAAAAATCGCGCGGAAAGTAGTCGAGCAGCGTCGGCGGCGGCTCCCCCGGCAACCGTCCACTGAAGTGCCGCGAGTAGTTCTCAATCCCGTGACAGTAGCCCATCGACTTGATCATTTCGAGATCGAAGCGCGTCCGCTGATGCACGCGTTGCGCCTCCACGGCCCGACCCTCCGACTCGAGGTACGTCACCCACTCGTTCAGTTCGGTTGTGATGGAATCGATGGCTTCCGCTTTGCGCTCCGGCTGAACGACATAGTGGCTCTTGGGATAAATTGGCAGGCGCGAGTACTTCTGCTTCACGGTTCCGAACAGGGGATCGATCTGCGCCAGCGACTCGATTTCGTCGCCGAAAAGCTCAATGCGATACGCACACTCGTCGTAAGTGGGATAGACCTCAATCACGTCCCCGCGCACGCGAAAAGTCCCGCGCCGAAAATCGGTGTCGTTCCTCTCGTAGAGAATCTCCACCAGCCGCCGCGTAATATCTTTGCGGCTGATGTGCTGGCCCTTCTCGAGCAGCAGCAGCATGCCGTAGTACGCTTCCGGCGAACCCAAACCGTAGATGCAGCTCACCGAGCTCACGATGATCGCATCGCGCCTCTCGAACAGCGACCGCGTAGCCGAAAGCCGCAGCTTGTCCAGCTCCTCGTTGATCGTTGCTTCCTTCTCGATGTAGAGGTCGCCGGCAGGAATGTAAGCCTCCGGCTGGTAGTAGTCGTAATAGCTCACGAAGTACTCGACCGCGTTCGAAGGGAAGAACTGCTTGAACTCGTGATAGAGCTGCGCGGCGAGGGTCTTGTTGTGCGCCATGATCAGCGCTGGCCGGTTGGACTGCTCGATCACCTTCGCCATAGTGAACGTCTTACCCGACCCCGTCACTCCCAGCAGCACCTGGTGTTGCTCGCCGCCGGCAAGCCCCTCCATAATCTGGTCGATAGCCCGCGGCTGGTCGCCCCTCGGCTTGTAGCTGGTCACGAGCTGAAAGTCCATGGCTCGATTCTAGCAGAATAGCGAAAAGAAGGCGAAGACATAATAGCCATAGCGCTCGTTCCCGACAGCGGGTACGAATCAATTCGCGATGGGCAGAACGGAGTCCATTTTCGTGAGCTTGATCAGCTCGAGGACGCGCGGAGTACAACCGCAGATCGTCATACAGATGCCCTTTTTGCGCGAACTGACGTAGAGCCCGACAAGCATGCCAAGCCCTGTGGAATCCATGTAGAGGACACCGGAAAGGTCGAAGATTTGCGCGGAGGGCTGCGTGTTCGCTGGCAGGGTTTCGAAGATCTGGCGGACCTCGTTCGGTGAGAGCGTACTGTACATGTCCCGCGCGGTGAAGGGGCCGACGAGACGGAAAATCACTGCGCCGGGCTCATCACCGGCATCTGCCGTGATCGAAAAGTTGTGGCTTTTCCATACCTGGGCTTCGGAGTTGGACAAGGGCATTCCTCCGGGCGTCCCGTGCCTACGGGGAAATCAGTGGATTCATTTTCCTTGACACAGGAGGGTTTGAAAAGAGAAATCGCCGCGTACCCCATCCTCGCGACGGTGCTTGTCGTTATGGGCGCTTTTCCAAGCGGGTCGCAACGCCCTGTAAACTTTCTCAATGACGAAGCGAATCGGCGTGCACCTGGGAACGACCGGCGGAGCGTCCAACGCCGTCGAACGCGCCCGCGAAATCGGCGCCAACACCTTCCAGATTTTCTCGTCGAGCCCGCGCATGTGGCGCGCGCCCAAAGTCGACCCGCAGACAGGCCGAGCGCATGCGCGAGCTGCGCGCCAAGCTCGACGTCGGCCCGCTGGTCATCCACACCAGCTACCTGGTCAACGTCTGCAGCCAGTCCGAGCGAGGTGCGCGAGAAGAGCGTGGCCGGCTTTCGCGGCGAGATCGAGCGGGCGCTCGCCCTGGGCGCAGAGTATCTCGTCCTGCATCCGGGCTCGTGGAAGGGCCTCACGCGCGACGAGGGCCTGAAACTGGCCGCCGAGTCGATCGAACGCGCCATCGACGGCCTGCCGTGGCAGGGAACTCGGCTTTCACATCCTCATCGAGAACACGGCCGGAGCGGAGTTCTCGCTCGGCGGCAGCTTTGAGCAGGTGGCGGAGCTGGTCGCGCGGCTGAAGCACCACGCGCCGGTGGCCGTCTGCCTCGACACCTGCCACACCTAGGTCTCCGGCTACGACCTCGTGAGCGCCGAAGGCTACGCGGAAACCATGAAGCAGGCTGCCGCGACCGTGACCTTCGAAGCCGTTCGCGTGTGGCATTGCAACGACGCCAAAGCCGCGCGCGGATCGAAGCTCGATCGCCACGAACACATCGGGCAGGGAACTCATGGGCCTCGAGCCATTCCGCCGGCTGCTGAACGATCCGCGCTTCGACCACGCCGCGTTCATTGCCGAGACGCCGGTCGACGAGCCCGGCGACGAGGAGCGGAACGTGCGCGTGCTCAAGAGCCTGGTGAAGCAACAGGAGAAGCGGCCGCGCTACTTCCATTTACACTTGAAGAGTGATGGCGGACGATAAAGAACTGCGTTACGACCCGGCAACGATCGAACAGAAATGGCAGGAGCGTTGGGCCGCGGACCCCAAGCTCTACGCCGCGGAGCCGGCCACAAGCAACAAGCCCAAGTACTACGTGCTGGAGATGCTGCCGTATCCCAGCGGCCAACTGCACATGGGCCACGTGCGCAACTACGCCATCGGCGATGCGCTGGCGCGGCAGATGTGGATGCGCGGCTACAACGTGCTGCACCCCATGGGCTGGGACGCCTTCGGCCTGCCCGCCGAGAACGCCGCGCTCAAAAACAATACGCCGCCGCGCGAGTGGACGCTCGGCAACATCGCCGCCATGAAGCGGCAAATGCTGCGCCTCGGCTTGGGCTACGACTGGGCCACCGAGGTGACCACCTGCCTGCCTGAGTACTACCGCTGGAACCAGTGGTTCTTCCTGCGCATGTACGAGAAGGGGCTCGTCTACCGCAAGAAGAGCAAAGTGAACTGGTGTCCGGAGTGCGCCACGGTGCTGGCCAACGAGCAGGTAGTCGACGGCTGCTGCTGGCGGCACGAAGACACGCTGGTGGAGCAGCGCGATCTGGAGCAGTGGTTTCTGCGCATTACTGCGTACGCTCAGGAACTGCTCGACGGCCTGGACAAGCTGGAAGGCTGGCCGGAAAAAGTGCGCACCATGCAGCGCAACTGGATCGGGCGCAGCGAGGGCACGGAGGTGGACTTTTTTCTCGCTCCCGACGACATCGTCGGCGGAACCACCGACGAGCCAGTCATCGTCACCCCGCCGCCCGACGCAAAACGCATCCGCGTCTTCACCACGCGTGTCGACACCATCTTTGGTGCAACCAGCATTCAGCTTGCGCCGGAGCATCCGCTGGTCGCCTTCTTTGCCTCCGCCGATGGGGCGCTCAAGAACCAGGTCGACATGCTGCTCGACGAGCAGAAGAAGGCCCGGGAATCCGGCGACCTCGGTGCGATTGAGAAGCACGGCATTCCTACCGGCAAGGACGCCATCAATCCGTACAACGGCGAGCGCGTGCCCATCTGGGTAGCGAATTACGTTTTGATGGACTACGGCACTGGCGCCATCATGAGCGTTCCGGCGCACGACGAGCGCGACTTCGAGTTTGCGAAGAAATACGCGATCCCGATCAGACAGGTAATAAAGCCACTCCGTGATGAGGACAGTGCGACGGAGCTGCCGTTCATTTCCGAAGACGGCGTGCTGATGAATTCGGGGGACTACGACGGCTTGACCTGTGCCGAAGCGCAGAGGCGACTCCAAGAGGCTGCCGCGCGCGGCGCTTTTGGTGAAGGGAAGATCATCTTCCGTCTCAAAGACTGGGGCGTAAGCCGCCAGCGTTACTGGGGCACGCCGATTCCTTTCATCCATTGCGAGCGCGACGGCCTGGTTCCGGTGCCCGACGATCAGTTGCCGGTCCTCTTGCCGGAGAAAATCGAAATTACGCAGCAGGGCGGCTCGCCGCTAGGGCGCGTTCCGTCGTTTGTGAATACGACATGCCCGAAGTGCGGCGGCCCGGCGCGGCGCGAGACCGACACTATGGATACCTTCGTCGACTCGAGCTGGTATTTCTATCGCTACACGGACGCGCGCGACAGCAAAGCGCCGTTCGATCCGGCCATTGTGCAGTACTGGTTCCCCATCGACCAGTACATCGGCGGCGTAGAGCACGCGATTCTCCACCTGATCTACTCGCGTTTCTGGACCAAGGTGATGCGCGACCTGGGGATGGTGACGAACGACGAGCCGGCGCGGCGGCTGTTCACGCAGGGCATGGTCATTAAAGACGGCGCCAAGATGTCGAAATCGAAGGGCAACGTGGTTTCGCCCGATGACATGGTGGCTCGCTACGGCGCCGATGCCACGCGCATGTACGCGTTGTTTGCGGCCCCGCCCGATCGCGACCTCGACTGGCAGGAAGACGGCGTCGCCGGCGTGAGCCGGTTCTTGGCGCGCGTATGGCGGCTAGTGACGAAACACGCTCCGCAAGCCCGATCGGCCACCCTCGAATCGGCGGCCCTCGAGTCAACTGCCCTCGTGAAAGGGCATGACTTTAGTCGTGCCGATAGCGGACCTAAATCGGCCGGGGCTTTAGCCCCTGAGGGAAGTCTTTCCGGTCCATCGCTCAAACTGTTGCGCAAGCTCCACCAGACGATTGCCAAAATTACGCTCGATTTTGAGGGCCGCTGGCATTTCAACACCTGCGTTGCCGCGATCATGGAACTGGTAAACGAACTGCAGGACGCCGATGCACAGTTAACGGCCGGCGAGATTCCTGCGCCGGTGGTGCGCGAACTATTGCAGACGCTGGTCCTGCTCCTGGCGCCTTTTGCACCGTTCCTCGCGGCAGAATTGTGGGAAGAGCTCGGCGGCGAAGGCTCGGTGCTGCGCGCGCCCTGGCCGAAGAGCGATCCGGGATTGGCCAAAGAAGACGAGATCGAGATTCCCGTGCAGATCAATGGCAAGTTGATATCAGTAGTGCGGGTGGCAGCGGGTTCCGATGCCAAAACTATCGAGACCGCGGCCCTTGCCGACGAGAAAGTCCGCGCCCGCACGGCAGGCAAGAACGTTGCGAAGGTGATCGTTGTGCCGGGCAGGGCCGTCAACCTGGTAGTGAAGTGAGGCCGCAGAGTGAGGTCCGGCGCCATGGCTGAGCTTCAAGCAACGCGGCCGGTGCGTGGAACCCAATTACTCGTCGAGCACATGAGCGATGTTTTCCGTCGTCCTTCGCTCGTCGCCATCGAGGTTGCCTGGCGATGGCTCTTCGGAATTCCGTTTCTTTTCTTGTGCTGGCAACAGGCACAACGGATTCTCGCGGCGTATCCGGTCGATTCCTCTGCCTTCGCGTCTCTCGATACGCAGAATCCGTGGGTTGCCGCGGCACAGATTTCGAGTGGCCTCTCGTTTTACGAGCCACCCGTGCTCGCCGTGTTGCGTTGGCTGCTGCCCATCGCGGCCCTGATCTGGATCGTGGTTTCGGGCCTTGGACGCGGGCTTCTCCTTAATCGCATGGACGCCGGTATGCGCTTTCGCCCATTCACCATAATGGCGGCGCAAGGCGCGTGGCTCGGCCTGTTCGCCCTTGTCGTCTGGGGATGGCTGCGCTCCATGCAATGGGTCGCGACCACTCACATAGCTGTCGCCGGCGAGCCGGACCTGGTGGGCTACTTTATCTGGGCCATTTTTCTCTCGCTCGGATTCTTTACGGCGTTTGCGCTCGGCAGTTGGCCCTTCTTGATTGCGCCGCTCCTGGCGGTCCGCGAAAACCGTTCCACTGCCTCTGCGCTTCGAGAAAGTCTGAGGCTGGGAAAGCCATTCACCGGCAAGCTCATCGAGATCAACCTGGTGCTGGGCATCGTCAAGCTCGCCCTGATCGTCGTGGCCATGGTGTTCTCTGCGGCGCCACTGCCGTTCAGCGATGAATTAGGCGAAGGCGCGATGCACATCGTGGCGGCCGCTTCGGTCGTCTTCTATTTTGTTGCCAACGATTTCTTCCAGGTAGTGCGGCTCAAAGCGTTTCTGGTATTCCGAGAAACGTTTCGGCAGCAATCACCACGCTAGAACATCTTAAGCCGGATGACGAGGTACTTCTTCGGATCTTCGCGCACGGCCTTGATAAGCTGTTGCGCCTGATCCATGGTCTGATTCGCGTGGTCGTAAAGCGACGCGTTCTTCACGAACTGCCCGGCCGAACCTTCACCCGCATTCACGCTCTTCAAAATGCCATCGAGGTTCGCGATTGCGTCGTTTAGCTTTTGCCCAAGAGCGGGATCCTTGACGAACTCGCCCGCGGCGCCCTTGCCGGAATTGATTGAGGCCAGCAAGTCATTCAGATTTGACAATGCGGAATTGAATTTGTTGTACGCCGTTTCATCCTTGAGCAGTTTGCCGGCCGTCCCCTTGCCTGCGTTCATATCGGTAACAATGGAATTCAACTGATCCACCGTTGAATCGAGTTTGGTATAGAGAGAGTCGTCGTTGAGAAATTTTCCGAGTGATCCTTTGCCATCGGCCACCGCCTGAGTGACCGTCTGCAGATTCGCCGCGATCGAGGCGATGTTTTTCTTCATCGCCGGGTCGTAAATCAACTCGCCGACTGTGCCGTGTCCCGAATTGATCGCGTCAATGAGCGTCTCAATCTTGTGCATCAGCTGATTGATCTCGTCAATGGAGAGCTGGCTGCTCCCGATGACGTCCTCAATGGTTGGCGATCCGGAAATTGTGAGTTCGGCATTGTTGAGGGGCTGCGGGCCGGTTGCATGCCGCGAGTCAATATCCACAAAGCTGTCGCCCAGCACGCCTGCCGGAGCAATGCGTTCCGTCGAATCCGTGTGCAGATCGGCCCAATACTTCTCCCCCACCTGCACGGTGACTTCGACGGGATAAGGGTTTCTTGCGGGCACCACGCGGGTTTTCGTCACGTTGCCGACGGTTACTCCATCGATCGACACCACGGCGCCGTCCTTGAGGCCAGCAGCGTTGGCGAAGTAGGCGCGGAGAACGAGTTTGCGTCCGAACAGGCCACCACTGGTGCCGTTCATGAGAAATATCAGTCCGATGAGCACGGCCATGGCGGCCAGCACCAGCGATCCGACCTTCAGTTGTGACCACTGAATCTCTTTGTGGCTTGGCACGTCAGATTCCTCTTACGAAAAGGAGCCGATTCACGCCTAGAGAATAGCAGAATGGGCGGAACTACCGCCCATCCTCGAGGACTACGCTGGCCACGGCCAGGTCGGCCGTGTGGGTAAGTGAAAGATTCGAGCGCACCACCCCCTGGCGCTCGGCAATTTCGGCGGCGCGGCCGTAGAAACGAAGGGTCGGCCTGCCGCTTAGCTCCCTTACGACTTCGATCTCAAGCCAGTTGACGCCGAAGCTGATGCCTGTTCCGAGCGCTTTGGCGGCAGCCTCCTTGGCCGCAAAACGGGCGGCAAAGCTCTCAGTCGAATTGCGCTTGCGCAGGCAATAAGCTTTCTCCGCGGCGAGGTAAACGCGGTCGAGAAATCGCTTGCCGTAACGATCCACGGCGTGCTGAATGCGGCCGATTTCAATGACATCGATTCCCGAACCGGTAATCACGTTATCTTTCACGCTACAACATGGAGCCAGCTATTTGCTTTCGAAAGTTCCGGTGCCGCCTGGGTCAAGCGCCGCAGGCCCGCGCGCCAAGGTCGCGTTCAATTACCCCAGCCCGCAGCGCACGTTCCAGGAACCGCGGGAGTTGTGCCAAAGGCGGTCAAGCGCCGTTCGAGTCCGCGACAGCCTTGATGCCGCCTCGTCTACCACCGATAAAACCACTGTGAGAAACCAGATGCTAGACCGGGGCCGCCCCCAGACGTGCAGCATCCCCTGGGCGATGCAAATGAAGGCGGTGAGTATCGAGGAACCGTCGCGTCTGGTGCGGTGTCTCACCGGCGCCATTCTCGGTTGCGGGGGCTGGGTGCTGAGCCGCGGCGCCAACGACACCGGCATGATCAACATGCTCTTCGAGTTCGAGCGCCAGGCGTGTGTGGAAATCTACAGCATTCTCATCGCTGCGGGTCTCGAACTGAGCCCAAGCGGGCACTTGCGCTTTACTGAGCTTTGCCAGTGTACGCGCAGCCAGCATCGCGATTGCGGTGCTGAGATCGCAAGCATCGATCTGGAAGTGCAAACCTATCCGCCAGAGATTGTTGGCAGCGCGCCCTATTCGGGCCCCATGTAAGCCCGCACTGTGAAAACCGCCGGGATCGTCCTGCGCGATCAACCGGCTTCAACCAAACCGTAGCGCCGCTGCCAGGTCTGTTTCAGTTGGGCTCGCACACGCGCCCGTTCTTCCACAGTGACTTCAGGACCGGGGTCAACGGCAAATTGCGCAGCTTCCTGCTTGGCCAGCTCCAGCAACTGGCGGTCGCGCAGCAGATTGGCGACACGAAAGTCGGGGAGGCCGGCTTGCCGGGTACCAAAGAACTCGCCCGGTCCCCGTTGGGCCAAATCCAATTCGGCCAGCTCGAACCCATCCTGGGTGCGCACCATCGCGTTCAGCCGCTCTTCGCCAAGGGGCGAAATGCGTTCACCCGTCATCAGGATGCAGTAGCTCTTGGCCGCGCCCCGGCCTACGCGCCCGCGCAACTGATGCAGTTGCGCCAGTCCAAAGCGCTCAGCATGTTCCACCACCATGACCGTTGCGTTAGGAACGTCGACGCCGACTTCGATGACTGTCGTCGACACCAGGACGTCGATTTCTCCGCGCTGGAAGCGGCGCATGATGACTTCTTTTTCGTCGGCGTCAAGGCGGCCATGGAGCAGAGCCGACGCGCAAACCGGCAAGCGCCCCGGTGCGCAGCTTCTCGTGCATCTCAACCGCTGAACGCAGACCCGATCGAGCGTTCGGGCTTGCTTCCAGCGCAGTTTTTGGAAACAGCTCCGCTGTCTTGCCTTTTGGACGAGTTTTACGGAGAGGCGCGGGCGGCTGGATTCCAGCCTGTGCATCATCGTGGGAAAAATCCAATTCCGGCTGGTCGTCCTTGCTGCCTTCGATTACTGGATAAACGATGTAAGCCTGGCAGCCCTTCGCCACCTGCTTGCGCACGAAATCCCAGACCTCTTCCGCGCGCTCGCCGGCGACGCGGCGCGTGGCAATGGGCACGCGGCCCGGCGGGAGCTCGTCTAGAATGCTTAGATCCAGATCGCCGTAAAGCGAGAGCGCGAGCGTGCGCGGGATGGGCGTGGCCGTCATCACCAGCACGTCGGGCTCGGGCTGGTTGGGCTTCTTCATCATCTTGAAGCGTTGCAGCACGCCGAAGCGGTGCTGCTCGTCGACCACCACCAGGCCCAGGCGATCGAACTCCACTCTTTCTTCGATGAGAGCGTGCGTTCCGATAATGAGATTCGCCTCACCGCGGTTGATAAGGCCGCGGTTTTGGCGCTTGCGATCTTCGTCGAGCGAGCCGGTGAGAAGCACGATGCGCGGATTGCGTGTTGATTTCTCGAGCAGCTTGCGCGCAGCTAGGAAGTGTTGCGTGGCGAGAATTTCCGTGGGCGCCATGAGAGCAGCCTGGTAGCCGTTCTCCATGGCCACCAGCATGGCCTGAAACGCGACAATGGTTTTGCCCGAGCCCACATCGCCCTGCAGGAGCCGGCGCATCGGACTGGGTTCGCGCATGTCGGTCACAATCTCGCCCAGCGCCCGCTTTTGCGCGGCCGTGGGATGGAAGGGAAGCACCTCGCGAATGGCTTCGCGCACCTTATCGTTAGCGGCGAAGGCGATGCCCTGGCGTTCCTTCATGCGCCGGCGTTTGAGCTCGAGGCCCAACTCAAGAAAGAACAGCTCTTCGAAAATGAGCCGGTGATGAGCCGGCGTCGAGAAACTCTGCAACTGAGTGAACGGCGTACCTTCAGGCGGGAAATGAACTTCGTTAAGCGCGGTTTCACGCCCCGGTAGACTGAGACGGTCGAGCATCGATTGCGGCAGACAATCGGGCACTGCTCCGCGCATGGTTTCGAGCAGATTGAAAATGGTTTTGCGCTGCCAGCGCGAGGCCAGACGGCTGCCGCCGAGCGATTCATAGACGGGCGTGATGCGGCCCACCTCGAGGAGCCGGGTTTCTGCGTCGTCGCTCGCGTCGGGCAGGATCTCGAACTGTGGCTGGATCATTTTGAAGTTGCTGCTGGAGCGCGACGGCTCGACCTTCCCGTAGACCGCAACGGTTTGCCCGGCCTGGAACTTCCCGTCCAGGTAGGTCGCGTGGAACCAGACGCACTTCATCGCAAACCGTCCCTGGCCGAGAGTGATCTCGTACATCGGTCCGCGCCGCGTGCGCAGTAGCGTCGCCCCGCGCACTTCGCCAATAACACTAGCTACTTCGCCGGGTACCAACTCGTCCAGGCTGCGCGGGTTTTGGCGATCTTCGTAGCGGAAGGGGAGGTGGTAGAGCAGGTCTTCAGCCGTCTGGATGCCTTTTGCGGCGAGCATCTCCGCCACGCGCGGGCCTACGCCGCGCACAAATTTCACTGGAGTATCGAGAGCTGGCACGTATCGATGCTACAACCGCGCGCTCGTTTCTTGGAGCGCCGCGCTCCGCGATTTCAAGAGTGGTGAAACGCGTTCGCCGCGGAAAGCAGCTGGGTTGTCCGTGTATCGTGAGGAGCGGGGAATTGCCGGCAGTTCCCGGAGCGTGAAAATGAGCGGCTATCAACGAAGGGATTTCTTGAAAATGGCGGGGACAGCCACGGCTGCAACACTGCTGGGCGGCAAGGTTCAAGCGCTGGCAGCGCAGACCGAGCCGGCGCGGGCAGTCGCCGCGAACGACCACATCCAGATTGCGCTGATTGGCGCGGGCGGGCAAGGGCAGGGCGATACGCGCACCGCTGTCCAGGTCCCGGGCGTCAAACTGGTGGCCGTAGCGGACTGTTACAACGGACGGCTTGAACATGCGAAAGAAATCTGGGGCGATGAAATTTTCACGACGCGGGATTACAAAGAGATCCTCGCACGCACAGATATTGACGCGGTAATTGTCGCCACGCCCGACCATTGGCACAAACAGGCTGTCGCGGACGCGATGCAGGCGGGCAAAGACGTGTACTGCGAGAAGCCGATGATCCATCTCTACGCCGATGGCCCGGAAATCATTGAGACCGCGAGGGCGACCGGACGGATTATGCAGGTGGGCAGCCAGCGCGTAAGCTCGATCATTTACGCGAAGGCCAAGGAGTTGCTGGCGTCAGGCGCGATCGGCAAGCTGAATATGGTGACGGCTCGTTGGGACAGAAACTCAGCCCAGGGTGCGTGGAACTACACGGTTCCTCCCGACGCCTCGCCGGAAACTTGTGACTGGCCACGATTTCTTGGGACCGCGCCCAGAATTCCGTTCAATGCCGAGCACTTTTTTCAGTGGCGCAAGTGGAAGGCTTATGGCAGCGGCGTGGCCGGCGACCTGTTTGTACATCTCTTCAGCGGCACGCACTTCATCACTGGCAGCAATGGTCCCACGCGCGGCATGGCCACGGGCGGACTGCGCTTCTGGAACGATGGTCGCGATGTGCCCGACGTGATGCTGGGCCTGTTCGATTATCGCGAGGGATTCAACCTGAGCTTGCGAGTAAATTTTGTCGATGGCGGCGAAGAGAGCGAGGGACTGATCTTTACCGGATCCGAAGGCACCATGGAGATCGCCGGGAATACCGTGAGCGTCAATCGCGTGCCGCGCGAAAAAGGGCCGGGGCTTTCCATCGGGAGCTTTGCAGAAGCCACGCAGAAAGCGATTCTGACGGAGTATGCGAAGAAGTATCCGCCCACGCATCCCGGTGGCAGCCCGTCAGCAGGATACGAGAAGTACGTCGCGCCGGCGGGGTACAGCGACAGCTACGACCATTTCAAAAACTTCTTCGCTTCGGTTCGGACGCGCAATGCGCCGGTGGAAGACGCTGTGTTCGGCTTCCGTGCAGCGGGCGCAGCGCTGCTCAGCAATCTGAGCATGGATCGCAACGCCATCGTGGGTTGGGATCCAGATGCGATGAAACTGATCTAGTCTGGTCCCAACTTATCTCCGTGCGTCGCGCCGCAACTGCTCCTAGCTGAACCCCAGCACCGGATGCGGCACGTACGGCTCCTCCAGAGCAGTCATTTCCTCCGGCGTCAGGTGGACGGAGAGCGCAGCCACCGCGTCTTCCAAATGATGCGGCTTGCTGGCGCCCACAATTGGAGAAGTGACGCCCGGCTTCGCCAGCAGCCACGCCAGCGCCACCTGAGCGCGGGGAATGCCGCGCTTCTCCGCAACTTCGCCCAGCCGGTCGATCACTCTGTGGTCGGCATCTTCAGTGCGTGAGTACATTGTCTTGCCGAAGGCGTCGGTCTCGGAGCGGCTGGTTTCGGCCTTCCAGGCGCGCGTCGAGCCGTCCGCGAGCCAGCGGGCTCCAGGGAATGACGCCGACGCCTTCGGATTGGCAAAGTCCCATCATCTCGCGCTCTTCTTCGCGATAGAGCAGGTTGTAGTAGTTCTGCATGGAGACAAAGCGCGTCCATCCGTGCCGGTCGGCGAGATACAGCGCCTTGGAGAACTGCCAGGCGTACATCGACGAGGCGCCGATGTAGCGCACCTTGCCCGCCTTGACCACGTCGTGCAGAGCCTCAAGCGTTTCTTCGATGGGCGTTTCGTAGTCCCAGCGATGGGTCTGGTAGAGGTCCACGTAGTCGGTCTGCAGGCGCCGGAGGCTTTGGTCGAGCTCAAACAGGATGGCTTTGCGCGAAAGTCCGCGGCCGTTGGGCTCCTCGCGCATCAAGCCTTGCACTTTCGTCGCGATCACGACCGCTTCGCGCCGCGTGTTGGCCTTGAGGAACCGGCCGACGACCGCTTCGCTGTCGCCGCCGGAGTAGACGTTCGCCGTATCGAAAAAATTGATGCCGAGATCGAGAGCCTGCCGAAGAAACGGCTGGCTTTCGGCCTCATTCAGCGCCCACGCCTGCCGGCCTGGGAGCAGCTTTCCCGTGGCGGGGCTGCCGTAGGTCATGCATCCGAGGCAAATGCGCGAAACCTTCAAACCAGTGCGGCCAAGGTTGACGTATTCCATGGTTTCTCCTGCATTTAGTGTAGTGCGCGGCATGGATCCAGCTCGAATCTGTGGGCCGACCCTCTCGGGGCGCGTGTACTTACCATGAACCCAGCCTGGGAAAAGCGTAAGCTGCGGACTGGCCCGTCAATATCTGTCGGGGTATACATGATCAGGGGCTCTTTGCCACGGTTTCGCGCAGATCGCGCCGAAGCTGGTCGTGCTACTTCGGTACATATTTTGGTACATTGCGCCTCGTGCAGCTGGAGTGATTGGATTTGTTGTCGAGGGGCCTTGCCAGGCAACTTCCGCGCCGAGACAGGGTCTAAACCAATATCACGTCAATGCGCATTGCGAATACGTATCTTCTTTAAGCGCAGATGTCTACGGCGATTAGTGTGCGGGCGTGAAACCCCCGCTAGGCAGAGAGGACGGCCAAGAAGGGCGTCCGACGATCGGCATCGAAAAACGGATGGAATGACAGAAGGTCAAAGATACGTCTCAAGTCCCGCGGGCAAGCGAAACAGAATGCATTGGCTGCGGCAAAGGCCCGGGCGCATACTCGCGAGCGCAATGTTGCCAGCGCTGGCTATCCTGGCGGGTTGCGGCGGTGCGTCGGTTGGCGGCTCCTCGGGCGGCAGCGGCAGCCTCTTAATTTCTCCTGGTACCGCAACCATCGATGCCAATTGCACAGGGTGCAACACCACCTCGTCGGGCGGATTGGTTGAGCAGTTTTCGGCCACATTCGGCGGCAGCGCGGCCAAGGTGAACTGGACGCTTTCAGGCGGAGACGCAAACTCCGGCGCCGGAACCATCAATTCGAGCGGGCAGTACACGCCGCCTACCTATCTCACGGCAAATAGCGTCCAGGTAACGGTCACCGCGTCCTTGGCGTCCAACACGTCGACGACCGCGAGCGCAGCTCTGACCATAACACCGGGCTTTCTGCAGCCGCTGACACCAGAGAATGTCGCTCTGGGCGCAAACGGAACCGTCACGATTACGGGTTATATCGCGGAAGCCGGTGGCACCACCGGCATCAGCTACGCCGTAGCCGGCAGCTCCACGGGATCGAGCGGCGGACTTGGGTCGGTGGGCAGTTCAAACTGTACGCGCGGCAACAGCGCATTTACCTATTGCACGGTCACTTACACTGCTCCAGCTTCCGTTACGGCTACCGCATCCACCTACGTGGTGGCCACCATCGGGACATCGAATTCGAAAGAGGCGACGAGAATCCTATTAAACACTGAAGGGATTTCGAGCAATCCGGCAGCGCACCAAAAGGAAATGGCGACGCCCATCCTGCTGGGCAGTTCCGGCGGCAACAACAAGGATTACGACACCAAGAGCAATCAGATTGTGGATTGCTGCAGCGGCACGCTCGGTTCGTTAATCCAGAACAGCAGCGGAACGCAGTACTTGCTGAGCTGCAATCACGTATTGGCGCGCAGTGACCAGGCCAGCGTTGGCGAAATGATCGTGCAGCCGGGACTCATCGACAACAACTGTACGCCCTACGGCGACGGCACCGGGACCACTCCGGTGGGAGTTTTGACGGCCTGGCTTCCGCTCAGTTCAAACTCGACCAATGTCGATGCGGCCATCGCCCAGGTGGATTCGGGGGCGGTGAACACCAGCGGCGAAATTCTGGAATTGGGCACGCTGCAGGGCAACGGGACGCTAGCCGCGGCGCCTCCCGGCATCTCGTCCACCGGCGGCAAAGGCGAGTGGGGGGCGCTCAACCTTGTAGTGGCCAAGAGTGGCCGCACGACGGGTCTCACGTGCGCGAGTATCTCGGCGCTGAACCTTGATGTAGAGGTGGAGTACTACAAGAACTGCGATGAAACCACAGCCTACCTGACCAAGACCTACACCAACCAGATTGCGATCGAAGGCAACGAGTTCAGCGATGCAGGCGATTCGGGATCGCTGGTTGTGGATGCCGGCAACGCCGAGCCTGTGGGGCTGTTTTTTGCCGGCGGTGTGACGAACGCGGGCGTGAGCGAAGGCGTGGCCAATCCCGCGCCCACAGTGCTGGCGGAATTGGGGTCGCAGCAGGAAACGGCGTATACGTTTGTAGGCACAACGGACCATCCAGTGAGCTGTTTGAACTACGGCGCCTCTACGGTGACAGCTGCGCAGAGTGCTCCGCTCTCCGGCTCGCAATTGGAACTGGCGCAGCAGGCCGTTGGGCAGGCGCGGATGCTGGTCAATCCCTCCCAGGGCATCCTGGGCGTGGCCACGGGTAAGAGCAGCGATCATGCCGGCGAAGCGGCTGTCATTTTCTACGTCGACGAGAGCATGAACGTCGCCGTGCCGCAGACCGTGAGTGGCGTGCGGACGGAAGTGATTCCCACTACGGCGCGAGCGGTTGCGGATGGAACAGCGCCGCAATCTGCTGTAAGGTACGGCGCATCGGCGCCTCTCGCGTCCGCGGTGTTCAACCAGGCGGTTGCAGCCAAAGAGCAAGTGGCGCAAGGCCTGATGCAGCAAAACCCCGCGTACTTTGGCGTGGGCGTGGGTCAGAGCCTCGACAATCCGCAAGAGGCATCGCTGGTCATTTATGTCGATCGCAGACAGGTTCCGGCCATACTGCCGCCGGTCATCAATGGCCTGCGCACGCGGTATGTCATCATGGACCGGTTCCACGTGACGCGCTCGTATCTCGAGGGACCGGTTCGATCCGCGGGGCACTGCATGGCGCATCCAGTCACGCATCAGGCGAATGATATCGGCGTGCCTCTTTTGCGCAGGCAGCTGGGTCTGCAGCCGTAATACGGATCGTAGCGCCGGCCTCCCGGCAGGCTGTACTGGGAGGCCTCCCGGCCCTCAGAGACCGCGTCACACCTCAAATTTCACGCAGCCAAGCATGCGTCAGAAACGCGGCCTTATGCCGTCGCTGCCGATGAAGTTCGCGCAACGGCCGCCGCAGGCGCTTCATTGGTGAAGCTCGGATCGTCAGGGATAAATATCTCGAAGACAGTTCCCATAGCCGCCCGAACCTTGCCGTTTTCTTGAGTGGCGGCGCGGCTGCGCACACGCACCGATCCATGATGTTTCAGGATGATCTCGTGACTCACCCAGAGTCCGAGGCCGGTTCCTGTAACTTCTTTGGTGGTGAAGAAGGCCTCGAAGATGTGCTCGCGGATTCCCGGCTCCATGCCTGCGCCGGTGTCGGCAATGGCAAAGCGAATTCCTGTTTGCTCCGGGTTCTTCCAATCGCGGGAACGACGCGCCCGCAACAGCAAGCGGCCGCCTGCGCTGAGCGCGTCAATGGCGTTGCCCACCAGGTTGGCAAACACCTGGCGGATCTCTCCGGCAAAGCAGAAGAGGCTCAACTCCGGCTCGTAGTCGCGCTCCAGGCGAATGTCGAGCGCGCTGATGCGCCCTTGATAGAGGCTCACAACGGAGTCAAGCAGCTCGGAGAGGGTGGCGCGCGCGGGATGCGTCGGCTGGCGGTAGAAGCGCAAGGTTTGCTGCGTAATCTCCGCAATGCGGCGCACTTCGTATTCGGCCATCATTACATATTGCCGGGCCGCCTCGGGAAGGTCGCTGAAGTCGCGCAGTAAGAAGAGCAGGTTGGTGATCGCTTCCAGCGGGTTGTTGATCTCGTGCGCGATGGAGGCGGCCAGGCGGCCTGTGACGGCGAGCTTCTCGCTCCGGCGCAGAGCCTCTTCGCTGCGCTTGCGATCGCTGGCATCGAGCGCGATCACGCCCACCCAGCGCACCTGAGTCGGAGTGGTCCGCACCGGATAGGCGCTGATAATCCAGGTCCACGGCCGGCGCGGCTTGCCGCCCTCGCCGCTGATTTCGAGGTTGCGCACCGCCTCCTCGCTCGAAAAAACGCGCTGGACGGCGTTTTCGACTCCCTCCGCCACACGTGTGGGTAGCAAATCGGTAAGCGTACGCCCAAGATGGCGGCTGACGGTCACTCCGGTGAGATCCGCAAAGATCTGGTTCACCCTGACAAATCTCGAATTCCGGTCGACAAATGCCAAGCCGATCGGCGCATTTGCCAGCATCGAGTCCAGCAGGGAGAGCGTGTCGTTGAGTCCGGCCCGCTGCTCGGCAAGCGAGGCGACCATACGATTAAATGCTTCGATGAGGTCGCCGATTTCGTTATGAACCGCCACGGGAAGAGGGAAATTCCCCGTACTCTCAGGCGAGGTCATCAAGTCGCGGGTCCCGCGATGCAGCGTCGCCAGCGGTTGCAGCGATGGAGCGCGCCATCAAAAACACCAGCAACACAGAAGCGATCACCCAAATGATGCCGAATACGAGCGTGTCCCGCAGAATGGCAGCCAACTGTTCACGCGCCGCGCTCTTGTCGAATTGCACCCAGGCGTAGCCGCGCAATTGATTGTTCGTGTAAATGGGCCGAACGCCCTCCCAGCGATTTCCGGAGAGCGTAAACTGTCTGGTGCTGTCGCGGCCGGCAATGGGAATTTGCGATCGTTCGCCCGGGTCGAGAACCGCCTCGTCCGCATCGCCTTTGCTGATGAACAGTACATTACCTGCCGGATCTGTGACCTTGGCAACGGCGACATTCGGAGCTTCCCCGATTGTCTTTACGGACGAACTGATCCAGCCAGGACGCTGTTCCTCAAGTGCTTCGCTCACCTGCGATGCCAGCGATGCCGACTCGTAGGTCAACCAGAATTGCGCGCGAACCCTCGCGCGGTACCCCTGCTGTTGTGTGAGCAATGCGGCAAACAGTCCCACCGACAGGATTTCGAGCAGAACGAGGCCGGCCAGCATCTGCCAGCGAATGGATCGTGGCCACCAGCGTATGCGCAATTCTTTACTCCCGGAAGAATTCTGAGACCCTAGTCTACCGGATCACTTGCGACTACCGGCTGACGCGACTCGTCTCGCGTAGGCAGCTTTTCGAGCAGACGATGCCGCGATCTGGCGTCCGTGAAAGCGTCCGTTCTCAATGAAGATCTCGTTGGTGCGCGAGCCCGCCACAATCACTCCTGCTAGATAGATGCCGGGAACGTTGCTTTCGAGCGTCTCCGGGTCGCAGACAGGCAACCGGTCGGGCCCTTCGAAGCGCACACCCAGGCGTTCGAGAAAGCTGAAGTCGGGATGATAGCCCGTCATGGCAAAGACGAAATCGTTGGGCAGGGTCTCGAGGCCCGCGGGTGTTTCCACCACGATGGCATCGGGCGTGATCTCTGCGACCCGCGTCTCAAAATAGGCCTTGATCTCGCCGTTCTTGATGCGGTTTTCGATGATCCGGCTTGATCCAGTACTTTACGTGGGGCTGTATGCCCGCGCCGCGGTAAACGACCGTGACTCGCGCACCGTGACGCCACAATTCGAGCGCGGCAATGGCCGCTGAATTCTTGCCACCGATCACAGCAACGTCCATGTCGTAATAAGGATGAGGATCGTGGTAGTAATGGTGCACCTTGCTCAAGGTTTCGCCAGGAATGCCCATCCAATTCGGCAGATCGTAGTAGCCGATGGAAAGAGCGAGCTTGCGCGACTTCAGTTCCCCGTGGCGTCCAAAGCGATCCGTGGTCTGCACGGTGAAATCGCCGTCGGCGCCGCTGACCCGCTCCACGCGGTGGTATTGGCGAATGTCGAGCTGGTAATAGGCCGCGACCAGGCGGTAGTATTCGAGCGCCTCATTTCGCGTCGGTTTGGCGTTGGGGCTCGGGAAGGGAATGCCGCCGATTTCCAGCAGCTCCGAGGTGGTGAAGAACGTCATGTGCGCGGGATAATGAAAGATCGAGTTGCAAACGCAGCCCTTGTCAACCAGCGCCACGCGAAAGCCAGCCTTTTTCGCCTCGATGGCGGAGGCCAGCCCGGTCGGCCCTGCTCCCACCACCAGGAGATCGAAGACAGCATCCTGCCCCGCACGTTCTGTCGCATCGCTCATGCTTCTAGATTAGGCCATGCGACGTCGCATGCGGCAGATCCTGGTTGTGCCCGTGACAGGATGGCGCAACGAAAAAGCTCCAGCAAATGCTGGAGCTTTGTTCCCTGGTGATTTGGATTGAAGGGCTTATACGAATGCCGGCGTCGGCTCCATGAGGGTGATTCCCGGGGTCTCAGCCGAAGCCGGTGCCGGCACGGCAACTGGCGCCGCAGCCGGCGTTTGCGCATGCACGGGACGCGTGAGCTTGTGGACGAAATGATACGGCGGCCACGGGCCGGAAAGCTGCATCTGGCACTCGCGCATCATGGCGCTGGTGGATGTGAACTTGTTGTGATAGCGCTCCACGCACTTGCGGTCGATAAGATGAGCGATATCCAGCAGCATCTTGCCGTTTTCCATCAGCCGGCAGCTGACCTCTTCATCGAGAGGCAGAAATAGCCGGTGCATCTGGAAGCTAACGGCGCGCGCCCGCGTTTGCCGTTCGCGCGCCCGCGACGCATTCTCGCGCAGATTGCTGAGATAGGCCCGGCCGACATTTTCGCTGGCCAGGTGCTTTTCAATCTCGCGGCCACAGCAGTCGTCGACAAAGATCTTCAGGTGCATCTCTGTCTTGCCGCGTAGCTTATCGATATTGCCGAGGAATTGGCGCTGGTTGGAGCGAATCGACTTGCGCAGCATCTCGTCATCGTGAAAGACAGTGCCGAAACGGAAGGGAAGAACGGTGGAATGCCGGAAGCAGTCCGCGATGACCCGAGCGTGATCTACGCCCGACTTTTGGTTGAGCGCTTCCTGGGGATTGTGTTCGCTCACAACCACCGCAAGATCGCTGGCCGGATAAAGAAAAACCTGATTGCCACTGACCCCAAGGACCGTTTCCAATGGAACCGGCTTACGATGACGCGCTAGAGCTGGAAAAGCTTGTTTTTCACCGATGCAGTAGGCATACCATGCCATGACGAGACACTCCGTCCGCGTGCGCCAATATGGTCATGCGCCGCTGGTTGATGAAGCTCTGTGAACTTGGGAACAACTGCATACATAGTGGTACGAAGGCGGGACTGTAGTCGCAGCTTCATTGAACTAACGGGAATACTAGCCTTCCGAAAATACGACTGGCAACACCTCGGTGGAAAAAGTTAGCCCGAGTGGATAAGCTGTGGGAAAGTCGTGTTTACCATATCGAATGTCTAGTTGATTGTATGAAGTTTGTGCGCCAGCACACCTAAAAGTGCCTCCACCCCGGCCAGATCGTCCGAGCCAGGCGGCAGAGCCTCTCAATGGATTTTGGCCTTCGCCTCCAGCCGCCAGCACTCGATCCGAGCGGTGCGAGCGGCGGGAAGGCGTTTCAGCAGCGCTTCAGGAACGGTCCCCCGTGCCAATCTCTAGTAGACTCAACGGAAGAATGGCTGGCCTTTCCCGATCCTCTTATCGCCCTCTCTCCGCTTTCGCCTCTTACGCGCTTCCACTTCTTTTTGCCGCGGGGTTTATGTCCGGCTCCACATTTGCCGCCGCCCAGGGAACGCACCTGTGGACGCAATCGCAAATGGAGGAGTTTGAGAAGGGCACTCCTGACGGAGTTGCGATTGAGAGCGACGGGCAATTGCGTCAGGGGCCTGGATTGACCGAGCAGCTGACCACGCCGTCAACTTTTGTGTGGGCATTGGTTGCCGATCGCACTGGCACCGTCTTCGCTGGAACCGGCACGCCGGCTTCGGTGCTGCGCTTGTCCGGGAAAAAGGGCGAAAAGCCGTTCACCCTCTTTGAAACAAAGGACCTGAGCGTTCAGGCCTTGTGCCTGGGACCGGATGGCGCGCTCTATGCAGCCACGCTGCCCAGCGGCAAGGTCTACCAGCTGAACCCAAACGCGACAGAGAAGCAGGACGAATCGAATGCCACGGTGGTGTTCGATGCCGCCAAAGTTGGCGAGGCAGGGGCGGGGAAGCAATCCAGCGTCGCCGCAACCAAGCGCTCAATCTCGCTACGTCTGGGCACTGACCTTCGACTCTTCCGGACGGCTATATATCGCAACAGGCAATCCAGGCGCCATCTACCGTGTCGATCCTGCGAAGCCCGGCGCGCCGCCGGAGCTGTTCTTCAAGAGCGATGAAGCGCATATCCGCGCTCTCGCGTGGGACGCAAAGGGGAATCTGATTGCCGGCTCCGATGGTTCCGGGTTGATCTACCGTATCGATCCACAGGGCAAAGGATACGTGCTCTTCGAGGCTCCGCGGCGCGAGATTACTTCGATTGCGATCGGGGCGAACGGCACAATCTATGCGGCGTGCGTGGGCGACAAGAGCCGCAACCCACTGCCTCCCCTGCCGGTGCAGGGAATCGGTTCGGTCACCGTAACGATCGTGCAGCCAGAGTCGTTGCAGGCGGCAAACACCAGCGCCTCCGTGCCCGAAGGGACGGACATTTACGCATTGACGGAGGGTCAGGCGCCACGCAAACTCTGGTCGGGCAAGGACGAGATTGTTTACGCGCTGGCCGCCCGGGCCGATGGCCTGTTGGCGCTGAGCGGGAATCGCGGGCGCATCTTCCGCATTCATGACGACGGCAGCTACGCCGACGTTGCCCACCTGCAGGCGCAGCAGGGCCTGAGCCTCGCTTCCGTTCAGGGCGCGGAAGGGATGGGTGGAGTCCTGATCGGCACGGGAAACACCGGCAAGGTAGTTTTGCTGGGCGCATCGGAAAAGCACGAATACGCGAGCGATGTTCTGGATGCGGGCGCGTATGCGCGCTTTGGCCGCGTTGAAGTCGAGCCGGATTCGGCGGGCTATGAGATTCTGACTCGCTCAGGCAATGTGGAGCAGCCGGTGCGCGGCTGGAGCGATTGGCAGCCGTTGCTGAATGGCTCGGTAGCTTCGCCGCCGGGGCGTTTTCTTGAGTGGAAGGCCGAATTGCACAAAGATGGCGCGCTGGGCAGCGTGGGCGTCAACTATCTGCCAGTAAATTCCGCCCCCGTGGTCGACGATCTGGTGGTCGTTCCCGGAGCGCGCCTGAATCCGCAGGGCTCTATCCCGCAGAACCAGACTGTGAACATCGCATTTTCCTCGCCCAGCCAGGATTCGACTGTCACCTTCGACGCCGGATCGAGTGGCGCCCTGCAGGCCAACAAGGACCGCACCGGTGTTACCGTGCGCTGGGCCGCGCACGACGACGACGGCGACGACCTGATCTATTCCCTCTACCTGCGCGGCGACGGCGAGACCGTGTGGCGGCTGCTCAAGGACAAAATTACCGACAAGGCCTACAGCTTCGACGCCACGCTGATTCCTGACGGCGGCTATCGCATCAAGGTCGTTGCCTCCGACGCACCCTCGCATACGCCGGGCGATGCGCTCACCGGCGAAAAAATAAGCGACCGCTTCGAGATCGACACCACGCCGCCGGTGATTACGAACCTGAAAGCGGCCGGGCAGGGGATGGTTTGCGATGGATACTGCCCGTGCCTGCGATCGAACGTGGTTAGCTTCGATGCCGAGGACGCCGCTTCGCCGATCGCTCACGCCGAGTACTCGCTCGACGCAGGACCGTGGCAGTACATCGATCCGGTAGGCAAGATCTCCGATTCGAAGAATGAGCATTATGTGTTCTGTGCGGAGTTTGCGACAAGCGGGAAGTCGGCCGAGCATCTCATCACCGTCCGCGCCTACGATCGCTTCGACAACGTAGGCGTGGCCAAAACGGTGCTCCCTGCCAAGAATTAATACCTCAGCTGCAGATAGGTATTCTCGGAGGGAGCAGGGGCCTTTAGGCCCCTGAAAAACCGCAACGCGGAGAGGGCCTTTAGGTCCGGGTCCTTGTCCTTTTGCCAGCAAGGTACAACCGTAGGATTAAATAGGCGTCATGCGATTCGAACTCTATGTGGCGGCGCGATACCTGAAAGCCAAGCGGCGGCAGGCCGTGGTCGGCGTCGTCACCGTCATCTCCGTCGCGGGCGTGACGGCGGGCGTGGCGGCGCTCATTATCGCCCTCGCCATCACCAACGGCATGAGGCGCGACCTGCAGGATAAGCTGCTCGGTTCCAGCGCGCACGTGCAGTTGATGCAGGTCGATGGGAACGGCATCCCTGACTGGCGGCAGCTTTTGGCGCATTTACGCCAGGTGCCGCACGTGACTGCGGCCTCGCCGGGCTTGTACGAGCAGGTGGTCGTGGCGCGCGGCGCGCGCGATGGCTACGCGCTGATCGAAGGAATTCTACCGGACGACGAACGCACCGTGAGCGATCTGCTCTCGACGGCCACCCCCGGAGCGCTACGAGAGTTAGAGCCGCGGCCCGAAACTGCCGGCGCTGACAGCAGGGAACTGCCACCGATCGTCCTGGGCAGCGACCTCGCGGAGACCATCGGCGCGGTTGCCGGCGATTCCGTCATGGTGGTGAGCCCGCAGGGAGAATTGACGCCGATGGGCGGACTTATCCCCAAGTACATGACCTTTCGCGTTGCGGGGACTTTTCACTCCGGCTTTTACCAATACGATGCCGAGATGGGCTTTCTGCGCCTCAGCGACGCGCAGCGCCTCTTTGATGAGCCCGACCTGCTTTCGGTCATCAGTTTCAAGGTGGACAATCTGAACCACGCGCCGGAGATTGCGCGCGACATTGAGCAGGCCGCGGGTTCCGGTTACATGACGACCAACTGGACCGATCAGAATCGCGAGCTGTTTCGCGCTCTCAAACTCGAGCAGGTGGTCACGTTCATCGTGATAACGCTCATCGTGATCGTGGCTGCGCTCAACATTCTCATTGCGCTCACCATGATGGTGATGGAAAAGACGCGCGACATTGCGGTGATGATGAGCTTCGGCGTCGATCCCGGCCAGGTGCGGCGCATCTTCCTGTTGCAAGGCCTCTTGATCAGCGTGGTTGGCACCGTGCTCGGACTCACATTCGGCTATTTCGCGTCGTGGGCCGGCGGGTACTACCACTTCATCCATCTCTCCGCCGAAGTCTACTCCATCGACACGCTGCCGTTCGCGCCACGCCTGCTCGATGGCGTGATTGTCTCTGCGGTTTCGATTGGAATTTCGCTGCTGGCAACGCTGTATCCGTCCTATGCAGCTGCGTCCGTGCTTCCTGCTGAGGCACTTCGGTACGAATGAGTTATTCCGTGCAGCGTCTTACTGCGGAGTGATAATCCCCCCCAGCGCGTGCCTTCGCGGCAAAACAATGCCGCGATGATCCACCTCGACGAGCACTCTTTGCGTCAGAGTTTCACGCAGTTCAGGCCGCTCGACAAGCGCGCCTCCACAGGCGGGGCACCAGTCCGCTTGAGTGGCCTCGGCCAGCACCGCATGGCATTGGCTGCAAACTCGTTCCATCTCTACTAGCCTACGCTCTCCCGCACCGCTCCCGGGTCTCTCGTTCCCTTGCTCCCTCGTTCCCTCGCTCCCTTGCTCCCTTGCTCCCTGTATTTCGTACACTGGAGTTATGCACCCTCCAGTTCGGCTGGTCGCGATCGATATGGACGGCACTCTGCTGCCGGCTCTCTCTCAAACCGTGAGCGAGCGTAGCGGGCGGTCGCTTGTGGCCGCGCAGGCAGCGGGCATTACGGTGGCCATCGCGACAGGCCGTCGCGTGGCCTACACCCTGCCGTTGATTGAAGGTCTCGGTCTGCGAGCGGACACGCCTCTAATTACGTCAAATGGTGCAGTGACTTCCACGCTGGGCGGTGAGACCATCGATTGCTGCCATATGGAAGCGCGTGTCGCACGCGGGTTGTGCGGAGTGCTTCGCCAGTTTGGGAGCCTGGTTTTCACATTTAACCGGCCGGGGCGCGGCGAACTGGTTGTCGAAGATCTGAGTCAGGCGCACGGACGCTTCGCTTTGTGGGTTGAGGCCAACCGGAACGCGATTGAAGTTGTGAAGCCCCTGGAGCTTGCGTTGGTCGATGGCGAGGATCCAATTCAGGGTATGGCCGCCGGAAGCATCGAACGGATGCGAGCGGCGGAAAAAGCATTGAAGGCGAGCGATTGGAGTGCGGCGTGCGGGACCGCGCTCACCGAGTATCCGGCGCGTGATTTGTCGATTCTCGATCTTCTGCCGCCTGGAGTGTCGAAAGGTACTGCGCTGGAGCGGCTTGCGGCGCGGCTTGGAGTGGATCGGAAAGAGACCATGGCAATCGGCGACAACTGGAATGATGCAGAAATGCTGGAATGGGCAGGGCAGGGAATCGTGATGGAAAATGCGGCCGTGGAACTTCGCACACTGGCGAAAACGCGTGGCTGGAAGCAAGCGCCGTCGAGCGACGATGATGGAGTAGCGGTGATTCTGGAAGCCGCGTTGCAGAAAACGGCGGCGGCAAAAGCATGAGCAGCAAGTTCCAACTCGGAAAAAGCCAGCGAACCAGCCGTTCTCTTGTGCTCGCCGCCGTCGCGATGCTTTTGAGCTTTGCAGTGCACGCGCATGCGGCCGAACGCGTCACCCTCAACAATGGTTTCGTCGAGCGCTGCGATCATCATGCGCTGGTGGATGGGCACATGCGCCTCTACCTGAGTGCGGGCGAAGACAACTACATTGAATTCGCTCCCGACGAGATCGCAGCTTTCGAAAAGGTCCCCGATCCGCCGGTAGCCCCCGCCCCTGTCGCCCCGCAGACCACAAATCGAACCGCAAAGCTGACCCCGGTCGACCTGCGCGAAATGCTGGCGCGCGCGGGAACCGAGCACAATCTCGATGTCGATTTGCTGGCCAGCGTAGTGAAGGCAGAGAGCGACGGCAATGCGCGGGCCGTGAGTCATGCCGGCGCACAGGGACTGATGCAGCTAATGCCAAAAACAGCCGCCGGCCTCGGAGTGCAGGATAGTTTTGAGCCCAGTCAGAATGTGCGCGGCGGCTCAACGTATCTCGATGCACTGCTCACGTACTATCACGACAACCTGGCTCTGGCATTGGCCGCGTATAACGCTGGCCCTGAAGCCGTCGACAAATACCACGGGATTCCGCCCTACAGTGAGACGCGCGCCTACGTAGCCCGCGTGATTCACGAATTCAACCGTCGGGTTCTGGCCCGCGAGGCTGAGGCACGGCGCGCTTCGGCTACTTCTCCCGCGGTGCATCTCATAGCCCCGCGCTGAGCGGGATCGGTGGCAAATTGTCGCCACTCCAATTTCAGACCCAGCCCGTTACTGAATAGGGGCTTTGGTCGGAATTCCCGGCGCATTTCGCGCATAACCGCGTGAGAACATAGTCATAGAGCTCAATTGCTATTCGTAGAACGGAGTTTGTTTGAAGAAGAGTCAATGGATCGTGGGCCTGGTGGTGTTGGCGGCGCTGGTCGGCCTTTTTGCCTATGGGCAGCATCTTCACCCATTCGATTGGGCGTTGTTTCTGGAAGAGTTCCAAAAGGCGAATTGGACCAAGGTCTGCATCGGAGCCCTTTGCATTTACCTGGCCTTTGTTTTTCGCGCGGTGCGTTGGGCGTGGTTGCTCCGGCCTAGCAAGCGCGTTCCGCTGTTTTCGCTGCTGGGCACGCAGGTCATGGGTTTCACCGCCGTTGCCCTCGTCGGCCGCATCGCGGATCTGGTGCGTCCTTACCTTGTGGCCAAGAAGACCCGTTTGTCCGTCGCCTCCCAAATGGCGGTGTGGGCCGTTGAACGTCTCTTTGACGCGGGCTCGATGGCAATCCTCTTCTGCTCTGCCATTTTGCTCTCTCCCACAGGAACGCTTCCGCACCAGGAACTTTTCAATAAATTCGGCAAGGGAGGACTGATTATCGCTCTGGCCGGCGCTTTGTTCCTGGTGGTCGTGCGCTTGTCGGGGACGGCGGTGGCTGCCTTCTGTGAAAAGGTCCTTTCTCCGCTCTCGCAAAAACTCGCTCACGCGGCCGGTCAAAAGATCCGAGCCTTTCACGCGGGCCTGGACATCCTTCGCACACCATGGGACTTCGTAATCACGATGTCGATTTCTCTCTTCATGTGGGGAGTGATCGCATTCGCCTATTTTGAGGGCTCGGGGGCGTTCGAGTCCACCAGTCAGGGAGGTTCGCAGGCGATGGCCAAGTGCCTCGCCCTGATGGCTGGAGGGGGTGTGGCCAGCGTCATTCAGCTGCCGGTGATCGGGTGGTTTACGCAGATAGCTGCGCTGGAATTGATGTTGGAGCCGCTTTTTGGGATGACTCCCGAAACGGCTAGGGCTTGCGCTGCAACTTTGCTCGCGATTACCTTCTTGGGGATTACTCCGGTTGGTCTTCTGTGGGCCCAGTTCGAGCATATCAATCTGCGCAAGGTCACCGTAGAAAGCGAACACGCCGGGGAGGAAAACGCCGCGAGCTAGGCAACTGATGCGCTGCAGCAGGTCAACCCGCCGCTCCGTCATTTGCACTCTTTGAATACTGAATCGTCTCCGGTCCCGCTGCTCCGCCAGTCATGATCATGCTCATCGCCTGTTCCATGGTCAGATCGGTTTCGATGACGCGTTCGGTGGGCAGAATCTGCAGGAAGGCCGAAGTGGGATTGATGGCATTCGGCACCAATACTGCCGCCAACGGTCGTCCGCTGGTCGCGTCGCTGAGCGTTCTTGTCAGAAACCCGATGCTCTTTTGGCCGACGATGGGAAAGTCGATCAGAACCACGCGTTGACTGGCGTCTTTCTTGGCCATCATGGAGTCCAGCAGTTGGCGTACCGACGTGTAGACCTTGGCGACGAAGGGCAAGCGCTCGAGGACGGATTCGAAAAGGCCGAATAACTGTCGTCCGACAACGAGCGAAGTCACGCGCCCAAGCACGTAGAGAACGGCCAGCGTGAGCACGATGGCGAGCGCGGGCTGCAGCCAGGGATTACCGAACCATTCCCGGGGAAAGGAAGCCGCGAGGAACTGGACCGCTGGCAATCCGGCCTTGGCGAGCGATTCGAGCAAGAATCTGAAGATCAGATACGTGACGAAAAGTGGGCCGATAGTGATGATTCCGGCCAGGATATTGCGCTGCAGACTGCGCAGCGTGTGGTGGATAGGTCCTTTCACGCGCGTCGCTCCTTTGCAATCGGCTTTGCGATCTCGTTTACGATCCCCTTTACGGGGATTGCTACGAGCATACCCGGCGCGGGCCGAGCGCGGAATGAGACGGAAAACACGAAAACTGTTTCCAATCGGCGCAAAATCAGCTATATATGGGGATTGCCGCTTCGAATCACAGCGGAAAGAACCCCATGAACGAACGCGACAGTTTCGACCTGCCCAACCGTTTCGATCTGAACGATCAGAACGATCAATACCCCGCCGCGCCGCAAGCGGTAGCGCCGCGCCCGCGCGCTGTGGGATCGCCTCTCTCCACGGGCATGAGCCGGCATGCGTCGTATCCGTCAGCAGAGAGCGGCGTCAAGCGGCTCACGCCGCCTCCACCCGGTCGCGCGCTGGGTGGCCCGCCGGCTGCCGGCGAGGAGCCGTCGAGCCTGCAGCGCGCCGTGGCCGCGCTTCGCTCTGCGTTCCCGATTGTGCAGCGCCTGTTGCCGTTGCTCGACGGAAATATCGCCACGACTCTCAGCGGCCTGCTTGCGCCGCGGCCTCATCCGCAGGCGCCTCCGCCTCAAGCCAAGGTTGACCTGGCGCCGATTGAAGACGGCCTGGCCGAGTTGCAGACGCAGCACCAGAACTTGCGCGATCAGGTGATGGAGCAGAACAACTCGCTCAAGCGCGTCGAAGATCAGCTCGAGATGGTACGCGAAGCCACCGACCGGAACACGCTTGAGCAACAGGAACTGCTCGAAGATCTGAAGGCCTTCGGGAACAAGGTCAAGATCATCGTCATCCTCGCGCTGGTTCTCGTCGCAGTGGGTTTCCTGATGACGCTGGCGCTCTTCATGCACATCCAGCGCGTACTGCCGTAAATACGGGGTGAATCTCCGAAATTGCATCGAGAATGGTGCAGTTCGGTCTCCCCTCATTGAACGGATATCCTTGTGATTTCCGGGCCTATCCTATTGAAAGTTAGTGACTTGACTCATATTTGCCCTATACCCTACCGGGGTATGGGTGGGTCGTTTTTTATTTCATTAATTAATTTCTGCGCGCCTCGATTCGTTTGGGGCTGATTCAGGCCGAGACGAACGAGGGGCCAGGGCGGCCGCGGTGTGGTTTTTCTGGCGAGTAGACCGGGGCCGGCGGCCAGAGGCTTTGGGCTTTCGGGCGTTCGGTGCTGAATCGCCGGCGTGATCGTTCTTGTCGTGCTGGTGGATGTGGCGGGGACAGAGATCGGCGCGGGGGCAGTCTTTGCAGTCGTCTTCATCGGCGCAGATGAATTCGCCGGGGGCAAGTTCGTGGCCGTCGGAAGTGAGCTCCGCGGACTGGACGGTTTTGTCTTCATCGAATGGCTGTTTGCGATCGATGAACTGCGCGGCAATCTGGAGCCCGTAGAGAAGGCCGGTAGCTTTCTTGAGATCGAGGCGGTCGTTGATGAGGGCGTCGCTGATGCGGGCGACGGAGAGTTGGATGGAGGCGGAATCTTCCGGCACGGGTAGCTGCAAGGGTCCGAACCTCAGGTGGGGCTCGGACCCTACGGAGTGGGTCTTGTCGTGGTAGTAGCAGAAACGGGCGCCGGTGAGGGCAGGGGACTGGCAGCGGAGTCCGTTGGTCTTGATGTGGCGGCAAATCATGTACATTTCGGTACCCTCCCCCCTCCCCCTACTTTGAGCCCAAAGTCGTCATGGCAAAGGAGTTGCGGTTACGGTCGAATCCCGTAAAGTCGTTGATTCTAAAAGGCCGCATTTTGTAAAGTCGTCAAGAATAAGAGGTTAGCGGAGTTAGTCACGCGCGGGCCGCCCGAGGTATTCGGCCTGTTCTTGCTGCTATGAAAAGTGTAGCGATTTGGGGGATATAATCTGCACGGTTGGGCGGGTGGTTATTTGGTTGGAAATGGGAGGGTTGGAGGGATTGGAGGGTGGGGAGGGGTTGACAGGCGGGAAGGGCGTTTGCCGGGACCAAGCCGCCTTGAAGATAATTTCATTCGGATTTGCGTTTAGACACGCCCTATATAGGTCGACCACCTTCTGCAGTTGAGGAGGCCACGCAAAGTAGAAAGGGAATCTGCTTTGTTGCATCATTGCTTTATCTTGCCAGTTCTTAAGATTGGAAAGAAACTGGCCATAGAAGAATTCCCTGCTCCCGAGTGATCATGTTCTTGAATACATTGGCAGTTACGTCTGGCTCAACCGCCATTTCCGCGGGAAAGCCTTTTGTAGAAACGAGCGACTCAAGTATATGTAGGGCAATTGGTACGGCTGGATCCAAAGGGTTCTTCCAGAAGTCGGGGATGTAACCGGTCCGCTTCTCCGGAAAATCTTCTCTAAATTTGTTAGTTGTAGGACTAACATATTGGACCAAAAGATGGGAGTTTATCTCCAGCACAAACTCTAGTTGTGCCGCTGCATCGAGAAATCCTTGTTTGGTCCCAAAGCAGTCTCCCCATGTTTCTTCTATCCGTTGCTGCCAGTACTCCTCGTTGCGGCCGTTTATCATCTCTGGCAGCCCCAATGGGCCGGAAAAAGGCCAGAAGAGAAATGGTTCGAGGGTTTCCTTGTGTCGATTTGGGGCCAAGGGTTTCACATATATCTGTAGGATTTCTTTTACGAATTTGGGGGCGCTTTCGAGCGATCGCATAGGTGGCTAGGGCTCTTCCGCCGAGGTAAATCTCATATGCAGGGCGTCCTAACGGGACATTGAGCGCGCCAAGGTGATTCATTATCTGAAGTTGGTCGAGCTGACACGAAACATAAAATGCTTCGATGAGCGTCTCCGTAACATATCCGACCCAATTTGGTGGTCCGTTGTACTTGATGACCTGTAGTCCTAGGTCGATGAGTGACACCAAAGTAGGCAAGAATTCGCTGGTGTAGAACTCTGCAAAGTCTGCCATTTCTTGCCGTGAGATCTGGTGGATGTTTTGGGGCACTTGTAGTAGGCGGTTCCACCTCTCTACCAAGGTGTCCCTCGCCATTTCGATCAGCATCTTGTATCGGCTCGGGTCTCCGCTTGAGATCATAGCCTCTGCGAAACGGGCAAGGCGCTCTCGACTGCCGACGAGTAGCTCCGGAGCAGGCGTGGAAGTTGTTGCCTGCGTGAGGAGTTCGGGGCCGAGGTCTTTTTGCAGGTGCTCGAAGATTACTCGCGCTCGCTTGGCCGCCTCTCGCTCAATCACTGGCTCGTACATGAGATCAAGGTCAGCCTTGGTTGCAGTCTTAAGTCCAGTATTATGCTTTATCCATATTTCCCCGGGCCTGAAATGGACCTTAGTATCGGTCTTTCCTCCCGCCTTTGTTTCTGACTTGCCGTCGACGACAGCGATGATGGGACGGGGTTGCGTTTTATTGAGGACGATCAAAACATATCGCTCACCGCTGGAGGCCCTCATGTCGTTGAATACTTCGTATTGCGGCTCAGGCGAGAGGTATTTTGCTAGGATGGGTGATATCTTCGCTGCGTCGAATTCGTCCGCGTTCGATACTTCAACGAAGCTTTTTGCTTTCTGGTCCGCGCCCACGACTATTAGGCTCTCCGTGCCAGCGTGTGAATTCGCTAGCCCCTGAATGAGCTTGACGAAGTCGAGCCGATCCCCGAGATTGTCTTTCGAAATTGTGACTGTGCGCTTCAGTTCGCACGCAGGGTGCTCAATGCCCCAAGGACAATCCCTCGACCGTCTCCGCGAAAGCGTCGAATCGGTGAGGTAGTGAGGCCGCGCTGCCTTGATTTGTTGATTTGGGACAGTCTTGAATGCCGCGCCTCTATCATACGACCCACGCAAACACAGGGCACCCTGTATAAGACTTAATTGTGTTTTGCCCAAGTCCGCCGAGGGGAGCCTGAGATTAGTAACGAAATGTCGGCTTGTGCTGATCTTCGCCCGGCGAAAGCTCGGGAGATGGGCGATTGCGGGCGCGGGGATTCGTCGCGGCTTCGCCGCGTACTTTGTTCTCGAAAAAATGGGTGCGGGTTTCGGCATGGCTGAAGCCAAGCCCTGTTACAAGGCCAGGGGAGTGCTTGCCTCGAATCGTTTCGATCCGGGCCTGAAGGCCTCAGTCTCGTGCGACTTTTCAGGGGCCTGAAGGCCCCTGCTCCCTCCGCGATTCCCGGGAGTTGGGCGGTTGTGGGCGCGAGGATTCATCGCGGCTACGCCGCGTACTTTGTTTTCGAAAAAAGGGTCCGGGTTTCGGCTTGGCTGAAGCCAAGCCCTGATACAAGGCCAGAGGAGTGCTTGCCTCGAATCGTTTCGATCCGGGCCTGAAGGCCTCAGTCTCGTGCGACTTTTCAGGGGCCTTAAGGCCCCTGCTCCCTCCGCGATTCCCGGGAGATGGGCGATTGCGGGCGCGAGGATTCATCGCGGCTTCGCCGCGGACTTTGTTTTTGAAAAAGACGGGTTCGGGTTGTGGCGCGAGTGAACTCGCGCCCTGATACAAAGCTCGTTGGCCGTCGCAGCGTGATATTCGGATGCAGGCCGCGCGGCTTCGCCGCGGACTCGATTTTGAAAAAGACGGGTCGGGTTCGGCTTGGCTGAAGCCAAGCCCTGATACAAGGCCAGAGGAGTGCTTGCCTCGAATCGTTTCGATCCGGGCCTGAAAGCCTCAGTCTCGTGCGACTTTTCGGGGGCCTTAAGGCCCCTGCTCCCTCCGCGATTCCTGGGAGATGGGCGGTTGCGGGCGCGAGGATTCATCGCGGCTTCGCCGCGGACTTTGTTTTTGAAAAAGACGGGTCCGGATGTGGCGCGAGTGAACTCGTGCCCTGATACAAGGCCAGAGGCGAAGGCAAAGACAGATGGGGGTCCTTCGACTCCCTCAGACCTCCGCGGCGGACTGCGGCCGCTCAGGATGACAATTTTATTTTGATGCGAGCTTTGGCTGGTGACTGGGCGATGCGCGGGCCGGGAGGCCCGCACTACAGCCGGCCGGGAGGCCGGCGCTACTTCCGACGGTTGGGAGGCTGGCGGTACTTTCGACGGTTGGGAGGCCGGCGCTACTTCCGACGGTCGGGAGGCTGGCGGTACTTTCGACGGTTGGGAGGCCGGCGGTACTTTCGACGGTTGGGAGGCCGGCGGTACTTTCGAGCGTCGGGAGACTGGCGATACTTTCGATCTAGAGTTCGAGAACGTTGTCTTCGATGGCGAGGCGGACGTTGCCGTCGGATTTGGCGAGGCGGCGGACGGCTTCGGGCTTGTCGACTCTGGCTTTGAGCATGACCAGCGCAACGGGAACGCTGCGGCCGGCGCTCTTGATGGTGTCGACGGCGGTGGCGCGGTCGATGTTGCAGGCGCGCATGAGGATGCGGATGCCGCGCTCGACGAGCTTGGAATTCTGCATGTGCACGTTGACCATGAGGTTCTCGTACACGTAGCCGAGGCGCGTCATGGCGCCGGTGGTGATCATGTTCAGGACCATCTTCTGGGCGGTGCCGGCTTTCAGGCGGGTGGATCCGGAGATGACTTCGGGGCCGACTTCGGCGACGATGGTGATGTCGGCGGCGCCGGCGAGCGGAGTTCCGTGATTGCAGGTGACGGCGGCGGTGTGGGCTCCGCGGGCGCGGGCGTAGGCGACTGCGGCGACGACGTAGGGCGTGCGGCCGGATGCGGAGACGCCGATGACGATGTCTTTGCGCGTGGGACGGCGGCGGGCGATGTCGCGCTGGCCCAGCTCTTCGGAGTCCTCATTGACTTCGACGGCGGAGGCGAGGGCCTTGGGTCCGCCGGCCATGATGTACTGCACCTGGCCGGGAGCCGTGGAGTAAGTGGGCGGACACTCGGAGGCGTCGAGCGCGGCGATGCGGCCGCTGGAGCCTGCGCCGATATAGATCAAACGGCCGCCGTCGCGCAGGCAGCGCGCGACCGTGTCGATGACATCTGCGATTTCAGGGATGGCTTTCTTGACCGCCGCTGCGACCTTGGCATCTTCGTGGTTGATGATGCGGGCGATCTCGAGTGCGGATTTCGTGTCGAGGCCCTGAGAAGCCTCGTTTTGGCTCTCTGTCGTCAGTTGCTGAAGCAGTGCGGCCTGGTCGTTGTTGGTATCTTTTATCCGGGAGCCAGCCGTTTCCTGCATCGTGGTGCTGGGTAGCATCGCGTCGGACCCCAGCCTTTATTGTATCTATAAAAACGCGCAAGCTGAAAACTTTGTTCGGCGGTAGCCCGTTTTGTAACCCCTGAATTTTGTCCTAAAGGGATTCGCGTATGGCGTCATGAAACAGCGGTCTGACCTCGCGGATGAGTTGGCTTTGGCGATCGGGCCAGGTGCGGTTGGTGAGGAGAACGACCGCGATGGCGGAGTCGAGGTCGATCCATAAGGAGCAGCCGCTGTAGCCCAGATGCCCGATGGAATGCGGCGCAAAATGCCTGCCGGAAGAGGAAGGGTCGGATGGCGTGTCCCATCCGAGGGCGCGCGAACTGCCTTCGGGGGGCTGCCGTTTGGCGAAACGCTCCAAGACGGCCGGGGCGAAGAGGGAGGGGCTTGGGAGGGATGGGGTTGGCGGGGAGGGGTTTTGCTCGGGGCGGGCTGGTTTGGCGCTGCGGAGGATGGCGCGGGCGAAGCGCAACAGGTCGGGGACATTGGAGAAGAGGCCTGCGTGCCCGGCAACGCCGTTCAGGACCCATGCGTTCTCGTCCTGGACCTCGCCCTGGATGCGGCGATGGCGGAAGGTCAGGTCTTCTTCTGTGGGCGGAATGGCGGGGCGCGTCGCAGGGGACGGGCAGAATCCGGTGGAGGCCATGGCCAGGGGCTGAAAGATTTCGCGCCGGGTCCAGGAGGCGAGGTCTGTGCCGATCAGGACCTCGAGGGCCTTGCCGAGGAGGATGAAACCGGGGTCGGAGTACTCGGAGCGCGTGCCTGGCGGGGCTTGGAGGGGGAGCTCGAGGCAAGCCTGGAGTAGCGCGGCGGGCGTGGTTGCGGTGCGGAAGAACTCCACGTATCCCGGCAAGCCGGAGTTGTGGGCGAGAAGATGATGCAGTGCGACGGTGCGGGCCAGATCTCCGGGTGGGCGGCTGACTACGAAGCCGGGGAGCAGTTCGGCCAGCGGGGTTTCGAGGTCGAGTTGGCCGCGCTGGACGAGGAGCATGGCGGCGGCTGTGGTCGCTACGACCTTGGTCAAGCTGGCAACGTCGTAGACGGTGTCGGCGGCTACGGTGGTCGCGTTTTCTTCATAAGTGAAGCGCCCTAGAGCGCCCTGGAGCACGATTTGATCACTTGCCGACACGCCAAATGCGCAGCCGGGGAAGGCTCGGGCTGCGATGGCGTCTTCCAGGATGCGGAGGGCGGCGGCGAAACGGCCGGCAGTTCTGGAGGGCTTCTCGGCAGATGGATGGCTTTGGGAGGTCATCGCTTTCTGGTAGGGTAACGCGCGCGGCTCTGGGGCAGTGCGGGCTTGTTTACTTTTCGATCCAGCTGATGCGAATTTCGGGCTATCCTTGTGTCCGAGAGCGCCGTCTATCTAATGGGAGGACCGTATGGCACCGCCGCGCGAATGGATGCGGGCAGTCTGTTTTGTGGGTCTTATCGCCGTTGGCGCCGGGTACGGCATCGCTCAGACCGCGAGCCCGCCTGATGCAGCGCCTGCGCCGGCCGCGGCACCACCTGCGGCCACACCTGCCGCGAGCCCCTCCGCACAACCTGCGGCGCCGGAGACGCCTGCTTCGGAACCAGCGGCTCCCCAAAAGAAGACCTACACCGTGCCTGCGGGCACCAAGGTTCTTTTGCAGCTGAAGCAGCGCGATCAACACCAAAAGCGCCAAGGCGGGCGACGGCGTTTACTTGATCTCGATCTTTCCGGTTGTGGTCGGGAACCGGGTGATGATTCCCACCGGAGTTTATGTGCAGGGTGTCGTTGACCGGGTGCAGCGCGGCGGGCGCATCAAGGGCAAAGCGCAGCTCGACATGCACTTTACGTCGATTATCTTCCCCAACGGCTCGGTGGTGGAGATTCCGGGGGTTGTGGACAGCGTGCCGGGCGACAAAGAACCAGACCGTGAAAGACGATGGCGAGGGAACGATCGAGCAGAACGGCGATAAAGGCCGCAATGCCGGGCGGACCGCCGAAATCGCTCTTCCGACCGGCGCGGGAGTGGGCACGATCGGCGGAGCTTCCACCGGGCATCCCATTGAGGGCGGACTGGCCGGCTTGGGCGCAGGCGCTGGCCACCGTGGGAATCGTTTCGCTGTTCACGCGCAATGCCGATGTGGATATTCCGACCGGAACCCAGGTGGAGATGGTTCTGCAACGGCCGCTGCAGCTGGAGGAAGAGAATCTGGCCGGAGTAGGGCCGCCGGGAACCGCGCCGGCGCTGGTTCCGGCGTCGACCAGCCGCAGCCGATGACTTCGCGCCGCCCTCGGATCATGTGCCCGCCGGGAAGCCTCGGTTGCGAGTAATCTAGATAGAGATGCCGACGTCTTCCCGACGATCTCACGGTCTCCGATTCCCGAGTGAACTCCGCAGTCCACCGCTCCTTCTGCAGTCTTCGAGTCCTGCTGCCTGCGGCGCCGCGCAAGTCCTCGGGCATTGTGCTTTGGTTGCGCGATCTGCTCATCGCCGCCGCCGCATCCGTCCTGATCATTACGTTTCTCTACCAGCCGGTCCGCGTGGAAGGCACCAGCATGCTGCCGCGCCTGGAAGACAGCGACCGCCTCTTCATCAACAAGTTTGTCTATCACTTCGACGTCCATCGAGCGCGGCGACGTGGTGGTCTTCCGCATCCCTACTCCGCGCGACCCGGAGAAGAGCTACATCAAGCGCGTGATCGCTCTGCCCGGCGATCAGCTTCGCATCGACCAGCGGCCGTGTCTTTGTCAATGGCGACGCTCGTTGCGCGAACCGTACGTGCCGCCGGAGTATCGCGACGACCATTCGATGCGCGGAGATGCAGTTCCCGCTGATTGCTATTTCATGATGGGCGACCATCGCTCGATCTCTTCCGACAGCCGGGACTTCGGGCCTGTCGACCGCTCGCTTATTTACGGGAAGGCCGTCTTCGTCTACTGGCCGGCTCACGATGTGGGCGTGGTGCACTAGGGGCCGGTCGCATAAATCCTCAGAGCCTATTGAATAGCGTCCCTCAGGGGCTAAAGCCCCGCTGCCATTTTGCTCGGCTTCGGCGCGAGTAAACTCGCGCCCTGATACAAAGCCCGTTGCCGAGTGAGTTTCCTGCAGCCTGAGAAGTCGTGCCCATTCACGGCACAATCTATACCGCCGATTCCAGAGGCCGTGGAAAACCGGGCCGAATCGGGCGGTAAAACCTGCTAAAATCGATTGAATCCACTCCTCGGAGAGGCGATGCAGGCGATCCTAGCGCTCGAAGACGGGCGCATCTTCCGCGGCCAAGGCCATGGGCACCCGGGCGAATGCCAGGGCGAAGTGGTTTTTAATACTTCCCTTACTGGTTATCAGGAAATTGCGACCGATCCCTCCTATGCGGGGCAGATCGTCGTCCTGACCAATCCACAAATCGGCAACTACGGCACCAATCATGCCGATAATGAGGCGGCGCGGCCGTATATTGAGGGCCTGATCGTCCGCGAGTTCTCGGCCATCAGTTCCAACTGGCGCTCCGAGCAGGTGACCGACGAGTACATGGAGCGCTACTCGGTTCCGGTGCTGGCCGAGATCGACACGCGTGCGCTGGTGCGCCACTTGCGCACCCATGGCGTGATGCGCGGCGTGATTTCGACGACTGTGAGCGATGCCGATGCGCTCGTCGAAAAGGCCAGGAACATTCGCAAGATGGATGGCACCGATCTGGCGCGCGTGGTCTCGACCAAGACGAGCTACGAGTTTGACGCCTCCGATCCGCGCAGCCAGATGGGGGAGCCGCTGCTTGCGGAGGGGTTCGTTCACAAAGACGAAGTCGCGTCGGAAGAACCTTCATGTGGTGGCTTATGATTTCGGCATTAAGCAGAACATTCTGCGCATGTTAGCGCGCGAAGGATTGCCGCGTGACCGTGGTTCCGGCCGAGACCACCGCCGACGATGTGCTGGCGCTCAAGCCCGACGGCGTGTTTCTGTCGAATGGCCCCGGCGATCCGGAGCCGGTTGATTACGCGGTGCGCGCCATCCGGCAGATGATGGGCCGCGTGCCGGTCTTCGGAATCTGCCTGGGCCACCAGCTCACGGGACTGGCGCTCGGCGGCCGCACCTACAAGCTCAAGTTCGGCCATCACGGCGGCAACCATCCGGTGCGCAACAATGCGACCGGCAAGGTGGAGATCACGGCGCACAATCACAACTTCGCCGTCGATCCCGACTCGATCAACGCCAACGAAGTCGAGCTGACGCACGTGGACCTGAACGACCAGACGCTCGAAGGCCTGCGCCACAAGACGCTGCCGCTGTTCAGCGTGCAATACCACCCCGAAGCCGCGCCCGGCCCGCACGATTCGCATTATCTGTTCCGCGACTTCCGGCAGATGATGGAGGAGTGGAAGGGATGAGCGGACTCGCAGCCAGAAAGGAGATCCTGGAACTGGGAGGAAATCTTTATTCCGGAATTAGACCTCTCCTCCTTTTTGGGGAAAAGCTTCAATTTGATCACTTGAACAAACCGAGATCCCAAGGCTGGCACGCGACATGGCCGCAATGAAGTCTACTAGAGCAGGTGCTGTTACGTATTCCGACGAGCCACTATCTGGTACATGGAGACGCGCGCCAAATGCGTCTCGTTCCGCGGAAGTGCATTCATTTCGTTTTGACTTCGCCTCCTTATTGGACGCTGAAGAAATATGACGATGCTGATGGGCAGCTTGGACATGTGCAGCGATTACGATGAATTTCTCGGGGAGTTGGGTAAAGTCTGGCGTCGCTGCTTTGACTGCTGGTCCCCGGGGGAAGGCTGATCTGCGTCGTCGGCGATGTTTGCCTTTCGAGAGAGCAAAACGACGGCGGCACACTGTTGTGCCTTTGCACGCCTCGATTCAGGAACTTTGCCGCAAGATCGGCTTCGATAATCTTGCTCCGATCATCTGGCACAAGATTGCGAACGCTGTTTATGAGGTTTCCGGCGGTGGGGGGTTTCTTGGAAAGCCGTATGAACCAAATTCAGTGATCAAAAACGACATCGAATACATTCTGATGTTTCGCAAGCCAGGCGGTACCGAAGCCAACCGCAGCAAAGCGTTTGCTCTCCGTGATCAGTGCGGAGAATTATCAGAACTGGTTTCAGCAGATTTGGACCGGCCTCACAGGAGCATCGACGAAAGATCATCCAGCGCCGTATCCGATTGAGTTCGCCGAAAGACTGATCCGGATGTTCAGTTTTGCAGGCGATGTTGTCGTCGATCCATTCTCTGGCTCTGGAACCAATGCAATTGCCGCTGCACGAACGGGGCGTCACAGTATCGGCTATGAGATCAGCGACAAATATCACCAGATGTCCGTTTCGCGCTTTCATCAGCGAGACTGGCGGTCTCTTCTGGCAGCCCCAAATTACTCAGCGAGAGGAACTATGAGTCTTCAACCTCGCTGGCAAGAAGCGGCTGCTCCGAAGCAGTTCAATTTTTCTGGAAAACTCGTCAAAATCAGCTGACGACAAGGAACTCAAGACTGGTGCACGAGATGCTCGGATAGCCGCACTGCCGTCACCGGCGGCAAGCAATTAGATGGATTCGTCGATTTGCTTCGGGATTTCCTTGAAGAAGCAGGATTGGATCGGGCTCATATCTATACCTCGCATAAGGTCGAATTACCCGGCTGGTACAGAGCAGAGAAGAAATGGGACTTGCTGATTGTTCGCGATGCGCAAGCTAATTGCAGCTATGGAATTCAAGTCACAAGTCGGTTCATTCGGTAACAACTTCAACAATCGGACCGAGGAGGCTCTGGGTAATGCGACGGATATCTGGGCAGCATTCCGGGAGGGCGCATTTAAGCCGTCGTTGCGACCTTGGCTTGGTTACGTGATGGTTCTCGAAGAGACGAAAAAATCGCTGAGCCCGATCGGTGTTCAAGAACCACATTTTAAAGTCTTTCCAGAGTTTCGCGGAGCCTCTTACGCCAAAACGGTACGAGATCCTTTTGACGAAGCTGGTGCGCGAGCGCCTTTACGATAGCGCAGCATTGATTCTCACTGATCGACTAACAGGCAAAGACGGCACATATGGCGAACCTTCGCCTGAGCTCGGATTCGAGAATCTTCTCATTTCGCTCAAGGCACGCGCTGTGGCCATCAAAGAGGTAACCGAATAGACAACCATGCCACGCAGAAATGACATTCAGAAGATTCTGGTGATCGGCTCGGGGCCGATCGTGATCGGGCAGTCGGCGGAGTTCGACTACTCCGGCACGCAGGCCTGCAAGGCGCTCAAGCAGGAGGGCTACGAGGTGGTGCTGGTGAACTCGAACCCGGCCACCATCATGACCGATCCCGAGCTGGCCGACCGCACCTACATCGAGCCGCTGACGCACGAGTACGTCGAAGAGATCATCCGCATTGAAGCGGAGATGCTCGTCGAGCATGGCTAGGCCGCACGGACGCAGGCGAAGCCTTCGCGGCAAGTTTGCTCTTCTGCCGACTGTCGGCGGGCAGACGGCGCTGAATCTCGCCGTCGATCTGGCCGACGCGGGCGTTCTCGAGCGCTATAACGTCGAGCTGATCGGCGCCAAGCTTGAAGCCATCAAGAAGGCCGAAGACCGCCTGCTCTTCAAAGACGCGATGCTGCGCATCGGCCTCGAGGTTGCCGCGCTCCGCGCTCGTGAACAACCTGCGCGACGGGCTCGATTTTGCCGGCAAGCTCGGCTTCCCGGTGCTCATCCGGCCCAGCTTCACGCTCGGCGGCACGGGCGGCGGCATCGCCTACAACCGCGAAGAGTTGATGGAGATTCTCGCCCGCGGCCTCGACCTTTCGCCGGTGCACGAGTGCCTGCTCGAAGAGAGCGTGCTCGGCTGGAAGGAATACGAGCTTGAGGTGATGCGCGACCTCGCCGACAACGTCATCATCATTTGTTCCATTGAAAATTTCGATCCCATGGGCGTGCACACCGGCGACTCCATCACCGTGGCGCCGGCGCAGACGCTCACCGATCGCGAGTACCAGAAGATGCGCGACGCGGCCATTGCCGTGCATGCGCGAGATCGGCGTGGAGACCGGCGGATCCAATGTGCAGTTCGCCGTCAACCCGCGTGACGGCCGCATGACCGTGATCGAGATGAATCCGCGCGTCTCGCGTTCGTCGGCGCTGGCGTCGAAGGCTACCGGTTTCCCGATCGCGAAGATTGCCGCCAAGCTCGCCGTGGGCTACACGCTCGACGAGATTCCCAACGACATTACGCGCAAGACGCCGGCCTGCTTTGAGCCGACCATCGATTATGTGGTCGTCAAGATTCCCAAGTGGCAGTTTGAGAAGTTTCCCGGCGCCGACGACACGCTGGGCCCGCAGATGAAGTCGGTGGGCGAGGTGATGGCCATCGGCCGCACCTTCAAGGAAGCGCTGATGAAGGCGTGGCGCTCGCTCGAAACCGGCAAGAAGACCGGCGCGGAGGTGCTGGAGCCGCGCCGGCTGACGCAGATGCTGGTGACGCCACAGCCGGAGCGCCTGAGCTACATCCGCTACGCGTTCGAGCGCGGCATGAGCGTGCGCGAAGTTGCGCGCCTCACCAAAATGGATCCGTGGTTCCTGCACCAGATGCGCGAGATCACGCTGGCGCAGAAGGCGATCGCGAACACCACGCCAAAGGAGATCGAGCGCGGAGCAGATGCGGCAGCTCAAGCGCCTGGGCCTGAGCGACGAGCGCATCGCCACGGAGTGGAAGCTCGAAGGCCACGAAGGCATCCAGCAGGTGAGGGAACTGCGCGAGGGGCAGGGAATCAGGCCCGTGTTCAAGCTGGTCGACACCTGCGCGGCCGAGTTCGAATCGATGACGCCTTACCTCTACTCGACCTACGAGGAAGAGGATGAAGCGCCGCCGACCAAGACGCCGAAGATCATCATTCTCGGCTCGGGTCCGAATCGCATCGGGCAGGGCATTGAGTTCGACTACTGCTGCTGCCATGCGGCCTTCGCGCTGAAGGATGACGGCTACGAGACCATCATGGTCAATTGCAATCCTGAGACCGTCTCCACCGACTACGACACCAGCGACCGGCTCTACTTTGAGCCGCTGGTGCTTGAAGATGTGCTGGCGATTTACCACCACGAGGCGCAATCGGGCGCGAAGATCGGCATGATTGTCCAGTTCGGCGGGCAGACGCCGCTGAATCTGGCGCAGCGTCTGCTCGCGGCCGGCGTGCCCATCATCGGCACTTCGCCGGAATCGATCGACCTGGCCGAAGATCGCAAGCAATTCGGCAAATTGCTTGAAGATTTGAAGATTCCGCAGCCGCCCGGAGGCACGGCCACCAGCGTGGAACAGGCGCTGGCCGTGGCGGAAAGAATCGGGTATCCGGTGCTGGTGCGGCCCAGCTACGTGCTGGGTGGCCGCGCGATGGTGATCGCGTACGATGCCGAAGCCGTGACGCGCTACATGCGCCAGGCTGTCGAATATTCGCAGGAGCGGCCGGTTCTGGTCGACCACTTCCTCGAGAATGCGATTGAGGTCGACGTTGACGCGCTTTGCGATTCGGAGGACGTGTTGATCGCGGGCATCATGCAGCACATTGAAGAGGCCGGCATTCACTCCGGCGATTCGTCGTGTGTGCTGCCGGCGGTGGACATCAAAGAACAGACGCTCGAAACTTTGCGCGCCTACACGCGGAAGCTGGCGCTGGCGCTGAAAGTCGTCGGCCTGGTTAATTTGCAATTTGCCATCCAGCGCGACGCGCAGGGCAACGACCATGTGTATGTGATCGAGGTGAATCCGCGCGCTTCGCGAACGGTGCCGTATGTGTCGAAGGCGACGGGCGTGCCGCTGGCCAAGATTGCGGCGCGGCTGATGACGGGCCGCAAGCTGCGCGAGCTGCTGCCGGACGAATTGGCGTCAGGAAAAGATCTTGGCACCGGCGCGCACTACTACGTGAAGTCGCCGGTGTTTCCGTGGTCGAAGTTTGCGGGCGTCGATACAGTGCTCGGGCCGGAGATGAAATCGACGGGCGAAGTGATGGGCGTGGCAAGCACGTTTGGCGAGGCCTTTGCGAAGGCGCAACTCTCGGCCGGTCAAATCCTGCCCACGGGCGGCACGGTCTTCTTTACCGTGAACGATCATGACAAGCAGGCGGCGATCGCGCTGGCGCGGCGTTATGTGAATTTGGGCTTCAAGATTGTGGCGACGGAAGGCACGGCGAATGCGCTCGAAGGCGCGGGGCTGATCGTGGAGCGCGTGTTCAAGGTGGATGAGGGACGGCCGAATGCTGTGGACCTTATCAAGGGCGACCGCATTCAGCTGATCGTGAACACGCCGCGCGGGCAGGACGCGATCTTCGATGAGAAGGCGATTCGCCGCGCGGCGGTGCTGGCGCGCATTCCGACGATCACGACGCTCGCGGCGGCGCAGGCCGCGGCCGAGGGAATTGCCGCGATGCAACGTCATCACGTGACGGTCTTTGCTTTGCAGGCGCTGCACGCGGCGAATGGGCGCTGAGACGCAAAGGCGCCGTTTGTGGATCTGTGGAAGCGAAGCAGAAGAATGATTCTTGACGACTACTTCCCGCGCCGGGAGCCGAGCTTGGCGCCAATGGAGTAGCCGACCAGCGCAAGGGCGGGCCAGGTGCCGATGAACGGACCGTCATTGTCGATGAGGCCGCTGGGGCTGGGCCAGCAGAAGAAAGTGCGCGTGAGTTTTTCCGTAGACTCGCACTGGAAGCATTGATTTGGTCCGGTTGGCATGTTGAGGACCCACAGGCACACAATCAGAAACCAGATGAGGCCGAGTAGCCAAACCAGGGTGGCCATTTCCGTGGGGTGAAGGCGCGCGACGAGGAATCCGACGACGAGGGGCACGGCGAGGGACAAGAGAACAATGACGAGTTGCGGCACGCCGACAGGATTGATGGCGTAGCCGACGAGCATGAGCGCCATCCAGGAGCCAAGCGCAAGGAGCGAGTGCAGGAAAAACGACACGGCCTGCCTCGAAAGTTTGTTTGTGCTTCGTTCCTCGAGGTCCATTTGCGCCGACGAGTCCATCTTCGCCGCTCCTGATATGAGAATTGCTGTTGGCTCCGCGCTGTATCTAACCACTTACCATACACCGCCGCTGCTCTAAGCGAACAATTTCGGGCGCGATGATGGAAGGAAGAGCGCCGCGTAACCGCGTCGGGTCTTACAATGAAAGGATGTTGCTGGAAGGTATTTTTGCCGCGACCACTACGCCGTTCTATTCCGACGAGCGGATTTATTTTCGGAAAATTGAAGCCAACATTGCCCGCTACTCGCGCAGTTTGCTGGCAGGGATGGTGGTTTTGGGCTCGACGGGCGAGGCGCCGTTGCTCGACGACGCGGAATCGCGCGAGGTTCTGCGCGTGGCCGCCGAAGCTGCCGCGCCGGAGAAGGTGCTGATCGCTGGCGTGGGGCGGGAAAGCGTGAAGGCGACGGTTGAAATGGCCGATGCGGCGGCTGCGCTCCGATACGATGCGGCGCTGGTGCGGGCGCCCAGCTACTATGCGGGGCAAATGTCTTCGGCGGCCGTGCTCCACTATTTCCGCAGCATCGCGGACCGCTCTCCGCTCCCGGTTGTGCTTTACAACATTCCCAAATGCGTGCCGTATCAGATTCCCGTTGAGCTGGTTGGGGAACTGGCCGGCCACCCCAACATCATCGGGATCAAGGATTCGTCTGGCAAGGTAGAGCGCATTGGGGCACAGGTTGCGGCCGCCGAGAATGCGCCGGGGCGGATGGTGGCGGTTACGCAGGTGTTTGAGGCGGCTACGGCGCGAATGCTGGAGCCGCGCGGCGAGATGGACGGCAGTTTTGTCTCCGCGGGCGACCTCGCAGGCGGCGCAGCGGTTGCCACGGCCGCGCCTGCGGTTCCCGTCAAGACGCGCAGCAGGGAAGTCGGGTTCCAGGTGCTGTGCGGTTCGGGGAGCTCGGTGTTGGAGTCGCTGGAGGCGGGAGCGACGGGTGCGATTCTTGCTTTTGGCGCGTTCGCGCCGCAGGCATGCCAGGAGATTTACCTTGCATGGAAGGATCACGATCTTGTGTTGGCGGCGGAGAAGCAGAAGCGGATTGCGCGGGCTAATCAGCGGATCGTCAGCGATCTCGGCATTGCCGGAGTGAAGTACGCTTGCGACTTCAACGGCTATTACGGAGGCCATACCAGGGCGCCGTTGCTGGGATTGACGGCGGAAGACAAGACAGAAATCGAGGCATTGCTGGCGGAAATCCGGAACTAACGACGCACTGGGTCGCGCCGCCCCGAACTGGCCGCCTGGCCGATGCGACGTTCAGCCCTTCGTGTTCAGCTCCTCATCCAGATCAAGCGACAGCCCGGATGTCGATCATGGTTGATGGCGTGCAGGCAGCCAGAACCGCGAGCACATTTTCAATCTTCATCGAAACGCAGCCTGCCGTGTACTGGTGATCGTCGGTTGGCGGCCGCATCACGTGCATAAAGATAGCGCTGCCGCATCCGGACACGACGGGCGCATCGTTGTACCCAATCACGGCGAGCACGTCATACAGATGGTCGTCGCGCCACATTGGCTCCGCATCGGACTGGTAGGGAAGCGTCACGACCCGGTTGTAAGCGACGTCCTCGGGATCGTCGCACCAACCATCTGTCTGTTTGGATTTGAAAACCGGAAGGCCCGACTGCGGTTGAGTGGTCAGCCTGTCGGCGCGGTAACGCAACTCTCGCATGTGAAAGAGGCCGGCGGGCGTGCATCCGTCGTCCTCAAACTTGGGGGCTGCGATGCCGTGCTGTCCCACCATGCAATCGTAGGTATGCCCGGCAAATGTAAGTGTCCCCTGAATCGCTTTCGGTTTGGCTCTCACCAGAATCGTGTTGGATGACGCGGCGGCCGTGGTGGAAGCCATTGCGCTACAGGCAAGCCCAGAACCGAGGGTCCCTCCAAGGCCCGCCAGGAAAGAACGTCGAGTCAAGTTCATTTTCGACCTCCTGCAATTGATGGTGAATTCTAATGGGATTGAGGGAACGGCAGCAAGAGCTTTGGTGATTAGTTATGTCCGATAACAGATATTCTGTATAGTACATACTTTCATAAAGGCCCTATAAGCCTATGAGCCATCATAGCTTATAAAATATGGATCTAGCGCCTCCCTTTCGGGGAGTTGGGCTGGTCGGAGCCGCTCTCGATTTGTGTCGGGTTGCGGCTTGGACCGGGAAGTCCACGCAACAGCCGTTCCACCACCCCACGGACGAAGACCTGTCCGCGGGGACCCCGGGACGGGAGGCCGGCGCTACCTGTTTGAGCTTCGGAAGCCTTGGCTGGATTACATCTTGTAGCGGCCGAGGTCTTCGTCGTTCAGACCCTCGAGCCACCCGCGCAACTGCTCAGCGGTGGGTCCCTCGGGCGGGCCGGTGGTGTTTAGCTTGGCGGTTTCCATCACCTTCTCCGCAACGAAGATCGGACAATCGGCGCGCAATGCGAGGGCGATGGCGTCGGACGGCCGTGCGTCGATGGCCACCGGCTCTTCCCCTTGCCGCAGCCACAGGACCGCATAAAAGGTATCGTCTTTAAGCTCTGTAATGACAACACGTTCTAGCTGACCGTTGAGGTTACGGATTAGATTACGCGCTAGATCGTGGGTCATGGGGCGGGCGGCAGACATCTTCTCGATTTCGAGCGCAATCGCGTTGGCTTCGAAGATGCCTACCCAGATGGGCATTACTGCGTCGGAGCCCACATCCTTCAGCACCACGATCGGCATATTGGTTGCCGGGTCCATCATCAGGCCGCGAATCCGCACTTCAATGTCCATCAGTTCCCTCTTCAAAAACCGTATGTAATTTTAGACGGCCTGGCCCACAAGACTGTTGGGAAAGGCTCCGGTTATTTTGACACGAAGATAACTGCCCGGGGCTGGCGCGATGGGTTGCGAGCACCCGAAGTTGACTGGCTTGTTCTGGCTGCTGCGGCCTGAAATCTGCTCACGTGCCGGATTCGCACCCTCCACCATTACCTCAAGAACCTCTCCGATGTGTTTGGAATAATTAATCCTTTGTATCTCGCGCTGCCGCTCAAGCAGCACTTGAAGCCGCTGGGCTTTCTCGGCTTCAGGAATGGTGTCGATCATGACCAGGGCGGGCGTGTTGGGGCGGGCCGAATACCTGAAGGCGAACACACAATCGTATTGCACCTCGGCAAGGAGGTCCATGGTCTGGATGAAATCGTCGGCCGTTTCGCCCGGGAAGCCGATGATGATGTCGGTCGAAATCGATATGGGCCGCCTGGCGGCTTTGATCCAGGCGATGCGTTCGAGGTACCAGTCGGGCGTGTACTCGCGGGCCATGCTGGCAAGAATCCTTGCTGAACCGGACTGTATTGGCAGGTGCACATGGTCGCAGAGGGTGGGCACGGCGTCGATGGCCTCGACTATGTCGCGGGTAAAGTCGCGAGGATGGCTGGTGGTGAAGCGGACGCGCCGGATGCCGGGCACCTCGCCCACGGCGGTCAGCAATTCCGCGAAGCTGCGCTTCCCTTCCGGGTCGCGGTAGCTGTTCACGTTCTGGCCCAGGAGTTGGATCTCGGTGTAGCCAAGATCGGCGATGCGGCGCGCCTCCGCCAGTACCGAAGGCGAGGACCGGCTGCGCTCCTTGCCGCGCGTGTACGGGACTACGCAGTAAGAACAGAATTTGTCGCAGCCTTCGATGATGGTGATGTAGGCGCGGTAAGGATTCTGGCGCGCGGTGAATTCCGTCTCGAAGGTTTCGTCTGTCTGGCGGTCGTCGAGCCCGGTAATACGACTTTCGCCTGCCTCCAGGCGGGCGAGCATCTCAGGCAATTTACGATATGAGGCTGACCCCGAGACCAGCGAAACGTAGGGCGCGCGGTCGAAGATCTTTTCGCCTTCCTGCTGGGCGACGCAGCCCAATACGGCGAAGCGTTTGCCTTGCTTGTAGAGCTTCTTGTAATCGTTCAGGCGATTGAAGACCTTCTGCTCCGCCTTGTCGCGTATGGAACAGGTGTTGTAGAGGATGAGGCCGGCATCCTCCTCGGCTTCAACCTGCCGGTAGCCCTGCTGGCGCAGAGTGCCGATCACCTTTTCGGAGTCATGGGCATTCATCTGGCAGCCGAAGGTTTCCAAATAGAATGTCTTTTCGGTTGCCATAGAACTCCAAGTATATCGTGATGCGGGTCGCACTGGCTGCACCGCGCACTTTGGGGTCGCGGGCGCAGGGTGCGTTAGTAGGTGTGCAAATAGGTCAGCAGTGCGTCTCTCTGCTCTTGGGTCATCTGGTAGGCGAACGACGGCATCATTCCCTTCCCGGTCAGCAGAATCCGCTCGACCTCCGAGTCGGTGGCAGGTGCCCCGTCCGGCAATGTGGTGCTCTTGAAGAGGCCGTGCAGATTCGGCGGAACCTTCTTCAGGCGCAGGTCGTTTTCTTCGTGGCAGTGCGCGCAGCCGGTGTCGAAGAGGCGCTTGCCCTCCGCCTGTCGCGGGGTGAGCGCGGATTGGACGCGACATCCGGTGGGGATCATGAGTGCGGAAGCTGCTAGGGAAAGGACCGAAGCCAGGGTCGCAGCTTGCTTTAGCAGTCGCATCTTAAGTATGGTAGCCTGCGCGGATTCGAATCACCGGGTTGGGCCAATTTGGAAAACCTTCCCTCAGGGGCTGAAGCAGTGTTTGGTGAATCGAAAAGTGGACGCTCGTGGGCGACAGACATCGAACAGGGGTTAAAACCCGACCGTTCTTGTGCGCTTTCGGCGCGGCTGAAGCCGCGCCCTGATACAGGACGCGTTGTCCGGCGAGTTTTCCGCAGCCTCTAAAACCCCGTAGCTTTTCTGCACTTTTCGGCGCGACTAAACAGCTTGCTGAAAAAGTCTCTCAGGAGTCGTGGAATAAAGGCCCGTGGCTAAAGCCACGCTGAATCGAGAGCCCTTATTCGGGAGGCTGAAGCCTCCCGCTCCCTCCGGATTACGAAAAACCGAGTTTTTCAGCAAGCTGTAAAGTCGTGCCCTTTCACGAAGGCATTTATGAAACTAGCTCTACTAAGCCTGCTGGGGCTACTGGGCTATCACGCCGCAGGCGATGCGATCGCCTGAGTTGCCGGACGGATCGTTGGTTAGGTCGTCCGCTTTGGCGTGAATGACGAGGGACGTACCACCGTCATGGAAAAGGGAATTCGGGCCTGCACCTATCGTTACGCCGACCGCGGTGAAGGTGAGTTTGCCGGTTCCCTTGTCGGATACGACAAGGTTCGGCAAGTCGCCGAGGTGCGGATGCGGGTCCATTGCGTTGTGTATTCCGTGGTGGGCGCCAGTGGGATTGAAATGGCCTCCGGCCGTGGTGAACGCGGGGCCTTCGCATTTGCCGACGTTGTGAATGTGGATACCATGCTCGCCGGGAGAAAGTTGGGATACCGTTACGGAGACCTTGACGCCGTCGGAAACGGTTGAGAATCTGGCGTGGCCAATGGTGGCGCCCTGGGCGTTGACGATATCGGCGTGTGCTGTTTGAGCCGCGGCCGGAGCGGGACTGGTGGCGAAAGCCAGGAGCGCGGCACCTGCCAACACGCTCATTTGCACGAGTACAGTTCTGCGACTGACATGGGTCATGGGAATTTCCTCCGGGGATGAACGGATGTTCTTGCGAACTCCGACCCTCCAGTCTGCGCGGGCGAGGCTGGGCTGGTCAAGAGAACGGATGCAGATTTTCGAACCGGCGGGGCGTCGTCGCTGGGTAGTGGTGCAGTTTGAAAAAACTTTCCCTCAGGGGCTGAAGCGCGCGTTTGTTTTGCGGATTTCGCGGCACGAGTAAATTCGTGCCCTTTCAAAACGGCGCCGAGCTGACCCGGTGCCCGATTCCGTGGATGCGATGCGAAGCAAGTATGCTGAAACCATGCAGCTTCACTCCCACGAACCTCTCACGCCTTTCGCGCACTCGGCCAACAATCGTTGCTTTGGGTGCGGGCCGGCCAATGCAACCGGGCTGCGCCTGGAGTTCCTGCTCGCGTCGGACGGCGCGGTCGTCAGCCTTCCCGTTGTGCCGGATGCATTTGAAGGACACCCGGGGTATCTGCACGGCGGAATCATTGCCACGCTTCTCGATGAGGCGATGAGCAAGGCGGTGCGCGTCCTGGGCCGGCCATCGATGACGCGAAAAATGGAAGTGGAATATCTTCGCCCGGTGCCAAGCGGAGCGCCGCTTCGCATCGAGGGCCGCGTGGTGCGCAACGAGGGACGAAAACACTGGGCTGAAGCTGTGATCGTTGACGCGGAGGAGACCGCGTTGGCGCGTGGCACAGGACTGTTCATCGAGATCCAGCCGAAAGCGAAAAAATAGGGCGACCCGCGAAGGCCGCCCTCAAGGATTTTCGCAATCCGTGGAAGCGTCTCAATGCACCATGTTGATGGTGTCCTGCGTAACGGTGTCGAAGGTAGTGACTGACTTCGCGTTCGCCTCAAAGGCCCGCTGCGCAACGATCAATTCGGAGAATTCGGTAGAGATATTGACGTTGGACGCCTCGAGCGCGCCGCCCTCCATGGTGCCGAGCCCAGCGCTGCCTGAAATTCCGATGGCTGCGGCGCCACTGGCTTGCGTGACCCCATAATCGCCGTTGCCAAGCATCGTCAATCCCTGGAGATTGGCAACATTGGCGAGCGCAATCTGCCCGACGTTTTGCTGCTGGCCATTGTTGTACGTAACAGTCACGGTTCCATCGGAACCTACGGCGAAGCTTTCGTACTGACCGGTGGCATAGCCGTTTTGACTGGTACCGGAGACCGCGGAGGCCGTATCAACCTGACCGATTGTGGGAGTTCCGCCCGCACCGAGAATGTCCCAGGTCATCCCAAGAGCGGCCGCGCCGTCGGAGAGGCCGCCAAAGTTAATACCGCTGATGTTGGCGGCCGGGCTGGCCAGATTGCCGCTGGAGTCGAAGGTCATGACGCCACTGGCGTTGGCGGAAGCCACCGCATCCTGAACCACGGTGCCGGCGGTGGTCAGGTTAGCGCCGGTGATCGTCACTACGCCATTCGCGCCGGAGACCGTGACGCCGCCGATTCCCGCATTGTTGACGGCATCCTGCAAAGCTTTCGCGTAGCTGGCTACCGATTCATCGGCGGTGATGGCCGGCGGGGTGATGGTGGCCGTGCTGCCGGTTCCCGTGAGTCCGGTGATGGTCAGATTGCTGCTGGGATCGACGGTAGTCGATACTCCGCCGCTCGACCCGAAGGTATACGTGCTCTTGGTCGCCGTTACATCCTGGACCATATTGTTGGCGACGGACATATTGGCGCCGGTAAGGGTCACCTGCCCATCCTGGGCGGATACTGACACGCCGACAAGCGGAATGCCGACGCCACCGGCATTGTTGATGGCAGTTTGCAGCGCAGTGACGTAGGCGCCGATCGACATGTTTGCGGTTATCGGCGGAGGAGTGATGGTGGCTGAGGCGCCAGTCGCTGTCTGTCCGGTGATGGTGAAGTTTGTCGACGGATCGACTGTGGCGCTGGGATTGAAGTTGTAAACCGTGGTGTTCGCCGGCAGATCTTCGCTGAGGGAATTCGACGTGGCGAGGTTGGAGCCCTGAATGGTCAACGTGTTATTTCCGGCACTGGGCGTTACCGTGACGTTGGTGATACCGGCGTTGCCGATGGCGGTGTTCAATTGATTTGCATAAGCGGTCAGCGATTCGCCGCTGGTGATGGTGGGAGCCTGGATGCTCGTGGGTGTTCCGTCGGCCGTCTGCCCTGAAATTGTGAGCGTCGAGTTTGCATTCACCGTGCCGCCGGTATTGAAGGTATAAACGTCCGAGGTTCCGGTCAGGTTTCCCTTCACCGTGCTGGCCGTGTTCATGGCGTTGGCGGCTGCAGTAGTCGCGGTGATTGACAGCGTATTGCCGTTGATGACTTGCGCTATAACCTGCGACGGCATTGATCTGCGTCTGCAGGTTGATCAGCGATTCGCCACCGGCGGGAATAACCAGCGCGGGTCCGCCCAGGACGAGATTTGTATTGTTATTGACTGCGGTGGCGGAGCCGCCGTTGGCGCCAAAGTTCCAGGTGTAAGTCGTGGTCCCGGCAAGGGCATTGGTCGATGAGGACGGCGTAAGTGTTCCAACGAAAGCCGCCGCACCGGATGTTGCGGTCAGGGGAGCGGTGACGGTGGTCGCAGTGGATGGAGTTGAACCCACGTTCAGAACCGCCGCCGCAGACCCAGCACTATTCGCAGCGGGCAGCGTGTCGGGCAGCGTGATGTTGTAGGACCACGTATTGGTGGCGGTCTTGGTGAAATTTACCGTGGCCTCATACGCGTTGCCCAGCGAGTCGTAGATCTTGACTTGCGCCGGATACGACGTCCCTACGGTCGCGGAGGAATCCAGGTTGGCAGTCATTCCCAGTGTGCTGGTGGCCTGCGGTTGCTGCACCTGGCCGATGGGGATGTTGATCCCCGCCAGCGGAGCTGCGGTATTCACCACGCCGTTGGCCGCCGGATATCCCATGACGTTCTCGCCATTCGTCGTGATCAGGTTGCCCGTCGAGTCGGTTTGAAAATCTCCGTCCCGCGTCAGGAACTGCGTGTTTCCGTCATCCACGACAAAAAAACCGCTGCCTTGCAACGCAACGTTGGAGGCCACGTCGGTCGAAGTCGGTGTGCCGGAAGTAAAATCGGTCTCATTCGAGGCCACCTTTACGCCTGCTCCCACCTGAATCAGGTCTCCGGCTCCGTTGGTGCCGACCTCCTGATAAAACAGATCGGAAAAATTCGTCGACTGCGCCTTGAAGGCCGTCGTGTTCATATTCGAAAGATCGTTGGCAACGGTATTTAGAGCGGTCGAGTCAGCCTTTAAACCAGTCAGCGGAATTGAAAAACTTGCCATGATTCATCTCCTCGTTGCGTGCATTTGAGTTGCGCCGGGCCAGGTGCCGGGCGGGTGAACGAGCTTAATGTGTGGCAGGCGAAGTTCCCTGCCCCGGGGCCGCATGCGTCCGGCCAGCCAATGCATGCCCCACGCGCCGTGCTGCGGGGCTGGCGTTCGGTGCGCTCAGATTCCCCGACATGCGCTGCGCAGAGGCCGCCTGGGGTGCGGATGCATTCGTGGCTGCTGTACTGGCCACAGTCGACAGCGGCGACCCGGCGGGGTGCGCGGGTGTACGCGGCGATGCTGCCGCGGATGGCGATGCGGCCGGACTGGCCGCAGTCGCTGCCTTAGTGACCACTGGAGTTGCGCCAGTGCCGGAAGAACCCGATGTGCTATCCGCTGTGAGCGTCTGGTTGATGTCGATGAGCTGCTCCAGGCTGTTTACATTGACGAGCTGGTTGATGTACTCGTTGGGATCCGTGTCCGAGGTGGGATCCTGATTCTGCATCTCGGTGACAAGGAGAGTGAGGAAATCGTTGGCGGAGATGGTGGACCCGTCGTCTGAAGTGCCGGTGCCGCTGGTGCCGCTGGTGCCGGTGGTGCCGGATGGAGCGCTGGCCATGGGCTTCGCCGCGTTCGGGGTGAGTGCCTGCCCGGCTGTCATCTGGTGATTGAAGATTCCTGCTGCTGTTGCCATTTTTCCTCCCTGCGTTGCCGCTGTCGCGTTTGGACGGCACTCATGCCATTACGGAAATGTGGGTGCCGCGCAAATCTCCACTGTGTGTGAACGAATCCAAAATTCCGGTTTGCGCAGGAGCATCGAGAACCGAAGTGCTCGAAGCCGGCGGCGCTTTTCCCTGTGAACCTGCCTGGGTTTCCTGAGGCGTGCTTCCCTGGGGGTTTCCCTCCGCGCCCTGTTGCATGCGCTGGCCCATGCCGTTTTCCATGCCGCTCTCGCTCGGCGAGGCCATCGTCAATGAGGCCACGGGTGATTGCTGCTCCACCAGGTGCGTACTGAGCCCGGCGAGGTGTCCGTTCAGCGCCTGAGCCGCTTCAGCGGAGCTGGGCACAAGGGTGGCATGAATGCCGCCGCCATTGAGGTCTGCGCGAACACTTACCCAACCGAGTGCAGGGTCGCGAAAGCCCGCCTCCGCGTGCAGGCTTCCCGCGTGGGTCCATGCGGGTGTGCTCGGCGAGGGTCCTGCATCAAGCGCGGAGAACGTGTTCTGCGTGGGTGATGCGGCCGAAGCCGCGCTCGCAACCGGCTGATCGTGAGGTGCTGACGCAGTGGGGCCTTGTGGCGCTCCCGGAATACGCAGCCCCGAAGGTGCAGCCGCGTCTGCGGCGATCGGCTGCGCTGCGGAAATCTGAGTTGCGCCTGCCGTGCTTTCTCCAGCGGCATCGCGATTTGTTGCACGGGGCGTGGCGCGATCGGTGAATTGCTTCGAAACTTCCGGCACCGGATTGGCGCTGGCCTGGACCGCGGCCGGGACGGTTACGAGAGACGCGGCGGAAGGCGCGATGTTCTCAACGGTTGCAGGATGATTGACGCGGACTGTGCTCGAAGATTCAGCGGACTGGCCGGAGAGACTTTCGTTCGAAGCGGCGGTGTGAGCAGTCGAGGGTTCACGCCATGATTCTGCGGAGCGTGCTTCGGGAGATGAGAGCGAAGTCAACGGCCGGCTCCCAGTTGACTCATCGGCATCGCGCAAAGAAGACGCCGCGGTCTGGTGCGTTGCCTGGCTCGGGGCAGCGTTGTGTGGAATGATGGACGGACCTGAGCGTGTTGCCTGCGTTCGGACGGGCGCGGTTGTGTCGCTGCCGGGATTGTCGCTGGCGAGTTTACCAATTGCAGCGTTTGCGTTTTCCTCTGTATCGGACAATCGCGGCCCTGATAACTGCGCCGGGGCTGAAGACTCTTCCGGTCTAGACAACTGCGCTGGCTCGGAAAACTGTGTGGAGTGCCAATTCGAAGGTGCGAAGTCCGGCTCGGACGCAGAGATTGCTTCGGCCGATTGCGCGAGTGCGGGAATCTCTGATTGTGCTGGAGCAACCGGAGGCTGGATCGGCGTTTCAATGACGGGCACAACGGGTTGTGGACCCACACTCGTTGCCGGTGCAGTATTTTCCTGGTGAAGCGGCGGAACTGCAGAGCCTGCGCGACTCCGAGTTGCCGGCGCCTGACGCTCTGTTGCAGTTGCGTCTGTGCTTCCGGCTGACGCGATCTGGGTAACAGGCGTTTCGACGGCCACAGAACGGCCGGTGTCAGACCAACTCTCTTTTTGACTGGCCGCAGGAATGGACACGTTTTGCTTTGTTACGACGCCACTGGATGAAAGGCTTGAAGATGGAAGGCTTGAGTTTGACTCCTGAGCTGATGGCGAAATTTTGCCAGGGTTCGCAGCGCGGCTGATCAGTGCCCCACTCGTCGCATCGGCCGTTTCGGCTTCACTTGCGTCCTGGCTCTCAACGCCGTTGGTTCCCCGCGAAACTCCCCGCCAGGCATTCACTTGAGCTTGCCAGCTGGAACGAAAACTCGGCGCTTCGGAGGCCAAGCCGGTGGCGAGATTGCCGCTCGCAGGTTTGAGCCAGTTCGTGCTCAATTCCCTGCCAGGCCGAGCCCCTGCCAGCAGGCTTTGCCCCTTCCCAGCCTGCCCTCCTGCTTCCAACTCCGCACCGAGGTCCATTCCAACTGCTGCGGTCATGCGGCAATGAGGTGCAGATGGCGTGCCAAAGAAATGCGGGGCGGTGTTAGAAGAATGTCAGGGATGGAACGGATTTTCCCAATTTGAGAAGCGTTCCTGAAGCGTTGCACATTTTCGCTCAAGGTTTTCCGGTTTGCTGCGATGCGCAGCCCAGGGGCCGATCAGCGTTCTCCAGCATGTCATCGCCACGCACCTCTCCGGGCGCCGCACGGCGGATCAGAAACCAGTCATCGAGATCCCGTTGCGCGCGCCGTCCCGCCTCTACGCTCTCCAGGGTTTCCGCCTCCTCAATGAGCGTCTCGGTCTGGCGGCGTTCGATGCGCTTGCCGAGGAACTCCTGCTGCCGCGCGTTCACGGCCGATTCCGATTCCGCAATGCGTGGGGCCAAGGCCGTCGCGATGCGTTTGGCAACGTGAGTCTCTTCGATCCCGGCGATCCGGTCCGCAATCTCGCCGGTGGCCGCGCTGACCGCAACCAGCCGCCGGCCGCCGCGCTCGCGTTCCACGCTCCAGGTGAGCGCCTGCTGCAGACGTTTCATTTCCGCGCGCGCCAACTCCATGGCCGCGCGGCACTCTTCTTCTTGAATCTCGAGAACCTGCAGCAGGCGCCGCATGCCGCGCGAAACCGCCATGTTTCAAACCTCCGCGGCCAGGGCGGCGAGACGGCGCAGGCACTCGGGAAAGCGAACCCGCTCGCCGGCCGTCTGCGCAAGAAAAGCGCGAATCCCGTCGTGCGCTCGCAAGGCGCGATCGAGGTCGGGATCGGCGCCCGCCTTGTAAGCGCCGATCCGCACCAGATCTTCCGAGCGCGCATAAATCGCCAGCAGCTTGCGCAGTAGCGCAGCCTGCTGGCGGTGGGCCTCTCCGGCAACCGCGGGCATGAGCCGGCTGATCGAGTCCAGCACATGGATGGGCGGATACCAGCCCTCGGCCGCCATCGCGCGCGAAAGCACAATGTGCCCGTCGAGCAAGGACCGCACCGCATCCACAATTGGATCCTGCTGGTCGTCGCCCTCCATCAGCACGGTATAGAACGCCGTGATCGAGCCCGTTTGAAAACTGCCGGCGCGTTCGACAAAGCGCGCCAGGCGCGCAAAAACCGAAGGAGTGTAGCCCTTGGCCGTGGGTGGTTCTCCGGCGGCGAGCCCGATCTCGCGCGCGGCCATGGCGAAGCGCGTGAGTGAATCGAGCACCAGCAATACATGTTTGCCCTGGGCGGCAAAGAACTCAGCTAATGTAGCGGCCGTGAGCGCCGCGCGCATGCGCAGCAGCGGCGACTGGTCGGAGGTGGACACCACGACTACCGCGCGCGCGAGGCCCTCCCTGCCCAGAGAATCGCGGAGAAACTCGCCGACCTCGCGGCCGCGCTCGCCCACCAGGCACACGATGGTCACTTCGGCCTCGGTATTGCGCGTCATCATTCCGATCAGCGTGCTTTTGCCCACGCCCGATCCGCCGAAGATGCCCACGCGCTGGCCACGACCCACTGTCAGCATCGCGTCTATGGCGCGAATTCCCGTGCCGATCGGCTCGCTGATGGCCGCGCGATCGAGCGCCGGGCGCACAGCACTCTCCAAAGGCATCATGGTTGCGACGGCTAGGGGAGGGCCATCATCGATGGGCACTCCCATGGCATTCAAGACCCGCCCCATCAACCCGGGGCCTACCTCGATCTCGGGCCGTGTTCCCTCTGCCCACACCGCATCCCCGAAGCGAATTCCCTCCGTCGTCTCGACCGGCATGGACAACACATTCGACCCGCGAAAGCCGATCACCTCAGCCTGGTGAGGATGGCCCATGCGGTCTTCAATCTCACAGCACTCGCCCACCGAGACGGGAGGGCCCGCCGACTCGATGGTCTGGCCTACCGATTCGAGGACATGCCCGCGCCAGCGCCATGGCTGCCGGCGCTGCAACCGGGAGAAGTAGCGTTCGAGCAACGGCGTCATGCGCGCGCCTCGACGGACGACGATTCCGGCGCTGCGCTCATTTGAGCCGGACGCGCCGGCGCGTCTGCGGCGCCGGCGCGATCGAAAAAGCCGCGCTCGATCTCGCCCAGCTGCGAGCGAATTCCAAGATCGACGGTTCCGACTTTGCTTTCAATCACGCATTCGCCGAGCAGCATATCCTGGTCCGCCACCACCAGCGGCTTCACGGTCAGCTTGGGTAAGAGAGCGATGGTTTCCTTCCACAAATCTGCTTCCCTGGCGGGCACACGCAGCCGGGTCTCCGAGGTGGCCGCCACCTGCCCCAGCGCCACGCGCACCGCGCCCGTAAGCAGAAGCGGATCCATCTGCGCTTCGCGGCGCAGAATGCGCGCGGCCACGGCCAGCGCCAGGCGTACCACTTCCTGCTCGATGGCCTGGAGATAGTGGACGCGTTCGCGGGTAAGATTTTCGAGGCGTTCGGCGGTCTGCTTCCGGTGGCGCTCGGCCTCCGCGGCTGCGGTCGGAGCCATTGCGTCGCGTTCGACGCGGCGGCCCTCTTCGCGGCCGCGTTCCCGGCCGGATTCGAACGCTCGACGCGTTTCCTCGGCGAGCCGCTCCTCGAAATTCGCGCCGGCAACGCGCCCCCCTGGCCGGACTGCACCGTTTGCTAACGGCTGCTCGACTAAGTTCTCATCCGCTTCAACCCAGCCATCCCAGGCAGGCGCGGAGGTCGTGTTGGGGCAGGCATCGTATTCAAAGCTCTGCACTGCTCTGCCGCCTCCGCCGCTACGCTGCGATGCGATCCCTTGCTGCAAGTGTCCCTTTCCCTGCGATGCGCCCAGCGATGTATCGTCCATTCCGCCGCCAACTGTCCTGGTTCCGCGTCATCTTTCCTGGTTCCGCGCTGTCTTTCTTCATTCGCTGCCCAGGTTCGCCTTCTCATTCGCTGCCCAGGTTCGCTACGCCATCATTTCGTCGCCTGTTTCGAGCTTCAAAATCACTTTGCCTTCGGCCTCGAGGCGGCGCGCCAGATTCAGGATTTCCTGCTGCGCCTGGGCTACCTCGCGCGAACGCACCGGGCCGAGCACTTCCATGTCTTCCTTGAGCATCTCGACCGCGCGCGAGCTCATGGCCTTGAAGATTTGCGCGCGCAGGTCCTCGTTGGCCCCGCGCAGAGCCAGAGCCAGTTGCCGTTTATCGACGCCGGAAACGATCTCGCGAATTGTCGCCGGAGGCACGGTGATGAGGTCCTCAAAGGTGAACATCAGATTGCGTATGCTGAGCGCGAGTTCCGGCTGGTCTTCTTCGATGGCCTCCAGAATTTTCTTGGCTTCCTCGGCATTGAGCCGGTTCATCAGATCCGCGACGGCCTTGAAGCCGGAGTAGCTGCGGCGCGCCGTATCGCCCACGCTTTCGAGACGGCGGTGCAGAATCAGCGCCACCTTCTGCGCCATTTCAGGGGAAAACTGCCGCATCTCCGCCAGGCGCTGCACAGCCACGACTTTGTGGTCCTCGCTCAGGTTGTCGAGCACGGTTGAGGCGCGGCGCGGGTCAAGGTGAGCCAGCACGAGAGCGATGGTCTGCGGGTGCTCGGTGTCGAGCAGCTTGCCCAGCTGCTGAGGATCGGTGCGCTGCAGCTTGGCAAGGTTGCCTTGCGCTGCTTCCTGCGACTGGCGCATCAGCGCCATCAGATCGTCGGCGCGCTCCTTGCCGAAGGTGCCGACCAGCAGCTGGCGCGCGTAGTCCAGGCCACCATGCACGATGAGATGGTGGTTGTCGAGAAGCAGCCAGAACTCCTCGAGTACATCGGCGGAAAGTTCCGGGGTAATGCCGCGCAGGTCGGCCAGCTCTTCCGTGATGCGTTGCACGTCCTGTTCAGGAAGCGCACGCAACACCTCCTTGGCCAGCTCTTCGCCGACGGCAACCAGCAGGATCGCCGCCTTGCGCAGCCCGGAAATATTGGCCGGCTGGCGTCGCCGCGTTGCCCCGCTCTCGATTACCTGCTCCGGCAAAGCCTGTTCCTTTCGCTCTCTCTTAAACCCGCTCCATTTCTTTCACGCTGTGGCCTGTTCCACATTCTTCGCGTCGCGGGCCCGATCTCGGACGTCAATCCGAGTGAATCCAACTCTGCAACAGCCGCGAGCTTTGTGTGGGCTCACGTTTCACATGCGTGGTCACCTGATCGAAGATCTCCTGCGAGCGCAGCCGCTCCGGATCCATTTCCGCAGGTTCTGGTGCGCCGAGCGGGGCCTGTGACTGGGCTGCTCCCGCACCCGCGGGCAGCTCGCGGCGCGCGCTCTTCGCAGTACCCAGGTTCGCCAGCGCCGCGCCGGCGTGGCGGATCGCCGGCCGCAGCCCGAAGGCCACTACGACAAGCAAGCCCATCAGCAGCGCGGCGTACTTTATCAGATTCGGCGAGCCTTCGGCCATGCGCAGCGATTGTTCGCTGAGAGTGTCTGGCGGCTGCGGGCGATTGTCGTCGAAGGCAAGATCCTGCACGGTCACCACGTCGCCGCGTTCCGTGTCGAATCCCACTGCGGCCTGGGCCAGCGCCGTCAGATTGCGCAGCTCATCAGGCGAACGCGCTTGCCAGACTGCGGCATGCTCTTTCGTCGCCGGCTGCATCAGCCGGTCGTTCACGACAATGGCGGCGGTGAGCCTGCGTACGCGCCCGGGGTTATCCACCACATGGCGCACGCTCTTCGAGACTCCGTAGGTTCCTGACTCGGATTTCGCGGACTGGGGCGCGGAAGTCTCATGAGGATAAACCGGAATCGCCTGGGTGTTGGGCGCATTGGAGGCGGTGCCCGGAACCCCGGCAGCGACAGGCTGCGCGCCCGAGGTCTGCTCGGTGCGCTCGAGCGCAAGCGTGACGGTTTTCGCGGGATCGTAATTCTCGTCGGTCTCATCGGCGGTCTGCTCGTCGTAATCGAGCGTCACCGAAGCGCGCACATTGCCCGCGCCGGTTACCGGCTCGAGGGTCGCGACCAGCTTGTCCTCAAGAGCTTGCTCGGCGCTCAGCTGCTCGGTCTCCGCAGTGCGGGGTCCCAGTGGAGAATTGCCCGCGGCATCGACCAGCACCACGTGCTCGGGCAGAAGTCCATCGACGGCGGACGCGACGAGGTTGCGGATGGCGTCGGGCTCGCCCTCGGCCAGCGAACGGTGACGCAGCCTGATCACCACGGCGGCCTTGGCCGGACGCTCCTGATCGCGAAACAGCGAGTCGTGCGGCAGCACCAGGTGCACGCGCGCCGAGGAGACGTCAGAGAGCGTGCCGATGGTGCGCTCCAGCTCGCCCTCAAGAGCGCGCTGAAAATTTACCTGCTCGTCGAACTCCGACCCGACCCAGTTCGGCTTGTCGAAGATCTCAAACCCCAGCCGTCCGCTCTTGATGCCGCCCTTGGCCGCGGCGGCCAGCCGCGCCTTGTCCAGTAGCGCTGCCGGAACCAGAATGCCTGAGCCATCGGCGCTGGGTTCGAAGGGGATCTGAGCCTCTGCGAGGACCTGCTCCATCTGGCGCGCATCGTCCGGCTCGAGGCCGGAGTAGAGCGTGCGCCAGTCGGGGCTGAGACCGTACCACGCCAGCCCGCCCAGCAGCGCCGCCAGCATCACGGTCGCAACCATCACCCAGCCGCGCTGCGCGGGAGCCATCTGCGCCCAGCGCACCCACGCCAGGCTCCATAGCCCGGACCACCTCCCGCCATTCTGCACTTGTCCCAGCGCCGGCGGAGTCTTCTCCAACTGTGTTCCCGTAGCCATAGTTTCAGCTGTTCGCTGCTAGCTCCTGGCTTCCAGCTTTCTCTTTGCCGCGAAGCGAATCTGCGGCGCTCCGCGATGAGGCCAGGAGCCAGAGGCTGGAAGCTGTCTTTAAAACTGCATGCCCATCACGCTCTGGTAGGCCTGAACGGCCTTATTGCGCACTGCCAGCACCAGTTCGAAGGCCATGTCCGCCTTCTGGGTGGCAATCATCGCCTGGTGCACGTCCACCCCGGAGCCGGTCATCAGGCCGGTCACTGCCGTTTGCGCCTGCGCTTGCAGCTGATTCACCTGCCCTACGGCGTCTGTGATCAAATCGGCGAAAGGAGAGGTTGCAGCGGCTCGGATCGGCGGACGCCGCAAGCGGATTCGCGATGCCGCGCGCCGGCCGTACTCGACGTTGCCGCTACTGGAAGTCACTGCCGCTAGCATTTTTTAGACCTCCTTGACTTCGCTCTCCATGTGCTGACTTCGGTCTCATTGCGCTCATGAATCCCACACTCTCAAACACGCGCGCCCAGGTCAGGACTTGGCAATCTCCAGCGCCGACGTGATCATGCCCTTCTCAGCCTGCACGGCAGCACCGTTCAGACCATATGCACGCGTCGCCCCCATCAGGTCCACCATCTCTGTGAGGGGATTAATGTCGGGATAGGAGACGTAACCGTCCGGCCCGGCGTCGGGATGCCCGGGATCGTAGCGCTTGAGCGGCGGCGAAGGATCCTGAACGACCGCCGAGATATGCACGCCGCCCGCTGCGGCGGCCGAGTTGCCGGGCATGGCAAGCAGCGCCGAGGACTCGAGAACGCGGTGCCATGGCGCCTCCCGATGCCGCGGTCATTGAATCGAGAAAGTTCGGGGTCGGCCTGGTTGGCGGCGAAGACCACTTCCTGGCGTCGATAGGGACCGCCGTCGGCGGTGCGCGTAGTTTCCGCGTTGGCCATATTGGCGGCCACCACTTCGGCGCGCATCCGCTCCGCCTCCATGGCAGTGCCCGAAGTTTCCATCATGCCGAATAAGTTCATCGTTGACCCTCCGGTGTGGTGTCGTGGATCGTGGTTCGTGGACCGTGAAGGGCGTTTACGAATCACGAACCACGCGTCACGAATCGCGAATCACGGTTTACTTGTCGGCGTGGATCGCGTCCATGACGCGCTGGTACTCCTGCCTGAGCAGCGCCACACCGGTGCGGAACTTGAGTTGTGCCTCGGCCAGGTTGAGGCTTTCGCGATCGATGGAGACGTCGTTTCCATCGGGGCGCGTCACCAATCCATCCACCTCCGTAACCCGCACCCGGCGCGGCGCATGCCCCTGTTCGACATCGTTGATGGCCCCGCGCATCTCGGCCTCGAAGTCCATGCCCACCGCGCGGTAGCCCGGCGTGTCCACATTGGCCATGTTGGCAGCCGTCAGCTTGGCTTCCGCCGTGGCCAGATCAAGATAGCGCACGATCTGGTTGCTTAATCCGGTTGCAATCTCCATGCTCGATCTGCCCTCCCGATACGCATCCTTCGCCGCCAGCCCTTTCGGAAGCGTGCCCCACGCGAAGAGTTCGGCGGCGGTTAGTTCACCGCGAGGCCAAAGTCGATCTCGCGCGCGGTCAGCACTGGATTCTCCCCGGCCAGAATGATGCCGCGCTCCAGCACGTGCTCGAGTTCGCGAACGTTTCCCGGCCAATCGTGCGCGCCCAGTTTGGCGAGAGCGCTCTCATCCAGCCGCTTTACCGGCGTATCCCGGCCCAGCTTCTGCAAGAAGTGCTCGATGAGCAGAAGCAGATCCTGGGTGTGCTCGATGAGCGCCGGAGTGCGGATGAGAAAGACTGCGAGGCGATAGTAAAGATCGGAGCGGAAAACGCCGTTCTGCACCTGCTGCGCCATGGGCCGGTGGGTAGCGGCAAGAATGCGCACATCCACTTTGACGGTCTCGTTGTCGCCGACCCGCTGCAACTCTCCGCATTCGACAAAGCGCAGGAGCTTGGCTTGCAGGGCCAGCGGCATTTCGCCGATTTCGTCCAGAAATAACGTGCCGCCATCGGCTGCTTCGATGCGCCCGATACGGCCATGCACTGCGCCCGTGAATGCGCCACGCGTGTGGCCGAACAGCTCAGCTTCAAGCAGCGCTTCAGGGATGGCTGCGCAGTTGATGGCAACGAAGGGCTTGCGGCTGCGCGCCGACAAGCGGTGCAAGGCCTCGGCCACCAATTCTTTGCCCGACCCCGTCGGCCCCTCAATCAACACCGGGGTCATGCGCGCGGCCACGAGACGCACGCGGCGGCTGACCTCGAGCATGCACGCCGCATTACCCACCAGGCCCGGCAGCCGTTCGCAGGCGCTCGGTTCGACTCCCTGCGCCGTCCGTCCGGACTGGATGGAGATTGCCTTGCCGGTTTCGGCAGGCAAAGAAGGCAGGATTGGGATGGCACTCGAAAGCGCAGGGGGCAATGGAACCATCGACCCGTTGGTTGATTTCGCAGACTCCGGCCGCGTGTTGTCGGGAGCGGATGTCTCGATTGCCGGGGCGGCGTTCCACGCGGCCGTATCGGTCTCCTGGCAGCGGCGCAGCGCGTAAAGTAGCTCCTGCCGATAGGGCCCGCGAGGACTTTCGGCAGCAACGTTGCCCGCTGCCGTTACCAGATCGACCTCGGGAAATCGGCTCTTGAACTCGCCCAGAAACTCGCCCAGGTCGAGGTCCGGCAGCCAGGAATCGACGATGACGGCGTCGGGCAGCAGCGGCTTCAGCCTCGGACCAGGCCTGTGCCCCGCCTTCAGCTTCGCGCACCTGCCAGCGCAAGCCGGCAAGCACGTGCGCGAGGCGCTGGCGAAAACTGCGATCGGCACTGGCCACAAGAGCAGTCCGCGGCCGCATGCGAGAGTTTACAGGAGGAACCGGAAAGAGTTGCATGAGCAGTCTCCGACAGTGAAGCAAAGGTAGTGAAACAAAGGTGCGTGCGACGGACGGGTGCGCTACGAAACGGCGATAGCCGGTGGAGGAGAGGCTATCTCCACCACAGCCGGCGCGACCACTGGCACGGGCGCGGCAAGCGCCAATTCAGCCTCCGACGGCACCATATAGCCCTGCCCGCGCACGGTGCGGATCAAGCGCCCCGGCGGAGGATCTTCAAGCTTGCGGCGTAAATAGTTGACATAGACATCGACGATGTTGGTGGTTTGCGCCGGCTCCAGATTCCACACCGATTCCAGCATCTCGACCCGCGAGACACACTGGCCGCGGTTCAGCATCAGGTGCTCGAGCAAGGCAAACTCCTTGTTGGTGAGGACGATCAAACGGCTTCCGCGCCGCGCCGTGTGGTCCAGCCTGTCCAGTTCAAGATCGCCGGCGCGCAGTTGCAGCCGCGTTTCGCGTTTGCGGCGCAGCAAAGCGCGGCAGCGCGCGCGCAGTTCATGCAGGCTGAACGGCTTGGTCATCAGGTCGTCCGCGCCGCGGTCGAGGCAGCGCACCCGCGTGTCGACTTCCTGCCGTCCGGTCAGCACCAGCACCGGCAGATCGGCATCGAGCAGCGCGCACTTCCTGAAGCACCTGCTCGCCATCCTTCACGGGCATGTTCAGGTCCAGAATGGTCAGATCGGGCATCTCGGCGCGAAACGCCTCCACGGCGGCGGCGCCATCGTAGGCTATGCGGACGCGGTGACCGTCGGCTTCAAGCCCCCGGCTCAGAAACAATCCCAACGCTCTGTCATCTTCGGCAATGAGTAATCTCATGCGAGTCTTTCCCCTGTGCTCTTCCCGCGCAACGCCGATCAATGGATCATTGATCGAATCCGGCATGTTGAATCGAGTCCGGCTATGTTGCGCGTGCATCACTCTTCCACCTTCACTCTGGAGGAAAGGGACTTCAAGGCTTACATGAGTAAAAATGAAGGAATCAATGCAGGCGCGGACCCAGAAGAGGACGTGTCCCAAAACGGGGCAGCACGTTTGGCTCGCGAAGCGGCCTTGTTGATCGATTCATGTGGCTGCGGTCATGTGGCTGCGGTCATGTGGCTCAGACCGGCGCCGGACCAATCAGGCGACTTTGCTTCGGGCTGCAGCTTTTTGTTCGTACATTGCAGCATCCGCACGCCCGACGATCTCGTTCATCCCTTCACCGGCGGTATGCGCTGCGAGGCCGATCGAGGCATCGACGCGTAATTTGAGAGCCCCGGTTTTTGCCGGCACCGAGTAGTTGCCGCAAACCCATTTGCGGAGGCGCTCGGTCTGTGCCTCTGCCTCTTCAAGGGCGGAATCGAAGATCAGGATGAACTCGTCTCCGCCCCAGCGCCCGATCAGGTCCGTGGAGCGGCAGGCAGATCTAAGCTCGCCGGCAAACTGCTTGAGCAGTTCATCGCCGGTCAGATGGCCATGCGCGTCGTTCACCTTTTTGAAGCCGTCGATATCAACGATGGCCACGCAAAAAGTCGCGCGGGATTCAACGCGTTTCTCAATCTGCCCCTCGACGTACACGCGGCTGCCCACACCGGTCAATGCGTCGCGCGAAGCAATCTTCTCCGCCTCGTCCAACTTGGTCTGATAGTCCTCCACCTGTTTCTTCAGATGGTCGAGCACCTCCTTACCTTCCTCGGTCATGCGGTCAATCGAGGTCTTCAGCTCCGCCGCGCTTTTGTCGATCGACGCCCGAATCTCTGTCAGGTCTTCAAGCGTGGCGATCGCCCTGAGGCGTTCGGTGACCGCGCTCATCTGGCCCGCGCTGCGCTGATCGCGCGCGCTCACCGATTCGGCAGTGCGCGCCATGGTGAGAAGCATCTCTTTTACTTCGCGCGCCTTCCCCTGGTAGTGACGCGCCGCGCCGAGGCCCCATGCGCGTAATCGTTCTCGCGTCTGTTCGCCGTGGGCTGCGAGTTTGTCGGTTCTCATCGCCGGAGAAAGTTCTGCTTTCAAGCGCCCGAGAGACTGCTTCAGATCGTCACCCAGCCCCGGACACGCATCCAAACTGCAATGGCCCATCTCGAGCAAGGAAGAACCGTAGGCGTCGAGGGCCGCGGAAAATGGATCCTGTTGAGCGGCCTCAGCCTGCCGGCCAGAGCCAGGCAAATCGGAATCTAGGTACCTCTTGATTGAAATCATCGGCTCCTCGAAAGATCCATATTGTGGGGCGCTTTCACGCAACACGGACCTTCTGGTTTATCGGCGGAGCGCGATGGGATCATGAGGAGCGCAAACCCACCACTTCATTCGCTTGAAATCTCCGGGGCATTGAGAAAGGCGCGCTGATTCTAATCGAGATAGACAAGGGCAGCCGCGATTTTATGCCTCGGGTGCTCGCCGCCCATCGTATTGTCGGCGCGGGTATTTGCCCATACTTTTCCAGAGGAAAATTGTGGTAGATTACGAAAGTGTGCACCGAAGTTAATGCAAGGCCAACAAAAGCGCTATCGCGCTTTCTGAAGAATGACCGATTGTATAGATTGGCATTGTTTCTACTGACAGACTGATTGCCGAGGTGGTCCCCGTGGACTTGAGCAAAATCCCCGATGTTGCGGCTGTTGCTCTGCTCACGCTGGCCTTCTTCTCGGTAGCGCGGCATGGACGAACATCGTTCTCCGGCGTATGGCTCGTTGGCTGGTTGATGATCGTTCTTCATTTTACCGCTTTCATGTTTCTGCCGGCACCGGGCAACTTCGGCATTGGGGCCGCCATTCTGGGCTCGGCTGCGCTGGCGTGGGCGGGCATCCTTTTCATGTGGGCAGCTGTTCCCCATCGGAGCCGGGTGTCGAGCCGCCTGATGCTGGCAGCCATCCTGACGACGAACACCCTCTACATTTTCGTCGCCATCATCGCGCCTGTTGGTCATTGGCTTTTGGCGCCGGCTGCGGTTCTAATGGGCGCTCTGCCGCTCGCCGTTTCGCTTTTGAACGTACGCAAGCTCAACCATCCTCTGCGCTGGGGGTTGGTGCTGCTTTACGCTGCGCTTTCCGTCTTTCTTCTGGCGATCGAGAACAGGCCGGGCAACGGTCTCGACCTGGCTTTGAATGCGGTCTTCTTCACCGTTTACCTGGGATGCTGCATTCACTTCTGGTATGCGTATCGGCGCGCCACGGCGGGGGCTTTCATCACCGTGCTGGGATTCTCGGCCTGGGCAAACGTTTTTACCATCGCGCCAGCCATGAGCGCGTTTTTTCCCGGCTTCCATCTCGAAAGCGAGGTTTGGAACCTGCCCAAGTACGTGGTTGCAGTGGGCATGATCCTGATCCTGCTCGAGGACCAGATCGAGCACAACAAGTATCTCGCGCTGCATGACGAACTCACCGGCTTGCCCAACCGCAGGCTCTTTCAGGATCGATTGGCGAATACGCTCGAGCGCGCGCGGCGCACGGGTTCGCAAGCGGCTCTTCTGTTGATCGATCTGGACCGCTTCAAGATGGTGAACGACACTGTGGGGCATCATATCGGCGACGAGCTGCTGAGGCATGTAGGCAGGCTTTTCGCAGGCAGGGTTCGGCGCACTGATACTGTGGCGCGCACCGGAGGCGACGAATTTTCGGTGGTGCTGGAAGAGCCCATGAACCGTGCCGATGCGATGCGTGTGGCGCGGAATCTGACGCAACTTCTCGACCCGCCCATCCTACTCGAAGGACATACGGTGCATATCGGGGCCAGCGTGGGCATTGCGGTCTTTCCTGACGATGCAGGCGATGCGGAAACCCTGTGCATCGCTGCCGACGTGCGCATGTACGCGAGCAAGCGCGCAGCCAGGAGCCGCGACGATCGCACGTCCCCGGTTACGCGCCTGCCTGATCCTTTTCAGTCGGCTGATCCGGATTCCGGTCTTCAACTCGCGAAATAGCAGGAAAAAGTTATTGCGAAACACAAGAAGGCCCGGACTAATGGTCCGGGCCTTCTCGGTCTTCAACTGTGTTTGCTGATCCCTACCTGCCGCCCGGGCCACGTCCTCCGCCGCCACGACGACGGCGACGACGAGCCGTACCAACTGGCCGCGCTCCCGCAGCAGGTGGCTGGCCGACAGGTGCGGGCGCACCATCGACGCGATTAAAGTTCGGCTCATTCTCTTCGTCAAACTCGACCGCGCCCTCTCCGTCGAAATCGTCGCCGCCCTCGATCAGAATGGTGCTCTGATTCGAACTCGGCTGGCGTTCGTCGAACTCGTGCCGCGGGCGGGCCGGTGGCGCAGGCGGCGCCGCGGGCGTGAACGACGGCGCTCGATCTGGTGCTGGAGCCGCGGCAGCCTCTTCGGATTCGCCCGGAGACGACTGTGCCAGCTTTGCCTTCTGCTCCTTGATGAGCGCCTTGCGGCTGAGCTTGATGCGATTGCCTTCGATGGCGAGAACCTTCACCATCACCTGATCGCCTTCGCGCAGTTCGTCCTTGACTTCCTTCACGCGGTGTTCTGCGATCTCGGAGATGTGCAACAGGCCGTCGGTGCCCGGGAAGAGTTCGACAAACGCACCGAACTCGGCGAGACGGACCACCTTGCCCAGATACGTTTTGCCAATCTCCGGAACGGCGGTCAGATCGCTGATGATCTGGAGAGCCCTCTTGAGACCCTCGGCATCGCTCGATGCCACGCTCACCTTGCCGGTGTCGTCTACATCGATCTTGGCGCCCGTCTGTTCGACGATGCCGCGAATGGTTGCGCCGCCCTTGCCGATCAGGTCGCGGATCTTGTCGGTGGGAATCATCACAGTCTCGATGCGCGGCGCATACTTCGAACGCTCCACACGCGGACCGCTCAGCTCAGCGTCCATCTTGTCCAAGAGGAACAACCGCCCACGCTTGGCCTGCTCCATTGCCTGCTGCAGAATTTCGCGGGTGAGGCCGCCGATCTTGATGTCCATCTGGAGCGCGGTAATTCCCTTGCGCGTTCCGGCTACTTTGAAGTCCATATCGCCGTAGTGATCTTCGGCGCCGGCAATGTCGGTAAGAATGGCGTAGTCATCGCCTTCCTTCACCAGGCCCATGGCGACTCCGGCAACTGAGCCCTTCAACGCAATGCCTGAATCGAAGAGCGCCAGGCTGGCGCCGCACACTGAAGCCATCGACGATGAACCGTTCGATTCGAGAATGTCGGAGACGATGCGGATCGAGTATGGTGACTCATCGGCGCTGGGCAGCACGGCGCTGATCGCGCGCTCGGCCAAAGCTCCATGGCCCACTTCGCGCCGGCCCACGCCGGTCATGCGGCCGGTTTCGCCCACGCTGAACGGGGGAAAGTTGTAGTGCAGCATAAAGTTCTTGCGCTGCTCGCCCTCGTAGCTCTCGAGTCTCTGCCCGTCGTCCGCGGTTCCCAGAGTGGCTGTGACCAGCGCCTGCGTCTCGCCGCGGGTAAACAGCGCCGATCCGTGGGTACGTGGCAGAACGCCGGTCTCAATGCTGATGGGGCGAATCTCGTCGAAGGCGCGACGATCGGGCCGGATGCGGTCCTTCGTGACCTGCTCGCGGAAGATCCGCTCGCGCATCAATTCGTAGTAATGCGACAGCCTCTTCTTGGCCGCGGGGTCGTCTGCCGGGAGCGCAGCCGCAAGCTCATCTTTAATTTGCTTGACGAGCGCGTAGCTCTCGGTCTTGCCGTGCGCCTTGGTGTCGAGCGCGTCCTTCAGACGGTCGCCGACCTTGGCCATGAGCTCTCCGTAGTACGCTTCGTCGAACTCCGGCGCCGTGAATTTTCTCTTGGCTTTGCCGGCCTTCGAAACCAGCTCATCGATGGCGGCAACGATCTTCTTGATTTCGCCGTGGGCAAACTCGATGGCCGCGAGGATTACCTCTTCGGTTTCTTCTTTCGCGCCCGACTCGATCATCACGATGCCGTCTTTGTGGCCGACCACCATGATGTTCACCGTGGTCTCCTTGCGCTCGGCGTACGTGGGGTTCACCACGAACTCGCCGTTCACACGGCCTACGCGCACTGCGCCTACCGTGGCGCCAAACGGAATGTCAGACAGAGCCACAGCCGCGGCTGCGCCGTTGATTCCAACCACGTCGGGGTCGTTCTCCTTGTCCGCGGAGAGCACGAGCACGATCAACTGTGTTTCGTTGCGAAATCCATCGGGGAAGAGCGGACGCAGCGGCCGATCAATCTGGCGGCAGGTCAGAATTTCTTTTTCGCTGGGACGGCCTTCGCGCTTGATAAAGCCGCCAGGAATGCGGCCGCCGGCGTAGGTGTACTCACGATAGTCCACCGTGAGGGGAAAGAAGTCGATTCCCTCCCGGGGATCGGGAGAGGCGACAGCGGTGGCCAGAACCACGGTTTCGCCCGTGGTCACCAATGCCGCACCAGAGGCTTGCTTGGCCATGCGCCCGGTCTCAAAGACCAGCCGCTTGCCGCCGGCAAGCTCGACGGCTACTTCATGCTTCGTAGACATAGAGTCCTCGTTTCGTTTTTTTCGCTTGGGAAACTTGTGTGGGAATTGCGCGGCGTGCGCGCATGGAACACGGGTGCGCAAGGCCGGGCGGCCCATGCAGGGCGCCGGCCGCGACTTGGTCCGGTGTTCCGTATCGGATGGGGACCGGGACCATTGTCCGGTCTGGGTGCTTCCGGTTCAACGTGAGCTCTCTGACTACTTGCGGATTCCGAGTTTGCCGATTACGTCGCGGTAGCGATCGGAATCGTGCGTTTTCAAGTAGTCCAGCAGGCGGCGGCGCTTGCTGACCAGCATCAATAACCCACGCCGGGAAGCGTGATCCTTCTTGTGGGTCTTGAAGTGTTCGGTCAGGTCGCCGATCCGCTCGCTCAGAATCGCGATTTGAACTTCCGGCGATCCGGTATCCGTCTCGTGGGTGCGGAAGCGCTTGATTAGGTCGGTCTTTTTTTGAGTCGCCAGCACGGCGTGTGTTACTCCTCTTTTTCTCGTGTCCACTCTTCAGTGTCTATTGAAAGATTAACATGAACGCGCAACCCTGTGCTATTTGCACCTAGGCTCCCAACCGGAAGGCAATGCCACTGCAATTAGCGAGAGCCGAATCGGAGAAGGCGCCTGTCGAAGCGCTCGTGAATGGCCCCGACGACCTGTACCTGTTTGGCGTCTGGATGCTCCGGGTTCAGCAGGTAGTTCCAGGTGTTGGGGACAATCGCGGAAGGGACGCGGGCCAGCGCAGTTTCAACTGAGGCGAGCCAGGTGTCGCCGACTTGCTGCGTCAATTCGGGATGCTCCCTCCAATCAACAATCGATGGCGGGCCGAGTTCCAGAGTCGAAAGCTTCTCTGGAATAGAAATCTCGAGGAGTTGGTATTCGTCAGGCAACTCATCGTCCTCGATCTGCAGGTGAACAAGCACTTCCAGTAATGCACCGGCGGGGGACTCTGCCATATAAACTACCCGCCTGCCCAAACTGCTCCAACGCGAGGAGAACTTCTTCCCGCCAAAACCGTCCAAATCAATGTGATTGCTTATTCGCCAATATATTTTCATCGCGACCGATCCGGGATTTGAACTTCTTTCAATCACGTTACCCGCACGAATCGGTTGATGTCAGCAGGACAAAATGTGTGATCGGATTATGTCCGGGACGAAATCGTCTTCTTAAGTTTCGTCCGGGTGAGAGCAGCGCTTCAAGAGCTGGCGAATCGCGTCGGCTGTGGTTTTATTATCATTCCCGAGTTTCTTGTTAAGTTCCCCTGCAATTTGCGGAAACTTCATGCCGCACTGCTGCAAGCGCATCGCTTCTGTCGCCAACTCATCCTTGGGCGGTCTGCCAGGCTTCCCTTTTGACACAAGGAATTGAGCTTCATACTGGGCAGTCCGACGGGCCTCACGCTTGCGCCTCTCCCGATACTCCCTCCACCTGAACCGGGATATTCTCGAGAATTCGCTCGTATTCGGCTGTAAGCCTGAAAACCTCGTCAAAGCTTTTGGCCCATTCCAGAATCTCGGCCTGTGTGAGCGACGGAAAATCCTTCTCAAGCGTCCGTCGCAGCCAAGCTGGCAAAGGCGCAAGGAATTCCTGAAGCCCCATCTCTGAGTCTTTTGACAATCGCATCCTCCCCGGTGGCAGTCAGCAGGGAAGAACTCTGCGGAGCGGGCCGCAAGAGCCTACGGGCTCAGGATCGCATTCGAATAACTGCTAGGCGAAGACACCTTCGTCAATCTGGTAAAGCATCTCCTCCACCTGCCGCCCCCCAGCTCGGTTCGCATCATAGCCAGCGGCGTGCGTTCCTCGAATCGCGCCTTGGACCTCGACAGCCAACGGTGCGCCTTCTCGGGATTCCCAAAGACCTTGACGGCCAGATCGTAAAGCCTCGCCACCCGCGCAAGCCGATCCGACTCGTCCAGGCTCAACGGCTCTTTGCGTTCTTTGCGGTGCTTGAGCGTTCGCGGCGGAATTACCACCTCGAGCAATTCCTTGAGTCCGATCCCTGAGTACTTTGCAAACTCCTCCAATGCGGACAGTGGTACTCCCCTCTCGATGGCCTTCCAGTCGAATTGCGGCCCTGGAGCCATGAAACTGGCGTTGAGGCGCCTTGACTCATATGGACATTATGCCATACTTCCCGCGGCATAATGTCCCCCGCCGTTAACTTATTGAAATCAAATCCCGTGCGCGCTTGCTCGGTGATACATTATGCGCGCGGCTGCCTTGAAACTTACGGCAGTGCATTGAGCCAGTAATTCGCTCGCGGCACAATCTGCGCCCCCATAATCCTCGGTCGTGCGCACGCGTACGGTGTGCATGCCGGCAGTGAGATCGGTGGGGCTGACGGTAATCAGATAGCGACTGCACGCCTCCTTCGCCTCGCGAAAATGCATGTGCTAGACTTGGCTGCGCATTTCCATTTGGCTAGCATTACGCAGATTGCGGCGGATTCGATTGAGCGCCTCGGCCGGCTGGCAGGGTCCTTCTGGAGAAAATCATGATTGACGCATCGTTTGGGTCGTCCCGCACCTCTTCCTTCACGCGCCGCCATTTTCTGGCATCGGCTGGAGCTTCCATCGCAGTCGCGTCCAGCGCGCGCCTTCGCGCCGCGCGTGCTGCTGCTTCCAATCGCGTCACTGTCGGCGTGATTGGCTGGGGCATGCAGGGCCCGAACAATACCAAAGCTTTTCTCAAACTGCCCAACTGCCAGGTCGTCGCCGCGTGCGACATTGAAGCCAATCATCTTCAGGCCGCGCTCGATACCGTCAACGGCCACTACGGCAATAAGGACTGCGCGTCGTACCACGATTTTCGCGAGCTTCTGGCGCGCACCGATATCGATGCGGTGATGATTGCGGTTCCCGACCACTGGCACGCCATTATCGCGGTTGAGGCAGCGGCGCAAAAGAAAGACATCTGGGGTGAGAAGCCGCTCGCGCATACCATTGCCGAGCAGCAGGCTATCGTCCGCGCCGTCGAGAAAAACAATCTCATCTGGCAGACCGGCTCGTGGCAGCGTTCCCTTCCGAACTTTCGCAAGGCTGCGGAGATCGTCCACAGCGGACTCATTGGCGATGTCACGCATGTTGAGGTCGGTCTGCCTGGCGGTCATCACGATTTCCCGCGCACGCTTCCTGCTTTTCAGGCGCGCATGGCATCGATTTCCGACAAGCCGGTCGACCCTGCCACCGTTCTTCCCGGCTCGCCCGCATGGAAACTTGCCGTCACCGATCCTTCCGCTTCGCTCGATTACGAGCGTTGGATTGGTCCGGCAAAGATGGAGCCCTATATCGATGTGCGCGTTTACCAGAACTGGCGCTGGAATTACAACACAGGCGGGGGGCAGCTTCTCGACTGGATCGGCCATCATGGCGACATCGCCCATTGGGGGCTTGGCTTCGATCTGTCCGGCCCCTCGGAGGTCGAAGGATTCGGCGAGTTCCCCGATAAGACGGCGATTTGGAATACCGCTACGAAATACACGATTGCGTGCACCTACCGCAAAGAAGTCACCGGATATTCGAACGACGTCCAGATGACGATTGCCGGCGGCTCGCCCGCCATCAACATGGGCACCAAGTGGATCGGCACTGAAGGCTGGGTCTGGGTGGATCGCGGCGGCTTCGATTCTTCGAATCCCGAATGGAACAAATGGGATTCCGTTCCCGAAGCGCAGCGCAAGAATCCGCTTTATCTCTCGAACGACCACTGGGCCAACTTCATTGATTGCGTTCAGTCCCGGAAGCCGACGATCGCGCCAGCCCAGGTCGCGCATCACTCTGCGATTCCTGGCCACCTCGGACTTATTTCCATGCTTGTGGGCCGCAAGATTCGCTGGGACGTGAACAACGAAAAGATCGTTGACGATGCCGGCGCAAGCGAACTTCTGTCGCGACCCTATCGCGCGCCGTGGGGAGGACGGATTTATGGTGCAGCCAGCCAGTAATTAGCGCGCGCCACAATTCGTGCCCCGTAATTCTCGGTCGTGCGCACGCGAATGGTATGCAGGCCAGGAGTCAGACTGGTGGGGCTGAAGGTAATCAAGTAGCGGTTGCGTGCGTCCTTCGCTGCGGTCATTACCCGCGCTTCGAAGCGCTTGTCGCCAATAAAAGTTGTGTACTCGCCGCCGCTCTCCTCGGCCACTTCCTTGGCAACATTCTTTTTGAAAGCCTTGATCGCCATCACCAGCGCCGAAACCATACTCATCGTGGCCTGGTCGGGCGAGGAGTCCTTGACATCGTGACCCAGCTCGGCCAGCGCGGGCGAAAACGAAACGCTCAACACCAGCACATCGGACTCGCCGATCTTCTGGATCAGCTGCGCGGGCTTGGTGTGTTGGCTGCCGTGATCGCGCTCTTCGCTGATCAGCAGAAGCACGCGGCGATAATCCTTGGGCTGTGTCTCGAGCAGCGCAACCGCGTAGTTCACGGTGTCCAGAATGGCTGCTCCGCCATCGCCGGGTTGCAGTCGCTCGAGATCGGAATTGATCCGGTCGCCATCGTGCGTGTAATCCTGAAGCAGCTGTGGCTCGGAGTCAAAGCCCACGAGCGCTGCCCGGCTGCGCGGATCGGTGAGGAAAACGTCGAGCAGCGGCCCCATTTTGGCGAGTTTGTCGAACTCGAGAACACTGACGCCGCCCTCCTCCACGGCGACAACCAGCGCAACAGGCGCCGTATCCATCTCCTCCTGCACACGGATCTTTTGCGGCACACCGTTATCTTCAAGAACGAAATCGCTCGCCTTCAGACCGTAGAGAATGCCGCCGCCGCGTTTTTCCACGAGTGTCGGCACCAGCACTTCGGTGGTTGTGACGCGCAAATTCGCCGACTCGCCTTGAGGGACTGGCATGGGCTGCGGAGCCTCGACCGGAGGAAGTTGCTGCGCGCGAACCTCGCCACTTAAAACAGTCAACAACGCGGCTGCGAGGAGGGTCACTTTGAAATTGGGGGCACTCACGCGGAAAAACAACTCCAGCTATCGAGGATTGGGGACACTTCTTTTTATACTCGCTTGCGTGCTTCGCGCTGCATCTCGCCCGTCCAGATGAGAAAGCGGAAGAGTTCACCACGCGAAGCCCAAACAAAGCCAAGAACGCTTTTAGCGGTCAGCGTTTCGGCGCGGCGGCCGGAATAAGTTTCGACGCGCCAGCGCAAATAAGGGCTGCGCCACGGCGCAAATCGGTGTCCGCGGGTGGCATTCCAGAGAAATCGCAGTGCTGCGAACACGTGACGGCCTCTGACATTCAGTATAGAGAATCGGACATGGAGAATCGGACGCGGGGCGCGATTCAGGGAAGGTGGATCAGTTTGAAACAACTTTCCCTCAGGGGCTAAAGCCAACACTCATTTTGCGCGGCTTACGACGCGAGTGAACTCGCGCCCTGATACAAAACTCCCTGCCAATCGATTTTTCCCGCAGCCTGTGAAGCCCTGACCTACGAGGATTGCCCCTTCAAAACCATTTCAAACTTGCCCACTGCCGATTTATGGCTGCAGCTTGGCGAAGAGGTTGCTGGTAGTGGATTCGAGCTGCGCGATGACGTCTTCCAGAGCCGTCTGTTGTGTCTCTGCCAGAGAGAGTTGCGTCGATACAGTGGGAATATCGGCTTGCATGAGATCGGTCTGCGCCGTCGTCAGTTGCGTCTTTTCGTTGGTCACTGCGCTCGACGCGGCGTTAAGCTGGGTGATCGAATTGTCGACGGTCACACGTTGCTGCGAGACGTAGTTCAAGGCAGTTCCCAGGGCTTGAGTGTCGTTTACCGCCTGCGAAGTGTTCACTGTGCCCGTCGAGTAGTCGGCAACCAGCGCATTGAGCGCGCCAAAGACACTGTTGGTGCCGGCGCCCAGAAAAACTTGATCTCCGGGAACATTGAGCTGGATCTTCTGCCCGTTCGGTAGTCCGAGATAATTCACGTCTTCGTCGCCACTGTATGTCGTGACCGCGGGAGAAGAGGCAGTCGAGGTCGAGAACGGCGCCGTGCCGGTTTGCCCACCGCCAAAAATATATTGGCCCTGGTAGCTGGTGTTCGCAAGCGACTGCACCTCGTCGAGAATGCCCGAGATCTGGCTGCCAATCGATTTCACATCGTTCGTGTTCATGGTTCCATTGTTGGCGCTGGTGGCCAGGGTTACAGCCTGCGTCAACTCGCTCACCACGCTGCCCAGCGCGGAATCGGCCACCTGCAACTGTCCCGTGACCAGACTGGAGCTTGCGGTGAATGAGTCGTCCTGCTGGATTTGATTGAGGAGCAGAACATTCTGGCCCGCGCCTACCGGATTCTGGCTTATCGACGTGATGCTTACCCCGCTCGACAGCTCCGAGCTAAACTGCTGCTCGTTGGACTGCGCCTCATCGAGCGAACCCACGAGGTTCGTGATGTATGAAGGATCGACCCGCATTGAAAAAGCTCCTAGCTTCTAGCTCTTAGCCTTTAGCCGTTGCCTCTAGCTGCTGGCCCTTTCGCTGTGCAAGGCACCGAAGCAGATTTTCCACCCGCGCGTTCGGGCTGAAAGCTAAGAGCTAAAGGCTGTCTTTACGACACCGTCGTTTGATCGCCCAGGTTCAGCGCGGAGGCCATGACGGTGTTCAGCAGCGTGAAAACCTGTGATGCGGCCTGGTAGCTGCTCTCGAGGGTCGACATTGCCGCTGCTTCATCGTTCAGATTCACGCTGGACAGTGCGTTGTTCTGGGTTTGCAACTGCGTCACCGAGGCATTCTGCGCGGTGTTCTCCGTTTGTACCTCGGAGACCGTTGCGCCGAGTGTGGAAACAAAATTTGAGTAGGAGTTGATCGGTGTCTGGTCGCCCGCAAACCCGTTCTGATTTTGTGCCGACTGGGCTGAGGCTGCGGGGCTCTGATTAATGATCGATGTGCCGTTGGCGGCGAGCAGGTTCCAGCCCATGTTCAGATCCGCGGCGCCGCCGGCTAGTCCGGTAAACTCAAGCGGAATAAAAGACACGTTGCCGGTCGCCGTTCCTACTGTCTCTGGATTGGCGGCGCCGGCAGGCTCGATCTGAATCAGGTTGCCCGCTGCACTAAACGTCATGGTTCCCGTTGCCGGCGTTGACACTCCAGAGGTGAAGGCCGATGCGGGAAGCGCAACCGAGTAGCTCCACGTGTTTGCACCCTCCTGGGTATAGGTCACCGTGGCCTGATACTTGTTGCCAAGATTGTCGTACACCTGCACGTTTCCCGTTGTAGTGCCGTTCACCGGGGTGGTGGAATCCAGGTTTTGCGTAAGGCTGAGGCTCGTCGTCGGTCCTCCGAGCAGCTTCGTGGCCAGACTCGCCATGGCCACGGCATTGGAATTGTCTCCGCTGCCGCTTCCCGCGCCTGCCGCCGCAATCTGGTTTGGGTTGGTCATGAGAACGCGCATGCTGGCAGCGCTTCCCGCAACCGCGTTGGGCTGGTTGAAGATGTAAAGCGGATTGACGGCAGTTCCCGCTACGCCGTTGAGATCCGTGCCGGAGTTGTTTTGCGCATTCACCGAAGTCGAGATGCTGTATGCCAGTTGATCGAGCGAAGTGAGAGCGCCGGGAATATCCACATCGCGGGCCGTCAGGTTACCACCCAACTGCCCGCCGCCCGTAGCGAGCTGCGAGGTGATGTCCGTTCCGCCGAGGAAAAAGTCGGTGGCGCCGTCTACAGTTCCCGTAGTCAACTGAAAGTTCTGCCCTTCGGAGACCAACAACTGGCCTGAGGTCGTGGTGATCGAGAGGCCATTGTTCTCTGTCGTTACCTGGTTGATTCCGATCAGCTGCGAGAGCTGGGTCAGGTCCTGCTGGCGCTGGTCTTCAAGAGTGCCCGCATCGGAATTCGGCGAAGTGGATTGAATTTCAAGATTCAACTGCGCCAAAGCGCCCGTCAGCGAGTTCACCTGGCTCGCGATTCCCGATGCCTCCTGATCGAGCGCGGAGCCTTGCGCATTCAGGCTGTTTGCGGCGCCCGAAATGTCGCCGGCCAAGGTCGACGCCGACGAGAGCACTTGTTCGCGCAACGCGTTGTCGGTGGGATCGCTCTCGAGCGAGGAAAAGGAATCGAAAAAGCTTGTGATATCGCTGCCAATGTCGCCTGCGGTGGAACTGGACGAACCGGAGTCCGGCGTAAACAGCGCCTGCATGCTGTTGAGCGCGGTGAGGCGCGAACTTGAGGCAGAGGCCAGTTGCTGTTGCTGATCGAGCCGTTCCTCGAGAACCCGGTCGCGCTGCGAGGTCGAGCCGGTTTCGCTGACGCCATCGCCCACCTGGATTCCCCCGACATCGATGGGCTGATTCTCCTGCCAGTCGGGCGTTTCCACCGTATAACCGATCGTGTTGGCGTTGGCCACGTTGTTGGCCACCACGCTCAGGGCTGCCTGATCAGCATCAAGAGCACCCGTGGTCAGGCTCAGCGCAGAGTTAATGGTCCCCATGTCCGCCCTCCGCGCGATCACCCCATCGACAGGAGCTCGTTGATGGAGACCCTAAGGCAGCGCCGCCGCGCGCCTGCCGTTCCGTGTACTCCAACCGCCCGGCGCGAAGCTCGCGCAGCCGTTTCATGACGCTCAGATTGGAGCGCGTCGCTTCGAGAACCCGCGCGAAGACCGCCATGTCAGTGCTGGCCTCCCGCGCCTGTCGCGCCAGGTGCCTCGCGTTCGCCGGCGTCTTCAGGATTTCGCGCCCGAGTAAGAGCCTGGCAAGAGAGCGCAAGCTCCTCGAGCCGCGGTGCGTCCAAGACGCGCCAACGAGCGCGATGCTTCCACCACGAGTTCTTTGAGCGCCGGATTCGCCGCACGCATCTCACGTTCCTCGATCGGCATCTACCGATCCTTCTACGACTGGCCTGGACCCTGGTCCGCCGTTAACATCGAATCGATCACCCGGGAAGCCACAGCCGACGCCGGCACACTATATGTCCCGGCAGCCAGAGCCGCCTGCACCGCAGCCACCTTGTCGGCGCGAACGCCCTCGCCGGAAGCCGCCTGCGAAACCTCGCTCGCCGCGCTCGAGAAGGTCGCGCGGTCGCTGTCGAAACTGCTCGGCGCAGCGGATGTGCTGCCTTTACCCTGAGGCGCCGAAGGGGCCGTGGGGTTGGCCCGAGAAGCGACCTTAATCCGTCCAGGCTATTGCGAATGTCCATATACGTAACTCCTTGCCGGGTCTTATCGTCAGAATCTCTTAATCACTTTAGTCATAGAGAAGTTTTCATCCCATGCCCTTAGTGCAGATTCTTGGTTACTTTCCCGCTCTTGTGTTGGTTACCTTGATGAGAAAGTTCTTGGATTATCTGATTGGCGATGCCAAGGCCGCCGCGTTGGCTCAGCGACTGGCCCAACGCTTCCGAGGCAAACTCGCTCAACGCTCCACCCGATCCCGCGCCCGAGTCCTCATCTTCATCGGTGCCGGTGAGCGAATCGCCGCTGGTCATAGGCTTCAACAGCTCCTGCATCATCTGCCCTTCAAACTCGTGCGCCGCGCGCGTCAGCCGCGGCGAGGGCGTGGTATCGCCTTTGCCGCCCAGCTGCGTAATCGAGTTCACGCCAACGTTCACGCCAATCGGTGTCGCCTGCATCCCCTGCTCCCGTTTGTCTTGCTCTCTTGGTTCCTACCCTCAAAGCACTTCGAGATCGGCTTCCAACGCGCCGGCTTCCTTCATGGCCTGCAGGATCGAGATGACGTCGCGGGCTCCTGCCCCGGTACGTTGCAATTGCTGGACCAAATCCTCGACGGTCGCGCCTTCCTTGAGATCGATCTCGTTGACGGGCTTGTCCTGCGCCTGCACCGTGGTCTGCTCGACTACTTGCGTGGTTCCCGAAGAGAGCGCGCCCGGCTGCGAGACTTCGATATGGGAGATCACGTTCACGCTCAGGCCTCCGTGCAGGATCGAAACCGGCAGCAGACGCACCGTGCCTCCAATCACGACAGTTCCCGTGCGCTCATTCACCACCACGCGCGCCCGTGGGTAGACGCTGATCTCCACCTGCTCGACCTTGTCGAGCAAAGCCGCGGTATCTTCCTTCGGCTCGATGGCAATCTCTACGCGCCGGCTGTCGACGGCATGAGCCCGCGGCGCGCCCAGCTCCTGATCGATCGCCGCCGCCATGCCCTCGGCGGTGTGAAAATCGGCGTCATTCAGCACGATGCTTACTGTGTGCATCTCGGCAAGATCGTAGGGCACGATCCGCTCCACCATGGAACCACCGGGAATGCGCGCCGTGGTCGGGTGATTCACCTGCTTGGAATTGCCGCCGCCGGTCGCCATGTATCCGCCCAGCACCAGTGCACCCTGCGCCTGGCGTAGATCTGCCCATCGACTCCGTACAGCGGCGTCATCAGCAGGATGCCGCCCTCGAGAGAACGCGCATCGCCGGCCGACGAGACGGTGATATCCACCTTGTAGCCGGGGCGGCTGAAGGGCGGCAGCGTGGCTACGACGAAGACCGCTGCCATGTTCTTTACCTGCATGTTGCTGGCGCTCTGCGAGCCGGTGGTTGGCACGGTGATGCCCATCCGTTGCAAAGCGGAGACCAGGGTCTGCGCGGGAAACACGGTCTGCGAGCTGTCTCCCGTGCCCTTCAGTCCGACGACGAGGCCGTAGCCCACCAGCTGGTTGTCGCGAATCCCCTCGATGGTCGCGACGTCCTTGATTCGCGAGCGGCGCTGAGCTTCCTGCGGTTGCACTAAAGCCATGGAGACAAGCCACGCCAGGGCCAGCGCCGTCCACCACCAGAAGGCGCGATTCGCACTCGCTGTCGCCTTTGCGTGGGCAATGCACAGCGCAATCTTCCTCTCCATGAGCGCATCCTCGCCAAATCTTTCCGCGCCTTCAAATGTTGGCATTCTTCTGCCCCCCGCTTGCGTTGCCTTTCGCGCCCCTCGCTCGCTACGCTCTGTCCTCGCTCGCTCGGCTCTTGCTCGCTACGCGCTGCCCTCGTTCGCTACGCTCGTCTCTCACTCCCACGCTCTGCCCCTGCTACGCCGGCTTCAGAACACCAGCAGCTTTTCGATGAAGCGCACCAGCGGATTCTGCCGGTACGTGGAGTCGTTGACGATTCCCTTGCCCGTCACCTCCAATTCGAGATCCGTCATGGCGTTCGATAACACCTGATTCTGGTTGCTCACGTCCTCCGGGCGCACCAGGCCGCGCAGCTTGATCAATTGCGTTTGCTGGGAGAAGGTCAACTGCCGTGTCGCCTGCACCACCAGCATCCCGTTGGGCAGCACATCGACCACTTCAGCGCCAAAGGTGGTGCTGAGGCTCGAGTCGGTGGTGCTCTGCCCCTGCGCGGTCAGCCCGGAAGAGGCGTTGGCGCCGAGCAGGTTCTGCATTGCGTTCGAGCTCTTGATGGCCCCGAATAGCGAAGTGATGGCGGAGTTTGCGTTGGAGGCGCGCGCGTTCTTCACTTGCCCGTCGGTCGAAGCGGTCAGGCTTTCGCTGACCACGATCATCACCACGTCGTGCACGCGGAAGGCTTTGACATCCGTGCCCAGCCGCACCAGCTGTCCCTGCGCGCTCCAGATCGAACCCGGGGTGCGAACTTCGGCCGCCTGCTGCGCGCGCACCTTCGCGATGTAGATGCTCAAGGCTTCTTCAGGAGGCGTCGCCTTGCTGGCTGCGGCGGCTGCATTCTTTTTATCGCTGGTCGCGCCTGCAGCGGACGTCAAAGAAACGCAGGGTACTATCGCGAAGAGCAACAAGGATCGAAAACAAAATCGGATGCCTGCACTCATTGCTCCGCCTCATTCTCCGGCGCGAAGCTGGCGTGTCCCGGCGAGATCGCAACCACGCGCACCACTTTGCCGCCGATCTTCAAACGAGCCTTGAAATGAGCTCCCTTTGCTGCCGGCTGCAATGCCACCGCTTCGAGGCGCGCATCGACCACCGCCGTGTGCTCCTCCACCATCAGTGCATCGCCGGTACGGATCACCGGCCGCTCCGCCGGAGATGACAGCTGCGCCCGGGCGACGGAACCTGCAGCCCTGATGCTCAGCCGTTGCCGGGCAAGCACCAGGCGTGCCGGTCCGGCGGGACGGCTCGGATCGCGCACCAGCAGCCAGAGGTCGCCAGTCGACGGATCCTCAATTTGCCGCAGCGTCTGTACCTCGGGCTCAAGCGCGGTCCGCGGCGTCGCGGCTACCACGTGCAAGGTGTCCGGTCGATCTGCGGCGTTGCCCGGCGTCTGAGCGCACGCGCCCGCAACGGGCGCCATGATCAACCATCCCCACCCCGCGATCGTTCTCGATACCCGTTTCCAATCCATCTTGGCCAATCCAGTTTCGCGAGCCCGGCTTCGCCCGCCCATTTCGCCTGCCCACTTCGCGCGCCCACTTCGCCCGCCCACTTTGCCTGCGCCGCTTTGCCAGTCCCTGTTTGCCTGCCCGGCCCGCTTGCCCAACTCCAAAACCCACTTCAAGCGGCGCACCAAGATCAGTGCGTCATGTTGTTGACCTGCGAATACATATCGTCGGCGGCCTTGATCACCTTGGAATTCGACTCGTAAGCCCGCTGCGCCAGGACCATCTGCACAAACTCCGTGACGACATCGACATTCGAGTTCTCGAGGTATCCCTGATTCAGCGTGCCCAGGCCTTCGGTGCCGCCAGGATTTCCGAGCACCGGATCGCCGGAACTTAGCGTGGCCGTGAGCAGGTTATTGCCCATGCTCTCGAGGCCTCCCGGATTGGGAAAAGTGGCCAGCTGAATCTGCCCGAGCTGCGAGGGATTCTGCTGCCCGGCCAAGGTCGCGTTCACCACGCCGTATTGCGTGATGGTGACGGCGGTGGCATTGGACGGAATGGTGATCGTAGGAATCAGCGGATCGCCGTCGGTGGTCACAATCGTGCCCTGATTGTTCAGGTGAAACTGGCCGGCGCGGCGTGTAGGCGATGGTGCCGTCCGGCCGCTGCACCTGGAAGAAGCCCGCACCCTGAATGGCGACGTCGAGCGGATTATCGGTCTCGTTCAGTTCGCCCTGGGTATTGATGACTTCGGTCGCCGCCGGCCGGGTGCCCAACCCAATCTGCAATCCCGCCGACACTGTGCTCTGGCTTTGAGCCGCGCCCGGCGTGATCATGTTTTGATACACCATGTCCTGAAACTGCAGGCGCAACTGGCGAAAGCCCGTGGTCGACGAGTTGGCCAGGTTGTTGGCGATGGTGTCGAGGTTCAGTTGCTGTGCGCTCATGCCACTGGCAGCGGTATACAAAGCTCGAATCATTTTCCCCTCGCTTTGGACTAGATTTTTGGGAGATCCTCAGTAGCGAACTTGTTGAACTCGGTGTGGAACACCGTCAATGCGCGCTGCATCATCTCCGCCTGGCGCTGCATCATGACCAGATCGAGCGAGCCCTCGACCACATCCTGATTGGCGGCTTCAATGGCGCCCTGGTGGATCGATGCGTCTGTCGAGGCAGTGGACTTCGCCCCTGGCGGCGCGACGTAGCGATTCGCGCCCTCCGGAGTAAGCTCGGTCCCGGCAGGAAACTCAAAGACGCCCACCTGCGCGACCACTCCGCCGGCTACCGAAACCGCACCATCGGCCCCCACGGTGACCTCGCCCGGAGGAATAAGAATCGGCTGGCCAACCGGGGAGAGCACCGGCTCGCCGGCCTGGGTGACCAATTGGCCGCTCGACGCGCGGTGAAAGCCGCCGTCTCGCGTGTAGCGCGGCCCATTGGTCGTCTGCACCATGAAGAATCCCTGACCCTCAATGGCCAGATCCAGGGGATTGCCCGTGGGCTCGAGTGCGCCCTGGGCCATGCTGAGCCGGTCACCGCCCAACAGACCGTAGTTGTTCACGGTTGCACCCAGCTGGGAATCGGCAGCGTCGGGCCCGAGCACGACGGAGCGGAAGAACTCGCGCTCCGCACGGTACCCCGGCGTTTGCGCGTTGGCCAGATTGGCTGCAGCCGTATCCAAGCCTGGGTGCGCGCCACCAGTCCGGTCATTGCCGCGTAATAGCCGCTGTCCATCTGGAGTTCTCCTCATGGAAGTACACGGAGAACCCCTGCAGATAAGAGGCCGAAAGGGGAGCGGAGAAATTAGCAGAATTCTAGGCAATCGGGAATAGGAGGGAACGAGGGAGCGAGTGGAAGAAGTCGAAGGGAGTGAACCTTGCGCTGCCGGTGCTTCACTCGTTCGCTGATTTCACTCCTTCACCTGGCTGGCCGCTCCCTGTCTTATTGCAGGCCGTCGCAGACGATGGTGACCTCAAAGATTTCATCGCCGAAGCGATAGCCGTGATGCAGTTGAAACTCCGGGGCCTGCACGTGCAGGTGGTAGTCCCTGCCCGTAATGACGGCGGGAACCGACAGGCCGCAGTTGGCGGCCAGCTCGGGAACCTTGCCTTTCCATGCCCCGGCCAGCATGTTGCAGATTTCGCCGATGCCGTCCTTCACCGTATCGTCGACGGTGTCGAACTCCATGCCCGTCATCTGCGCGGCAATCTTCATGGCCGTCCGGGCACCCGAACGGAAAACACAAGCGCCGCTCAACAAGCCGCCAAAGCCCACCACGGCGGTGACTGTATCTTTGTCCACGACGGCCGCGCCGGCCTCGCGCTTGCACTCGATGCCCAGCATCATCCGGAAAACCTCTTCCACGCTGGCATCCAGGTTTCGCGGATCGGAGACCCGCTGTACGGATTCACGCAACGATACAGCCATCGTCTGCTTCCTTTCGTCTAGGCCGCGCGGGATCCCACTGCCCTTGCAGCTCGCGTCAAAAACATCACGCACTCCGTTCAACGGCACAGATTCCTCCCGGCTAGGCCGCGCGCACCAGCGGCAACACCCGCTCCTTCACCTGCTCGGCCGTGAATGGCTTGCGGATGTATCCCCTGGCGCCGGCCTGAATCGCCTGCTTGACATGCTCCTCGCTTGACTCGGTGGTGATCATCATCACGGGAACGCCCTGGGCCAGGTTCTGGGCGCGGATCTGGCGCAGAAACTCCAGTCCATCCATGGTCGGCATATTGATGTCGGAAAGAATCAGGTCGACAGGCTTGGCCTTCAACACTTCCAGCCCCTCGGCGCCTGAGCCGGCCTCATGCACCACCAGCGAATCCAATCCCGCCTGGCGCAGCGCCCGCTCCACAATCTTGCGCATCACCGATGAGTCGTCCACGATCAGAGCTCGAATCTCGCTCATGCCCAGCCACCCCTCTTTTCCTATCGGCGTTCTGCTCCGAACCATGAGGCCAGGATTTCCTCGCTTCCGCCGCAACTTCCCAACCACTCCCTTTTCCCCCAGGGACTACGACCGGCACCGGACTCAATGCGCGGAGGTCGAAGCAATCAGGTCCCGAATGGAGTCCGAATCTGGCAGTGGCCCCTCCTGACGCCGGCGCCAGATGCGCAACCAGAAGCAATCGTGCACGCGCACCAGGCGAGCCTCCACGGGACGCGATTCTTCGAGAGCTTTGGCGAACGCCATGGCCAATGCCTGCTCCGAAGCCGCCTCAATCAGTTCCACGGACGGAAAGCGCGATTCGAGAGCACGCGCGTGAGCAGGCCGGAAGAAAGAGCCCCGCACAAGACCGGCTTCGACATGCAGGCCGGTCATGCGCTCCGTGGCCAGCGCCAGGGCAGGATCCACGCGATCCTCAAAGCCCAGATAGAGAATCCTGCCGGCCGCCACGCGCAAAGGCAACGCGCCGAAGGCGTCGATGAAGAGCCGCGGCAACAGGGCGGTCAGATCTTCGGGGTTATGAAACTCCATGCTCAGCACCGGGCAGCCCCACTGCAATCCCAGGGCCCGCGTGACCAGCTCCTCGCTCGCACTTCTCTGCCGCACCAGCCATTCGCCCAGCCTTCCGCTGCCCGCGGTGCGCTGCGCGGCAAGCGCCGTGCGCAGTGCGATGGGCGTGATCCAGCCCTGCTCGAGCATGGCCAAACCCAGGGGAATGCGGTGGCGAAAGGTCTCGCGTGTAGCGCCGCGCGCGTCCATCTCGCGGCGTAGCGCCGCTTCCACTCGCGCTCGCGTGCATCGGGCCGAGCACGACCAGCCACTTTCAAAAACCGGAGCCTCGCGGCTGCGCCAGAGCCGAAGCCATCCCGAACCGCATTGCGGATTGGCGCAGGTGCGCAGAATCCCGGAGCCTTCGCCGGCGAGGGATTGTCCCGGCCAAGCGCGCGCGGCGGAAGGCCGAGCCGCATCTTGCGCGGACATCGACGGACGCTCGCGACCGGCATCGGGATTGGTCCGCCTCTCAGAGCGGCTCAGAAGAGACATCGCACGCTCTCCAGACGCTTTCTGGGCGCAGAAACCTCGGTCACGCGCAGCCCGAAGTTGCCGTTGACCAGCACCACTTCGCCGCGCGCGACAATCTTGTCTCCTACAATCAGGTCCACGGGATCGGCCACATGGCGATCGAGCTCGACCACATCGCCGGGCCCGAGATCGAGAATCTCGCCGAGCGGCATCTCGCGCGCGCCAAAGCGCAAGGAGGCTTCGAGCTCGATATCGAGCAACAGCTCGAGGCCGGGTGTGAGGCCAGAGGTCGAGCCGGACGTCGGGCCCGGACCGGGGGGCTGCGGCCGGACGCCGGACGCTTCCTGAGCGCCGGTTGCCGGCGCGGCCTTCGCTGCTTCCGGCTGCGCCTCGACTACGCGTGAACTCATCCCGAACCAAAATCGTCCACGTGCGATCGCCGGAGCGGAGTTGAAATGCGCTTGAGATCTGGCTCTGTTCCGCGATCTCGTCAAAGCTCGCCACCTTGCATTTTTTGCCGGATCGGGCCAGCAGCTCGCCCGCAGCGGCGTCGAAGGTTTCCTTCACCAGCTCCTTCCAGCCGGCCTTCTGATCCATGCCCTCGCCGACCAGAGTTGTCTCAAGAAGCTTTGCGTCGAGCAAAATGGCAAACCGTCCCTCGACGTCTCCCTTGAGCGTCGCCGCCCATCCGAACGATCCCGCGCCAAGCGGCTTGGGAAGAGACTCTGCCAACTCCGGCTCGCCGGCCAAAGCCTGCGAGAAGAGCGTTCCAGTCACCTCCGCCCAGCAATCGAAGTAGGTCATGATCGCTCACCTCCGGCGATGGGGCGCTCCACACGCGCCGCGCGGTGCTCGCCGTGACGCATGGCCCGCGCCTCGAGGAGCGGCAATCCTCCGACCCGCCACTCGGAGAGCGTGTCCGCGGCGACATTGAGGCGCAGCACGTCGCCCGTCTTGAGTTCTTCGAGCGCGCTCGCTGCCAGGCGCACGGTGGGCAGTTGCAATGTGCAGCCAAAGTGGATGCGCCGCGCCACGGCCTCGATGCGCGAGCGGGTCTCGTCGGTGTGGCGGCAGCGCCGGCCCCAGTCGGTGGTCAGCCGGCGCAGAATGGTGTTGGCCACCACGGCGGGAAAGGCCAGATTCAGCAGGCCCGAGCTGTGCGGCATGCGGACTTCGAAGCTCAGACAGAGCGCCTTTTCCGTCACGGCGATGATGCGCGCCACCTGGGTCTGCATCTGGCGGCGATCGAAGTCGAAACTCAGCCCCACCTGCTGCCAGGCAATGGTCAGCTCGCGGCAGACGATCTCGACCACGCTGCCCAGGATCGATTCCTCGATGTCCGTCAATTCGCGCAAGGGGCCGTCCTTGCCGTCGCCGCCCAGGAGCAGGTCGATGATGGGCGGCGCCAACCCGAGATCCAGCTGCAACACCGAGAGCGCTCCCAAGGGCTCCAAGCGTACCGAGGCCACATAGCTGATCTCGGGAATTCTGAGCAGAAACTCATTGAACTGAATCTGTTCGGCTGAAACCAGGTTGACCTGAAAGCGGGTGCGCAGCCACGCCGCCAAATTGTGAGTGAGGTTGCGCGCAAAAAGGTCGTTCAACATGCTGATGGCGCGCAATTGATCGGTTGAGATCTGTCCCGCCGAGGAGAAGTTATACGGCACCACGCGGGCCCTCACCTCGGTGGGCGACGCGTCGGGCGAGTCGCTGCGCGCGGCCTGGAACAGCGCGTCGATCTCATCCTGCTTGAGAGTTTTTTCCGCCAATTCCATCTCCTTTACAGCGTGTTTTCATTCTTTCCCATGTCCGAACTTTGCTTTCATTGCCGTGCAGACTGCCGCATTCTGCCTTTCAGGGCTTCCGGAGCGATGCGCGCGGCAGGCAATCGATCGCGCGCTCCGTGCGTCGCCAGGTCGCGCAAGGCCGCGCGCAGATGCACCACGGCCGAGGCGTGCATCTGCGAGACGCGCGATTCCACCACACCCAGCGCCAGGCCGATCTCGCGCATGGTCATCTCCTCGTAGTAGTAGAGAGTCATCACCAGCCGTTCGCGGTCAGGCAGATCGGCAATCGCACCGGCCAGTCGCTCCTCGAGTTCGCCGCGCAGGCATTGAAAGAGCGGATCCTCCTCGGGACGGCCGGGCACGTAGGCCAGCTCCTCCTCACCGGAGTTCTCGTTGCGCTCGATATGCAGCGTGCCGATCTCGAGTCCCTTGAGATCGCCCAGCAGTTGCTGGTAATCCTCGAGGCCGATTCCCATCTCGGCCGCGATCTCGGCCTCGCCCGGCGCATGGCCCATGCGGGCCGTCAACGTGCGGATGGCCTCTTCGACGGCGCGGCCCTTGCGGCGCAGTTCGCGCGGGCTCCAGTCGAGAGTGCGCAGGCTGTCGAGGATCGCTCCCCGGATACGGAACTGCGCGTAGCTGCGAAACTGCACCTTCTTTTCGGGATCGAATTTGGCGAAGGCGTCCATCAACCCCACCACGCCCGCCGAGACCAGATCCTCGATGTCGACGTGCTGGGGCAACCGCTCATGGATGCGGCGCGCGAGAAAACGCACGATCGGCAGATGCTCGAGCAGCACGCGCTCCTGCTCCGCCGTGAGCGCCGACGGCATCCCGGCCGGAGGATAACCGCCCGCCGCCCGAGCCCGGCGCGCGGCTTTGGGGTCTCTCGTTGCAGTGGTCCCTTCGACTCCCATAGACCTTCCCCTCATGCGTACTAAATTTCCTGCCACTCTCAGCGAACCGCGCCCACGGGGCGCAGCCGGATCTCCGGCGGAATCTCGCTCGCGGCTACGACGGCCAGACGCGGCAGCACCGGTTCCAGCCAGCGCTTGACATGGAATCGCGCTGGACTAGGACAGAGGAGCACGGGCGGTGCCGCAGCGGATGCGGCGCCGATAAGGGATCTCACAGAATCGGTAAGGCGGCGGACGATCGGGGTTCCCTGGGGAGCGGCTGCCGAAAGCAATCTCTGGCCGGACTCCGGTGCCACGGCCGAGAGGATCTCCTCTTCGAGCGCGGGATCGAGCAGGAGCACGGGAAGCAGGCCCTCGCTGTCGAGCAGGGGCCGCACCAGTCTGCGCCCCAGGGCCTGGCGGCTGGCCTCGACCAGGGCCACCAGGCTTTTGTTCATGGGCGCAGTTTCGAGCAGCGCCTCGAGGATCGTTCCCATATCGCGGATCGAAACGCGCTCGCGCAGCAGTTGCTCCAGAACCCGCGCTACTTCGCCCAGGGTGAGCAGCTTGGGCACCAGCTCCTCGAGCAGCTTGGGGTGCGAGTCGTTGAGGGCGTCGAGGAGACGCTTGATTTCGGCGCGGCCCAGCAGCTCTCCGCCATGCTGGCGAATCAGCTCGCCGAGATGCGTGGTGATTACGGTGACTGCGTCTACCACCGAGTAGCCCGCGGCAATGGCCTGCTCTTCGAGGGCCGGAGCGATCCAGACCGCAGGCACGCCAAAGGCGGGTTCGCGCGTCTCCTTGCCGGTAAGCGGCCTGCGGCCAGCCTCTCCCGAAACAGCCAGCAGGTGCGGGCCCTCGGTCTGCCAGCGTCCCATCTCCATGCCGCGCAGCGAGATCACATATTCGCGCGGCTTGAGGCGCAGGTTGTCCGAGATGTGTACGGGAGGGACCAGGAAGCCCATCTCGGACGATAGGTGGCGGCGCAGGGCGCGTACCCTTGCGAGCAGCTGCCCGCCCTGCTTTTCGTCGACCAGGGGAATCAGCTGGAAGCCGATCTCGAGGGTCAGGTCCTCGAGGCGGAGCAGCGAAGAGAGCTCTGAGTTCTGCGCGCCTTCGAGCTTCTTTTTCTCGGCAGGCGCGGGCTCGATGGCTGCCGCCGGACCCTGCGCGGCCAGCCGCCTGCCGCCCACAAACAGCCCTCCGGCCACGGCCAGAAAGGCGAACTTCGGCATTCCCGGAATCAGGCACATGCAGGCCGATACGGCGCTCGCCATGTAGAGCGTGGCGGGGCGGCTCAGGAGCTGTTGCCGGATCTCGCCGCCCAGCATGCCGGCCGAGTTGGCGCGCGTGAGCGTAATGCCGCCGGCTATCGAGACCAGCAACGAAGGAATGATAGTGACCAGGCCGTCGCCCACGGTGAGCACGGTGTAGGTGCGCGCGGCCTCGCTTAATTCGACGCCCTGTTGCAGGGTCCCGATCAGCAATCCGGCCACGATGTTGACGGCCGTGATCAGGATCGTGGCCAGGGCGTCGCGCTGGTTGAAGCGCGCCGCACCGTCCATGGCGCCGTAGAACTCGGCCTCGCGCGCGATAGCCTGGCGCCGGCGGCGCGCCTCGGCCTCGTCGATCAGCCCCGCATTCATGTCGGCGTCGATGGCCATCTGTTTGCCGGGCAGAGCATCGAGCGTGAAGCGCGCCGTGACCTCGGCGGTGCGCACGGCGCCGTGCGAAACCACGAGAAACTGAATCGCCACCAGGGCCAGGAAGAGCACAAAGCCGACCACGTAATTGCCGCCCACCACGAATTGGCCGAAGGCTTCGATCATGCTGCCCGCCGCGGCGGTTCCCTCCTGGCCATGCAGCAGAATGCGCCGGCTGGAGGCGATGTTGAGCGAGAGGCGAAACAGAGTGAGCAGCAGAAGCAGTGTGGGGAAGACGGAAAGCTCGACGGCGCGGCGGATTTGCACGGCAGAGAGAAAGACGATGACCGAGGCCGCCATCGAGAGCGCCAGCAGCAGGTCCAGACCCGCGGCCGGCAGCGGCACGATCATGACAAAGACCACGCTGATGGCCGCCATGGGCAACAGGTAGTCGCGCAGCCGGTGCCAGATCGAAGTCCGTGCCGCAAGCGTTGCCCGCGGGCAAGGTTGCTGTACTCATCGATATCCTCCTCCAAAACTCAAACCGCAGTCGTCAAACCGCATCGTCGATGCATTCCTCAAAAGACCTGAGAGCGTGGACCGCCTCCAAAACCCGTGGCGCGGAGCGCGCGCGGCAGCGGCGGCTTCGCGCGCCTGCCGATCCCGCAGCTCGGCCTCGACACGCTGGCGGTAGAGATAGGCGAGAATCGCGGCCACGGCGGCATAGAGCTCGACCGGGATGGCCTGGCCCACTTCGACGGTGCGGTAAAGCGACTGCGCCAGCGGCGGATTCTCGACAATGGGCACGCCCGCCCAGCGCGCCTCGGCCTTGATCTCCTCGGCCAGAAGGTTGCGTCCCTTGGCCAGCACCTTGGGCGCCTCCATGGTGAGGAAGTCAAAGCCCAGAGCGACCGCGTAATGCGTGGGGTTGGTCAGGACCACGGCCGCCTTGCGCCACGTCCGCCTTCACGCGGCGGCGGCGCATCTGGCGCTGCAGGCTGCGGATGCGGCCGCGAATCTGCGGGCTGCCCTCGGTTTCCTTGTACTCATCGCGCATGATCCTGTTTGCTCATCTTGAGGCGCGATTCGCGGCTCTGCCACTCGACCAGATAGTCGATCGCCGACCAGCCGAAGAGCAGCCAGGCCGCGGCCAGCAGCAGTCCGTAGACATCCTTGCCGAGAATCTCGAGCCGCTCGGTCGAAAACGGCGGAATCGAGAGTTGCCGGGCGATGCGCTGCACGGCAAATACCGCCAGTATCGCCGCCGGGATGAGCGATTTCGCCAAGCCGGGCCGCGGCGCGCAGCGAGAACAGGTTCTTGATATTCGCGATGGGATTGATGCGCTCCGGCTTCCACGCGATGGCGCTCATGTGCACGGAGACGCCGCCGGTCTGGGCGACGCCCGCTCCCGAGCGCCGCCACAGCGACCAGCGCCATCACGATGGTCGGCGGTCGCAAGCACGTCGAGCGTCAGGCGGCGCACGGCGACCAGCGTCGGCTCGAGGGTGGCCGGCTCCCAATGCGCCAGAGTGCCCGAGAGCAAGGAATCCGGCAAAGGCGCCGCGCCAGGCCTCCATGGTCCGGGGGCCCAGCACGCCCAGGGCCAGCACTCCGGCCAGAGTTCCCGCGGCTGCCGACAATTCGCGGCTGTGCAGAATGTCGCCTTCGCGGCGCGCCTTTTCGCGCCGGTGCTGTGTGGCCTGTTCGGTGCGCTCTCCGGGCATGGATCAGCCTCCCAGCCCGGGCGTGCCGGAAGGCGCAGCGAGCGAAACAGAGATCAGGCGCTCGGCCATGTCGAGCAGCCCGCAAAACCGCGCCTCGATAAAGCGTGGCCAGAGCGCGAGAGAGCCCATGAGAATCACAAAGCCCGTCAAAGTTTTGAGCGGCACGGTCAGCATCATGACCGGCAGCTGCGGGCTCAATTTGCCCATCAGGGCCACGGCGATCTCGAGCAGCATGGTCGCGGCCAGCACGGGCGCGGCCAATTCCACCGCGGCCAGAAAGATGCCGCTCGCCGCGCGCACGATGGCCAGCGCCGTCGGAGGGGCGAGCGCGAAGGTTCCCAGCGGCACGGCATGAAAGCTGCGCACCATCGACGCCAGCAGAATCCGGTCCAGGCCGGCGGTGATCAGAACCAGCGTGCCCATCAGCTGGAAGAGGTCGCCCAGGAGCGGGGTCTGGATGGACGAAGCCGGGTCCATCAAGTTGACCAGCGAGAAGCTGAACTGCAGGCCCACCATCTGGCCGGCGAAGAGCATCATCTCGCTGAGCAGCGCGAGCGAAAGGCCATAGACCAAGCCGATCGCGAGCTCGCCCAGGAGCGACGAGAAACAAATGGATGCCTGCGCGTGAGGGAGCGTGGCCACAAGCGGCGCCAGCAGAAACGCAACCGCACCGACAAAGACCGCTTTCACGCGCATGGGAAGGGCCGTCGACGAGAAAAAGGGCGCGAAGGCCACCATGCCGCTGACTCGCACCAGCACCAGCGCCATCGCACTCAGGAATGTTGGCCAATCGGTCAATGATCCTAGCTTTCAGCTATCAGCTCTCAGCTTTTAGCTCCTCTTCGATCCGCCAACAACCTTGACAACGACTCAGCCTCCCGCTGATCCAGCTGAGGGCTGAAAGCTGCGCTTTCAGCCCAGATAGCGGTGAAAGTCACCCAGCAGCAGCAGCGTGTACGTGGCCAGCCTTTCGAGAAACCACGGCATGCCGACCAGCAGGATCAGCGCGATTGCGGCCAGGCGAGGCACCGAGGTCAGCGACTGCTCCTGCAGGCTGGTCAGGGTCTGAATCAGGCTGAGCACAAAGCTCAGCGCCGCCGCCGCAAGCAGCAGCGGCGCGGACAGAATCAAGGCCTCGCGCATCAGCTGGCGCATCAGCTCGGCAACCAGGTCCGGTGTCATCTCGCTCCTCCTCTAAAAGCTCTTCGTCAAAAACTCCGCAGCAGGGACCGTGCCAGCAGATTCCAGCCGTCGACCATCACGAAGAGCAGAATCTTGAGCGGCGTCGAAACCACCACCGGCGGCAACTGGAACATGCCGATCGAGGTCGTGATCGCGGCCGTCACCATATCGATCAACAGAAAGGGCAAAAACAATACCGCGCCGATGGCGAATCCCGCCTTGAGTTCGGAGAGGATGTAGGCGGGAACCACTACGCGCATGGGCAAGTCCTCGGCCGTGTTGGGCCGCGGAATCTGGCCTGCGGCCGTGAACAGCGCCAGGTCCTTCTCGCGCGCATACTTGAGCAAGAAAAGCTTGACCGGCGCGGCGCCGCGATCGATGGCCTCGAGGCCCGTAATCTGGCCGCTGCGATAGGGCTCGACGGCCTGCTGATCCACCTGGTTGAGAACCGGCGCCATCAGGAACCACGCCATCATCAGCGCCAATCCCATCAGCGTGGGATTCGAGGGCGCGGTCTGCGTGCCCAGCGCCTGGCGCAGGAAGTGAAAGACCACCAGCAGACGCACCATCGGCGTCATCGCCATCAGGATCGCTGGCAGCAAAGTGATCAGCGTCAGAACCAGGAGAATGGTCCACGGCGTCGCGTCCGAGGGGTGCAGTTTCGCATTCAGGTCGGGCAAGAGAGGCACTGCCGCCGGAGCCGCCGCCACGCGCAGGAACCAGGCGGCTACCATGAGACCCTCGGCCGGCGCGTGCGGCGCGCGATTTCGATCGGCATAGGCCCTGGGGCTGGCGTTTTCGTCCAGCGGATAGAACGCCGGGCCGCCTTCGGCCGAGGTTGCAACCAGAATTCTGCGCCCTTCGGCCTCGATCAGCGCCAGAGATTGGCGAGGGGCAAGAGTGATGCGCTCGACGAGCGCGAGGCGGGGCGGCTCGACGCGCCGCCGGCCCTGCCACCTTGCCAGCAGCCACCCGGCCCACCCATTCGCACATTCAGCCGGGATTCCCCGGCTTATCCTGTGTTCCGCCTGCCATTCGATCCGTTCTCCTCATCGTCGTCCTTACGCCAGCCGCGTTACGCGTACCGCCAACCGGGTTTCCACCACTTCAAATTCGGTCCACGCCAGCTGCACGTCGCCTGCGGCCAGGGGCAAATCGTCTCCATGACTCCATTGCGTCTCGATCACCTGCCCCGGCGTCAGAGCCAGCAACTGGCGTACGCGAAAGTCGCGAACGGGAATGGTCACGCCCAGCTCCACAGGTAATTGAGGGATCGGTCCACTGAAAACCGGCGCTTGTTCGCTCTGCGGCGACTGAGGGGAAGGAACCAGTGCCTGGACTGTCTCCCCGGCGGCTGCGCGCGGCTTGGTCGCCGCTCCCGGAAGTGCTGCGCCTGCAGATGCCGGCGGTGATTGTGCTGTCGCCATTCCGGAAGAGTCAGGAGCAGAAAGAGGACCAGAGGATGATGGGCGGGATTGGAATGGTTTAAGAATTGCGCGGGCGCGGTGTCCGATTCCGATCCATGATCAGGACGCAGGCAAACCGCATCGCTGCTACACTGAAGTGTGGATGATTTTGCGGCTTTTACATCCCCGCGGATGTGATTTGCCGCCTTTCGAGGTCAAAGATCATGCCGGAACCGACGGAAAACAAGAGTTTGACGGGAACCAGCCTGCGCCTGAAAGTGGGCCTGGCGGAGATGCTTAAGGGCGGCGTCATCATGGACGTGATGAACGTCGAGCAGGCGCGCATCGCCGAAGAGGCCGGCGCTGTGTCGGTCATGGCTCTGGAGCGCGTGCCGGCCATGATTCGCGCCGAAGGCGGCGTGGCCCGCATGGCCCGGCCCGGCCTGATCAAGCAGATCATTCAGGCGGTCTCCGTTCCCGTGATGGCCAAGGCGCGCATCGGCCATTTTGCCGAGGCGCAGATTCTTGCAGGAACTGGGCGTGGACTTTATCGACGAGAGCGAAGTGCTGACTCCCGCCGACGAGGCGCACCATATCGATAAGCATGCCTTTACCACGCCTTTTGTTTGCGGCGCACGCAACCTGGGCGAAGCGCTGCGGCGCATTGCTGAAGGCGCGGCCATGATCCGGACCAAAGGGCGAGGCGGGCACCGGCGACGTGGTCCACGCCGTGCAGCACATGCGCCAGATTACGCGCGAAATGCGCGTGCTCACCGTGCTCACCGAGCAGGAACTTTACGCGGCGGCCAAGGAACATCAGGCCCCTTACGAGCTGGTCCGGATGGTTGCCCAAACCGGCAAGCTGCCCGTGCCGAACTTCTCTGCCGGCGGCATCGCCACGCCCGCCGACGCGGCTCTGATGATGCAACTGGGCGCCGAAGCCATCTTTGTCGGCTCGGGCATCTTCATGAAGGAGCGTGCCACGCCGCTCGATGTCGAGAACGACCCCAAGGAGCGCGAAGAAGCGGTCTCGCGCGCCAAGGCCATCGTGATGGCCACCACGCACTGGAACGACCCGAAGATTCTGGCCGAAGTGAGCGAGCAAGTGACCGGCACGATGAAGGGTCTGGCTGCCGCGGCCATCGAAGAATCGCAACTCCTACAAACCCGCGGCTGGTGAATTTGCCATTCAGGCAGACGCTCGCTATTCGCTCGCACTGGCTTTAGTGGCTCCCAACTTCGCCTTGAGCCGAAGGCGGCTGCCCCGCCGCTGGCGGTTGACATAGTCATATGACTAGTTATATGACTATGTGAGAAGGAGTTTCCCCCATGGCCTGGCAGGTCTACGACGCAAAGGCGCGCTTTAGCGAACTCCTCGACGCCGCGCTCAAAGATGGCCCGCAGGTGGTCACGCGCCGCGGAGTGGAAACTGCCGTCCTGGTTCCCATCGACGAGTGGAAGCGGCTGAAGGGCCAAGCCAAGCCGTCGCTCAAAGACATTCTGCTCGACCCGAACGGGCCGCATGATCTCGATATTCCACCGCGCGGCAGCTTTCGCCTTCGTCCGCCTCCCGATTTCGAGTAGGCCCGATGTATCTTCTCGATACGAATGTCATTTCTGAGTTGCGAAAAATCAAGCCTCACGGGGCAGTGATGCTTGGCTTCGCTCTGTGGGCAGCAACGATTTATTCATTCCCGCAGTGGTCATCGGCGAAATGCAGGCAGGCGTTGAGCGGACCCGCTTACAAGCTCCCGAAAAGGCAGACGGAAATCGAGCGGTTTATCGATCGGGTTCTCTCCTCGTACGCGGTCTTGCCCTCGGATGCGGTCGATCTTTCGCGAGTGGGCACGGCTCATTCATGGCAAATCGCGCGATTTGACTGAGGATGCCATGATCGCCGCCACCGCCCGCATCCACGGCATGGTCGTCGTCACCCGAAACGTGAAAGATTTCGCGACTTTCGGTGTCCAGGTCTTCAACCCGTTTTCAAGCAAATAAATTAAGCGGTACAATCCTTATAGTGGTTTGCGGCCTTCACGCAAGCAGGCCTTCTTTTCTCATTCCCCAACCCTCTTTTCCGATTTTGAGTGCGTCCAAGAAAGAGTGAGAGTAATCTCATCCTCGCGGAGGGCACTATGCCGTCCATTTTTTCGCCCATCCCGGCAGAAATCGAGCGCAAGGCGCCCGGAACCGGGGGCAAGCCACCGGTTGACCGCCGGCCTACGGGCGGCGGTGGCGGCGGAGGCGACGACGACTGGAGAAAACCCCGGCGCGGCCCACGCGAGGTTCTCCACCGCACGCGCGCTTTTGTCTTCTGCGCGCTGGCCGGCGACATGATGTTCTTCGTCGTGCTGGTGGTGCTGTTTTATGCGCGCCAGGCCGGCACCCACATGGATCCACGGACCCTGCGCCAGATCGGCGACTGGCATCCGGTTCTGCTCCCGCCCATTCTTTTTCTGAATACCGCGGTCCTGCTGCTGAGCAGTCTCACCATGGAGCGGGCGCGCCTGCACATCTTTCGCGAGTTCGATGTATTGGAGGAGTGGCTCGGGCTGGGCCGCCCGGCGCTGCGCCGCACCCTGCCATGGACCGCACTCACACTCGTCCTGGGACTGCTGTTTCTTGCCGGCCAGGCCCTGGCATGGAGACAATTAACCGCGCAAGGGTTTGGGTTCGATCGCTGGGCCACGCCGGCAAGTTACTTCTTCTACCTGATCACCGGGCTTCACGCGGCGCACCTGATCTTCGGCGTTCTGGCTCTGCTCTTCTGCCTCTGCGCGCTCACGCGGCTCAAGCGCGTGGAGTCCCGCCAGATCGCCGTGGACTCGACAGCATGGTTCTGGCACACCATGGGCTTTGCCTGGCTGGTATTGTTTGGAGTTTTGGTGTTGGGACAATAGCAGTTCGAAGTTGATTGCAAACAGCCCGCTTAGCAAAACCGAAAACTGTTTGCCACTTCCTGTTCGTTGTTTGCTGCTTTCTGTCTGCTGTTCGCTGCTCAGGCTGTACGCGGATGCAGGAGCGCACGGAAGCGATCGCCGAGGGTCGGCACTTCAGGGCAGGCGAAATAGATCTCCCGATTAATGCCCATGAGCAGCTGCACGGCTTCCACCTGACCATCGAGCGCAGAAATGGACCCACGCGAATAGACAACCTCGTCCGTCAGGTACTCGATGGCGTGCCCCAGAATCTCCAGCGCATGGCCTGCCTCTGGCGAGATCCTGCGACGCCGCATCGCGCCGCGCCGCGACTCTATCGCCGGTGCCGCCGTTCGGACCGGGAACTCCGTCGCCAGAGAAGACGATGCCATGCTTCTTATCCTCGCCTGAATCATCGGCCGTGCATTATCCGTCCGATAGATGTCGAAAGTACTATTTCAATTTGGTACACGTTACTTTATGCACCATCCAATATGGGAATTCGGTGACGTTGCTCACTCCACATCATTCAACGATCACTGCGGATACCCCTCTCCGATGAAATGCAATGTCTTATGCGCAAAACAGCACTTCATCACTGCTTATCGGCTCGATACCTTGACGGGATCAGTCTGAAAACCTAATCTCAAACTAGAATCCTGTGTGTCCGGAACTCTTTCTCTGGCACAGAGGGCGCAATTTTATCGATTTCTTTTGGATTAGGCGGCCATGGTTCCGTATGACTGGCAATATCTCCCGCTCTTGATGCAGATTCTTGCCGCGTTCCTGCTTGGCGTGGGGATGGTTACAGCCTCATGGTTTGTGGGCCGCCATCGCAATACTGCCGTCAAACTCGCTGCCTACGAATGCGGCATTCAGGCCACTGGTGACGCGCGCGGCCGTTTCAGCGTGCGCTTTTATCTGGTTGCGGTCCTCTTCATCCTCTTCGATGTAGAAATGGTCTTCATGATGCCTTGGGCGGTGATCTACCGTCGCCTGCCCGCGCTCACCGGCTGCTCGCGCCTCTTCGGCTTCTGGGAGATGCTGGTCTACCTCGGCTTTGTCGCCGTCGGTCTCTACTACATTGTGCGCAAAGGCGTCCTGAACTGGGGCCAGGACAAGGCGGATCTTTAGGATGGCGAGTCAACCACCGACTCTATCGGGCAAGGCAGCCGTTCTAGCGGAGATGCCTGACCACCCTGCGATCAAGGCGCTACTCGGATGGAAGCCTGACGCCCTTACCGACGCCAAATTCGATTTCGGCGAGCTGACCCTCACTGTCGCGCCCAATGAGATTCGCGCCGCATGCGCCACCGTGCAGGCGGCCGGCTACAATTTTTTCGAGGACATGACAGCGGTGGACTGGTATCCGCTCGCGCCGCGCTTTCAGTTGAGCTACCACATCCTCTCGCACGGATTGAAGGAACGGATTCGGCTGCGCGTCATGCTGGATGAAGCCGAGCCCAGCGTCGACTCCATCACGCCGGTCTGGGCGGGCGCGAACTTTTTCGAGCGCGAGGTCTTCGATCTCTTCGGCATCCGCTTTGCCGATCATCCCGACCTGCGGCGCATTATGCTGCCGGACGATTGGGAAGGTTATCCCCTGCGCAAGGATTACCCCGTGGAGGGATACCGCTAATGAGCGAGAAATCGACGAGCCAGAAGTCGATCAGCGAGCTGCCTGGCGCCGCGGTCCTCGAATTGCCGGCTTCGGAAAGCACCGGCGAACGGCTCATGGTTTTGAACATGGGCCCGCAGCACCCTGCGACACACGGCGTGCTGCGCCTGGTGGTCGAGCTCGATGGAGAAGTGATCGTCAGCGTCCGCCCCGAGGTCGGCTATCTGCACACCGGCATCGAGAAGACTTGCGAGGCCAAGTTCTATCAGCAGGTGGTTCCTCTTACCGACCGCATCAATTACCTCGACCCGCTCTCCAACAATCTCTGTTATTGCCTTGCCGTCGAGAAGCTGCTCAACCTTGAGATCCCCGACCGTGCGCAATGGATCCGCGTGCTGCTTACCGAACTGAGCCGGCTGAATTCGCATCTTATCTGGCTGGGCACGCACGCCATGGATATTGGCGCTCTCACGGTTTTCCTTTATACCTTCCGCGAACGGGAGGAGATTCTCAGGCTCTTTGAAGCGGTCTCCGGCCAGCGGATGATGACCAGCTATTTCCGCATCGGCGGTCTTTCGATGGAGCCACCCCTCGGCTGGCTCGATCGCGTCCAGGCATTCATTCACGGTTTTCCTGAAAAGATCGATGAATACTCGAATCTTCTGACCGGCAATCCAATCTTCATGAATCGCTTGAAGGGTGTGGGCTATCTTTCTGCTGCCGATGCCATTGCGCTGGGTGTAACCGGTCCCCCATTGCGCGCCTCCGGCGTCGATATCGATCTTCGCCGCGACATGCCTTACTCGAGCTACGAGAACTTTCAATTCAAAGTGCCGATTTCTACGGTGGGCGACACCTGGGCGCGGTACGAGGTACGTCTGGTGGAGATGCGCGAGAGCGTCAAAATCATCCAGCAAGCGCTCGATGGTATGCCCGGGGGACCAATCAAAGCCAACGCGCCAAAGGTCGTTCTGCCCGACCGCGAAATGATGAAGACGCAGATGGAGGCGTTGATCCATCACTTTAAGATCGTCACTGAAGGGTTCAACGTCCCCGCGGGCGAGGTGTATCTGGGCATCGAATGCGGTCACGGACAGATGGGCTACTATGTCGTCTCCGACGGCACCGCCAAGCCTTACCGTGTGCACATGCGTTATCCGTCGTTCGCCACGCTGCAGGCCGTCGAGACCATGTGCAAGGGCCGCCTGATTGCCGACCTGGTCGCCGTGATCGGCTCCATCGACATCGTGCTGGGCGAGATTGACCGATAAATAATGAGGGTAAGTAAGGGGCCATGTAATGAATTACGGCAAGTTGGCGCAAGAGCTGAGCAACCAGCGGTCGCACGCGGAATGGGTTCAGGAGGCGGGGGCCAAGCGGAGAACGGATTTCAATGAGGTTTACGAGCGCGTGAAGCTCCAGATTTTGAGCGAAATCGAAAAGGCAAACATGGAGATGCGCAAGCGCAAGCTTGACACCATCGAACGTATCTTCACGCCCTGCCACCGTGGGAAGCTCTGTTTGACGCTTGGATCGAGACTCCTCTGTAGTGTCGGTCTCCAGGAAGACAAGGGGCAAATCGCGGCGGTGATCTCGGGACCGCCGAATGCCCTCGAAATCTCCAGGAAAGAATTCCCGTTGATCAATGGATGCAATACCGAGTGGATTGCAGTTGGGATTGTCTCCGGGTTTTTCAAGGGAGAGTTCTCTTGACGATGGGCGCAAGCAGAAGGGCCGCACAATCGCCACGTTGCCGGCGGTCGAGACCACGTGCAAGGGCCGGCTGATTGCCGACCTCGCCGCCGTGACTGGCTCGATCGACATTGTGCTGGGCGAGATTGACCGATAGGGGACCATTTGATGGATTACGGCAAGTTGGCGCAAAAATTAAGCAACCAGCGGTCGCGTGCCCAGTCGGCACAAGAGGCGGGGGCCGAGCGGGAAACGGGTCACGCAGAAGTTTATGAGCGCGTGAAGCTTCACATCATGGGCGAAATCGAAAAGGCAAATGTGGAGATGCGCAAGCGAAAGCTAAACACGATCGAGCGTGTCTTTCTGCCCTCCTTCCATGGAAAGCTCTGTTTGACGGTTGGATCCGTACTTCTTTGTACCGTCGAACTCCAGGAGGGTAAGGGAATAATCGCGGCCGTGATCTCCGGGCCGCCCAATGCTCTGGAAATTTCCAGGAAAGAATTCCTGTTATTCGAAGGACGCGATCCCGAGGAGATTGCGGTTGAGATTGTCTCCGGGCTGCTGATGGGAGAATTTTCTTGATGATGGGGGCAGGCAGAACTGCGAATTCCGCTTCCGCGAGACATGCGGTCGCAGCGGATGCACGCGTCTCACAAGAGCTTTGGATCTCTCTCGCTTCCCTGCTCAGGAGCTACACCGCGGTACATGGGTTACATGACAATCGTCTCGCCACCGTCGAGGCAGTTGAGGAAGAAATTAGAGTTCGCCACGGAGAAAAGTGGCTCCGCCTCGAGCGCGAAGTCGCAAGGGTGACCTGGACGCGAGAAAATGGAAGTAGCGGGAAGATGGAGATCACCGAATCGGGAAGATTGCGAGACGGAATGAACGAGGAAGAGATGGATCTGGCGGCAGAAGCCTGGGCACGGGAGTTGATGCGATGAGTCCCGAAAATAAGAGTTCCGAGAGCACGTCGATCTTCTCGCCTGAACTGGCCAAGCGCTTCGACGCGTTGGTCGAAAAGTATCCCGTGAAACGCTCGGCGCTCATCCCGATGCTGCTCTATGCGCAGGATGAGGTGGGCTATCTTTCTGATGCGGTCGTAGCCGAGGTCGCGCGGCGCATCGGCATTACAGAGCTCGAAGTGCGCAACGTCGCCACTTACTATTCGATGCTGCGCTTCAAGCTCGCGGGCAAATTCAACATTCAGGTCTGCACCAACATCAGTTGCATGCTGCGCGGCGCTTACGAAGTCTACGAGCGCTTCCAGGAGGAACTCGGCGTCGGCCCCAAGGGAGTGACACCCGACGGACTTTTTTCTGTCGAAGAGGTGGAATGTATCGGGGCTTGCTGCTGGGCGCCTGCCGTGCAGGTGAACTACGAATTTCACGACGAGGTCATGCCGGATCTCGTGCCCGGCATTCTCGGCGAATATGCGCAGCGAGTAGAGGATCGAGCACAGAATCTGTTACCAGACGAGGAAAAGAATGCCTAGGCTCGTCTCGCATCCCGATGAGGTAAAGGTCGTCTCCCGGCGCTTCGGCATGGGTGCGACAAACATCGACCGCTATCTCGAGCTGGGCGGTTATGAGGCTGTGAAGAAATGCCTCGCGCAGGGCCCCGAGTGGATCGTCGAGGAGATGAAGGCCAGCGGCCTGCGCGGGCGCGGCGGAGCGGGATTCTCGACGGGTATGAAATGGTCTTTCGTTCCCAAACAATCCGCCAAGCCCAAGTACATCCTGGTCAACGGCGACGAAAGCGAGCCGGGAACCTGCAAGGATCACCTCATCTTTCTGCACGATCCGCATGCCGTGATTGAGGGCACCATCATTGCCGGCCTTGCAGTCGGCGCGCGCATGGGCTTCATCTACCTGCGCGGAGAGTACCGCTATCTTCTCGAGATCTTGGAACGCGCCGTAGCCGACGCGTACGAGCGCGGTTTTCTCGGCAAGAATATCTTTGGCTCCGATACGGAGTTTCAGATCATCACGCAAACCGGCGCGGGCGCTTACGAAGTGGGCGAAGAGTCCGCGCTCATGGAGTCGCTTGAGGGCAAGCGCGGCGTACCTCGCATCAAGCCGCCCTTCCCCGCTGTCGTCGGCCTGTACGGCGGTCCCACTGTCATTAATAATGCCGAGACCATCGCTACCGTGCCTCAAGTGATCGTGATGGGGGCGGCGGCGTACGCGGCTTTGGGCACTCCGCGCAACGGCGGTACGCGCCTGTTTTGCTTGAGCGGCCATGTGGAGCGCCCCGGCGTTTACGAACTGCCCATGGGCTACAACCTCAAGAAGATGATCTACGATGTGGCCGGTGGCATTCGCGGCGGGCGCAAATTAAAAGCTGTGGTTCCAGGCGGCTCGTCGACTCCAGTTTTGCTGCCCGAAGAGATCGATATCGGAATGGACTTCGACCAGGTGGGCAAAGCCGGCTCCATGCTGGGCTCGGGCGGCGTTGTGGTGATCGACGACCAGACCTGCATGGTCGAGTTTGCGCTCCGCACCATCAGCTTTTACGCGCATGAGAGCTGCGGATGGTGCATTCCATGCCGCGAAGGCACTGACTGGCTGAAGAAATCGCTGACGCGTTTCCACGCCGGCTTCGGAACGGAGGCCGACATCGGCAACATGCAGTACCTCGCCGAAAACATGCTGGGCCGCACGTTCTGCCCGCTGGGCGACGCCGCTGCGATGCCGACCATCGCATTCATCAAAAAGTTTCGCAAAGAGTTTGAAGATCATTTGAGCGGAAAAGCGTGCCCGTTTGCGCGGGATGGCGTGCCGCAGTTGACGGTAGTGTAAAGGCAAGCAAGAAGTGAGACCGCAAGAGCTAGTACGCATTCTGGAAACCGACGGCTGGTATAGCACCGGACAAACGGGCAGCCACAGAAAGTTTCGTCATCCAACCAAGCCCGGCCTACTGATTGTCCCAATGCACGCAGGCAAAGAGATCGGAAAAGGGCTGCTTCACAGTATTCTGAGGAAGGCAGGTCTGAAATGACACAAGAATACTTGGTGGTTTACGAAAAAGGCGCGAAGAATTGGAGCGCATTCTCTCCCGATCTACCCGGCTGCGGCTCGCTCGGCGATGCGCTTGAAGATACGCGCGCAAATATGCGCGAGGCGATGGAGCTGTACCTGGCCGAAACGGCAAAAGCCGGCGAACCCATTCCTGCGGCATCAACAACGAGCGTCGATTTCGAGGAATTCGATCCCGGTCACAAAGCAAAACAGTATTTTGTCGAATGGCTGCGAGTGTCGATGCCAAGACAAGCTACGCGAACGAGAGCAACACAGGCCGCATAAGGACCCGCATGCCCGATGTCACCTTCACAGTCGATGGGAAAAAGCTCACCGCTCCGGCGGGGACGCTGCTCATTGACGCTTGCCGCAAAGCCGGCATCGAAATTCCTGCCTTTTGCTACTATCCCGGCCTTTCCTTACAGGCCGCCTGCCGCATGTGCGTGGTGCGCCAGGAGAAAGTGCCGAAGCTGCAAACCGCCTGCACTACCACTGTGGCGGAGGGCCAGGTTTTCGTCACCGAGTCGCCTGAAATCGCGCAGGCGCGCAAGGCCACTATCGAATTGCTCCTCGGCAATCACCCGCTCGATTGTCCGGTGTGCGACGCGGGCGGCGAGTGCGAGTTGCAGGACATGACTTTCAAGTACGGCGCCGGCGAAAGCCACTACGTCGAAGCCAAAGACCATCGCGACGAACAGCAATGGTCGCCCGCCGTCTTCTACGATCGCCCGCGCTGCATCCTCTGCTATCGGTGCATTCGGATGTGCGGCGAGGGCATGGATGTTTGGGCGCTCGGTGTTTGGAATCGCGGGGCAGACTCCGTGATTGTGCCCAACGATACTGAAAAACCGGGGGCTCATCGCCTCGACTGCGAACAATGCGGCATGTGCATTGACGTGTGCCCCGTGGGCGCGCTCACCAGCGGCAGCTATCGCTACAAGACGCGGCCCTGGGAGATGAGCCACGTATCAACTGTGTGTACTCATTGTGCCGACGGCTGCAAAGTCACTCTCGGTGTTCGCTCGACCAATGACGGCGCCGAAATTGTTCGCGCCGATAATCGCGACAAGAGCGGCATCAACAATGATTTTCTGTGCGCCAAGGGACGCTTCGGCTTCGACTTTGTGGAGAGCTCCGACCGGTTAACGCAGCCGCTGGTGCGCAACGCGGCCGGCAAACTCGAGCCCGCCACTTGGGAGCACGCGTTACGCGTTGCCGCCGGCAAGCTGAAGGAGATTCGCGATGCGCGCGGCGGCGCGGCGATCGGCGTCATCGGTTCCAACCGCACCACGAACGAAGAAAATTACCTGTTGCAGAAGTTCGCGCGGTCAGTGCTTGGCACCAACAACATCGACCACGAGCGCACGACCGATTACGCGGCTTTTGCCCGCGCGGTCTCTGGAAATGCGGGAAAGACTGCAAGCCTGCGCGACATCTCTTCCGCCTGCGCCATCCTTCTTGTAGGCGGCAATCCTACGGAGGAGCATCCGCTTTTGGCGTGGCTGCTGCGCACCGATGTGCGCTTGAACCGTGCGCGTCTGTACATCGCCAACTCCCGGCCCATCAAGCTCGACCGTCAGGCCAAGGCCACGCAGCAACTTCCTGCTGGCGACTTGAAGAACCTCGCCGCTTTTCTCGACGACGGCACGTCCGATTTCAGCAAGGCGATCCTCGCCGAAGAATCGCTCGTGGTACTTTTCGGCGAGGAGCTTCGTGGCGAGGACGTCGCGAATCTCGTTGCCTGGGGCCTTAAGCGCGGCAGTGTTCGCTTTGCTTATCTTGGCGACCACTCCAACTCGCGCGGCGCTGCCGATATGGGCCTGTTCCCCGATCTTTTACCCGGCTACGTTCCGGTTTCTGCGCCGGGAGCATTCGCGGAATATCCCAACTTGCCTGCCTCACCCGGCAAAACGCTGCCGCAAATGCTCGAAGCGGCTGCGAAGGACGAACTCGGAGCGCTCCTGGTGGTTGGCGCCAACCCAGCTTCTCGCGCCGGGCTCGATCCTGCGGTCCTCAAGAATACATTCCTCGTCGTCCAAGATCTTTTCCTCACGGAAACCGCCGCTCTGGCCGATGTGGTTCTGCCGGCAGCAAGTCTGTATGAGAAGTCCGGCACCGTGACCAACACCTACGGTGACATTCAGATGGTGCGAAAGGCCGCGGACCGAGCCGGTGTCAAGCCGGATTTCGAGATCCTCGTTCGCTTCGCCGGAGCCATGGGGGTCGACGTCCGCACTCTGGTTCCCTTCGGCAATCGCGGCACTACTGGCGACCTCGGCCAGTCGCGCGGTGCACAGGCCGGCGAGGCCGATCGCCACGCTGTCTGGCTCGAAGCCAACGGACTTGAACCCAAGCTGAGTCCCTTCGATCCGCTCGCGCTTCTCGACGAGATTGAAAGACTTGTGCCCGGCTACAAGCTCGACCGCATCAATCTTTTCGCAGGCAACGATGTGCATACGGAGCTCGAGGCCACGCCCGGATTTGTGCCGTTGAAGGCGCTCACGAGCCCGGACCTGATCGTGCCTGCGCACGACACGCTGTTCACTTCTGGAACGCTGGGACAATACAGTACAACGCTCAGGCAACTCACTCAACATCAAGCTAACGAACTGGCGGAAACCGCGGCCGACTAAGCAGATGTACGCGGCCGCCGCTGACTTGCTCACTTACTAACCTGCTGACTCGCTGTTCAAAGAAGGCAAAACGCACGTGACGATCCTCGCATTCTTTCTCTGGAGCCTAGCCAAAGTCGCCGTGATGACGGTGGTGATGCTGATGGGCATCGCCTACACCGTGCTCCTCGAGCGCAAACTGGTGGGCCGCATCCAGAACCGCTGGGGACCCAGCCGTGTCGGCCCCTTCGGACTTTTGCAGCCGCTCGTCGATGGCGCCAAGTCGTTCCTCAAAGAGGACCTCATTCCGACGGCTGTCTACCGGCCGCTCTATTTGCTGGCGCCTATCATTGCTCTCGGTTGTGCGCTCATCTCCATCTCAGTGGTGCCTTTTGGCGCGCCGGGCATGGGACCGCACGGCTTCGATCTCTTTGAGATTTCAAATATCAACGTCGGCCTGCTCGTTATTCTCGGCATCACTTCCATGAGCGTGTACGGCATTGCCCTGGCCGGCTGGTCGTCGAACAATAAATACTCGCTGCTCGGCGCGCTGCGCTCTTCCGCGCAAATGATCAGCTACGAGCTGGCTCTTGGGCTGTCGCTCGTCGGCGTCGTGCTGCGCGCCGGCTCGCTCAATCTTCGCGAAATCGTCGACCAGCAGGCGCGGCTCGGCGTAGCAACCTGGAATGTCTTTGGCGGATTCCAGTTCATTGCCTTCTTCATCTACCTGATGGCCGCATTCGCCGAGACTAACCGCTCGCCATTCGATTTGCCCGAAGCCGAAAGCGAACTCACCGGCGGCTACCATACCGAATACAGCTCGATGAAGTTCGCCATGTTCTTCATGGCCGAGTACGGCAACATGATCAACGTGGGCTGCGTGGCCACGCTGCTGTTTCTGGGCGGCTGGACCAGCCCCCTCGGCGACCTGATGGGGCCATTCCAGAGCAACTGGATCAACGCACTGCTCCCGCTCTTCTGGTTTGCGAGCAAGGTTTTCGCTTTTCTGTGCCTCTATGTCTGGGTGCGTGGCACGCTGCCGCGCTTCCGTTATGACCAGTTGATGAGCTATGGATGGAAGTTTTTGCTCCCGCTGGCTATCTTGAACGTTGTGGGAACAAGCCTCTGGCTCGCGTACCGCTGAAGATCGCAAGCGCGCCTTTAGGCACATAGACTGAAGCCCGCGCATCAGAGACGCACGGGCTTCAGCTTCGCTGTATTACGAAGCCACTCAGAACGCCTTGTGAGCGGCGCCCGCCCTGGCTCCAAGAAAATCCTTGACGCCCATGGCTGCAAAATAGAGGCACGCGATCACCGACAGATACACCCCAATACCAATGGAGAAGGCCTGCGACACCTGTTGCGTCATTTCCTTCACCATGGGATCGTTCGGGTCAACGCCCGGAGCGCCCACCCCCATTGCGGAATTAAACTTGCTGTGGGCAATCAACCCAACGATCAGCATAAAGAGCAACGGCAACACGCCGCCGAGCACAGCGAGCTTGTCCTTCCACACGTAGCGAACAAACGGCCCAAGCAGGCATATAAAAGCCAGAAATCCGTAGATCCCTGAGCTGGACGTACCCGTGCCCGCCTGCACTGCAAGGTCGATCGCGCTGCTGGCATTCACGAAACCGAGCAACTGCCAGAAGGTGAAGCTCATCGAAACTGGACTCTGAATGGAAACCGCGCTCAAGAAGAGCCAACCAATGAGGAGCACCAATATCGCGATGAGGTTGACCGCGCCAACTCGGGCCACGATGCTAGAGAACATCTCTGCTCCCTTGCCTTTTGCCGCCATCAAGGCTGCCTGCGCCTGCTCCTTGGTCAGCTGCGAGTCCTGCACCACAAGCAGCGACACAACCTGCCCCGCATCGTTGATCTCCGCGTCAACGGTCATTCCCACGGCTGGTGGAACTTCCGATCTCCACGTCCCCTCCAACATGAACGGGTACTGTTGCCCATCGACAACGATCAGACCGTTGCCGACACTCGTGTCACGAAGAATCTTGCCCCGCTTTGTCATTCAAACCTCCAGGGATTTTGGTCCGACGAACCGACCTAGCATGGTTCAGCCTGGCCGAAGAGATTCCGCGGTCGGCCGTTGGGGCTGAGGGGACATTCCATCCAGGGGCACATTGACTTGAAAGCCAAGCTAAAACACTTGCAGACACTTTGTCCAGCAAAAATTGGCGGAATTTCTTGCGGATCAGCGCGTCAGCGCTACGATTTCTATGGGAACCTCCAACGAAAATTCAGCGTATCTTCGTGGAGCATCCCCATCCCGAAGGAGGCTTCCAATGTGCGCCCCTCACCTCTGGAAGACGGTTCTAGTCATTGCCCTGATCCTGAGCGCTGCCAGCGCTTCTGCGCAGACGCCCACGCCGGTCAAGCCGATGGCCGCAGACGCGCATCCCTCCTTCGCGGTCGCCACCATCAAGCCGCACGACCCCAATTCGAACCGCCAGGGCTTCAACGCCACTGGCGACCGCTACACCGTCCGCAACCAGACCATCGTCAGCTTGATGATGTTCGCCTACTCCATCGACCACACCAGTTCTCGACGCACCCGCGTGGGCCAGCACCGACCGCTTCGACATCGAAGGGACGACCGACACTCCCGGCGAGCCCAATCTGCACCAGCAACAGGAGATGTTGCAGAAGCTACTCGCCGATCGCTTCGGGCTCAAGTTCCATCGCGAGACGCGCGAGCTACCGGTCTATGCCATCGAGATTGCAAAGGGCGGCCCCAAGCTCAAACCCGCCGCCAACCCCGACGCCGAACCTGACCAGGACGCCAGAAACCATGGCACCGAGGTAACGGTAACGATCACCAGCGGAACCATGGCTGACTTCATCCTGGGCATGCAGTTCTTCGTTCGACCGCCCGCTGGTCGACCGGACCGGTCTCACTGGGCCGCCACGACTTCATCCTGCGCTACACCTATGACGAGACCCACGCGACCGACCCCAACGCGCCGCCCGGCCTCTTCACCGCCATCCGGGAGCAGCTTGGGCTAAGACTAGACGCCATCAAAGCCCCGATCGACGTCTTCGTAATCGATCGGGTCGAGCCGCCCTCTGCAAATTAGTCAGGGTGTCGGGCTTTCGGAAACTTGCCTCGGCGGGCCACAAACGACTTCATGTTCGCCTCCGCCCATCGCAAATTCTGCCGGCTGGCACGCTCCACAAGGCTTTCCTGCGTGGTGCCGAATTCAGGCGAACAGACGTGCACCGCAGAGAATCGCGGCGGCCGGAATCACATCCGAATTCCTGGCGCGCGCGGACCTTTCTCATCTCTGTCACGTCTCTTCGACCGTGATATTCTTGAACTTCCGTGTGCTCTCGAATGAAGACGAACTTATGGCTTGGATCTCCCAAGCTCTGCTGGCTCGAGGAATTGTAAGCGCTTGATTTCGCTGGGTCATTGACGATGCACCTGATTCTGTTTTTCCTCTTTGCCGGATTTTGCCTCGCGGGAGCCATCAATCTCCTGTGGCAAACCCATCCCATCAACAGCGCCCTCGCGCTGATCGTGGTCATGACCTCGCTCGCGGTGCTCTACCTGCTGCTCGGCGCTGAATTTCTTGCCATCGCGCAGATCATTGTTTATGCGGGCGCTGTAATGGTGCTTTTCACTTTTGTCGTCATGCTGCTCAATGCCGGCCGCGAAGAGCGCACTCTCGGCAGCCGCGCCGCGGCACGTGTCGGCTTTCCCGCGGTCGTGGTTATACTGGCCGTTCTTGCCACCGTCATTCTTCGCGCTCAGGGCATGCTCTCGGCGCATCTCGGAACGGGCCTGACAAACGATCCCAACGGTTCGAATCTTGTCGTCCTCAGCCAGGTGCTCTTCCACGAACTGCTTCTGCCCTTTGAGCTGACATCGGTGCTCATCCTCATCGCGATCCTGGGCGCGGTGGCCATCGCCCACCGCGAAGGCACGGAAGGGACGGCGGAAAAATGAGTTTTCTGCACCAGTTTCTGCACCAGGATGTCCCACTCACCTGGTATCTGCTTTTGAGCGCAGTGCTCTTTTCGCTCGGCGTCGTCGGATTTCTTATCAAGCGCAACATCATCACCGTGTTCATGTCGATTGAGCTCATGCTCAACGCCGTCAATCTCTCCTTCGTCGCTTTTGCTTACCAATGGCACGAGGTGAAAGGGCAGATCTTTGTCTTTTTCGTCATGATGGTCGCCGCCGCCGAAGCCGCGGTCGGTCTGGCCATCATTATTGCTGTCTTTCGCGTCCGCGCCACGCTGGCCGTTGACCGCATCAATTTGATGAAACTATGAACCTGTCTCTGCACATTTGGCTGATCCCGCTGCTGCCCTTGGCCGGTTTCCTTTTGAACGGAATCCTCGGCTCGCGGTTGCCCAGGTGGCTTGTCTCCACCATTGGACTGCTCGCGCCTTTGCTTTCTTTCGCGCTGGTGCTGAACGCTTACGTGCTTACTTCAATCTCTGCCACGAGCTGCGCCGGCTGCGGGCCCGTGGGCGCAGCTACGTTGCCTTACGTGGAGACATTTCCGTATCCCTGGATCGCCATTGGCGGCCTGCGCGCCGATTTCAGCTTTTTTCTCGATCCAGCTTTCACTGGTTATGCTGCTGGTCGTCACCGGCGTGGGCTTTCTCATCCATATTTATTCCGTCGGCTACATGGCTCATGAAGAGGGCTACGCGCGGTATTTCAGCTTCCTCAACCTGTTCCTCTTTTTCATGACGGTTCTGGTCCTGGCGGGCAATGTGTTGCTCATGTTCGTGGGCTGGGAAGGCGTCGGCCTCGCCTCGTACTTGCTGATCGGTTTCTATTTCAAGCGCGACTCCGCGGCCGCCGCGGGCAAAAAGGCTTTCATCGTCAACCGCATTGGCGATTTTGGGTTCCTGATCGGAATTTTTCTCATCGTTGTGAATTTCGGTACGGTTAACTTTAGCCAGATCGCTGCACTACTCGCTCACAGAGCCGCCTGGCACGGCGGTGTGCTGACTGCTATCTGCCTTTGCCTGCTCCTGGGCGCAGCGGGAAAAAGCGCGCAGTTGCCGCTTTATGTATGGCTGCCCGACGCGATGGAAGGTCCCACTCCTGTTTCTGCGCTTATCCATGCGGCCACCATGGTCACTGCGGGCGTTTACCTGATTGCGCGCACACATTTTCTCTTCGACCGCGCGCCCTTCGCGCTTGCCATCGTGGCTATCGTCGGCGCGGCCACGGCTATTTTTGCGGCCACCATCGCGCTCGCTCAGAACGACATCAAACGCGTGCTCGCCTACTCCACCATCTCGCAACTGGGCTATATGTTTCTGGCCTGCGGTGTGGCGGCGTATTCGGCCGCGATTTTTCATCTCGTTACACACGCATTTTTCAAGGCGCTGCTGTTCCTCGCTGCCGGTTCTGTCATTCACGCCATGGGCGGCGAGCAGGACATGCGCAAGATGGGCGGACTGCGCAAGAAACTTCCCGTCACCTTCTGGACCATGACCGTCGCGGTCTTCACCATCGCCGGATTTCCACCGCTGGCCGCGTTCTTCTCAAAGGACGCCGTCCTCTACGCCGCATTTGTCAGCGGAACCGGAGGCAAATTTCTGTGGTTCGTCGGGTTGCTCACGGCCCTGCTCACCGCGCTCTACATGTTCCGGCTCTGGTACATGACCTTCTTCGGCGAAATGCGAACGGCAGATGCCCATCCACATGAGAGCCCGTGGTCTATGCGCGCGCCGCTGGTGATCCTGGCGCTGCTTTCAATTTGCGGCGGCTGGATCGGCATTGAGAGTTTTAGTGAATACCTGGCGCCTTCCGTCGGCCTTCATCCGGCGGTCTCCAACCCGTCGCTCGAACTCATCCTCACCATCTTTGCGATTCTGGCGGCGCTCGAAGGCTGGCTGATCGCGGACAAGTACTACCGGCGCAAAACGGAACGGCCGGCTCAGCTCGCCGCCGCAATGCCTGCCGGATACAAACTGCTCACCAACAAGTATTACGTCGACGAGATCTATGACGCCGTCCTGGTCAAGCCGCTGTTCGCCATCTCGCGGTATGTCCTCGGATGGGTTGTTGACACAGCGATTCTCGGCGGCATTGCGTGGCTGCTTGCCGGGATTGCCAATCTTTCAGGAGCAATCCTGCAGCGCTGGCAATCGGGCAACTTGCGTTCGTATGCCGCGTGGCTGGCTCTGGGCGCAGCCGCCCTGCTCTTGTTTGTGTTGCTCGATGGACCGCAGAACTCGCATTTTGCCACGTCCGTGCATTTCTTCATCACGAGAGTGGGGCATTGAGATGATGCGTGCAATCGATCCAATGATTCTCACTCTAATCCTGGTGGTTCCGCTCGTCGGCGCCGTACTCGTTGCGCTTGCCCCCGATCGCGCCAAACTGCCCAACTGGATCGCGCTCCTCACGTCGCTCGTCACTTTTGTTCTCACGCTCCATCTACCGGCGCACTTCGTCACCGGCCAGAGTGGCTTTCAGTTTGAAGTCAACATTCCCTGGATTGAGAGCCCCGCCATCTTTTACCACGTGGGGGTCGACGGGCTGAGCCTCTGGCTTGTCGTTCTCGTCGGCCTGCTTGCACCAGTCGGCGTCATCGCCAGTTGGAACGCGATCCGTACCCGGCGCAAAGTGTTCTATTCGCTCTTTCTCGTTCAGCAGACCGCCATGTTCGGCGTGTTTGTCGCGCTCGATCTCATGCTCTACTACGGCTTCTGGGAACTCTCGCTGGTGCCGATGGCGATCCTCATCGCCATGTACGGCCGCAAGGACGGTCCGAAGGCCGCGCTCAAATTTTTCCTTTTCACTTTCATTCCATCCGCGCCGCTGCTCGTCGCGATTCTCTGGCTCTACGCGCGCACGCACACTTTCAATTTCGTCGACCTGCAGTACCAGACGGCCAGCGGCGTGCTCCCTGCCGGAGCGCTTTTCTGGGTTGCGCTCGCGTTCCTGTTCGCCTTCGCGGTGAAGGTTCCCGTTTATCCGCTGCACGGCTGGCTCGCCGACACGTACAACGAAGCTCCTGTCGCGCTCGCCATGGTGGTTGCCGGCAAGCTAGGCCTCTACTCGATGATTCGTTTTCACGTCGGGCTGTTCCCTGCCCAGGCGCGCGCCATGGCTCCGCTTCTTGTTGTTCTTTCTGTTGTCGGCATTCTCTACGGCGCATGTCTGGCGCTGGTGCAGCGCGATTACTGGCGTCTGATGGCCTTCGCCGCCTTGAGTCACCTCAGCCTGATCGTGCTTGCCATCTACGGCCTCACATTGACCGGGTGGTCCGGCGCGGTCTATCAGGTTCTCTCGCATGGCGTGGTCGATGGCGCGCTCTTCCTGCTGCTCGGCGCGCTTGAGATTCGTTACGCTACCAGCACGATCGCTTCGTACGGAGGGCTCGCTGCAAAGCTGCCTCGCACCGTGGCTATCTTCGTGATCACAACGCTGGCCATGATTGGGCTGCCGATGTTGAGCGGCTTCGTCGGCGAGTTTGTCATTTTCCTGAGCACTTTCGCTTTCGTGAGCCGCAGCGCGGCGGTTCTGGCCGCTCTGGGAGTGATTCTCGGCGCGACCTACATGCTTTCGCTGGTGCAGCGCCTCTTCTACGGACCGGAAAGCGCGCTCATCAGTTCCAAACCCGCAAACGATTTGCGCATTGGCGCACTCGCGGTACTTGTGCCTCTCGTTGTCCTCATGCTGGTCATGGGCCTTGCGCCGTCGCTCTGGCTCAACTCCATCCAGTCCGGGGTTCATCCTCCGCCACGCGTGGCGGCGCCGGCCATTCAAAAACCGATTGTGAATACCACTTCAACGCACGCGGAGGCCCAGCGGTGAATCCCGTTCCTGACATCTACCGCATCCTCCCCGAGGTGATTCTCACGCTCACCGGCGTCAGCCGTCATGGTGCTCGACGCCTCGATTCCCGCCTCCGTGGCCGCGCCGCCCCCTCGGCTGGGTTGCCGCCATCGGCACCACCATCGCTCTCTAGGCCAGCGTTGGCAGCTTTCGCTTGCCAGATGGCACCGCCTACTTTTCCACCTATCCCACGGTCGAAACCAGCGCTTTCACCGTCTTCTTCCACGTCCTCATCTGCGGTATCGTTCTCGTGTCCCTTCTGCTCTCACTCGATACGCTGCCGGAGCACAGCCACCACCAGGGCGAGTTCTACGCGCTCATCGTATTCGGCGCCGTCGGCATGTGCCTGCTCACCAGCGCCGTCGAACTGCTCGTGGTCTTTATCTCCCTCGAAATCTCCTCGATCTCCACGTACATCCTCGCCGGCTACCGGAAACAGACCGGCCGGGGCCCAGAAGCTGCGATCAAATACTTTCTCCTCGGTTCTTTCGCCACCGCGTTTCTGCTGTACGGCATTGCCCTGATCTTTGGCGCTACCGGTACCACGCAGATTTATCAGATTGCGAGGCTCGCCCCCGTCGCGCAGAACCAGGCGCTCGTTCTCGCTGCCCTGGCGCTCATGCTGGTCGGCATTCTCTTCAAGGTTTCAGCAGCGCCTTTTCACGTTTGGACGCCCGACGTCTACGAAGGCGCGCCGTCGCCCGTCGTTGCCCTGCTCTCCACCGCGCCCAAAGCCGCCGCCTTTGCTCTGCTCCTCCGCGTAGTCTATGAGATGTTCCCTCATCTCCGTTCCATCTGGGCGCCGCTGCTGTGGATCGTCGCCGTTCTCTCCATGACCGTCGGCAATCTCGCCGCGCTTCGGCAGCAAAACGTTAAACGCATGCTGGCTTACTCGGCCATCGCTCACGCCGGCTACCTGCTCGCAGCATTCGCTGCAGCCAGTGACGCCAGGGGCTTCAGCGAAACCGGCATCGCTGCAGCCAGCTTCTATATCGCGGCCTATGCTGCCATGAACGTCGGCATCTTCGCAGTCATCACACTCGTCGGTGGATACGACGAACATCTTTCGCTGATCGACGACTACCGCGGGCTTATGTACCGCTCGCCTTTTCTCGCGAGTCTGCTCATCTTCTTCCTCATCTCGCTGATCGGCATTCCCTTCACGGGCGGCTTCTTTGGCAAGTTTTACTCCTTCTCTGCCGCCGTCGATGGCGGCGCCGTCGCCTTGACGATTATCGGTCTTCTCAACTCAGGATTAGCCGCGGCGTATTACCTGCGTCTCGCGCTTGTCGTTGCCGAGCGCCCATCTGCCGACCAAACCGCGCCGCCCAAGCCCGTTGTTGGCATTGCGGTTGGGGCCGCTTTGCTGCTGGCCGTCGCCGTCACGCTCGTGCTCGGCATCATTCCGGGCGCAACGCTCCATGCCGCCCAATCGGCCGCACACACTCTGCAAGCTCCTCCACAACCGGGCGAAGTCCCCAGCGTTCCGCTACAATTTCCTCAATGAAACTCAGTGAATTAGCAAGCCGTCTGGGCGCCGAACTACACGGCGATCCCAACCTCGAAATCACGGGCGTCAAGGGCATTGAAGAAGCTGGGCCCTCTGAAATCACCTTCGTCGCAAATCCCCGCTACACTGCGCTCGCCCGCTCCACACACGCGGCGGCGATCATCGTCGAGCCGGAGTTCCAGGAGATTGCGGCAGCCACGATTCGCATCAAAAATCCGTATCACGCCTTTTCGCGCGCGCTCGGCCTTTTCTACCAGCCGCCGACTTACACTCCCGGCATTCATTCCACCGCCGTCATCGATCCCACGGCAGACATCGGTCCGGATGCTCACATCGGCGCTTACGCCGTCGTCGGCCCCGGCGTTCGCATTGGATCCCACGCCACGCTGCTGCCTCACGTCGTGCTTTATTCCGGCGTTCAGGTGGGCGACTACTTTTTCGCACATGCACATTCTGTCGTCCGCGAAAATTGTGTTCTCGGTGACCACGTCACGCTCGAAAACGGCGCCATCATCGGCGCGGACGGCTTCGGTTTTTCAAAAAACGACGCTGGCCAGTGGGAAAAAATTCCGCAGTCCGGCCCGGTTCATATTGGAAACCGCGTTGACGTGCAGGCCAACGCCACCATCGACCGCGCTACCGTGGGTGCGACGGAGATTGGTGACGGCACTAAAGTCGATAATCTTGTCCAGGTGGGCCACGGCTCGCGCGTCGGCAACGACACTCTGGTCTGCGCGCAGACCGGACTGGCCGGCTCCTCGATCATCGGCAACAATGTGATTCTCGCCGGCCAGGTAGGGATTGCGGGCCATTGCACCGTTGGCGACGGCGTGATCCTTACCGCGCAATCCGCGGTCTCGCACGACGTGCCGCCTGGCAAGATGATCTCCGGTTCACCGGGTTTCGATAACCGGATCTGGCTCCGCGCCGTCACCATCTTTCAGCGCCTGCCAGAGTTGCTCAAGCGGCTCGACCGTGTGGAAAAGGCCGTGGCAAAGCAACTCGCTGCTTCGGATTCTGCGCCGCGCGACGAGGAGACCGGCAAGTGAGCCGCGGCGCCGGCTTTCGTTCTGCGCTGTGCGCGGCCAGTCTCGTCTCCGCTTTCTACCTTTCCGCGTGCCACTCCTACCACATCGACGCCACCGTCGAAAACCGCACCGGTACGGCCATCCAACTCCTCGAAGTGGACTATCCCAGCGCCAGTTTTGGCGTGGACTCGTTGGCCCCAGCTACCGATTTTCATTACCGGTTTCAAGTCCGCGGCAGTGGCCAGCTTAAGGTGTCCTACACCGTGGCAAACGGCCAGACGGTCCAGATCTCCGGTCCCACACTGACAGAACGGCAGCAAGGGACGCTCGAGATCGTTCTTGAGCCCGGTGGCAAAGCCGAATTCGATCCTCAACTGACTCCTCCGGCCTGACCCGCCTGGCTCTGACCGTTACCAAGGCCGTCAAAATCGACCGCAAATCCTCGTTCCCCGCCTGATCTTGTCGAAGATCCATCCGATAAGACATGGGGAGGGTGAGTTGCGCACGATCTCTGCAACTCGTTACAGGCGCTCACTGGTCCGATGGCTGCGACCACAAGCCCTCGCGCTCCGGCTCGCGGGTTGCATGCTCTGCGTGTCCCTTGCAACGGGCCTGGCAGGCGCCATGGCCGAGGGTAACCTGATCTGGGTTGCCAATGGTGTCATCCTCGCTTACCTGCTTTTGGCCCCGCGCCGTCTCTGGCCCGCTTATCTTTGTGCGGCCCTGCTGGGCCATGCAATCGGCACCGCGGTGATTCATACTCCCTGGCAAGTGAACCTGATGGATACGCCCCTGGACGTGTTTGAAGCGTTTCTGGGTGCCCTGCTCATGCGCCGCCGTTCTGCGCAGCTTCCTCGTTTCACGCAGGGAAAATACCTGCTCCGCTTCTTCGCCTTCGCAGTCCTTGCGGCCCCGCTCATCACGGGGCTGCTCCATGCCCTCATCACGATGCTGTGGCAGCATACCGCCTTCTCGATGCTTTTTTTGCAATGGGTAGCGACCGACGGCCTGGGAGCTTGCGTCGTGACTCCCGCTTGCGTGGCCATCTTCCGCACCCGAATTCCGCGGTCCTTGCGCTCCGGCTGGAATTGGGCGTACCTCATTCCCATTACAGTTGTTACTTTTGCCGTTTTCTCCCAAGCAAGGGTACCGCTGGCCTTCACTCTTTATCCCCTCCTCGTTCTGATCCTGCTGCGCCTCGGCCTTGGATGGGCGGCGACAGCCACGCTCTTCGTGGCCGCGATAGGAAGCTGGTTCACCGTACACGGAGAAGGCCCCTTTGCTCCTTCCGTGGCCCTCTCACGGCTTGAGCCGGCTGTCATTATGCAGCTCTATGTTGCGTCTGCAATGTTCCTGCTCTACAGCGTGTCTGTCGTGATTGAAAATCTGCGCTCAACGGAACGCAGGCTCGAAGAGATCGCGGCTCTTCACAAGCTGGTCACCGAGAACTCGCGCGATATCATCATGCTCGCCGACTACGATGGAGTGCCCCACTATATCTCACCCGCAGTGGATGCTCTGACAGGATACAAACCCTCCGAAACCATGCGCCGAGGCTTTGCCGACGTCATCCACTCCCGGGACCTGCCGAAAATGGTGGCGCTCATCCGCAGCCTGCAGAAGGGCGCTGAAACCGGAACCATCGAGTATCGGGTCAAGAAGAGAGATGGAAAGTACATCTGGGTAGAGGGCAGCCTGCGCAGTCTGCGCGATGCAAGAACCGGCAGCTGCACGGGCATCCTGCAGATCGTCCGCGACATCTCCGAACGCAAACTCGCCGAGCAGCAACTTGCCGAGGCCTACCGCGCGGTTGAGGCGATGGCCATCACCGACGCGCTCACCGGGCTGGCCAATCGCCGCCGCTTCGACGAGTGCCTCGCAATCGAATGGCGGCGCGGCTTGCGCGAGCGCGAACCGCTTTCGCTGCTGCTCATTGACGCAGACGTCTTCAAGGCCTACAACGACGCCTACGGTCATTTGCGCGGTGACAATTGTCTCAAGCAGATTGCCGAGGTAATTCAGAACGTGGTCTTGAGACCGGGCGATCTGGTGGCTCGCTTCGGGGGCGAGGAGTTCGCTGTGATTCTTCCGCAAACCTCCGCGTCCGGCGCGCTCCAGTTGGCGCAGGATATTTGCGCCATGATGTGTAACCGCCAGCTCCCGCACTCTGGCAATCCTGCCGGCATCGTCACGGTATCGGCTGGTGCTGCGACGCTGTTTCCGCAATTGGGGCAGCCCGCCGCGGCGCTCATTGACTGCGCCGATCAGGCGCTCTATCAGGCAAAGCGCAGCGGGCGCAATCGCGCCTGCGAGTATCGGTCCGACGCCGCATGCAATAGCGCCGACTGCACTCCGATTGCGACGAAATCCGCCTGACGGCACGGAACTGGTGGCAAGAATTGCCACATGCGCAGGTCGGGAGACCCGCACTACAGCCGGTCTGGAGACCGGCGCTACGAAGGCGGGACCGGCTGTAGCGGAGGACTCCAGACCCCCGCGGAGCTTGTGCAGGCCGCCTTAGTGCACCATGCTCTTGAAGAGCGGGGATTGCAGCAGGCTGTCGAATTCCGTGTTTGACGTCGCAAAGTGGATCGTCAGGTTTCCGGAACTGGAGCCGATATCGGTATCGTTCAGGGCCTGCTTTTCGGCATCCGATGCGCTCATCTTGCGCACCATCACCGCCGCTGACAACAGCGAAGAAATGGTAGCCGCTGTGAACGTGTCGCCGGTTTGGATCGTCAAATCAAACCGTACCCCGTGCTGAAAATCCATCGAGTACCAGGAGGCTTCAAGCCGCTTGCGGACGCTGTCGAAGTCGGTGACCGACCCGGCCTGATCGCCCATGAGCTGCTTCATCATGGTCTGGGTGCCCTTGTCGTCGAGAATGCTCCACAGCGGGTACGTGTCGACACTCTGCATGGCGTTCATCATGGAGCCGTTGGTGAGCAGGCTCGCAGCCATTCCGTCGCGTGCATCGAGCGCCTTGGTGACGGCGTCGCGATCGCCAAAGATCATAGTTGACGGATCGACAAAGCAAAGCACCATGCCCGTACGCGACATGGGGTACACACTGTTGGTCCGCACCATGGTCACCTTCACCTTCTGGCGGCGGAAATTGGCCAGAATCGTCTGCGTATCGAACTGGCCCTGGGCGATGCCGACGGTTTGCAGCGCATCGCTGCCCGGCGACGGCCGAAAGAGCGCAAAAGCAAGCTCATCCACGTCGTGATTCTCGTTCAAGCCCGGAGTGGCTCAACGCATCGTCGAACTGCTTTAGCTCTGGCGGCATCACGCGGTTCCGCAGATCCATGGCCGCGGGCGAGTTCTGCATCGCATGGTAGTCGATCACCACCAGCTGCTGCACATCGTGCGGAATGGCTCCGCGGGCATCCGTAGTCAACTGCGCCGCAAAGGCCACGCTGCCTGCCGCCACCAGGATAGACGCCACCGAACATTTCATCAAAAACTTGAACAATTTCTTCCTCCACCAACAAAACATGCTTATTACTAGCTACAAACCCGTCAAACTGCCGAAAGTCTCGCGCCGCATTTAAACCCTGAACGTGCCAGGCGCTCTACCACCATTCTACCGGCGAATCGTCATCTGGTCATGGGAACCAATCAAACGGCGCGATCCCGTTTTTAGTTTTTCGGCCACGCCAGCGGGCGATTCAAGCGCCTCTCCAAGATCTTCGTCTCTTCATCAAACCCAACTAATTGACGCATCCACTCGCTTTCCCGCTCACAAGCCGCTTCGGGAATCAGGCCGATCACCTCTCCCTCGGCAAGGCCAACTTTGTGGCGGGTAGCGAGGCTCGACACTTTCCGGTGCACCTGGGAGATCGGCGTGGCCTCGAAATCGGTGATATTCATGGAAAGCTGGGCGCGCCCATGGGCCATAACGCCCATTGCCTTCACGCCCTTCAAGCCACCGCCGGCGGCCCGTATCTCCCGCGCAATGGAGCGCGCAATCGCCACGTTCGCCGAATCGAAGTAAATGTTGTAGGCCACCAGGAACTTGCGTGCTCCCACGACGCAGGCGCCTGCTGTGGGATGCAGACCCGGCCCTCCGAGGTCGGGTCGCCGCGAAGGTTCCTTCTCCACGGCGTCTCTGAGCCCTTCAAACTGCCCGCGGCGCACGTCTTCCAGATTCACCCGGTCCGGCCGCATCGCAGCCGCCTCGTAGAAGAACACGGGGACCCCGAACCGCCGCCAGATCTCGAGGCCGGCCTGTCGCGCCAGCAAGACGCATTGCTCCAGCTTGATCCCCTTCACGGGCACGAACGGAATCACGTCTGCCGCGCCGATGCGCGGGTGAACGCCCTGCTGGCGGGTCAGGTCGATGCATTCCGCTGCTTTGCCCGCGGCGCGGACCGCCGCTTCCACAACCGCGGCCGGCTCTCCGGCAATCGTTACCACCGAGCGGTTATGATCCGCGTCCATCGACCAATCGAGCAGGTGCACGCCTTCCGCCCGCATGGCAGCGACAATCGCCTCCACACAGCCGGCGTCAGTCCCCTCAGAAAAATTGGGAACACACTCGATGAGCGAACTGCTCATTATTGCTTTGCTCCCTCGCTGTTCCCGCCGCAGCACAACGTCCGAAAATCGGATTCAGGTCTATGCGCTCTCGTTCCCTGGTCGCCTTGTTCCCTGTCTCTTCATCTCCAAAACGTATAGCCAACCTGTATCTGGATGCTGGCGTTCACGCCCGGGTTGCGATCGCCCAATGACGCTGAGGAGATGTGAACACCGTTCACTCCCAAATCTATCGACCGTTTCGGACGCAGGAAATAGTGAATTCCGCCGCCACCCTGCGGCGTAAAATTCCAAACACTCGTGCCGCCGTCGATGGGCGGGTTGCACTGCGGCTCCGGACAGCTCAAATAATTGGGCGGAAATTTGTGTGTCGTGTAGATCAGCCCGCCGGCCGCCTGGAACCACGGCTGAATCCTGTGCGAGCTGGTGGCAAAGTTCCAACGGAAAATAACCGGGGTAAGGCTGACTCCGTAAAACGTCCCGCCGCCGTACGGATAAGGGCAGGTATAGGCTGGTCCCGAAGCGGGCACACAGGTGATTTCCTCGGTATGCGGAGGCGGCGTGTACGCCTGCCATAAGGGCATCAAGTTGCCGGCGAGCTGAAATTGCCCGCTGAAAATTCCGGCGTGAACCACAGGTGTGAGCACCTTGCCCAGTTCGAATCCGGCCGAGAGGAACTTGTAATCCGAGCGATTCCCCACGCCCGTGCCCCAATTAATAAAGGGGCCGTACTCCCAGCTCCGCTGATTGCGCATCTGGGTCACGGGATTGTTTGCATCGTCATTTCTTGCCGCAGCGCCGCCAGGCGTCTGTGCAGCCGCATTCGCCGCTCCCATCCCTGCGATCAACACCAGCAACACAAACCAGCCAATTCGATCGAAAGTTCTCAAGTCTTCCCCCAGAATTGCTTTCTCGCTGCCTTGGTCCCTGCCTCTTAGTCTTTTCCAAAAAAAGACCGCCACAACCGGGCGGCCTTCTCTCTTGCTGCCTGGCACCCGCTTAGCCTGCCGCGTGCTCCATTTGCTCAGCGTCCATATCGAAGTTCGAGTGGACATTCTGCACGTCGTCCAGATCTTCCAGAGCCTCCAGCAGGCGTACCATCTGGCTGGCGGCGGTACCTTCGAGTTTCGTGTAGGTCGTCGCAACCATGGTGACCTCGCTCATCACCGTTGGAATCCCGGCTACCTTTATGGCTGCGGAAACCGCCTCGTGCGCGCCAGTGTCGGTGATTATCTCCCAGGTGTCGCCCTCGTCGTTCAGGTCCTCTCCGCCGTGCTCGAGCACGATGTCCATCAGCTGCTCTTCCGTGGCTGCGGACTTCTCGACCGCAATCAGGCCCTTCTTCGAAAACATAAACCGCACCGAGCCCGACTCGCCGAGATTTCCGCCGTTCTTGCTAAACGCATGGCGGATCTCGCTCACGGCCCGGTTCCGGTTATCGGTCAGCACGTCCACCAGGACGGCGACTCCGCCGGGTCCATAGCCCTCGAAGCTCGCCTCTTCGTAGCTGACCCCTTCCAGTTCTCCGGTGCCGCGCAGAATCGCCCGCTTGATGTTGTCTTGCGGCATGTTTTCGGCCTTGGCGGCGGCTACAGCTGTTCGAAGCCGGGCGTTCGAGTCAGGATTGCCACCACCTTTTGCGGCGACAGCGATTTCCTTCAGGAGGCGAGTGAAAATCTTGCCGCGCTTGGCATCCAGCGCGCCCTTCTTGTGCTTGATTGTCGCCCATTTCGAATGGCCGGACATAGGAACCTCAAAAGCAATGAAGATGGCGGGGTTCTTTAGACACCCGACAGCGAGTATACCATTGGCGACGACGCGGGAGCGAAGCCCTGGACCGGGCGTTCGGCCGGGAAATTCGGCTGGTGTGGGCAGTTGAGAGCTCTTCAAGATGACAGTGCAAATCGGCGGGTTTCCAAGCTTTACTTTCGCGGCCGTTCTACGATTCCGCTTTTGCGCCGGGATGTTCGCCCGCGCGTTGCGGAAAGACCAAAATGCAAACGATCATGAAGACCGCGATGGCTGCCGACGACGTGTATCGGCTCAGGTTCAGCCCGCCGTTCGCAACCGGCTTGGTCAGCATATCCCCCAAAGTTGCCCCCAGGGGCCGCGTCAACACAAATGCAGCCCAGAAAAGCACCGATCGCGACGCCTTGGTGAAGAAGTAAAGCAGCGCGACCACGGCGATACAGCTCGCAAAAATGAGCGCTCCGCCTTCATAACCCGGCCCCGAATCCGCCACCCAATCGCCCAGCGCGGTTCCTAACGTGTTCGAGCACAGAATCGTTGTCCAATAGAAGATCTCAACCTTCGGGGACGAGATGTAATTCACAGAAATCGAGCCCATCCGAACCCGCCAGGTAACCAGCACGGCGATCACGAGGATAAACAGGATCGACGCTCCACCGAGATATCCCATGCCCAGCGAGCGGTCGGCGAAATCCGCCATGGTGGTGCCGGCGAGGGTTGTAGCTACAATTACAGCCCAATACAGAAACGCGTGGAATTTTTGTGCGCGCATTTGTAAGGTCAACACCACCGCAAACAGGCAAAAGAAGATGATGGTGCTTGTTGCGTAGCCCAGGTTCAACGACATGGAGACGGAATCGCCCCCCGTCTCCCCCAAGGTGGTGGCGGCAATTTTGATGATCCAGAATCCGATGGCGACCTGCGGGACCTTGCTCATTGCGATCGCCGGTGCAGGCTGGAATGTTGGCTGCGCGGCGGTCGCGTCTCCGGTGATTCCGTTACTGAACCAATTCGTTTCGGGAAATCGGTTCGATGCTTTCTGGCTGGACAATGCAGGCGTCTGTGCAGACATTTCGGCAAAGTTCACGCGGCAACTCCTTTTTGGATCTCGCTGGGATTTCTTCTTGCACCGGAATTCGCAGGAGGTCTGGAGTAATCGGGGAAACACATATCCTTCGCGGAATATTATTCTACGAAAACACCTCTGCGCGCTGTAAAGGTGCGCCGTTCCTGTCCTTTTCGGAGACGATAGCATCCGTTTCCGCGAGCGGCCAGGGAATGGCAAGTTCCTGATCGTTCCATAGAATTGTCCGGTCACCCTTTGGAGCGTAATAATCCGTCACTTTGTACGCGAATCCGGCCTCTTCGCTCAGCACCAGGAATGCGTGGCCGAAGCCTTCGGGAATCCACAGCATCCTGCCGTTTTCTCCGCTCAGCTCGATAGCCACGTGGCGACTGAATTCCGGCGAGCTGCGGCGCAGGTCCACAGCCACATCCAGCACCGCGCCGTGCGTCACGCGCACGAGCTTACCCTGCGGCTGGGCTATTTGATAATGAATGCCGCGCAGCACGTTTCTTTTCGAGACCGAAAAATTGTCCTGCACCCAATTCGTGGGCAAGCCGGCTTCCGTCATCTGCCGCAGGTTGAAGGTCTCGGAAAACGCACCGCGGTCGTCCCGGTAGATGGCCGGGGTCAGCAGCAAGACGCCGGGTAAGGAGGTGGCTTCGATTTTCATGGCTATTCGATTCCCGCCCCGAAATAAGGCTCGCGCAGCAGTTTCATCAGATACTGTCCGTAGCCGCTCTTCGCAATGGGTGCGGCCAGGGCCTCAAGCTGCGCGGCGTTGATAAATCCCTGCCGGTAGGCAATCTCCTCCGGGCAGGCGATGTTCAGCCCCTGCCGCCGTTCGATGGTGTGCACAAACAAAGCGGCTTCAAGCAGCGAATCGTGCGTGCCCGTGTCCAGCCACGCCATGCCGCGACTCATGATTTCCACCTTCAGCTTCCCTGCCTCGAGATAGAGCCGGTTCAGGTCGGTGATCTCGAGCTCGCCGCGCGCCGAAGGTTTCAGCGCCTCAGCAATACCCACCACGTCGCGATCGTAAAAATACAAACCGGTCACGGCATAGCGCGACTTCGGCGCTTTCGGTTTCTCCTCCAGGCTCACTGCGTGCCCCGCTTTGTCGAATTCCACTACGCCGTAGCGCTCGGGGTCTTCTACTGGATACGCAAAAATGGTCGCCCCATCCTGCAATTGCGCCGCCGTCTGCAATTGTTTTGAAAATCCCTGTCCGTAGAAGATGTTGTCGCCCAGAACCAGCGCGCTGGTGTCTCCAGCGATAAAATCACGCCCGATGAGGAATGCCTGGGCCAAGCCATCGGGGCTTGGCTGCACGGCGTAGCTGATATCGAGACCCCAGCGCCGCCCGTCGCCGAGCAACTCTGCAAAGCGCGCCGTGTCCTGCGGTGTGGAGATGATGAGAATCTCTCTCAGTCCCGCGAGCATGAGCGTGCTCAGCGGGTAATAAATCATCGGCTTGTTGTAGACGGGGAGAAGCTGCTTCGACACCACATGCGTCACGGGATAAAGCCGCGTCCCCGATCCACCCGCTAAAATAATCCCCTTCATCATTGAACCCTCTAAACCGTCGATCCCAGTCCCTTAGTCCCTCAGCCCCTTAGCCCCCGCGTTCCCGCGCTCCCCGTAATTCTTCGTGAGCCAATCGCGATACGCGCCAGTCCGCACACTGTTCACCCACTCGCTATTCTCCAAATACCAGCGCACGGTTTTGCGGAGTCCGCTTTCAAACTGCTCGGCCGGCTTCCAGCCAAGCTCGCGCGTGATCTTGCTTGCGTCGATGGCGTAGCGCCGATCGTGTCCTGGCCGGTCCTGGACATAAGTAATCAACTTCTGCCGTGGCGCTGCCCCTGCCTGCGGCCGCAACTCGTCCACCAAGTCGCAAATCGCTGTCACCACATCGATATTCGCGCGCTCGCTGTTTCCGCCCACGTTGTACGTTTCGCCGGGACGGCCGCTTTCGAGAACCCTCCGGATCGCCGCGCAATGATCTTCGACAAACAACCAGTCGCGCACATTCTTTCCATCGCCGTAAACCGGCAACGGCTTTCCCTCTAGCGCGTTCAAAATCACCAGCGGGATCAATTTCTCCGGAAACTGAAACGGCCCGTAATTATTCGAGCAATTCGTGGTCAGCACGGGCAGACCGAAAGTATGAAAGTACGCCCTTGCCAGGTGATCCGACCCGGCCTTCGACGCCGCATAGGGACTGTTGGGCGCATAGGGCGTGGTTTCACTGAACGCCGGATCGTGTGGCCCAAGCGTTCCATACACCTCATCGGTAGACACGTGCAAAAAGCGGAACGCCGCGCGGGCGCCTTCATCCAATTCCGCGCGATAGGCGCGCGCCTGCTCCAGCAGCGTGAACGTCCCCAACACATTGGTCCGGATAAACGCTTCCGGCGACACGATGGAGCGGTCTACGTGGCTCTCCGCGGCAAAATGCACAATCGCCCGCGGACGATGTTTGCGCAGGAGCGATCCCACCAATTCCGCATCGCAAATGTCTCCGTGCACAAACGTGTAGCGCGGATCGGCTTCGACGGACGCGAGGTTGGCGGCATTGCCCGCATAGGTCAGCAGGTCGAGATTCACCACCGCCGCGCTGCTCGTCTTCATCCAGGTGAGTACGAAGTTCGAGCCAATAAAGCCAGCCCCGCCCGTCACCAGAATTGTGTCGTTCACAGTGCTCATTCGAACCGAGTATACGATACAAAACACACTACATGCGTCGGATAAACCCTCTCTATCTTGCAAATTCGTCCCATATTTCGTCCCCTATGTTGAAAAGGAATTTCGACGTTGACGACCGTTTTTAGTTATATTAAAAACAGCGCAGCTTCCGGATGCGGCCGGAACTGCTCATCGAAAGCTCTTGATCTAGCGCCAGGGCGATTTTCACGGCTGAAAACGCAAGGTAGTTGTGTATTCGGATCGGGAGAGCACTCCGCAATGAAAATTCTGCAAGCAAAGGCTGCCATGGAACCCTCAGACTTTCGTCTCCGTGCTCCGCAACCGCAGGGCCTCTATCATCCTCGGGATGAGCACGATGCCTGCGGCATGGGCCTTGTCGCGAACATCCGCGGCGAAAAAAGCCACGAGATCATCCGCAAGGGCCTAGAGGTTCTCATCAACCTCACCCATCGCGGCGCAGCAGGTTGCGATCCGGAGACTGGCGACGGCGCTGGCATCCTTATTCAAATTCCCCACACCTTCTTTGTGCGCGAGTGCGCAGAGCTCGGCATGACGCTGCCCGAACCGGGCGCCTACGGCGTGGCCATGTGCTTTTTGCCGGTAGAAAAACATAACCGCCTGCAATGCGAAGGAGTCTTTGAGCGCATCGCTCAGGAAGAGGGTTGCCAAGTTCTCGGCTGGCGTGACACGCCGGTCAACGGCGATGCCATCGGCCGCGAAGCTCGCAGTTCCCAGCCTTACATCGAGCAGCTTTTCCTCGGCTGCCCGCAGGGCCTCGACGAAGAAGCTTTCGAGCGCCTGCTCTATCGCGTGCGCCGGCGCACAGAAAACGAGATTGCGATCTCGGACATCGAGGACAAGGAGACTTTCTACGTTCCCTCGTGTTCCTGTCGCACTATCATCTACAAGGGCCTGATGCTGGCCCCGCAGATCGAAAAGTTTTACTTCGAACTGGCCAATCCCCTCGTCACCAGCGCCCTGGCCCTCGTTCACCAGCGCTTTTCTACCAACACGTTTCCCAGCTGGAAATTGGCCCATCCCTATCGCTACGTTGCGCACAACGGCGAAATCAATACCATCCGCGGCAACGTGAGCTGGATGAATGCCCGCCAGTCGATTCTCGCGAGCTCGCTTCACGGCGATAAGATCGGCGACCTGTATCCGGTCATCATGCCGGGCGGCAGCGATTCGGCTTCGCTCGACAACGCGGTTGAATTCCTCTACCAGTCCGGCCGTTCACTCCCCCACGTCATGGCCATGCTCATTCCCGAAGCATGGGCAGGCAATCCCGACATGGACGAGGACAAGCGCGCTTTTTACGAGTACCACGCTTCGCTGATGGAGCCATGGGACGGCCCGGCGGCCATCGCTTTCACCGACGGTAAAGTTATCGGTGCCACGCTCGACCGCAACGGCCTCCGGCCCGGCCGATACATCGTGACAAGGGACGATCTGGTGGTCCTCGCTTCCGAGGCCGGCGTGATTGAAGTTCCCGCCGAGGACATCCTTAAGAAAGGCCGTCTGCAGCCAGGACGCATGTTCCTCGTCGATACGGTGCAGCAGCGCATTGTCTCCGACGGCGAAATCAAGAAGGATCTCGCCGGCCGCAAGCCCTACGGGGAGTGGCTGAAGGAGCAGCAGGTCACCATTGAGAAGCTGCCGGAGCCTTCGCGCACTATCCCGTCGAAGCCCGAAACGCTCTTGCGCCGGCAGCGCGCCTGCGGTTATAGCGAGGAGGATCTGCGCATCCTGCTCACGCCCATGGCCGCCAATGGCGAGGAGCCGATCGGCTCCATGGGAACCGATGTGCCGCTGGCCTGCCTCTCGGACCGCCCGCAGTCGCTCTTCAGTTACTTCAAGCAACTCTTCGCCCAGGTCACGAATCCGCCCATCGACCCTATTCGCGAAGAACTGGTGATGTCGCTCATCAGCTACATCGGCACGGAGCGCAACATTCTGGATGAAGCGCCCGAGAACTGCCACACCCTCAAGCTGCCTCATCCCATTCTGACTAATCGCGACCTTGAGAAGCTTCGCCGCGTTGCTTCCGGCGATTTGCTCGCCACCACCCTGCCCGCGCTCTTCCGCGCCGAAGATGGCGAAAAGGGCCTGAGGCACGCGCTCGACGATCTCAGCAACCGCGCTTCTCATGCGGTGAACCTCGGGTGGTTACACGCTGCTGATTATTTCCGACCGCGGCGTCGATGCCACCTACGCGCCCATACCCAGCCTGCTGGCCATGGCCGCCGTACACAATCGCCTGGTCCAGGAAAAAACCCGCACCCAGGTCGCGCTGATTATTGAGAGCGGAGAGCCGCGCGAGGTGATGCACTTTGCGTTGCTCATCGGTTATGGCGCCAGCGCCATCAACCCGTATCTCGCCATTGAGACCATCCACGATCTCAAGCGCCGCGGGCTTCTGCCGGAAAAAGTGACGGCCGAGTATGCCGAGAAGAACTTCATCAAGGCCATCAACAAAGGTTTGTTGAAAACCTTCTCGAAGATGGGCATCTCGACCCTGCAAAGTTATCGCGGCGCGCAGGTTTTTGAAGCGGTGGGCCTGAACCAGTCGCTCATCGAGACCTACTTCCCCGGCACCGCTTCGCGCATCGAGGGCGTCGGTCTCGGCGTGCTCGCCCGCGAAGCGCAGATGAAGCATGCGTACGCCTACCAGCCGCTCACGGATTCAGAAACCGAGCTCGTCGTCGGCGGCCAGTATCAATACCGCGAAGGCGGCGAATATCACCTGCTCAATCCGCTCACCATCAGCAAGGTGCAGCACGCGGTGCGCACCAACAGTCCGGCCACGTTCCAGGAATACACCGACCTCATCGACAATCAGAACCGCAATCTGTGCACGCTGCGCGGACTGCTGAAGCTCAAGTACGCCGAGAAGCCCATTCCGATTGAAGAGGTCGAGCCGGCCAAGGAGATCGTCAAGCGCTTTCACGACCGGCGCCATGAGCTTCGGGTCGATTTCAAAGGAAGCGCATGAGACGCTCGCCATCGCCATGAACCGTCTGGGCGGCATGTCGAATACCGGCGAAGGCGGCGAGGACGAAGCGCGCTTCAAGCCGGACGCCAATGGCGATTCGCGCCGCTCGGCTGTCAAGCAGGTGGCCAGTGGCCGCTTCGGCGTGACCACAAACTATCTCGTCAATGCCACCGAGTTGCAAATCAAGATGGCGCAGGGCGCAAAGCCCGGCGAAGGCGGCCAGCTACCCGGCCACAAAGTCGACAGCGAAATTGCGCGCATCCGCCATTCCATCGCGGGCGTGGGACTGATCTCGCCTCCGCCGCATCATGACATCTACTCGATTGAAGATCTGGCGCAGCTGATCTACGATCTCAAGAACGTCAATCCGCAGGCGCGCATTGCGGTCAAGCTGGTTTCTGAAGTCGGCGTCGGCACTGTGGCCGCGGGCGTCTCCAAGGCGCACGCCGATGTGGTGCTCATCTCCGGCGACACCGGAGGCACCGGCGCTTCGCCGCTCAGCTCCATCAAGCATGCCGGCCTGCCGTGGGAACTCGGCCTCGCAGAGGCGCAACAAGTCCTGCTGCTCAACGATCTGCGCTCGCGCATCCGCGTGCAGACCGACGGCAAGCTTCAGACCGGCCGCGACGTCGTCATCGCTGCCCTGCTCGGCGCTGAGGAATTCGGTTTCGCAACAATGCCCTTGATATCAATGGGCTGCATCATGATGCGCAAGTGTCACCTGAACACCTGCGCCGTTGGCATCGCCACGCAGGACCCAGTGCTGCGCGCGCGCTTCACCGGCGCGCCTGAGCACGTCATCAACTTCTTCTTCTTTATTGCGGAGCAGATGCGCCAGCACATGGCCAAGCTCGGCTTCAAGACTGTAGACGAAATGGTGGGCCGCGTGGAAAAAATCGAGGCGCACATCGAAGACGCGCACTGGAAGGCCAAGGGCATCGATCTTTCGTCGATTCTCCATGTGCCTACGCTGCCGTCGCGTGTGGCGCGCCGCCGCACCACTTGCCAGGACCACGGTCTGGGTCCGGCGCTCGACCACGCGCTCATCGCTAAAGCCAAGCCCGCACTCGAATCGCAGGCCCAGGTGACGGCCAGCTTCGCCATTCGCAATGTGCACCGCACCGTCGGCGCCATGCTGGGCGGCGAAATCGCCCGCCGCTTTGGGTCGGCAGGATTACCGGACGGAACCATCCACTACAAGTTCCGCGGCTCGGCCGGCCAGAGCTTCGGCGCTTTCGTGCCCAGCGGCGTCACGCTCGAACTCGAAGGCGACGCCAACGATTATCTCGGCAAGGGGCTTTCCGGCGGGCGCATCATCTCCTATCCCGCCAAGACCTCCAGCTTCCTTCCTGAAGAAAGCATTCTTGTCGGCAACGTCGTTCTCTACGGCGCTACTGCTGGCGAAGTCTTTCTGAACGGCATCGCAGGCGAACGTTTCGCTGTCCGCAATTCCGGCGCAACCGCCGTAGTTGAGGGCGTGGGCGATCATGGTTGCGAATACATGACCAACGGCCTTGTCATCGTTCTTGGTTCCACCGGGCGCAACTTCGCAGCCGGCATGAGCGGCGGGATCGCCTATGTCTACGACGACCAGGGCGACTTCTCCATTCGCCGCTGCAACAAGGCCAGCGTCGATCTCGAGCCGCTCGTCGATCCCGCAGATGTCGAGCAGGTCCGCAACCTGCTGGCGCGCCATCGCGACGCCACGGGCAGTCCGCGCGCTGCGTGGATTCTCGAACACTGGGCCGACGCGCAGCCCAAGTTCATCAAGGTCTTCCCGCACGAGTACAAGCGTGTGCTTGGCGTGGCGCGCGCTGAAGCGGTTTACGCACCACCCACCACTTCGTCGCCTCTCGTGGCGGCGGCTGCGGAGGTGCAACATGGGTAAGGTCACAGGCTTTCTGGAAATCGGACGCGAGCAGGCCACACGCCGCAAGGCTGACGAGCGCATCAAGGATTGGTTCGAAATTTACGAGCCGTTCCCCGAGGAGAAGCAGCGCGAACAGGGCGCTCGCTGCATGGATTGCGGCGTGCCCTTCTGCCACACCGGCTGCCCGGTCAACAATCTCATCCCCGACTGGAACGATCTGGTCTACGGCAACCGCTGGGAGGCAGCGATTCGCCGCCTCCACTCGACCAACAATTTTCCCGAATTCACGGGCCGCATTTGTCCAGCACCGTGCGAGGCCGCGTGCGTGCTCGGCATCAACCAGCCGCCGGTTTCAATCAAGCTCATCGAGCGTTCGATCGTGGAGCGCGCCTGGGACGAGGGCTGGATTCATCCCGAGCCGCCTGAACAGGCCACGGGCAAGCGCGTAGCTGTCGTCGGCAGCGGCCCGGCGGGTCTGGCTGCTGCGCAGCAACTGCGTCGCGCCGGCCATTCCGTCACGGTTTTTGAAAAGAACGACCGCATCGGCGGCCTGCTCCGTTACGGCATTCCGAACTTCAAGCTTGAAAAGCATGTCGTTGATCGCCGAATCGAGCAGATGCGCGCTGAAGGCGTAGTCTTCCAAACCAACGCCCACGTCGGCGTGAATGTTTCCGTCGAGTCGCTGACGGAAGGCTTTGACGCAATCCTTCTTACTGGTGGCGCCGAGCAACCACGCGATCTGCCCGTTCCCGGCCGCGAGCTCAATGGCATTCACTTCGCCATGGAGTTTCTGCCGCAACAGAATCGCCGCAACGAAGGCGATTCCGAAGAGACTCTTTTAGCGAACATGAAAGCTGCCGCGCCGATTCTCGCCACCGGCAAACACGTCATCATCATCGGCGGCGGCGACACAGGCGCAGACTGCCTCGGCACCAGCCATCGTCAGGGCGCAAAGAGCGTGCATCAATTCGAAATCATGCCCAGGCCGCCCGAGGACCGCGCCGCCAGCACGCCGTGGCCGCTCTGGCCTCTGCAACTGCGCACCGAAAGTTCGCATGAAGAAGGCGGCAACCGCGACTGGAGCATTGGCACCGTAAAATTCACCGGCGACGCCGACGGAAACGTCAAGCAGCTTCACGCCATTCGCGTGGCTCCTCCGCCCAAGTTCGAGCCCATTGCCGGCAGCGAGTTCACGCTCGACGCCGATCTGGTTCTGCTCGCCATGGGCTTCCTCGGCCCCGTTCGCAACGGCATGATCGAGCAGCTTGGCCTGGCGCTTGACCCGCGCGGCAACATCGCGACCACCAACTACATGAGCTCCGTCGACGGCATCTTTGCCGCCGGCGACATGCGCCGCGGCCAATCGCTCGTGGTCTGGGCCATTGCCGAAGGCCGCAAAGCCGCCGCCGCCGTCAACGAATACCTGGCTCCAAAAGACGAACCGCTCGCGCGCGTTGCGCCACTCCGCGGCCGTCAGCTCGCGCTAATAACTCCGCCGCCTCACTTCACCATGCTGCACACGCACTCTCTGTACACATCGGTCGTGGTGTTGGTGAGCGAGCACACGTAGGGCTGCCAGATCAGCGCCAGCATCCGCATATCCTCGCCCGTCATGTAATACCGCAGATAACTCTTGCTCGCGCTCGTCTGCGCCGCCGGATCAGCTTTGAAGCCGGCGATCAAATTTTCCACTGTGGCTGCTGTAAATGCAGGCTCATGATAGGTCTTCGCAAAATCGTATTCCTCGGTCCACTCCGTGGCGATTCCGGTTTGATTCGAAGCCGCAATCACGCGATAGTCGGTGAGGATGGCATGCACCGGATCGATCGTCGCCACCGTGAACGACGGATTGTTTCCATCAATCGGCGAAATCGATGCCACCATCTTCACCGCGACGGGCCTGTGCGCAGCGTCCACATTCGCCGGATTCAGCAATCGCACCTCATCCATGTGCGTGTGCGCAAAGATCGCCAATTGCACCACGTCGCCGTAGCCTGCCAGCACTTCAGGCAGCGCCTCTGAGGAAAGGAACATCTTCGGCTTGCCTCCGCCGCAAAGTGTCATCCATTTTCTCGCGGTCGAATAGGAGTCTACGCCCGGCGGAATGTGCGCCATCACCCAGACCTTCTCTTTTTTGTCGCGTGCCTCGTTCAACTGTTGTTTGAGCCAGGCAATTTGCGCAGCCGCTGGCGCCGCATCTGCCTTGCCGCCGCACGTTTGTATCGGTCCGACATAAATAAGTCGTCGAGCACAAGCAGCCGCGTTCTCTCAACAGGCGCAGGCAGGCGTCACGCTGTAATAGCCGCCTGCGGCAAAGTCTCGCAGCGCCTGCGCCTTCTCCGTGCCCACGAAATCGGCTGCAAAATCCTGCCCGATCTCTTTCAGGAATGCGCTATTGGCATCGAGTTGATAGTCACCGCAATCGGAATCGTTATTGCCCAGCGCCGCATAAACCGGAACTCCGGGAAGCGCGGCGCGCAAGTTAGCCAGATCGAAGGCGATGGTCTTCTCCACAAACGCCTTGTAGTCAGCCGGCGTCGCTTTGGGAAATACCGCGGCGAATTTGCAGGAGAAGCTGTGCGCGATCAAGTCGCCGCTCAGGATGACAAACTTCGCCTCACCAGCCTGCGCGTGGATGGCATGCAAGCTCGATTGAAAGAGAGCATAAGATGTGTCTGCACCGCGCGTGGGGCAGGCCTGGTCGAGTTTTGCCCACTGCGCCGCGGCATCGGCTGACGCGGGAGCAGCCAGAATTCGCGTCCCACTCCCCAACCGGCGCCGCTGCCAGTTGCGCGGCCTTTCCCGGATCACGAAACGGCTCAAAGTGGATGTCGCTGACAAAGAGCGCCTGAATCGGATTTGCGCCGCCGCTTCGCCTGCTGCTTGAGCCGGAATCTGCACGGCCAAAACCGACATGCCAAAAACGAAGGCCGAGGCATACCCGCACGGTTTTCCGGCCTTACACACGCTTTCCATAGACAACTCCTCTATTTGAGCAATCCTTTATCGATCGGATTTTCGTAGGATAACCCGGACACCCGGCATTCGTGTTTCTCTTCGCTTGAATCCCGCCCATCGCGCGGAATGTGCTATACGTTTCCTCATGAACAAGTTTGGCTTCTTACCTGCCATGGTTTTGGCTGCCACATCGCTCGTTCCGCACTTCGGCTCCGCGCAATCGCTCGCGCCCACTCCGCCCTTGGGTGGAACAGCTGGGACGCCTACGGACTCACCATCGACGAGGAGCAATTCAGGGCCAATGCGACTGTTCTCGTCTCTACTCGAGCAGTTCGGGTGGAAATATGCCGTCATCGACGAGGGCTGGTACATGGCCAACCCCGACGGGCAAGACCCTCGAAGCAGAAACAGTATCTGTGGAACAGCAACGGCCTGCTGATTCCTGTCGCCGGACCGCTTCCCGTCCGCCGCCAATGGCGCGGGATTCAAGCCTCTCGCCGACTGGGTGCACGCGCAGGGACTCAAGTTCGGCATTCACATCGTGCGCGGCATTCCGCGCCAGGTGGTCGCCGCCAATCTGCCCATCGCCGGCACGCAATTCCATGCCGCCGACGCTGCCGACACCACATCTCCCTGCCCATGGGACGAGGGCAACTGGGGCGTGAAGGACAATGCCGCGGGCCAGGCCTATTACGACTCCATGCTGAAGCTCTACGCGTACTGGGGCGTGGATTTTCTCAAGGTCGACTGCATCGCCGACCAATCCCTACCGGCCCACGGAGATTCGCCAGATCGCTGAAGCCATCCGCAAAACCGGCCGGCCCATCGTGCTGAGTCTTTCGCCCGGGCCCACTGCGCTTGAGCATGCCGCCGAGGTCGCAAAGTATGCGCAGATGTGGCGCATCACCAACGACCACTGGGACGGATGGAGCTTTCCCAACAAGCCCGGACGATGAGTTTCCGTTCGGGTTGCAAGGCGAATTCGATCGCCTGGCTAAATGGTTCACTTACACCGGGCCCGGCAATTGGCCCGACGCTGACATGCTGCCCGAAGGCTGGCTTGGCCCGCACCCCGGCCTGGGGCGAAGCGCGCCAGTCGCGCGAGACACAGGACGAGCAGCGCACCGAATTCACTCTCTGGGCCGTCGACCCGTTCGCCTCTCATCCTTGGCGGCAACCTGACTCGGCTCGACGACTTCACGCGCTCGCTCATCACCAACCAGGCCGTTCTTTTCGTGAACCAGAACGCCACTTACAGCCGTCCGGTTGAGGCTTCTGCACTGGGCGCGGGGTTTGAAAATATCCGCGTCTGGCGCGCCACCATCAACGAGCCCGGCGCGCGCGGCTACGCAGAGTTTTTCGCCTTCTTCAATCTCGGCTCGAGCCCCGCCACGGTGCGCACCACCTGGAAGGACTTCGGTCTCGATAACCAAAAACATTCCGCCCAGAATGCCTGGGACGATTCGACCAGCAAAGAGTCCAAAGACATCAGCGTCACGTTGCCGGCGCATGGCAGCGCCTTGTTCCAGGTGCGCTGAGGCGGAGTCGAACCGCGCGCTGCGAAGAGGCGTTTTGACCTCACGGTTCTCCGAATCGCGGCCTACGTGACGCGTGTTTTGTGCCAGTGCCTACTCCGGCCCGATGTGCGAAACTATTCTGTTTGCGGAGTGAGCCTCCATCGGCGCACTCTCAAGCAGGGGCAAGTCATGCCATTTCTTCGTTCCGCTTTTATCGCGCTCTCTCATAATCGTCCGTTGCGTCGTTTCTGCGAACACTCGCAGCTGGGAGCCCGCCTCAACTCGCGCTTTATCGCGGGCATGACGCCCGACGATGCGTTGCGTGTAGCTGAAGAGGTCAACCGCCAGGGCATCGCTGTCACGCTCGACTCGCTGGGTGAGAGTGTCACTTCAGAGAGCGAGGCGCATCGGGCCGCCGACGTTTACCACAAGCTTGCTCGATTCCATCGCCGCCCGCGGCATCCAAGCGAACATCAGCGTCAAGCTCACGCAGATGGGTCTTGAGCAATCGGCGGATCTGGCCGAGTCCATCGCCGGAAACCTCGTCGAACACGCCCAGGCTACGAAGAACTTCGTCCGCGTCGACATGGAGGATTCGCGCCTGACCGAAGTCACGCTCGATATCGTGCGCCGCATCCACGCGCGCCCTGCCATGCGCGGCGCTGTCGGCGTCGTTATTCAGTCCTACCTCTACCGTTCCGAGGCCGACGTGGAGCAACTGCTCGCCGAAGGCATCCGTATCCGGCTCTGCAAAGGCGCGTACAAAGAGCCGTCCGATGTGGCTTTTCCGCGCAAGGCTGACGTGGACACAAACTTTCTCAAGTTGAGCCACATGCTTCTCGACAGTCCGATTTACCACGCGCTGGCAACACACGACGATGCGATTGTGGAAGCAGCAAAATCCTACGCCGCGTCGCGCGAAATCAGCCGCGAAAATTTCGAATTTCAGATGTTATATGGAGTGCGCCGCGATCTGCAGCGCAATTTGGTGCGCGATGGTTACAAGGTGCGCGTCTATGTTCCTTTTGGAACGGAGTGGTATCCCTACTTTATGCGTCGCCTGGCAGAACGCCCGGCTAACGTCCTCTTCCTGGCGCGAAACTTCTTCCGTTCGTGAGCTTCCGCCAGTTGAATTCAGTTCGCGTCGTCCTTCTTGCCGGCCAGATTGCGCTTACACAGCATCAGACACAGGCCGCACTTTTTGCACCGCCAGGGATAGAAGCCGCACAACGGATAAATCCTTTCTTGAAAAAAGCCCTTGCGGAAGATGCGATAAACCTCATCGCTGCCGCACTCGCAAATCACGCGCTCATTCGCCGAGTTCGCCTCGACAATATTTACGGCCTTTACTTCAACAATTTTTCCAGCTTTCACCTCGCCAAAACTTAGGGCAAAGGCTCGCCGCGTCATTACTTCTGACATGCGTGAACTCCGGGGGAAACGCTTCGACTTGCTGGCGACACGGCTCTCCCACCACCGAGATAAAAGCGCAGATTTCCTACTTCAGCGTTGATCTTTCTGGCACATGAATGGGATCACCGGGTACTTGCGTCCCAGCGAGAGTCATCTTGATCTTATCCTCAACTGGCCAGTTAAGAACACTACGGCACCAACTGAGATACTGGGGTAACTCACAAATCAATAACTGAATAACTACGAGCTATCCGCCTCCGTCCGTCCTCGCAAAGATGGTTCAACTTTAAATTGAACTCACTGCGGAGCGCTTAATCGCCCCAATCCGCCATGCGCCAAATCCGCAACCGCCTTCGCCAGCGTGACTGACGCGTTGAGCGATTCCGGGCGCTCCAGCAGAACATCTTTTTTGATGGCGTACTCGCGGAAAAGGATGTCCACATCGAAGAGAATCTCTACATGGTCGCAGAGAAACCCGATGGGTTGCAGGATTAGGGCCTTCACGCCTTCAGCCGTAAGCTGGTCGAGTGTCTCCTCAACGCTTGGACCCAGCCAAGGTCCACCGCTTGCACCCTGGCTCTGAAAGGCAAACCACCAGCGGGAAATTTCCGGCACGCGCGCGGCCACCAACGCAGCCGTGTGGCGCGCCTCTTCGGCGTACGGATCAACGCCTTGTCCGGGCCAGAGACGTTTGCCAGCATCGGCATCAGCGGCAGGCGCTTCCACGGTGCGCAAGGGAACGCTGTGCGCGGTGAACAACACCGGCACCGGTCCGCCTACTTGCTTAGTTAGCTTGGCCAAGGCCGGCCGCAGCCGCTCAGCGAACGCGTCTGCGAGCAATGGGTGCTGTGCCCATCCGGAGGTAAAGTCGATGCGCAAATTTTCCGCCTCGGCCTCTACCGCCCGCCGGTACAGCCCCACGCTGGTGCGCGAGTTTTGCGGCGCCATGCAGATCACAGCAGCTTCCTCAATGCCGTCCGCGCGCATCTGCCGCACTACTTCCGGAATGTATGGCCGCCAGTTTCTCATGCCCACATACACGGGGACCGGCTGCCCTGCCGCGGCGAGTTCTGCCTCGACCAGCCGTGCCTGGGCAAACGTGATTTCGGTCAGCGGGCTGTGACCGATCTGTGCGTAGCGATGCTGGATCTCCTCCACAACCGCCTGTGGCAACGGCCGCCCGCTCACCACGTTGCGCAGATATTCGGGAATTTGTTCGATTGTCTCGGGAGTTCCATGCGCGAGTAACAAGACCGCCTGTTTAGCCACGCGCGGCCTCCAGGCGGAACTCGCGCACCATCCGCACCACGGCCCGCACGTTCTCTACAGGAGTCCCCGGCACAATCCCATGGCCCAGATTAAAGATGTGTCCCGGCCGGCCATTGGCCGCGCGCAGAATCTCCTTCACGCGCTGCTCCAGCACATCCAGGGGCGCAAACAATGTAATCGGATCCAGATTGCCCTGCACTGCGCGTCCGATTCCCACGGCCCGCCAGCCATCGTCGAGGGGCTGCCGCCAGTCGAGGCCGATTACATCGGCTCCCGTTTGCGCCATCTGCTCCAGCAATCCCGTGGTTTCCACGCCAAAATAAATTACCGGCACGCCCATTGCCTGCACCGCGCGCACCAGCCGTTTTGAGGCCTCGAAGGCATACGCGCGATAGTCGCTGAGCGAAAGTGAACCGACCCAGCTATCGAATATCTGAATGACGTCGGCGCCAGCCTGCACCTGCTGGCTGCAGTACTCCGTCAGCACAACCACCAGCTTGTCCAAAAGGCTTCCCCACGCGAGGGAGTTGCCGTACATCATTTTCTTTGTCTCGATGTAGTTCCGCGAGCCGCCACCTTCAATCATGTAGCTGGCCAGTGTGTAGGGCGCGCCGCAAAAGCCGATGATGCCCAACTTGTCGCCAAAGTGCGCCGCGACTCTTTCAATGGCGCGTGCTACGTAGCCAAGTTCGTTCGCACGATCCGTCCGCAAAGCGCGCACGTCATCGGCCGTTCGCACCGGACGATGCACCACTGGGCCCTCGCCTGCCTGAAATTCGAAATCCAGTCCCATCGGTTCCAGAGGCAGCAGCAAATCGGCAAAGATGATCGCCGCGTCCACGCCGAGCTTCTCCGCGGCGGTGATGGTCACTTCAGAGGCCAACTCGGGCATCTTGCAAATTTCCACCAGCGTATGATGTTTGCGCACGTCGCGGTATTCCTGCATGTAGCGGCCGGCCTGCCGCAAGAACCAAACCGGCGTGCGATCCACGGGTTTGCGCAGGCATGCGCGGACAAAACGGCTGCCATCGAAGATGGTTTCGACCGCCGCTGAATTCTGATTTTTCAAATCCATATTGTTAAATTCTACCGGCCCATAGCGGAGAGGCGAGCGGCCATGACCTGTTTTCTACCCCAGCTCCCTATTGCCCATGTTTTTCAGCGCCAGCGGAAGATCCTGAGTGAAACCGCAAACGGCAGCGCGAACCATGCCAGCAGAATCGCCAAAGGCGTCATCAAATGACCGAGCGGAATTCCCTGTAGCATGTTGCCGCGGATGGCATCAATCGCCGCGGTCAGCGGCAGCGCCTTCACCAGCGGCTGGATCACGGCGGGAAACCGCGATGCCGAGAAAAAGACGCCGGACAAAATCCACATGGGCAGCATCACCAGGTTCATCAGCCCGCTGACAGCTTCCATGGTCCGAGCGCGCGATGCCACCAGCAGCCCCAATGCCGAAAAGACCAACGATGTGACCACGCATATGAGAGCCAACTGCCAGAGTGGCCCGCGAAACGGCACGCCAAACACGAATCGCGCGAATCCTAGAAATACCACCACTTCAATCGCCAGCAGAACCAACCGCGAGAGCAAATAGGCCGCCAAGTACTGCCAGCGTGGCATGGGCGAGGCCACCATCCGCCTCAGCAGCTTCTTGGCGCGCGCGTCGACAATTGCGAACCCCAGTCCCCACATCGCTGAACCCATCAGGTTCATCCCCAGCAGGCCGGGCACAACAAAATCGATGTAGCGCGAGCCGGTTTCGTGCACCAGCTGGTTTTCGGATTCAACCGGATTCTGTCGCCCCGCTGCGACCTGGATGGCACGATCGGCGATCATCCGTGCGATTCGCGCATCGGGATTCGTGTCGTCATAGCGATAGACCACGCCATGACCGCTCTCAATGGCGAGCAGCACAATGTTTCCTGTCGCCAGGGCACGCGTACCCGCGGCTTCATCCATCTGCGACGCTTTGAGTCCCTTGTCGGTGGCAAGCGCCTGCACCAGTTGCGGCGTGGTTGCGCCCACGGGCAGCACATCCGCAGGACGGTTGCGGAACGCGATCCCTAATCCGAGTGCGAGCAAAATGGGAAACACGAAGATCCAGAAAATTGCCTCCGGCTCGCGCAGCGTCAGCTTGAACCGCGTGACGGTCAATTGATACAGGCTGCTTAATTCGAGCCTATTCATCGCGCAGGTTCCTCCCCGTGAGCCGCACAAAGACATCCTCGAGCGTGGCCGAATGCGTGCGGAATTCGCTCAAATGCAGGCCCTGCTTTTCCAGAGCGGCGAAGATGCGCGGTACGGCCGTGTGCAATTCGCTCACCGAAAGCTGATGCAATCCCTCATGCACGCGATGCGATTGCACGCCGGGAATGGCCTCGAGCGCCCCTCGCAACTTCGTGTGTGGATTTTTGGACGAGGGGATCCGATGGGCTCACGGCAAACTCCACAATGTCGTCGCCGCCCACTGTCGCGATCAATTCCCTGGGTGTGCCCAACGCAATCACGCGTCCATGGTCCATAATCGCCACGCGATCGCACAGCCGCTCCGCCTCTTCCATGTAATGCGTGGTCAGGATGATGGTGCGTCCAGCCTGCTTCAATCCCTCCACCAAATCCCATAAGTGACGCCGCGCCTGCGGATCGAGCCCCGTCGTCGGCTCATCGAGAAAGAGCAATTCCGGATCGCCGACCAGTGCCGTCGCCATCGCTAACCGCTGCTTCTGTCCGCCGCTCAAACCGCCGACACGCGCCCGCCGCTTCTCCTCAAGTTGTGCCAGCGCGATGGCCTCATCCAACGTCATGCCGTGCCGGTAAAAACTCCGGAACAGGCGCAACACTTCTTCGACAGTCAGCTTCTCGGGAAATTGCGTCTCCTGCAGTTGCATCCCGATCAGCTGCCGCAACTCGCTTGCGTCCCGTTGCCAGCTTCTGCCCCAGCAGCTCGACTGTGCCCGCATCGGCCGTCGTCAAGCCTTCGCAAATCTCGATCGTCGTGGTCTTCCCTGCACCGTTCGGGCCCAGCAGCCCAAAGCACTCGCCCGGACCAACTTCCAGGTCGATGCCGTCGACCGCCCGCACATCGCCAAAGCTCTTGCTCAGACCGCGAATGCGCAGGGCAAGCCCATCGGCCGCTCGACCGCGCGAAGTATCAATCGCTAGTTGGCTTTTTATTTCTCGCACGGAGGTAGAGTAACTTGCGTGGCGTCTATTCCGGATTTAGCCGATAGCGAAAGACGGAACTCGTCCTCCGCTCATCGGCACTGACCACTGATCACTTACAACTGACCACTGCCTACTTGATCCCGACCACCATCGAATTCGGACCCACCAGGTGCTCCACGCGCGTCTGCTTAAATCCAGCCTCGCGCATCCATCCCTGGCAATCCGCTCCGGTGTAGTCGAATCCGCCGTAGGTTTCGATCATCATGTGCATGCTCATCATCAGGCCAAATGCGTTCTTCGAGCGGTCGTCGTCAATGATCGAGTCGTACACCAGCAATGCGCCGCCCTCCGGAAGAGCGTCGAATGCTTTTCCGATCAGCATCCGCTTTTGTTCAAGATCCCAGTCGTGCAGAATGTGTCCCATCATGATCACATCTGCCTTCGGCAACGCATCCGTGAAGAAGCTGCCCGCCTGGAAGCGCAGCCGGGAGGTTAATCCGTGGGTTTCAACATATTCCTCGAAAATCGGGCCCACCTCAGGCAAATCGAACCCCACGCCGGCGAGGTGTTGGTTCTGCAGAAGCACTTGCGTCAGCAAATCGCCTTGGGCCGGGCCCGCATCGGCGACGGTTTTGTACTGCGCCCAAGGAAACTTCGCCGCGATGGTCATGTTCGCGCCACGGCTCACGCCGGTCATCGCCTTCAAAAACTCTTTGAGCCGCGCGGGATCGGCGTAGAGGGTTGCGAATTCAGACGCGCCTCCGCCTTTCAATTCGTTCTGCGGCAACCCTGTGCGCAGGCCCTCGGTCAGATGGTCCCAATGCCCGTAGGAGCGGTGGTTACACATCTCCAGAATTCCGCCGATATACGAGGGCTTGTGCTTGTCCAGGAATACATCCGTGTCGCGCGTGTTGGAGTATTTCCCCTCACGCCGCTCCAGAAATCCAAGAGCCACCAGCGCGTCGAGAAAATCTCGAGCCGACCGCGGATGCAGTCCCAACCGCCCGGTCAACTCCTCCAAGCCTTCAGCACGCTCTTGCCAGCTCGGTAAACACCCCCATTTCCACTGCGCTCAAAAGCGTCTTCGAGGCCCAGAATCCAAAGCCAATTTGCATAATGTGTTCCGGTGTCGGCTGATCGCCCACGGTTGACCTCCTCTTTCATCTCAATTTGAATTTCAGATTTCGGGGAAACCGGTGAATCCGGAATTGGGGATCCGCTCTGCTTCCGGATTAGGGGAATGCCAACAATATACCGAACGGCCCGACCCAGTGTCGTCAACAGATTTTCGTTGGCGTGCCTTTGGAGGCTGAGCGATCACTCCGTCGCGCGCGGCACTCTGCGAACGCTATGATGAAATCCGGCAACTTCGGCAACGGACTCACCGATGAAGATCACCAGCCTCGAGCCCTTCATTCTTCACGCGCCTGTGACGCGCGGCGGAATCGCCGACAGCACGCACACGCTTACGCATTGGGGTGCGCCCGGCGTGGCCATTCATACCGACGCGGGTCTCACCGGCTACGGCTTCTCCGGCACACACGCGCACCTGGCCACGGACCGGCTCATTACTGAGTGCATCGTGAACAGCTACGGCCCGTTGCTCATCGGTCGGGAAATCGGTCGGGAAAACAGTATTGCCCAGCGCGAAGTCGGCGCTCTCTGGGAGAAGCTGCACAAGTATCCTCCGATCTACTGGGTGGGACGCGCCGGCATCACGCATCTGGCTCTGGGCGCCATCGACATCGCGCTCTGGGACCTGAAAGCCAAAGAGGCCGGCGTTCCGCTGTGGAAGCTGCTGGGTGGATCGGCGGCAAAAAAGGTGCAGGCCTACAACACCGATGGTGGCTGGCTGAACTGGACGCTGGAAACGGTCGTCTCCGATTGCATGCGACTTATCGAAGAGGAAGGCTATCGCGCGGTCAAGCTAAAAGTCGGCGGCCCAAATCCCGGCGAAGATTTGCGCCGCGTGGAAGCGGTGCGCAAAGCGCTGGGGCCGGAAATTCGCATCATGACCGACGCCAATGGACGCTGGACGCTGCCCGAAGCGATTCAAACCGCGGGCAAGCTGGCGGATTTTGACGTGGCATGGATCGAGGAGCCGATTTACTTCGACGATGTGCAAGGGCACCGTCGCTTGGCTGAGGCAATTCGCACACCCATTGCGCTCGGCGAACAAATCTACACGGCAGCGCATTTTCGCGAATTCATTCATGCGGGTGCGGTGCATTACGTGCAGCCGGATGTGGTGCGCGTAGCCGGCATTACTGAATTTCTCGAGGTCGCAGACATGGCGCACAGCGCCAACCTGCCGGTGACGCCGCACGTTGGCGATATGGCGCAGGTGCATCAGCACCTGTGCTTCGCGCATCCCGCTTGCAACCTGCTTGAGTACATTCCCTGGCTGCACGATTGGATGGAACATCCTGCCCGAATCGAAGGCGGATACTACGTTGCTCCCGACGCCCCGGGCGCAGGGACGACGCCGAATCAACGTGCATTCGATGAGATCAATAAGGCTTAATTTTGCGAGATCAACAAGGATTCAGTTTTGTAGCTTTCTGGAGCTTTTGCGTCTCTCTTCTGCATCGTACGGGTGATGGTATGGCCCATTCGATTGGGCTAATATCCGTAACTAAGGTAATACCCATCCGCTGCGGAAGAGGCCACGCATGCCGAAAAAAATACGAGTTGGCATCGCGCTATTCAGCGCGCTCGTAGCCTTTGTTGCGCCCGTTTTGGCCTCCGCTTATCTGGCCTGGTGGGAGAGCTACTCGACGGAAAAAACGCTCAGTCTCAACAACGCTCAGGAAGTTCTGCGCCGCGTTGAAGCGACCTCAAGACAGTTCAAGGAAGACGCGCAGAAACTGACGCAAGCTGACCTTCCGCCCTGCTCGCCGCAGGACATCAGACTCATGCGGCAAATCGATTTTGGGTCCAGCTATATGAAGGCGATCGGCCGCATCACGCACGACACCCTGCTATGCACCTCGCAGGGAGTCGCGAATCCCATTGCGCTGGGCAAACCGGATCTGGTCACCGGGCACGGTGTCTCGGAATACTTCAAGAGAAATCTGGCCGGCCAACCTTCGCATGCGCTGGATGTCGTCGCGATTAGCGGATTCGCGATGATCGTTGACCCCGACCTGGCCCTTGACGTTTCCACCGAAGGCGCGGACGTCGAGCTCGCCGTATTCGTTCCGTCTACTCCCGATCACGATCTCGTGGCCGCGCAGGGACAGAACTTCCCTACCGACTGGTTCGAACCCATTGATCAAGGATCCCAGTCCACGATTCTGGACAGTGGCTACCTGGTCTCCCGAGTGCGCTCGACGCAGTGGGATCTCGCCGTTGTGGTGGCAACGCCGCAGCGTTACATCTACCAGCGCATTGCCCACTTCGCTCTCCTCTTCATTCCCATCGGCGTCCTCTGCGGCGCGGTCTTCTCGCTGATGGCCAGCCTGCTCACGCGCATGCACTCCTCGTTCCCTACCATGCTCCGCCGCGCCCTGAAGGACGGAAGTTTGTATGTCCTGTATCAGCCGGTTGTGGAGTTGGCGTCGCGGCGCGTCATCGGCGCCGAAGCTCTGGTCCGCTGGAAAAGCAGCTACGCCGACATGCGGCCCGATTACTTCATTCCCCAGGCTGAGCAGTGCGGCATGATCCAACTCATTACCGCGGAAGTCCTCGCCATGGTCGCGAGCGATCTTCCGCAGTTCCTGAAGATCGATCCCAAGTTCTGCGTCGCGGTGAACTTTTCTGCGGCCGACCTCTGCGACAAACGCACCGTCGATGCCATGGACCAGTTCCTTCGCGTCTCCGGAGCGCGGCCGGAAAACATCGAGATCGAAGCCACGGAGCGCGCCTTCCTGCAGGGGCCAGAGACCGCGGAGCTCATCGATGAATTGCGCGCCAAGGGATTCAGCGTGGCCATCGACGACTTCGGCACCGGCTACTCGAGCCTTTCGTGCCTGCAGTCTCTCTCGCTTGACACGCTCAAGATCGATCGCGCCTTTGTGGAAACCATCAATACCGACGGCGCGACCAGCCAGGTGGTGCTGCACATCATCGAAATGGCCCACTCGCTGCATCTCGAGATGGTTGCGGAGGGCGTGGAGACGGAGCCGCAGGCGCAATACCTTCAGAAGCGCGGGGTTCGGTATGCCCAGGGATGGCACTTCGGCAGGCCTATGGCCGTCAGTCCTCTCTGCGAGCAGATTCGCGTAACCTCGACCTATGAAGAGGCTGTCCGCGTCTGATTCCAGTGCCCGCTGAAAAACAATCCTCGCTGCTAATGCGCTTTGTTTTCAAAATCTTGCCAAATTTACACCGCGATGGGCCTGTGAAACCGGCCTTCGCGCGCCTCCATTTGCACGTTTGGGTCGTCCACTGCGACCTCGGCCGCGAGCGCCTCGGTTGCGGGTACACTAGAAGCATGGCGGAGATTCAGCGCAGAAAAACCCCCACCGTAAAAATTGGACACGTGCGCGTAGGCTGGGAGGTCCCGGTTGTCGTGCAGTCGATGACCAACACCGACACGGCCGACGTCGCAATCCACCATTGAACAGGTTGCGGCCCTGGCGCTTGCCGGCTCGGAGATCGTGCGCGTCACGGTGAACAACGAAGACGCAGCGGCCGCCGTGCCGCACATCGTCGAGGGGCTGGAGAAGCGCGGCCTGCGCGTGCCCATCGTCGGCGATTTTCACTACAACGGCCACATCCTGCTCAAGAAATATCCCGCCACGGCGCGCGCGCTGGCCAAGTACCGCATCAATCCCGGCAACGTTTCCATCGGGCGCAAGGACGACGACAATTTCCGCACCATGGTGGAGTGCGCGGTCGAGAATCAGAAGCCGGTGCGCATCGGCGTGAACTGGGGCTCGCTCGATCAGTCGCTGCTGACGCGCATGATGGACGAGAACAGCAAAAAGGCCGAACCGCTGCCCGCGCGCGACGTGATGATCGAAGCCATGATCGCGAGCGCGCTCGATTCCGCCGCGGCTGCCGAGCGTTACGGCCTGGGCCACGACATGATCATTCTGTCGGCCAAGGTGAGCGGCGTGCGCGACCTGATCGACGTCTACACCAAGCTGGCCGCGCGCTGCGATTATCCGCTGCATCTGGACTGACCGAAGCCGGCATGGGCTGCGAAGGGACTGATCGCCTCGACCGCGGGCCTTGCGCCGCTGCTGCTCGCGGGCATTGGCGACACCATTCGCGTGAGCCTGACGCCCAAGCCCAACGGCGACCGCACGGAAGAAGTGCTGGCCGCGCAGCAGATTCTGCAGTCGCTCTCGATCCGCAGCTTTATGCCGCAGGTGACGAGCTGCCCCGGATGCGGGCGCACGACGAGCACCTATTTCCAGGAGCTCGCCGAGCAGATTCAGAGCTACCTGCGCACCTCCATGCCGGAGTGGCGCAAGAAGTATCCCGGCGTGGAAGAACTGAAGCTGGCCGTGATGGGCTGCGTGGTCAACGGCCCCGGCGAATCGAAGCACGCGAACCTCGGCATCAGCCTGCCCGGAACATTCGAGGACCCTGTCGCCCCTGTCTACATCGACGGCAAGCTCTCGACCACGCTGCGCGGCGACACCATCGTGGCCGAGTTCAAGCAGATCCTGGACAACTACGTGGAGAGCCATTACGGACAGGGCGCGAAGAGCGGCGAGCTGGTGGGAGCGCGCTAAATATAGTGGTCAGTTTTCAGTTGTCAGTGATCAGTCGTCATGGTTCCGCGCTTCCCTTTGCTTCGAAATCGCGCTACGCTGGATTCAATTCTCAACGGAGTTCTGCGATGCGATTCAATCTCCCGCGCTTGCTGGGGGCGATTGCCGTTTGTGTGCCGGCGCTGGCGTTTGCCGCCAAACCCAAGCCTTGCGTCCCCGCCAGCCAAGCTGCGCAAATGCTCAACAAAGACGTTTGCGTTTCAGCGCATATCTATGATGTGGTGCAACTTCCTGACGGCACGCGCTTCCTTGACGTGTGCTCCCCGCAGACGACGGACGAACAATGCCGCTTCACCGTCGTCAGCTACAGGGAAGACCTCGGCGAGGTGGGCGAGCTGAAGAAGTATCGCGACATGGACGTCGAGATTCGCGGTATTGTCCAGCCCATGCACGGCAGCGCGGGCATGGTTCTGAGCCATGCAAGGCAGTTCAATGGCGGTCCACCGAAGTTCAAGCCAATCCGCTGCTGGCGCGCGGCTTCAACGCGGAGCAGGAACGGCCGCCGGTGAACGACCCCAACCTGCGCAGCCAGGGCGGACGCCGCGCGTTCATGAATACCAGGGACCAGGAAACGCTGCCGGGGAAATAGCCGAGCCCCAGCCTTTGCACCGACTGGCTCGACTACGGCACCTGCGCCTCGTAGTAGGGCGGGGCGAAGCGGGCGCCGTACCAGAGGATCGCGCAGGCGATGACCAGCGAAACCAGGGTCGCGCCGAGACCGATGCTCAAGGTGGAGCGGTCGCTGATGGCGCCGATGATCTGCGGCGAGAAGGTGTCGCCGAAGAAGTGAATGCAGAAGAGATTGATGGAGATGGCCGTGGCGCGCACGGCTCCCTGCACCGAGTTCACGATGGCGGCATTGAGGGACCGGTGTTGAGGAAGATGAAGAACTCGGCGCAGAACGAGCGCGGGAATCGTGGTGGAGTGCGGCCCAAAGAAAACCAGAACGCCGAAGGGGATGGTGAGGACCACGCTCCAAAACGAAATCAGGTAGAGGGCGCGATGGTCGGTGCGCTGCCAGCGGTGCGCGATCCAGCCGCCGACAATGGTGCCGCCGATGCCGTCAATGACGGTGATGGCGCCGACCACCAGACCTGCATTGGCCACGGAAAGACCGTTGACGCGGTGCAGGAACGTGGGAACCCAGGCCGAGATGCCACCCAGCGCAAAGGTGATGGCTGCCAGGCCAAAGGTCGAGGTGAGGAAGGCCGGGTTCCTGAAGATGCGCAGGCGCGGTCGCGCGAAACGGACGCTGCCGAAGGTGAAGGCGATCAATGCGTTCCACACGCCGTGAGGAACGCGCCCATGGTGAAGAGACGCAGCCGCCGCTTGACAATACGCTCGAGCGCATCCCAGGAGTCGATACGCTTTGGCGCGGCGGAGACGATCTTTTGCGCCGCGTTCCGGCTCGCGGCCCCACGCGCCATAGAGCGCGGCGATGAGCGAGCCCGGGACTGCGCAGATGAGATACGGCGCGCGCCAGCCCCACAGACTGCCGAGTTCCCCGCCCGCCAGATAGCCGAGCGCTGCACCGACGGGAATGGCGAGATAGAAGATGGAGAGGATGCGATTGCGGTCGCGCTCCGGATAGAAATCGGCGAGCACGGCGGGCGCGTAAATGCCGAAGGTGGCCTCGCCCACCCCCACCAGCGCGCGACGCACATAGAGGCCTAGTAGGTGTGAACAATGCCGCTGCCGAGCGTGGCCAGGCTCCAGATGATGGCGCCGGTAATGATGAGCGGCTTGCGGCGATAGCAGTCGCCCAACCAGCCGCTGAGGGGCGCAAAGATCATGTAGGTGAGGAAGAACCCCGTGGTGAGCCAGCCCATCTGCTGGTCGGTGGCGTGAAACTCGCTTTGGATAAGGGGCTGCGCGCCGTTGAGGATGTAGCGGTCGAGGTAATTGAGCAGATTGAGACCGATGAGCAGCAGGACCGTGCCCAGTGCGGGGTTGATGCGGGGGCGCAGCGATCGGAGAGAAGTTGGCAAGCGGCTCCGGTGCAGTGGAAAGCGTCGCGAAGAATAAGAGATATCACAGAGACAGAGGCGAAGGGAACAAGGGAACAAGGGAGCGAGGGAGCGAGGAAACGGCGAGCGCGGGCGTGGACGCCCGCGCTACAGCCGGCCGGGAGGCCGGCGCTACAAAGGCCGGACCGGCGGTGCGAATGATGGACCGGGGCTACAATTCCGCTACGTTCACGGGCGCGGCCAGCGGGCTTCGACGGTGGTGCCGATGCCGCCGCGGGGGCGGAATTCGCCTTTCACGACGGCCCACACTGGATCGCAGGCTTTCACGATGTCTTCGAGGACCTGATTGACGATATTCTCCTGAAAAATGCCCAGATTGCGGTAGCTGAATAGATACTCTTTGAGCGACTTCAGTTCGAGGCAGCGATCTTTGGGCATGTAGCGAATGGTGAGCACGCCGAAGTCAGGCAATCCGGTTTTGGGGCAGACGGAAGTGAGTTCGGGATCGTCGATTTGAATCTCGTAACCGGGAAACTGGTTTTGCCAGGTCTCGATGGGAGGGAACTTGAAGTCGAGGCCGGCTTTTGCGTGCTCGTCGGTGTAACGGGGAGCGGTGGTCATGGATTTATTCTAGCGGGGTTCGCGGAGTTGGCGGAGTTAGCGGTGCTGGCAATCCCTGCGGGAGAAATGCCCTTGCGCCGTCCCTCCGGGACTCCAGGGTGGTCTATGGAATCCGCTTTCCCCACGCTGAAGCGCGGGGCTAACCAACATTGCGCCTCCGGCGCGCTCGTTGGGATATTACTTAAATTGCCATCAGCTAGCGAGGTAGGCAATCGAGTCCAAATTGCATTAAGGCAGCGGCGCCAAGTGGGAGGCAAGCTCCGCCAACTCCGCTAACACCGCTCACTCCGCCGGATCTTTTGTCTGAATCGTAACTTCAACGATTCGAGTCTTATATACTGACTCTGGTTAACGGCATGGCTGAAGCAAGAACGCAAATGAACCGCAAATGGCTTTGGATCGGTGCGGCAGTCGTCCTGATTGCGGTGTTTCTCGCGGCGCGGTTCTTTCTGCGGGACCGCTTGCCGGTGCGCGTGGCGCGCGTGGAGCGCCAGCCGCTGTCGAACACCGTGAGCACGAACGGTAAGGTCGAACCGGTTACGAATTTCCAGTACTACAGTCCGCTTGCCACCACGGTGAAGGGCGTGTATGCGCAGGAGGGCGACCTGGTGCACAACGGCAAGCTGATTGTGACATTGGATGACGTGGCGGCGCGCGCCCAGGTGGCGAGCGCCGAAAGCGCGGTGAAGACGGCGCAGGCCTCGCTGGACGCCACCGAACACAACGGCACCCAAGCCGAGCAGCAGACGTCCGCGGCGGAGATCGAGCAGGATCGGCTGGCGCGCGACCAGGCGCAACACGATCTGGACGCGCTGACCAAGCTGGCTGGGACCGGAGCCGCAGCGCCTGGTGAAGTAACGGCCGCGAGAGAGCGGCTGGAAACGGCTCAGGCCAGCCTGAATGCCGCGCAACAGAGCGCGCAACATCGCTATTCGCCGGGAGAGATTGCCCGCGCACAGGCGGCACTGAACGACGCCGAGGCAGCATTGGCGTCGGCGCGGCATATTGAATCGCAGACCGCTTACTACGCGCCGGTGACGGGAACCATCTACACCATGGACGCCGCACCCTCGGAATTCGCCGAAACCGGAAAGCTGCTGGTGGAGATGGCCGATCTGCGTAACGAGCGCGTGCGCGCCTACTTTGACGAGCCCGACCTGGGACGGCTGGGGATGGGACAGGCAGTGTCAATCAAGTGGGATGCGAAGCCGGGCCGCGAATGGCACGGCCACATCGTTCGGCTGCCAGTGACCGTGGTTACGTATACGACGCGCAACGTGGGCGAAGTGCTGGTGGATCTGGACGGCTCGGAAGACGACTTGCTGCCCGACACCAACGTGACTGTGACGGTAACGATTTCAAGCGAGCCGAATGCGCTGAGCATGCCGCGCGAGGCGCTCCACGAACAGAACGGAAAATATTTTGTCTACAAGGTCGTGGACAATGAGTTGCAGCGCGTCGCGGTGACAATTGGACCTCCGACCGTGACCCAGGTGCCCATTCTCTCAGGCCTCGAGGACGGCGATGAGGTCGCCACAGGAACCAGCAACGGGCAGCCCCTTCAGGAGGGCGTACCGATTAAGGAAGTCCGGTGATGCGGATTGCGAAAACGGTTGCGTTGCTTTTGGCGTGCGCGGCGATTGCCGGGAGCGCTATCGTGTGCGCGCAGATTCCCGCGGCCACGCTGACACAGGCAAACACTTATTTGCAAAATGGGCAGGCCGATCAAGCACTGGCGCTGCTTACGCCGTTGCCGACAAGCGGTACCGGAGCGGACGAGGCGCAGAATCTACTTTGCCGCGTGCGGTTCCAGTTGCAGCAGTGGAGCCAGGCAGTGACCGAGTGCCAGCAGGCGGTCAATCTGAACAACAAGAACTCCGACTATTTCATGTGGTTGGGGCGGGCGTTGGGGCAAGAAGCCAGTCACGCGTCTTTTATCTCGGCGTACGGCGATGCCAAGAAATCTCTCGCGGCGATGCAGACTGCGGTGCAGTTGAATCCGCAGAACGGGCCGGCGCTTTCTGACCTGGGCGATTACTATGCGCAGGCGCCGAGCATTGCGGGCGGGGGGACGAGCAAGGCGCAACAGATTGCCTCGCAGCTCGACAAGGTGGACGCAGCCAGAGCAGCGCAATTGCGAGGCGACATCGCGATGGCGGCGAAGGATTACACGACTGCAGAAAACGAATACAAGCTGGCGGCGACGACGAGTCCTCATCCGGCCGATATGTGGACGGTTCTGGCGGATTTCTATCGTGGCCGCCAGCGCTGGTCCGATCTGGATACGGCGATCAACAGCTGCGTGAGCGCCGCGGCGCGCGACAAGGACCCGGGCATCGGACTGTACGACGGGGCCGGCGTGCTGTTTACGGCCAACCGCAATCCGCAACTGGCCGCGACGATGCTGGGGGATTATCTTGCGGGCTCGTCGAAGAGCGAAGAGGGTCCCGCATTTATCGCGTATGGACGGCTGGGGCAGCTGAAGCAGAAACTCGGCGATGCCGCCGGCGCACAGCAGGCGTTTGCGGCGGCTACCGCGTTGGCGCGCGAATACAATCCGACACAGCATTGAAGAGCGTAGGACTGCGAACATTGATGCCAGTATCGACTGTGAGAAGCTTTCGAAAAACGCGCCTTGGTCAAGGCGAGTCGAGCCCCGTGGTTTCCCACCCTTTCGCAAAAAACGCGAAAGGATGGGGCACGGAACTTCGGTGGGCGCTGGCGGTGATGGTTCTTGCTGCGGCTACGGCGGCGGCTCCGGCGCAGGTGTCGCTGACGACGGTGGTGGAGTTGGCCCAGAAGAACAGTGTGACGGTGCAGCTGGCGCAGGCTGACGTGCAAAAAGCAACCGCAGAACTGGCGCAAAGCCGCGACGCATTCATTCCTTCGCTCACGTTTGACTCCGGCTTGCCCGCCTTTCCTGAGGTGGGTTTCACTGGCTCCCTGCCCACCATTTGGGGCGGCACTGTTCAGTCGCTGGTTTTCAGCATGCCGGGGTTCCAGTACATCCACGCGGCACAGGCTGGTGTGCGGGCGGCGCAACTGGCATTGAAGGATGCGCGTGAACAGGCGGCGCTCGATGCTTCGGCGGACTATATCGAGTTCGACACGGTGAATCGCGAACTCGAAGCCGCGCGCGAACAGGAGCAGGATGCGGGTCGGCTAGTCGAGATTGAGCAGCAGCGTGCGGAGGCTGGCGTGGATTCGCTCAGCACCCTGTTGCAGGCGCAATTGACGGCGAAACAACTCGAGCTGGGCCGGCTGCATCTGGAAACGCGCGCCGCAACGCTGGCGAAACAACTGGCCACGCTCACTGGATTGCCCGTTGGCTCGATTACTCCCGACCACGCGAGCATTCCCGAGATCCCGGCGGTCACAGGCGATTTGAAGCCGGTGCCGACGCCCGGCATTGAGTCGGCGCAGCAACTGGCGGTTTCAAGGCAACACCAGGCACAAGGCGATAAGGAACACCTGTGGGTGCTGCCCGAAGTGGGTTTTGGCCTTCAGTACAATCGCAGCACGACCTTGTTAAACGACATCAACCTCTATTACGCGCATCCGCTTCCGCCGAACAACTTCAGCACCGGCTTCTCCATCAGGATTCCGGTGTTTGATCCTGGTCTTCATGCCAAGCTGCGCGCTTCGGCTGCCGACGCGTTGCGCGCGCGAGTCGAGGCGGAACAGGCGCAACAGCAAAATGATTTGCAGATCGCACAGTTAAGTGCGAGCCTACGCGAATTGGATACACAAGCCGAGGTTGCCAGCCTGAAGCAGCAGATTGCCGGCGAGAACTTGAAGAGCGTTCAGGCACAGTTGCAGTTGGGCAACGGCGCGGGCAACGGGCCGGGCGCGCAGCCGCAGCTTTCGCCTACTGCTGAGCAGCAGGCGCGCATCGATGAGCGGCAAAAGTATGAAGACGCGCTTGACGCCGGGCTGATCCTGAGCAAGGCACGCCTGAACCTGCTGCGGGCCCTCGGCCATATGCAGGACTGGCTCGACGAATTACATCCAAAGCCGTAAGAGGTTTCAGGGGTCAGGTTTCGGAGTCAGGGTGCCATAAGTGCAAACCTGGTGAAAGGTGCGTTGATTCTGTAGGGTTTATGGCTCGCGCCAGCTCGTGCCTTGCCTGCTACGATTGCCATCGTACTGAGCCCGAATTCGTCTAAGGAATCAGCGCAAATGGTAGAATTAAGGTGATGCCCATGACCTTGAAAACAATCTTCCTCAACCCTCCCTCCTTTAAGAACTTCGACGGTGGCGCTAGTTCGCGCTGGCCGGCAACGCGCGAGATCGAGTCCTACTGGTATCCGGTCTGGCTCACTTATCCGGCCGGCTTGCTCGAGGGTTCGCGGGTGCTCGACGCGCCGCCTCACCACGTCTCCGCCGAAGAGACCATCAATATCTGCAAGGACTATGAGTTCCTTGTGCTCTTCACTTCAACCGTGGGATGGGAGGGCGACCAGCGGCTCGCGGAGACGATCAAGGCGGCGAACCCGTCGATCAGGATTGCGTTTGTGGGACCGCCGGTGACTACCGATCCCGACCGCGCGCTGAACGAATGCTCGGCGCTGGACTTCATCTGCCGGCGCGAATTCGATTATTCCGTCGTGGAGTACGCCAACGGCAAACCGCTCAGCGAGATTCTCGGCATCAGCTACAAGAAGGACGGCAAGGTGCTGCACAATCCCGACCGCCCGCAGATTGAAGACCTGGATGCCATGCCGTGGGCGACGAAGATCTACAAGCGCGACATGGACGTGACGCGCTATAACGTGCCGTTCCTGCTGCATCCCTATATCGCACTGTATTCCACGCGCGGCTGCCCGGCGCAGTGCACCTTCTGCCTGTGGCCGCAAACGCTCTCGGGGCACGCCTGGCGCAAACGGTCGACCGACGATGTTGCCGCGGAGATGAAGTGGGCGAAGGAGAACTTCCCCGAAGTGAAGGAATTCTTCTTTGACGACGACACGTTCAACATCCAGAAAGTGCGGACCATTGAGCTTTGCGAAAAGTTGAAGCCGCTAGGCATCACCTGGAGCTGCACGTCGCGCGTGACCACCGATTACGACACGCTGAAGGCCATGCGAGAAGCTGGCTGCCGGCTGCTCATTGTCGGCTTCGAATCGGGCGATCCGCAGATTTTGAAGAACATCAAGAAGGGCGCCACCGTGGAGCGGGCGAGGGACTTCGCGCGCGACTGCCATTCGCTCGGTTTGACGATTCACGCCGACTTCATTCTCGGCCTGCCCGGCGAGACGAAGCAGTCGATCCGCAATACCATCAACTTTGCCAAGACGCTGGATTGCGAAACCATCCAGGTGTCGATCGCGCACGCGTACCCCGGAACTGAATTCTACGAGTACGCCGCGAAGAACGGCTTCATCACCAATGAGAAGATGCAGGACGGCGGCGGCCACCAGATGGCGCACATTGAGTATCCCGGACTGCCCACCGACTATGTAATGGAGATGGTGCACCGCTTCTACGACGAGTACTACTTCCGCCCCAAGGCGGCGTTCCGCGTGGTGTGGAAGGCCATCGTCAATCGCGACGTACCGCGGCTTTACGTTGAGGCCAAATCGTTCCTGAAGCTGCGCGCGCAACGCAACCGGCAGGTTAAGGAATCGCGCAAGCAGCAGGCGCAGCCTCCCGCGGCCGCCGGCGCCGGCGCGTAAACCATCCAAACGAAAAGGGGGCGGCGCGCGTGCGTACGCCCTCTTTTCTTTTGCCCTTCAACGGATGAACTGAACGACCATGGTGCATCATTCACTGTCGCCGCGCCAATACCTAATTCTGGGTCTGGTCGCTATTTCCGCCCCATTGGGCGACAGTTGCCTTTCGCGTGGCATGGCGGCCATGCCGACGATTACGCTGGCGCACCCGGGATCGCTGATTGCAGCAGTCTTCACTCCCTGGATCGCCGTGGGGATCGCGCTGCTGATTGGCTTCTTCGCCAGCTATCTTACGGCGCTCTCATGGGCCGATCTCACCTTCGTTCTGCCGGCCACGGCCTTCGGCTACGTGATCATTGCGCTGCTGGCGCGTTTTTGGCTGCACGAGTCCATTTCGCTCGAGCGCTGGGCGGGCATTCTGCTCATCACGCTCGGCGTTGGGTTCGTCGCGCAAGGACCTTCCCTCACCCAGCATCCCGTTCCTGAGGCAACTGAGCCTGCAGACAGGGAGCCTTTAGAAACGAAAGTCGAATCACGATGACGATCTCACTCGGCGTCGTGTCTCTACCGGCAACCGTCAATCCGTGGGTTGCAGCGGCTATGATTGCCGCGGTCGTGCTGGCTTCGACAACCGGCGAGGTGCTGACCGCGGCGGCGATGAAATCGATCGGCGACCTGGATGTGATTCGCGCGCACTCGGGACTGAAGGGCGCGATCCGCGCCGTTCTCACTTGCCCACTGTTTTTTGCAGGGGTGTTCTTTCTGGCTCTGGCCTTTTTCTCGCTGCTCTTTGCGTTGAATCACCTGAACCTGAGCCTTGTCGGGCCGGCTTCGGCTTCGCTGACGCTGGTCACCAATGCCGTTGCCGGTAAAATCTTTCTCAAGGAGAATGTCGACCGGCGCAGATGGACGGCAGCGGTGCTGGTGTGCGTGGGCGTATATTTGCTGGCGCATTGAACACGCGAGGGAACAGGTAACAGAGGCATGAGATGATTGCGAACTCTGAGGACCGTCCCTACGGGACTGTCCCCTTCTGATGGATCCTGCTCCCCACGCTGAAGCGCGGGGCTAACAAACCTGGCGCCTACGGCGCAGGCTGTCATTGCTCGTCTCTTTCCGTGCCCTGGCCCCTATTGCCTCTTGCCTGTGCCTACGAATCGCATGAGACCGCGCGGCATCAGGTCCGGATTGAGGAATTTCCGCCGCTCGCCCATTGCCGTGCAAACAGCTTCTGCGGCCAAATGTCCGCTGCGCGCGGCGCTTTCCATGGTGGAGGGCCAGCCGGTCGCGATCCAGTCGCCTGCGAGAAGACAATTTGGCCACGGTGACGTGGAACCTGGCCGCGACGCATCGATCCCCGGCGGCACGGTGAACGTGGCACGGACCTCTTTAACCAGTGCGGCCTTTTCGAGTTTCGCTTTTTTAACGGCGGGAAAAAACTCCTGGAGTTCGCGCACGGCGAGATCGATTGCCTGCTCTCGGCTAAGCGCGGCGAATTTGTGCGAGGCGCTGACAACCAGCTCGATATAACTGCCCTTGGCGTTGCGGCCCGGCTGGAGGCGGCTCTTGTTGTACATCCAGTGAATTTCTCGGTCGAGCAAGACAGCGTGTTCAAGTTCCGTAATGTCGCGGTCGAACCAGAGATGCACGCTGCAGATAGGTCCGTGCTCCTGACGATCGATCTTTTCGGCGAGGGGTTCGACACCGCCGGCAGCAGGCATCTGGGGCAGCAATTTCCCCATCGCCTCGAAAGGAAGGGCCAGCACGAGGTAGTCTGCGACGAGCACGCCCGCGCGCGTCGGCAGCGTCCACAATGAGGTCTCCTCGTCCCACTCTGCGCTCTCAACGCCGGCGTTGAAAACAACCTCTCCGCCGTGCTTGCGCAGGAATTGTTCCGCTCCGGCGTAGAGCTCGGTCAAGGGAACGGAGCTCATGCCCATGGCGCCGGCCTGCGCCGAGTTCAAGAACAATTCGCGGATCACTTTGGCCGCGTAGGGCAGCGCAATCTCATCGACGTCGGCATTGAGGGCGCTGGCAATTACCAAGCGCCAGAAGCGATCGATCGCGCCCTGCGTCTGTCCGTTCAGCCGCAGCCATGCGCCCAGAGTCTCGGCCGATTCCGGCGCGACGGGCTGCATGAACGCGCGAAATGCACGCATCAAGGCTATCTTGTCTCCGCGGTTTAGAGCCTTCGCCTTGAGCAGACTGGGCAGACCATGCAGCGGAGCCGGCAGCCAGCTGGGACCGAGCACGGAACGCTGCCCGCCTGGCTCGATCATGGTCATGGTGCGCGTCCAATGAATGCGGTCGGCTACGCCGATGCGCTGGTAAAAGCCGATCAGATTGGTGCAGCAGCCGAAGAGCACGTGCTGGCAATTGTCGATGACCTCATCCACGCCGGGATGGCGATAGGAGCTGGCCCGGCCGCCAAGATAGCTGCGCCGCTCGACGAGCTGCACACGGAGGCCGGCCTCGGCCAGCGCACAGGATGCGCTCATGCCGGCCACGCCTGCGCCGACTACGATCACCGATTTTTCCGTGCCGGGCGGCAAATCGATCCCTCCTTCGCTCCTCGCGCGTGCCTTTCCTATCATCGCCGATGGCCGCAGGTTGCCGCAGCATGGCAATAGGAAGAAGATCTAAATTGTCCGCTTGGGAATTGCGAGCGAATAGTGAGCGGTCCGCCTCCGCTGAAGCAACGGCGCGACAGCCTTCGCCGTTCAGGTGGCTTGCCGAGCCGAAGCCTGCGAAGCAGGCGAAGGCTGGTGGGCAGTGAGGGACTCGAACCCCCGACTTCCTGCTTGTAAGGCAGGCGCTCTAACCAACTGAGCTAACCGCCCACTCTGCGCGCCTGGACAGCGCCTTCAGTCATGATAACAGCGTGTTCACCATTCGAACGGAGGCCCGGCGCAAGTTGATAAACTCACCCAGTGACCCGTCTCATCGTCAACGCCGACGATTTTGGACTGACCGAGGGCGTGAACCGAGCCATCGTCGAGTTGCACCGAGCGGGCGTGGTTACAAGCGCTTCCCTGATGGCGCGCGCGGGCGCGACAGATGAGGCCATCCAATTGGCCCGCGCAACACCGTCACTTGGCGTGGGCTGTCATGTGGTTCTCTCTGATGGCGAGCCGGTGCTGCCGCCAGATAGAAATTCCCAGCCTCGTGGACGCGCGGACCGGGCGTTTCCCTAATTCGCTCACGGGATTTCTGTTGCGGCTCTATACGGGCCGCATCCGCGCGGAGGAGATTGAGGCCGAGGCCACTGCGCAGATTTCTCTATTGCAGCAACGCGGAGTGCATTTGACGCACATTGACACACACAAGCACGTGCACATGTTCTCCCCAGTACTTCGTCCCGTGCTGCGCGCTGCCCGCGCGGCAGGCATTCACGCGGTGCGGCATCCTTTTGAGCCGGAGTGGGCCGTCCGCGCCGCAATTGGTGCTCCGCTGGCGCGCGTGGTGCAGATTACGGCGCTGCGGCCGCTTGCGCCGCGCTCCCGCAAGATTCTTGCGCAGGAGGGTTTTGTGACCACCGACGGAACCATCGCTATGGCCGGCACGGGCACACTCGATGCGGGAGCCTTGCGTTCCCTGCTCGAGCAAATTCCTGCGGGCACATGGGAATTGGTAACGCATCCCGGCTACAACGACGCGGATCTTGCGCTGGTGCGCACGCGTCTGCGCGCTTCGCGCGACGTCGAGCGCGTGTCCCTGACCGCGATTCAGGATGTCCCCGGCATCGAGCTTATTTCGTTTGCCGAACTCGAAACTTCCGTCCCGGCCGCGCCGTCGCCGGCTGACTCGCTAACTTGCTGACTTGCTGTTTCCTTGCATCCTGCGCTCACCGGCGCGCGTCCATAACGTAGTAGGCAAATAAATCGAAGTTCAAGAAGGCATCATGCGCATCGGGATTACGTGTTATCCCACTTATGGAGGCTCCGGCGTTGTCGCGACGGAGCTGGGGATTGAGCTTGCCGCTCTCGGCCACGAGATTCACTTCATCTCCTACTCGCAGCCTTTTCGCCTGAGCGGGCGCGACGGCGGCATCTACTATCACGAGGTTCCCGTCTCCAGTTATCCGCTCTTCGAGTTTCCGCCGTACGATCTGGCGTTGGCCTCGCGCATGTCCGAGGTGGCCGAGTATTACGGGCTCGATCTGCTGCACGTGCACTACGCGATTCCCGCACTCGGTTTCGGCGCTGCTGGCGCGGCAGATGCTCGCCGCGCGCGGCCGCCATCTGCCTTTCGTGACCACTCTGCACGGCACCGACATCACGCTGGTCGGACTCGACCGCAGCTATCTGCCGATCGTGCGCTACGCCATCCAGGAAAGCGACGGCGTCACCAGCATCTCCAACTATCTGCGCGAAAGAGACCATCGCGGATTTCGACATTACGCGGCCCATTGAGACCATTACGAATTTTGTGAATTGCGATGTGTATACACCGATCGAGGACAAAGCGCAGAAGGAAAAAGAGTGCGCGCGCCATCGCTTCGCGGCGTCCGACGAGCCGATCCTGATGCATCTTTCGAATTTCCGCCCCGTGAAGCGCGTGGGCGACGTGGTGAAGGTGTTTGCGCGCGTGGCGAAGCAGCGACCGGCGCAGTTGGTGCTGGTGGGCGACGGACCGGACCGCTCTTCAGCAGAATGGCTGGCGCACGACCTCGGTATTCAGAGCCGCGTGCATTTCCTGGGCAAGCAGGAGCGCGTGAGCGAACTACTGGCGCTGGCCGACCTGTTCCTGATGCCGAGCGAGCTGGAGTCGTTTGGCCTGGCCGCGCTCGAAGCCATGGCCTGCAAGGTTCCCACCATTGCCACGCGCGTAGGCGGCGTTCCGGAACTCATCGACGACGGCGTGACCGGCCTGCTCTACCCGGTCGGCGACGTGGAGGGTATGGCTGCCGGCGCTCTGAGCCTGCTGAACGATCCGCCGCGGCTGAAGGCCATGCGCGACGCTGCTCGCCAGTCCGCGCAAAAACGCTTTTGCTCCAGTCTTGTGGTTCCGCGTTACGTGCGCTATTACGAGCAGGTGCTCGCGGGAAAAGGGAGGGAAGAATCTGCCTGAATCCCGGCAACCTGGAGGATTTCACAAAAAATCTTCTTGTCAACTACGGCGCGGCGTGGCATATCCTGCTTGCACTGAGTTGAAGGAGGCCGCTGCAATGAACCCGTCTCGCCGAATTGTCCCCGTGCTCGCCACAGCAATCCTGGTGGCTGCGTCTACCGTTGTTTTCGCGCAACAGGAGTTTGCGCCGCCGCAGGGTAAGGGCCCCGTGGTGGTGGTGGCCAGCGGCCTCTCCGGCATGTCGCATTACGTGCGCGTGTCGCGCGATATTGCCGCCCTCGGCTATGACGTGGTGCTGTTTGACGGCGAGGCCATGGAGCACACGCAGGGCCAGGCGGTGCATGCCGCCGTCCTTCAAGCGCAACAGATGCCGCACGCGCTGCCAGGCAAGGTGGTTGTCGTCGGCTTTTCGGCCGGCGGGGGCGAGGCGATGTACTATGCATCGCAATGGCCGGATCTTGTGGCGGGCATTGTTGTTTGGTTCCCGGCGAATGCATTTATCAGGAACGTCCCCGGTTTTGCCGAGCGGCTGCAGGTGCCGGTGCTCATGTTTGCCGGGGAGAGAGACCACTACCGCAACAGTTGTTGCACGGCGGACGGCGCACGCGGCCTTCGCGACGCTGCCAGGGCCGCAGGCAAGCCCTTCGAACTATATACCTACGACAAGGCCGACCACGACTTTGTGCGAGACGGGGCGCACTATAACGCGGAAGCCGACACGGACGCGTTTACGAAGACGGCGGAAAAACTGAAGCAGTGGCTGCCGCCGGCCCAGTAACGGCTCGAATGCGCGATCCATCGAGGAGCACGAGACTGTGGCCAAGCGTCAACAGAACGCTGACACGCAATTCGGCCGGGCCGCTGTGCAGATGTTTGCTGTGAACGACCGTTTGAACCAGATGCTCATCGAGCGTCTTGACCCAGCCGTGTGGAAAGCGAAACCGCCGGGCACGGTACGCAGCATTGCGACCATCTTCGCACACGTGCACAATGTACGCTGCAAGTGGATCCGGCTCACAGCGCCGCATCTGAAAGTTCCGCTGCAACTCAACCGCGCGCATTGCACGCCGCTCCAGGCAGGCAAGGCATTGGCGCAGAGCGCCGCTCGCTGCACGGAAATGCTTGCTGAAGCGCTCGGCAATGGCGACGGTCGCGTCGAGAAGTTCCTGCGGGACGGCTGGGCTCGGCCCTGGCCGGTTGGCCCGGAGATGCTGTGCTACATGATTGCTCATGAAGCTCACCATCGCGGGCAGGTGTGCATGCTGTCGCATCAGCTTGGCTTTCCGCTGCCGAATAAGGTGACGTCCGAAATGTGGAATTGGGAGAAGTTGTGGAAGGAACGGGGGGCGCGCCGCGGGCCGGGTTACGATTCTTAGCCGGCATTACTCGCGATTGCGCGGCCATTCAGGATTCCAGGTGTGGCAACTTCTCTGAGGGCCGGGAGGCCCTCAGTACAGCCGGTCAGGAGACCGACGGTACATTTTGGCTTTAGCAGGCGGACTTGGGGTTGGGAAAGGTGTCGCAGTTGGCGGCGTGAGTCGAGTCGAGGCAGGCGAAGTCCTTTTCGACGGCAAGCGAGAGCGAGCCGGAGCCGTTTGGAACCGCGCCATAGATGCCGACGTCATCGCAATTGGCCCATGCCTGCGCGATGCTGCTGGGCAAAATCACAGTCACTTCATGGAGGGCGTGAGACACGGCGATGGATCGCGCGTCCGCGGAGTGCTGAAGCGCGTAGCTAAGATGGACGCCGGGGGCGAAGTGAATGGTTTCGACGATGCGGCCAGATGCGATGAGCCGCTCGACCTCCGCGGGGCCCACGCGAAGCCGCAGGGAATCTCCCTGGATACGTAATTTCATGGCGCTTGCCTCGCGGCGCGGAGTCGGCCCGCGCCATTCAATTCGATCCTACTCAAAAGGGGAAGCTGCCAGCAATCGAAGCCGGCCGAAGCGATGGCCCGTCGCGCAACGGGCGAGAGTGCTGAAATATGGAGCGGCAAACAACGTCGCCGGGGACGTCCTGCCGAAAAGGGGATTAGCGATGTTGCGAACCTTAGAGAAAAGCGTACAATGTTGCCATTCCGGGGTTCAAAAAGGAAATTTCAAGCAAAGCTACTTCCTCTCGATTCCAATGGCTATTTCCCTGCATTCACGGGCGAATTCCCCGTATTCCACAGGTTCCTTTTCTGTGTTCCGCTGATCGCTTTCCTGTAGTCCGCGGCCATTACGCCGCCAGCATAGGTGAACATGTCCCACGATATCTTTATTAGCCACTCGGCCCAGAATCGCGAGGTTGCGCACCTGATGTGCGCCGAGCTTGAGGGCAAGGGGCATACCTGCTGGATCGCGCCCCGCGACATTGCCGGCGGCGAGGCCTGGGACGAAGCCATCGTGCGCGGATTGGACAATTGCCGGGTGGTGCTGCTGGTGTTCTCGCAGGTCTCCAATGAGTCACCGCACGTCAAGCGGGAAATTCTGCGGGCCGTCGAAACCAACAAGATTGTTTTGCCGGTGCGCCTTGAAGATATTCAGCCTGGCCGCGCGCTGGAGTACATCCTGACGGGTATTCAGTGGCTCGATGCGTTCCCTCCCCCGTTCGAGTCGCACCTTCAAGAGTTGGGGCAGCAGATGGCGCGCCTGTTGGCCCAGGCGGCTTCAAGCTGCGCGCCACCGCAGCCGGGTGCGGTCTCCGCGCCACCCGCGGCGGCTCTGGAAACATCCGCAACGAATCTCCCGAGTGCGGAGGAGCAGTCATCAAAGCCGCGCGTCGTCCTGGTGTATAAGCGCAATGCGCAGCCTGACGGCTACGTGCTGCAACTGCTGGAAGCCAGCTTTAGCAAAGCCGGATACGAAGTTTTTGTGGACCGTCATATGCAGATCGGCGTGGAATGGGCGCGTGAAATCGAGCGCAATATCCGCACGTCGGATGCCGTCATTCCCATTCTGTCGCAGACATCGATACAGAGCGAAATGGTTGGCTATGAAGTGGAAATCGCACGCAGTGCGGCGCAGGTTCAGCAGGGCAAGCCGCGGCTGCTGCCAGTTCGAGTAGGTTATGAGGGTTCTCTGGGCGACGGTCTGGATGCGATTCTCAAGCCTTTGCAGTATGCGCTGTGGAACGATCAAAGCGACGATGCCGCGGTAGTCAAGCAACTGCTGAAAGCGCTCGAAGACAGCGAGGAACCAACTGCCGACGCGGTGAACGACGAGCAGCCGGGCGGCGCCATCCCTACGAATTCGAAATTTTATATTCCTCGTCCCAGCGATGAAGCGCTGGCCCAGGCGCTGCGCCGCAAAGACACTATCGTCCTGATCAAGGGAGGGCGGCAGATGGGGAAGACCTCGCTGGTGGCGCGAGGACTGCAGCAGGCACGCGCTTCAGGCGCCACGGTGGTTTATACCGATCTGCAAAAGCTGAACAGCTCCGACCTCGAAAATATTCACCAGTTTTACCTGGCGCTGGCTCACATGCTGGCCGATCAGCTGGACATCGAAACCGACATCGAGGACACATGGAAGGAGCGGCGAGCGCCCAGCGTGAATTTCGAGCAGTATCTCAAGAAAGAGGTCATGCCCAAGGCCACGGGGCACATGTTCTGGGCGCTGGACGAAGTGGACCGGCTTTTCACGACGGAATTTGGGAGCGAGGTGTTCGGACTGTTCCGCTCCTGGCACAACGAGCGCGCCAGCAATCCAGATACGCCGTGGAAGGATCTGACGATGATCATCGCGTATGCGACGGAAGCGCATCTTTTCATCGCCGATCCCAATCAGTCGCCATTCAATGTGGGCACGCGCCTGGAGCTGCGCGACTTTAACATGGAGCAGGAAGAGGCTCTCAACAAACTGTTCGGCAATCCGCTGTTCAACGGCGATCAACTGGCGCGTTTTTATGAACTGGTTTGCGGGCAGCCTTACCTGGTGGGCCGCGGACTGCATGAGCTGGCCTGCAGCCACATGCCCTTTGAAGAGTTTGCAACGACTGCAGATCGCGACGAGGGTCCGTTCGGCGATCATCTGCGGCGCATTCTGGTGATGCTGGCGCGCGATCAAAAGATGATTGAAGCCGTGCGCTCCGTGCTGGATGGGAAGAATGATCTGAGCATGGAGTCGTTCTACAGGCTGCGCGCCGCCGGAATTGTGGTGGGCGAAGGCGCATTCAACGCCAAAATGCGCTGCCTGCTCTACGCCAATTATCTGAAGGGACACCTGAGAGAGCCCGCATGACGGATGCGCAGCGCTTTTACACCTCCGGCGGGACGCTAGGAAGTACGGCACAAAGTTACGTGACACGCCGGGCCGATCAAGACCTGCTGCGCCATCTGCGCAATGGAGACTTCTGCTATGTGCTGACGTCGCGGCAGATGGGCAAGTCCTCGCTGATGGTGCGCGCTGCGGGCACGCTACGCAGCGAAGGCGTGAGCGTCGCCATCCTCGATCTGACGAGGATTGGGCAATATGTGACGATCGAGCAGTGGTATGACGGCTTGCTGGTGCGCCTTGGCTCAGATCTGAATCTTGAAGACGAATTGGATGATTATTGGACCGCAGATCGCCAGACCCGTTTAAGCCCGATGCAGCGCTTTATGGGCGCGCTTCGCGAGGTAGTTTTGCCGGCGATCAAGGGCAATCTCTCGATTTTTATCGATGAGATCGATGCGGTGCGCAGCCTGCATTTTTCCGGCGACGAGTTTTTTGCGGGGATTCGAGAGTGTTATAACAGGCGCGTCGTGGACCCGGAGTTCAAGCGGCTGACGTTTTGTCTGATCGGCGTCGCGCAGCCTTCCGATTTAATCACGGATGTCCAAATTACGCCGTTCAACATTGGCCATCGCATTGAGCTTACCGATTTCAGCGAGATCGAAGCGCGGCCGCTGCTGGAAGGAATGAAAGACAAATCCACGAGGCCGAAGGGCGCCGAGGCGATTCTGCACCGGGTTCTCTATTGGACGGGAGGTCACCCGTATCTGACGCAGCGGCTTTGCGAGGCGGTGGGCGAACTCGACAAGGACGTTACGCCCCAGGATGTGGACAACGTTTGTGCGGACCTGTTTCTCTCCAGCCGCTCGCGTGAGCAGCAGGACAACCTGATCTTCGTGCGTGACCGCGTGCTGGCGTCGGCGGAACACCGCGCCGTAATCCTGGATTTGTACGCGAAGGTCTTGCGCGGCGAAAAAGTTCGCGACGACGATTCGAACGCCTTGATCGATGCGTTGCGCCTGTCCGGCCTGCTGATCGTTTGCAACGGCTATCTGAAGGTGCGGAACCGGATTTATGCCACGGTCTTCGACCGTCACTGGATCATGGTGAACATGCCTGACGCCGAAGTCCGCCGGCAGAAGGCGGCATACCGGCGTGGCATCCTGTTTGCGATGGGAATCAGCCTGCCTATTCTGGCTGTGATCGTCTGCCTTGGTTTCTTCGACCTTCAAATCGAACATTCCGCGACGCGCGAAAGCTATTTTGCGGACGCGGCTTCCGCGCAGGAAGCATTCAATACCGGCGACTATAGCACCGGCAACGATATCATCGGCGGGTGGGATCCAGTAAAAATTAACTCGGAATTGGCCGGTAAAAGCTGGCTATCCAAGCTGGATGCATGGTGGAAGGATTTTCTGCAAGGCCGCGCCGCATTGGAAAACTCATTCGCGATCCGCCTGCTGCGAGGAGAAGCTTCCGGAGGGGGGCGCCGTCTGCATCGGCAGGATGCGTTTTTGCACAATCACGCCGGCGTGGACAAAACGATAACCGGTTGCGGCGCCGAGATGGCGTTGGCCACCACGACTTTCCGGGGCCAGCCGCTCATCGCAGCGGCAGGCGCGGATTCCAGCGTACAAATATGGAACTCAAGCACGCTTGCGCCGTTCGCTCATATGCAATTGAGATATTCCCCGGATCACAAATCCATACAGCATGATCTTCCGGTCACGAATCTTCTGGAGCCGTGCAGCGATTTCGCAGACGGCGCCGACCTCCCCGGCATCATGTCGCTCAGTTTCTCGCCGGACGGGAGCAAACTGGCCATCTCCACCGGCAGTTGGAGCAATGCGACCAGCCCGGGCTTCGTCGTGGTGTGGGATATGAATCAACTCGACACCGTGAAGCCTCAGGTCAGCTTCGAAAAGACGGCGGATTCGGTGCAGTTCTCCAGTGACGGCCAATACCTTGCGGCCGGCAGCGAGGATGGTTCCGTGCAAATTTGGAAGATCTCCGGCGACGGTCCGTCCCATTTCGAGACCATCGACCCGGGACACTACGGCTTTAGATCGAATGGGGGCCGCGTGGGAGGAAGCGGGGCGCACGTGGTCGCGCTTTCACCAGCCGCAAAACATCTGCTGGCCATCGGCTACGGGGATGGGCATCTGCTTATCTACGATTATCTTCACCCCGACTCGGCGAAGCCGCGCTACGCCGGCGTGGCCCACGTTTCCGGAATCATGTCGATGATTTTTCTGGATCAGAAGGACAGGGATCTGAGGCTGGTGGTGGGAAGCCGCGATGGCGAACTGGTGATGCTGGCTCCGCAGGAGCTGATCGACGAGTACAAGAAAGGCAGGGAGTACAGGAAAGGCCACGGCAAGCTGGATGCGCAGGCAGCGCTCAAGGCAGTGAAACTCACCCTGAATCCCGGCCAGGGCGTTTTGCTGGGCCTGGCTGCGGGCTACAATGACGACCACAGCAAGGCCTGGCTGCTTACCAGCGGCAGCATCGGCACGGTAGGACTGTGGGCGCTCACGCCGAACTTCAGCCTGATGACGACGTACAAAGGACACTCAGGAGGCGTTCAGAGCGCGGTGTTCTGCAAGGCGCCGCCCGACTCGCCGAAGGCAACTTCGGCCGCCGAGGACGACCCCGGTTGCATCTTTTCGGCCAGCGCCGATAAAACTGTGCGGATGTGGAAATATCCGAGCAATGAGGAAGACGCTCATGTGATGGGCGACGGGCTCTTGTTTCCCGGCCAGATGGTGGGCGTTGCATTTCTGAACAATAAGACGCTGGTGACCGCGGTGGGGGCGACCACGGAGAACAATCACGACCACTCGGAGATCATCGCGACCTGGGAGTTCGATGCCAAGTTGGTGCGCGAGCCGCCGCACGAAAAACAAGGCAAGCCGATTCTTGGATTCGGGGTTTCTCCCGATGACAATTTCCTGGTCTACACGACGCGCGACCGCGATCTGGTTTTCGTCGATCTCGAGAGCGATGGAAGCGTCGGTTCGGACCGCCAGCCAGTGCCCGTCAACGTCACGCTCAACCCCAAGATCGAGGTGCGGTGCCTGAACCCTGCGGGCAACGAAATCGAAACTTGCACTTCCAATCAACGCGACTACCTTGTGATGGGAGTTGCGGATCGGGCCGACATTGGAGACCATGCCTACGGCGCAGGGAAAGGCCTTTGCATGTGGCATATCGCGAGGGACACGGGGGCGGGCTCCACGCCGCGATTCTCCATTGCCGCCGGCAACCTGAACCCGTGCGAGACCTACACCGCAGATATGGGCACATTCCCGAAGAGCTGGCCGCAGCAAATGAGCGAGTTCTGGAATCTGGCCCGCAGGGTGGGCATGTTCGATGTGGCAGGCAGCGGCAAGACTATTGCCACATCTTCCGACGCTAAAGATGGATCGGGTGTGACGAAGGTGGAGATTTGGAATTCCGGCGACCTGCTGAGAGGCCTCTCACCGCGGCAATCGACCGACGAGGGATCTATGAACAGCGGCTTTCTGGCGCAATTTGCGGATTTGGAATTTTCGCCCGATGGGAGATTTCTGGCGGCGACCACGATCAACGCGAAAATGTACTATTGGCCGGTCGACAAGACGTCAAAAATGCCGATGGACGATGCGGCGCCTCCCGTGACGCTGTCGGCGCGCGGACAAGTGTTGGCATTCTCGCCTAAGGACTCTATCCTCGCCATCGGGCAGCAGGACTCGCGCATTCTTCTGTGGAGCACCGAGTTCAGGCACACCGTCATGACCATTCGTGCCCACACGGGCGGCGTTTTGGGTTTGCAGTTTTCGCCTGACTGCCTGACTCTCGCCAGCTCTGGAAACGATGGGCAGGTAGAGGTGATGCGGGCCCAGCCTTAGACTCCCGGCAGCGGCGATATGCCCGTGCATTGTCGATCACTGCGCTTTGCGGGAGACTTTAAGATAATCAATCCGGGCCATGTCTTGCTTGCGGATGGACGCGCTCATAGCGCCTGCAACAATCTCCTGCGCGCGTAATCCATCAAGATGAGTGATGGGAAACGGCTTTCCTTCGCGGCAGCAGATCAGGAATGTTCTGAGCTCTTCTTTATAGGCCGCGCCGTAGCGATCGATGAACTCTGGAAGTGGCTGGTCGTAGCGCCGCATCTCAAAATTCCTGAATGCAAGCGGCTCTCTTGCCTCCCGGGTTCCATACGCTTCGACCGTGACTTCAAGCAGCTTCTGCTTGAAGCTTCCTATGCGAATCAAACCCTTCTCGCCATAAATCACGGTCTCGCCGCGATAACCCGACACGTGATTGCGCGTAACCTGGATTTGGGCGATGAGCTCATCGTCAAAATCGAGAATCATCAGGGCATCGTCAAAATCTTCCTGGCATGTCGTCAGTTTATGGCTATAGATTCGCGAGCCGATAGCGAGAGCGAGCTTCGGCTTTCGGCCGGAGAACCACACAACCTCGTCCACATTATGGACAGCCATGTCGGCAAGAATGCCGGGGCTCGCAAATCCGTCAGGGGCAGGGCCCGAGTCTTCGAGCGATGAATAGATCTTGAAGATCCGTCCGATCGCACCCTGATCGATGAGCTGCTTCGCAAAGCAGATGGGCGCGTCGAAGCGCCGCTGGAATCCCAACATCAGCGCCTGCGGATGCTCGCGCTCAAGAAGCTCCGCATACTCGCGATCACCCTCGAGGGTTCCGGTAAGAGGCTTCTCGAGAAACACTCGCTGTCCGCGCCGAATCATCATCAGGGAATGCTCGCGATGCAGCGGTGTATTTGTAGCGATCACGGTGACGTCGCACAAGCCTGAATTCGCGAGGCCTTCGATGTCATCGAACACGGGCGTGGAACCGGCGGTCAGCGAAAGAAACGTGTCGGCGGATTTGCGGTCGGTGGTTGAGACGCAAGTCAGCCGGCACAGATCGGACTCGTGCGCCAGTTCGTGAATATGCAGTGCGTGGATCATGCCCATGCGGCCAAGGCCTGCCACGCCCACTCGAATTGGCTGAGTTAAAGGTTTGGATGAAGACATTGGGCCTTGCGAAGACATCTTGCCGCACCCCTTCAGACGTTCAGAAATTCGGGTGGAATTCGGGGTTTGATTCCTGGCGCCGATTGACTCTAAATTTCTAGAATCAATGGCGGGGACGACGGGGCTCGAACCCGCGACCTCTGCCGTGACAGGGCAGCGCTCTAACCAACTGAGCTACGTCCCCAGAAGCCGGCGCGGGGACGCCATGACGGCGCTGCGCTTTCGCTCCTGCAACACATACAAGTGTAGCAGAAAGAGTGCTGATCGGAGCGCACGCCCGTTGCTGCAATTTACCCTTTCAGGTTCCGGGAAATCCGCATTGCGCGGCAGGCTGCTGGCGTGCTAGAAAGTGACGACGTTCCCCCGCGCGCAATTCGGTTTTTCCTCAAAGAAAAGGAGAATACCCATGGAAACCGCCAATCGGCGATTGATGTGGCATGGAATGCTTTTGTTTTTGCTGGGCCTGCTCACGGGCTTTGCCGAGCCGCATTTTGCCAACGTGCGCATGGGGCTCGCCGCGCACCTTGAAGGAGTGATGAACGGGATTCTTCTGCTGGCACTGGGAGCAATCTGGCCTCAGGTGAAACTGGGGCGAGGCGCACAAGCTGCTGCGTTCTGGACGGCTCTCTACAGCGCCTACGCGAACTGGTTGTTTACGATGCTCGCGGCGATCTTCGGTACGGGCGCGTTGTCTCCCATTACCGCGCCAGGGCTCAAGGGCCAAGCATGGCAGGAGGCGGTGGTAACCGCGGGGCTGATGAGCGTGGGCATTGTCGTCGTCGTTTCCACTTTGATTTTCCTCTGGGGTCTTCGTGGCAAAGTAGCAAAGACGTAGCGTGGCCACAGATTCATCGCGCGAATTCGGCGCGCTGGGCATTTACACGCTGCGACTCGCTGATGCTACGAGCCGATGTGCGGGCGCGCCCTTCAACCATCCCATGAAATAGCTGCCAGGTTCTGCTGCCAACCTATGCGAGGCGCTGCTCCCGTGGCGGCTCGTATTTTGTTGCGCTACCCGGCGCGGGCGATTGGTCAGGTCCTGGTTGCCTTTCGCGCGCAGTGTCCGGCATCCAACTAGCCCATTTCCATGTCGGATACGGCAAAACTGCCTCATCGTCCATGGTTGCCGCAGCCATTAGCCGGAAATGATATCTAATTGAACCGCAGTAATACAACTTTTCGGTTACTTTAGTTCCCTTTTTCCCTAAAAAGTGATTACCATCAACTGACGGCCAGTTGTTGGGCAGGCACCGGCATGCCGATGGTTGCATTCAGAGTTTCTCTCGGCAGTTGCACCTTTGTTGGTTTTCAAGTGAAGCAACCAGCGAGAGCGGCTGCCAGACAACTGTCGATTTGGGGTTTGATCGAGAAACTTGGCCGCAACCTCAAGGAGAAGTGAACGACGTGAGTTCAGCAGACGTTTCACCAAATTACGGCTTAAAACATGCCGGAGGCAATGGGACCAAACCTCTGACGGTCGCATTGATCGGCCCGAATGAGGCGAGGCGCTCGTCTGTGGCAGCGGCTCTTGGTGGAACTCGTCAGGCGATTGTGCGTGAGTTCGATTCCTACCCGCCGGAATTTGAGCACCTGCAAAGGTTGCTGACGTCGTTCGACATTCTTGTCCTTGATCTCGACAGCGACCCGGATGCCGCTCTGGAAATGGTGAAGACGGCGAGCACCAGAAACGCGGCAATGATCATGGTCTATTCGGAGAACGCCGACCCGCGACTTGCCGTGCGCTTTATGCGCGCCGGCGCTCGTGAGTATCTGCTTCTGCCCCTCGAGCAGGGCGCTGCGGCCGAGGCTCTGATTCGGACTACGCACGCGCTGCATGAAAAAACTCAGAACCCAGGGTTGAAACACGGGAAGTTGCTGGTTTTTACCGGCTCCAAAGGCGGATCCGGTGTTACGACGGTCGCCTGCAATGTTGCTATCGCTCTGGCACAGAGAACTGACCAAAGGACCCTGCTCATCGATCTCGCGCTGCCCATTGGAGACGCGGCGCTTTGTCTGGGGATTGCCGCGGGTTACTCGACGGAAGATGCGCTCAGGAATATCGAACGGCTGGACGCGGGATTCCTCGAAAATCTTCTGGTTCAGCATCGGTCGGGAGTCTTCGTGCTTGCGGCCCCCACCAACGTTCCTGAGGTTGAGGTTTCCAAGGATGCCATCGACAAGCTGATTGCCGTCGCGCGACGCGAATTCGATCATGTGGTCGTCGACGTGGGATCGAGGATCGATGTGGCGGCCAAGGCTCTGTTCGAACATGCCACCACCAACTACCTGGTTATCCAGACCGGCATATCAGAACTGCGCAATTCCAATCGCCTGATTTCGCAGTTCTTCACCGATGGAAGCCGGAACCTGGAAGTCGTCATCAACCGGTTTGATTCTCATTTTCACGAAACGGTCAACGAAGAAGTCATCGCCAAGGCTCTCGGCCAGCCGGTGCGATGGAAGCTTCCCAATGATCAGGATGCCGCGCGGGCGCTGCAGTCCGGCGAAACCGGCCTTACCGAAACACGCATTTCTCGTATCAGCCTCGAGATGGCCAGCGCGATTACAGGGCGATCCATGGCAGCGGAAAAGAAGGGCGATTTCGAACATAAGAGTTCTGGAAGAAACTTTACGCAGGTGGACTCAGCCCATGATGAACAGGCGGGCGCTGCGAAATCGGCTTCCGTCGATGCGCCTTCGACTCCGGTGATTACGTGGCCTGCGCCCGATTCCATCGCCTTCGGAGATAAGCTCACCTCCGCCCAGCTCAATGCCACTGCATCGGTTGAGGGAACCCTTATCTACACGCCCGGCCCAGGATATGTGCTGCCGGTGGGAACGCACACGCTTTGGGTCACATTCAGTCCAGCAGATTCCGGCCGCTACGGCCCGCTACAGGCCGCAACTTCAATTGCTGTGGGCAAAGCAGCGCCGGTCATCTCCTGGTCAAAACCTGCACCGATCATCTACGGCACCGCATTGGACGGTACTCATCTGAATGCGTCGGCGCCGGTGGCGGGAAGATTCGATTACTCGCCAGCTGCGGGTGAGGTGCTGCCGCCGGGAAAACATACGGCCTCGGTAACTTTTATACCCGTGGACACCGCGAACTACGTCCCAGCCCAGGCCAGCGTGGATCTTACTGTAGTCAAGGCTGTGTCAACCATCCAATGGCCAACACCCGATTCGATCACTTACGGTACACAGCTGAGCGACACGCAGCTCCGTGCCGCGGCATCGGTTCCGGGCGCATTCGAGTACAGCCCCGGGCCAGGAGCGGTTTTGGCGGCAGGAGTGCATAGACTGTCGGTGACTTTCGTTCCTGCGGATGCACTGGCTTACTCTTCATCGCACGGTTACGTTTCACTCACTGTGGCCAAAGCAACTCCGGCTGTGACCTGGCCGGCGCCGGAGCCGATTACCCACGGCGCCGCCCTTGGCGCCTCTCAGCTGAATGCCAAAGCAACAGTGCCGGGATCGTTTACCTATAGACCTGCCGCAGGCGAAGTACTGACGGCGGGAGAGCATGAGCTCTCAGTAACTTTCACTCCGGCCGACACTTTGAATTACACAACCGTACGTGAACTCGTGTCGTTGACGATTACCGAAAAATTGCCGTCCTTTATCACCTGGCCAGCGCCCTCCGCCATTTCCTACGGCACGGCGCTGAGCGACATTCAGTTGAATGCCGAGGCGTCGGTTGCGGGAACATTTGCTTACGCTCCATCGGCGGGTCACGTACTCGCGCCAGGAAAGTACAGCCTCTCTGTGTCGTTCATTCCATCGGACACTGAAAAATACGCGACGGCGCAAGCTGCGGTCGTACTCGAAGTGGAAGGATCCCCTGACATGGCCTCATCTCCAACCAAGACCCCTGAGACTCAGCCCGCATGGTCCTTCGCCAGGACGAACTCCGCCCCTGGCGATTTGGAAGCGGATGAATTAACGGGCGAACTCACAGCTGCGATGGCAAGCACGCGCGAAACGCGCTCCTACAAAGGCGCGATCTACGAGAAAGGAGAGGACGGTCAATGGCATCTCCAAAAGAATTAGCTCCATTACTACCCGATACTCTTCCCGAGGATTTCAACGATTGGGATGGCAAAGCTTCTGCTGCGCCGTCGCCCGCTCGCTCTGGTGAACGAGAGGCCTGGGAAGCCGTTGATCCCTTCAGCGAGCCTGCGAAACCGCTTTGGCAATCCCCTGACCGCGAAGCGCTCCTGGCATCCCTGGTGGACGGCTCGCGTGAATCGGGTTCAGCCGCGTCCACTTCGGTCTTTGTCAAACAGCAAGAGGATTTCAACGATTGGGATAACGAAGCTGCTCCTGCGCCCTGGCCTGTTGACCGCACGGAATGGGATGAATGGGAAGCCGCGCATTCCTTTAGCAAGGGGCAAAAGGCTCCCCGGCAATCCGCCGACCGCGAAGCATCGCAGTCGCCCGTGTTGGAGAAGCCCCATGATTCGGGTCCGGTCGCGTCCGCGCCAGTCGTTGATACGCAGCAAGAGCCGACCCACGAGTTGGTGGATGACTCGGCCGATCGTGCTTCACACAAGCCGGAGGTTCAGCCTGCGACGAGTGAGGCTGCAGCGGTGGCGAGTTCGCCAAGCGTCGCTGCGGTGGATGAGGTACAGACCTCACCGGAACCCGCGGTGACTCCGAGGCGCAAAGCCGACGAGGCTGTCTACCAGTTGTTTTCGGCGAAGAAAATCGAAGAGAAATTAGATCTGAAGACGCCGAAAAAGAAGTGGATGATCGTGGCTGGCATCAGCGCCGGCGCGATTCTGCTTCCGCTTATTATCATGATCCCGTTTCTCCATCATGGAACGAAATCCGAGGCGAAACATTCTGTGCAGCCACTTCCGGGAGCAACCACGACGGAAGTTCCGGCGAGCACGCCGGATCCGTCGCCTGCTAAACCGTCAGCCCAGGGCAAGACGCCGACGCCGACCGAAAAGCAACAGACGACGGATAACCAGCCAAACAGCGCACCGGAGGGAACGACCCCGGAACAGGTGCAGTCGACAATGATGAACGATCAACTGACCGCGCCAACACGGATTCCAAAGCAAACCGCGGAAAATGGGCCTCCCCCCGCAAGTGACACGGCCGGTGCGGATGGTCTGGGCGGCAGCGGTACAAATTCCGGCATATTCAATGGGCGCACACAGCCGACCGTTAAAGTTACATCTTCCAGGCCGGTTGCCATCTCATCGGGCGTCGCGACCGGAATGCTGATTAACAGCACGCCGCCGGTTTATCCACCTCTAGCTAGAACGGCGCACGTGGCTGGCACCGTGGAACTTCACGCCACTATCTCCACGAATGGAACGATTAAGGATTTGCGCGCTGTGAGCGGGCCGGTCATGTTGCGGCAGGCCGCCGTCGATGCCGTGCGGAACTGGCGCTACAAGCCGTACAAGCTCAACGACCAGCCTGTAGAAGTTGAAACGACGATCAACATCGTTTTCACTCTGGGTGGGTGAACTGTCGAAGTGCGAAGGCTGTTATGGCTTCGAGACTATAGAAACTGAGATACCGAATCATGCACCAACTTATGCGAGGCGCTTCCTCCGCGGCCTCGCATTTTTTTGCGTGGAAGACGGGAGCGACATGCCGAGCAGCGCGGGATGAGGTTTGTGCTTGCCCACATCTTCCGCGGCGGACGAGATGCGGGGCACACATTCTCTGTGCTGGATCGAACGAATCGAGTGTTTACGCCGAGATGGCCACGCGCGCGCCGCGTCCGGCCGGCACATAGCCCATGTCCATCGAGATTCCGCGCACGCACTGCAGTAGATGATTGGCGATCGCGGGCAGCTTTTGCGCGGTGACGCGAAACGAAGGTCCCGAGACACTCACCGCTGCGACCGGCAACCGTTGCGCGTCCAAAACCGGCACTGCGATGCAGCGCAAACCTTCTTCGAGTTCCTCATCGTCCACCGCGTAGCCGCGACGCCGGGTTTTCTCGAGCTCCGCGCGCAGAGCTTCGGGCGAGGCGATGGTGCGAGTCGTCATGCGCTCAAAGCGCACGCGCTTCAGGATCTCGGCCGTACGCTCCGGTGGGAGAAACGCGAGGATGGCCTTGCCGACCGAGGTGCAGTGGACTGGGTTGCTGGCGCCGATGCGCGTGATCATGCGGACCGAACGCGTGGGCTCGATCTTGTCGATGTAGATGACGCGTGCCGCTTCAAGCAAGGCCAGGTGCGCGGTTTCTTCGGTTTCGGCGACGAGGCGCCTGAGGTGCGGCTGGGCGCGGTCGCGGAGATCATATTGTTCAATTGCGCGGTTGCCGAAGTCGAACAGGCGCAGGCCGAGGCGAAACTTACCGTTCGCGGTCCGCTCCACCATGCGATGCCGCTCGAGAACCATGAGAAAGCGGTGCGCCGTGCTTTTGTGCAACTGCAGCGACGCAGCCACCTGCGCCAGTCCGAGGGGCGTTTCGCTTTCACCAAGCAAATCCAGAACCGCAAAAGCCCGGTCAAGGGCTTGAACTTTGTAGGTGCCTTGGGGTGCTGCGTCTCGCATGCTGATCCTTTGTTCCGTTCTTTGAGCTCAACTCTAGGTTCTCATATGATGGGACGGGGGTCAACTGGTGAAACGGGGGTCCTTCGTTCACCGACACTCATTTTCTCGAATTGGCGGACCGACGGCTGCGGCGGCAATCACAAGCCGTTGAGCCTGGCCTGTGCGAGGCCCCCGCGGAGATTCGCTACATCATCAAAGCCGCTGCCCTTCAAGGCGCAGGCAGCGAGATAGCCGCGCTGACCCTTATGGCAATAAACAAGAATTTTTCGATCGTGCGGCAGTTCGCCAAGGCGATCGCGTAGTTCGCCCAGTGGAATGTGCAAAGCGTTCAGGAGAACGCCGGAATTTGCTACCTCGTTGTTGTCACGCACGTCGAGAAGGAACTCGCCGTTCGGCTTCCAATCCTCGGGCGATACGGTCGAAACGTCGCCGCGCACTATGTGATCGGCAACAAATCCCGCGGTATTGACCGGATCGTTGGCCGAGCCAAACGGTGGCGCGTAGGCCAGGTCGAGACTCTCGAGATCGAAGACGGTCATTTTGCCGGCGATAGCAGTGGCAAAGACATCGATGCGTTTATCGACGCCGTCTTCGCCCACAATTTGCGCGCCGAGGAGGCGTCCCGATCGGTCTTCGGCCATGATCTTGATTCGCATCGGCCTTGAGCCGGGATAGTAGCCCGCGTGGTTGGAGTCGATCGTAACGCTCGAAAAGAAGCTGAATCCGGCTGTGGCCGCTTGCGCACTGTTCAGGCCCGTGCACGCGGCTGTCATATCCAGGACGCGGACGATGGAGGTTCCAAGCGCGCCGGCATAGAAGAAGTGCTCGCCGGCCGCGTTGGCTCCTGCGATGCGGCCCTGGCGGTTGGCAGGGCCAGCCAAAGGAATGCGGGTGCGCGCCCCGGTAAGCAAATGCGTAGTTTCCGCTGCATCGCCTATGGCGTAGATGTCGGGATCAGAAGACTCCATGCGGGCGTTGACCTTGACGCCGCCGGTGACGCCGATTTCAAGCCCTGCGTTCCTGGCCAGGCCGACCTCGGCGCGAACGCCCACGCTCAGCAAAATCATCTCCGCCGGAACCAGTGTGCCATTGGCAAGTTCCACGCCTTGCGGGCTGAAAGATTTTGCTTCCGTGGCTGTCATGACTGCGAAATCGTTGCCGCGCACATGGTTTTCGAGATGCGTGGCCATATCGTTGTCGAGCAGCGGAAAGATGTGAGGGAGTTTCTCAATCACGGTCACGTGCATGCTGCGACGATGGAACGCCTCGGCCATTTCGAGGCCGATAAACCCGCCGCCAATGACAGCGGCGGTTCGCGGCTGGTGCGAGTCAGCGAAGGCGATAATGCGATCCATGTCGGGCACGTCGCGGAGAGTAAATACATTGGGCAGGTCTGCACCGGGGATGGGGGGCACAATGGGCTTTGCGCCCTGGCTCAGGATGAGCTTGTCGTAGGGAAACTCCGCCTCGGAACCATCTGCGCGGCGGGCACGAATGGTCTTGCACGAACGGTCGATGGAGAGGACCTCGTGGTTCACGTGGACGCGAACGCGCGAGCGAGCCCACATTTTTTCCGGCGTCATGATCAGGAGCTTGGAGCGATCCTGAATCTCGCCAGCGATGTGATAGGGCAGACCACAATTGGCAAAGGAACTGTAAGGGCCGCGCTCGAAGATGGTGATCTCCGCCGATTCGTCGATGCGACGAGCCCGGGCAGCAGCAGAAGCACCGCCTGCCACGCCGCCGACAATAACAATCTTGCGTGCAATTTTCATGTCTTACTCCCTAGTACAGCAGTGACAAGAAGTTTACCGTCCACGGTTCCAGGGCATCCTGGCAAGCAGCAGAGCCATTCCGCATGTGCCGGTGATGCCGGCGAAGAGGAGTCCACAACCGATGACGAGGGGCAAGACAGCGAACCACCGGTTCACGGTCAGCGCGAGAATCGCGCCGGATGCTGAAAGCGCGCCGACGACGATCTGAACTTGTCGCATCAGCGGCAATACGGCGCTGATGCCGCGATGGACGGGAAGTCCGGCGTCGCTCCAGGCCTGCGTGCCGCCCTCGACCAGGACGCAGTCTTCACATCCGGCGCGCTCAAACTGCGCGATGGCCTTGCTCGCCCGTGCGCCCGCCTGGCAAAGTACGTAGATGGGCGTGCCCGGCTCGTGCTCCGCGAGGAACGCTTCGACCCTGAGTTGGTCGAGTGGGATTAATCTTGCGCCAGGTACATGTGCGCCTACATATTCTGGAGCCGTTCGGACATCCAGCAGCTTATACGTGTTGCCGGCGCCCATACAAGCCGCAAGCGCGGCGGGCGAAATACTTTTGGACTTGATTTCCAGCATGTTTATATGTGATCATATGACCATTCGGTGATATATGTCAAGAGCCAGAACAACACGAGATCTGACCGACGCCGAACTGGTGAAGGTGGCGGGACAATTCCGGCTGCTGGGCGAGCCCATGCGCCTTAAAATTCTGCAGGCCATGTGCGTAAAGCCGCTGACGGTCGGCGAGATTGTGACCGCGACAGACGCGACGCAATCGAATATCTCAAAGCATCTTGCTCTGCTGGCGTCGGCTGGGGTCATTACGCGTCAAAAAGGCGGCCAGTTTGTCTATTACGGAATGAGCAATCCGCTGACGATGAAGCTTTGCGAGCTGGTGCACAAGGAAATGCTGAAGCAATCGTAAGCGTTGCTTGAAGCAGTCACGTTTCCGCGCGCTACGCTTCCCTGCCTTCGCCCACTTCTTCGTCTTCAATTTTGTCGCCTTCGCCGGGAGCGAGAAACAGATTGGCTTCGAGGCCGTGCTGGCGGGTGTAGAGGTCGTGGTAGCGGCCGCGTTGCGCAAACAGTTCGCCATGGCTGCCGCGCTCGACGATGAGGCCTTGCTCTACCACTAATATCTGATCAGCACGGCGGATGGTCGATAAGCGGTGCGCGATGACGAACGTCGTCCGCCCATGCATGAGTTCGGCGAGGCCGCTCTGGATCATGGCTTCGGATTCCGAGTCGAGCGAACTGGTGGCCTCGTCGAGGATGAGAATGCGCGGGGCGGCGAGCAGTGCGCGTGCGATCGACAGGCGCTGGCGCTGCCCGCCCGAGAGCTTGACGCCGCGCTCGCCCACCACCGTGTCATAGCCTTCAGGAAAGCGCTCGGCAAATTCGTCCACATTCGCGGTATGGCACGCAAAGAGAAACTGCTCCTCCGTCGCGTCGGGGCGCGAGAACATGATGTTCTCGCGGATGGTGCCGTCGAAGAGAAACGACTCCTGCAGCACCACGCCGAGTTGCGAGCGATAGGTGTTCAGGTCGACGGTGGCGAGATCGATATCGTCCACCAGCACCGCGCCTTTGGTCGGCGTGTGGAAGGCGCAGAGCAAGCTGATGATGGTGGACTTGCCCGAGCCCGACGAACCAACGAGCGCTGTCACCGTGCCGGGCGCGGCCTTGAAGCTGATACCGTGCAGCACTGGTTTCTCGGGTGTGTACGCGAACTCAACGTTGTCAAACTGCACACGACCCTCGATGGGTGGCATTTTCACGGAGCGCCCCGGGGTCTGATTCTCTTCGAGCTCGGACATGATTTCGTGGGTGCGATCGAGCCCGGCAAACGCCTCAGTCAATTGCGTACCGATATTCACGATCTGGAAGACGGGTGCAATCATGAAGGCGAGAAACATGTTGTAGGCGAAGTAATCGCCCACGCTCCACGTGCCGCGGAGCACATTGTGCCCGCCCAGCCACATGACGAGCGCGGAAACCAGCCCGAGCACCGTGGTGGATGCCGACCCAAGCACGCTGGTCATGGTGAGCGACTTCATCACATTCTGTAAAAGCCGCTCGACACCCGCCGAGAATACGTTGGCTTCGCGAGATTCGGCGTGGTAGCCCTTGATGACGCGCACGCCACCGAGGGATTCCGTCAGGCGGCCTGTGACTTCGGCATTGATCTTGCCGCGCTCGCGGAAGATGGGCCGGATGGTGCGGAATCCATACTGCAGGATGAAGACAAATACGCCCAGCACCGAAAACACGGTGAGCGTGACCGTGACGCTGCGATGCAGAAGGTAGACAAAGGCGAGAACCGCCGTGAGCATGCCTCCGAGAAACTCCACCAGCCCGGTGCCGATCAGGTTGCGCACGCCTTCGACGTCGGTCATGATGCGCGCGACCAATGCGCCGGTGCGGTTCTCGTCGTAATAGGCCACGGAAAGCAGGCCCACGTGACGTTGCACCTGGCGGCGCAATTCGGCGATCAGCCGCTGGCCGGCCTTGGACAGGAATTGTGTGAGCGCATACGAGGTGAGCGCCTGCACTGCCATGGCAGCAAACACGATGAAGATAATGCGCGGCAGCAGTTCGGGGTGCGGATGCAGCGTAGACAGCACCTTGTCGAGCAGCGGCTTCGACATGAAGGGCAGCACCAGGCCCGCGAGGCGGTTGATGATCATCAACACGAGGCCGCCCAGGATGAGCCCTTTGCGCGGAGCCACAAGGGCCTTAACTTCAGGCCAGATTTTTCTCAGGTTCGGTTTGGGTTTGGGCAGGTCGGCCTGGCCGGCGCGTGCGCTGCGCCCATGCGGCGAGCGCTCGGCGCGCATGCCCAAGCCCATTCCTCCGCCGCGAAATCCACCCATGCGTTATGCCTGCCGTGATCTACGTGCTTTGATGAATGAGCGCACGCAAAGATTCACATAGATCAGCAGGAGAACGGCCATGGACAGCTGGGCGGCCAGCGCTTTGCAGTCGGGATCGATGCCGAGCGAGCGCGCGTGTTCATAACCGTGCAGGGCCGAGGCGACGGCGCCGATTAGGCCCACGAGGCCGATGGTCACGTTGATGTGCATGAAGAGCTTGCGGCGGCCTTCGCTGGGGCTAACGGCGAGAATCCCGCCCACGACGAGCGCCAGGCCAAACCAAGTGGGAATCAGCGCCGTGGGATGGGCGCTGCCCGTAGCGAAGTATCCTATCAGTCCTACAAGAATCAGCAGAACGCCGAAAACGTACGTCACTCTTGCCATGCGGACCTCCAAACTGAGTGCATGGCAAGAATAGCAGTTGGAAGCGAACAGTTCACAGTTCGCTGTTCGTAGTTCGTAGAGCGCAAGTAGTGAGGCCGCGGCGATTGCCCGCCGCGGCCTCATCACTATGAACTACGAACTGTGAACTGCCTTACCGCTGAATTCTCGCCGATCCGCCTTTGGCGAATGCGCGCACCTGGTCGAGCGTAGCCATCGTGGTGTCGCCGATAAACGTGGTGAGCAACGCGCCATGCGCCCAGCCCAGCTTGAGCGCCGTCTCGGGCTCTTCGCCTTTGAGCAGTCCGTAGATGAAACCGGCCGCGAAGCCGTCGCCGCCGCCTACGCGATCGATTACATCGAGCTCCGCAGTCGGCGCGACATGAGTCTTGCCGTCAATCCACGCCACCGCACTCCAGCTGTGGCGGTTGGTGGAATGCACTTCGCGCAGCGTCGTCGCTACTATCTTCACGTGCGGATGCTTTTTGACCACGTTGTCGATCATGCCGAAGAACACCGTGGGATCGAGCTTCGACTTGGCCTGCACGTCGGGCCCGGGAATGCCGAGGCCCTTCTGCAGATCTTCTTCGTTGCCGATCAGCACGTCGACATTCTTGACGATGGTCGCAATGGTCTCGACGGCTTTCTCGTCGCCGCCGGAAATCTTCCACAGCTTCTCTCGGAAGTTAAGGTCGAAGGAGGTGATAGCGCCGGCGGCCTTGGCCTCCTTCATCATCTCCGCAACCAGCGGCGCCGTGGTGGGCGAGAGGGCCGCAAAGATTCCGCCTGAGTGCACCCAGCGCACGCCGCCCGCGAAGATCTTCTTCCAGTCAAAGTCACCAGACTTCAACATGGCGCCCGCTTCATTGGCGCGGTTATAGAACACGACGGGAGGCCGTACGCCTGCGCCGCGATCGCTGTAGACCGTGGCCATGTTCGGACCCGTCGCGCCGTTGTGCTCAAAGTGCTTGTAGATCGGCTTGACGCCCATGGCGAGCACACGCTCGGCGATCAGGTCGCCGATGGGATAATCCACCATGGCCGACGCCACCGCGGTTTTCATTTTGAAGCAGTCTGACAAGTTGGCGGCCACGTTGAACTCGCCGCCGCTGACGTGAATCAAGCACTGTGTCGCCTTGCGGAAGGGAATGATCCCCGGATCGAGCCGATGCACCAATGCCCCCAACGACAGAAAATCGAACTCACCACTCTCGCGAATATTCAAGCCGTATTTCATCGTTCTCTCCTTGCGTTCCTTCAAAAGAATTGCATTCATCCAAAATCAGAAACTTACATCTGTACGAAGCAGTTGCCTGCGGACAGCAGACAGCTAAGAGCTGGTCGCCGTCTTTTTCACGTCCGCAACCACTTGCTCGGGCGTCCACTCGTTTCCTGGATAGAATTGCGCCACCTTGCCTCGTGCATCGATCAGCGTAGTGGAGAGCGTGTGCGTAATCGTGTCCTCGGCGCCGTGGGTAATGCCCACATCGAAAAACTTCGCCATCTCCAGCAGCTCCGGCTGGGACGGCACTGCAAAATCCCAGTGCGCAAAGGCGCTCTTTGCATCGCTGCCGATGTATTCGACGCCGTAAGCACGCAGGCGCGCCGGCGTATCGTGCTCCGGATCGAAGCTCACACAGAGCAGGTGTGTTTTTGCGTAGAGTGCCGGGTTCGCCGCTAACTGCCGGTCGATCACTGCGAAGTTGTGGGTAACCAGCGGACAGAAATCAGGCAACGGGCAACGCGTATAGATGAAGGTGATGAGCAGCGTTTTGCCGCGGAACTGGGCGAGTTGGATGGTGCGCCCGTCCTGATTGTGCAGCTTGAAATCGGGAACCGCGTCGCCGGGCGCGGGCACGTGATAGAACACCGCGGGCTTGTAATCCGGCTTGCCCTGCGCGATGACTACAATGTGATCGAGCAAAATATCCGCGTCGGGATTCTGCGAAACCAGGACGTCGGCGGTGATGGTGTCGCCGGGATGCAGCTCACTGAGGATGCTGGGATCCTTGAGTTTGTAGGGCATGGTCATCGCGTCCATAAAGCCGGGAATGGCCTCATGATCGACGGTGACTTCGCCGGTTGCGGGATTGGTCGAAACCACCTTGCCGCGCAGTTTGTACACCTTGAAGGACGGCGCGGGGGAGCCCTGCGGTTCGGGCTTGGGGCTGGAATGGCATCCGGCAACGACGGCAACGGCTAGCAGGGCGCTGACGAGAACAATTCGCATCGACTCTAGTGTACAACTGGTGGACTGACCACTGGAAATGCAGTGAACAGTGGTCAGTGGTCGGTGGTCAGTTATCAGGGCTCGCGGGCTGCTCGCGCCAACATTCAAAATCGATTCGATCAGAGAGGTATCCTTGGGTATGGGGTTGCGCACTGCGAATTGTGAACTCTGAACTGACCTCCATCGATGCGTGGCTGCGCGGCGGCGGAATCGTAGTCACTGCCAGCGAGCGCGCGGCGCGATCTCTCGCTCTGGCCTTTCATCGCACCCGCCGTGCTGAAGGGTTGACCGCATGGCCCACGCCCAAGATTCAGGATTGGCACAGTTTCGCTCGCGCGGCCTGGGATGAGCGGGTTGGTGAAAATGATTTGGGCGACCGCGTCGTGCTGAGCCCGCTTCAGGAGCAATCGCTCTGGGCGCGTATTGTGGCCCATGCCGCGCCCGAAGCTGTACAACTCGCCGGCGCGGGCGATCGCCTGGCTGCGCTCGCCATGAGCGGGCACCATCTGCTCTGCGACTACGCTCCACAGCTTCTCAAAGACAATGCGCGCATCGGCTGGGATCAGGACGCCGGAGCGTTCAGCGGGTGGCTCACTGCATTCAACGAACTCTGCCGTGATAGCAAACTGCTGAGCGGCGCGCGACTTCCGCTCGAGCTCAGCGCTCAACTTGAGGCTGACACCACGGAGCGGCCGCCGCTTCTGCTCGCCGGCTTCGACCGTATTTTGCCTACACAGCAAACACTGTTCGCGGCGTGGGGTGCTGGCAATGGTGTGCGCGAGGCTCCGCTGGGCGCGGCGGGGGAACGAGTCGAGTTTCACGTTGCGGCCGATTCTTCAGCGGAGCTCGCCGCGTGCGCGCTTTGGTCGAAGGGCCGGCTCGCGGCCGATCCACATGCGCGCCTGCTCGTGATCACTCAGGACGCACGCAAACGTCGCGGCGAAATCGAGCGCGGGTTCCTTCGCTATCTGAGCGCCGGCGACAATTCACCTGGAACCACGAGCTTACTGGAGTTTTCACTCGGCGTGCCACTTGGCCAAGTTGCGCTGGCGCGCGGCGCACAGTTGCTGCTGCACTGGCTGACAGACGCGATCGCGGAAAACGAGCTTGACTGGCTGCTCTCGACAGATCAGATTGCTGCTTCGGCTGATGAATCGCGCGCGCTCACGGCATTCATGCGCGCTCTACGTCGTCGCGGTCTGCAGCGGCCGCGCTGGACGCTCGCAGAATTCCTTCGCCAGCGCGTGCGCATTGAACTGCCTGCCCAGTGGAACATGCGCATGACGCAAGCCCGCCGGCGGCTGGAGGAATTCGCTCGGCGCCCGCAAACTCCGCTCGCGTGGGCTGAGTTTTCGGCGCAGTTGCTCGAGATGGCGGGCTGGCCGGGTCGCCGTTCGCTTACCAGCGCAGAATTCCAAGCCCTCCGTCGCTGGCAACAGACTGTTGACGACTGCGCCTCGCTCGGCTTCGATGGCCGCCGCATCGCGTGGGGCGATTTCCTTGCTGCGCTTGATCGCGCCGTGGATGAAACGCTGTTTGCGCCGGAGTCGCAGGACGCGCCGATCCTGATTGCAGGTCCCGCGGAATCCGCCGGCCTCGCCGCCGATGCCATCTGGTTTCTCGGCGCGAGCGAAGAGGCGTGGCCCGCGGCCGGCGCAGCGCATCCACTTATTCCAATCGGCGTGCAGCGCGAGGCTGGAATGCCGCACGCCTCGGCAAAACTTGATTGGGATCTCGCTCATGTTATAACGCGCCGCGTACTCGCCTCGACACCCGAGGTTCACTTCAGCTACGCGCGACAAAACGAAGGAGTGGAAGCGCGTCCATCGCGGCTGGTGGTGCAAGTCGCCGGTTTGCCTCAGCCGTTGCCCGCCGATCTTGCCGCTCCGGCGCTGCCCGACCCCCTCACCATTGTGTTCGACGACGCAACACAACTTCCCTACCCTCTTCGCGAGGTCTCAGGCGGAGCGACGGTCCTCAGCACGCAGTCGCAATGTCCATTCAAGGCATTCGCGACGGCGCGTCTTGACGCGAAGAAGTGGGACGCGGCGGAGGCCGGACTCAGCGCTCCTGAGCGCGGGCAACTTCTCCACGACGTGCTGCACTCGGTTTGGGCCGGCCCTCCCAATGGCATTCGCACGCACGCTGACCTGGTGGCGCGCGCGGATCTTGCAGCGTTTGTCGAAAGCCACGTGCGGCGTGTGCTTGGCGAGAAAATGCCTGTGCGTGCACGCGAGTGCATGCCGCCACGGTACCTCGAGCTCGAAGCGACGCGCCTCGTGAGGCTTGTTACCGAATGGCTTGGCTACGAATCGAAGCGGGTGCCGTTTATTGTGGCTGCAACAGAAGTGGATGCGCGGCCTGCGATTGCCGGCCTCGCGCTCAAGGTGCGCCTCGACCGTATCGACCGCCTCAATGACGATTCTCTGCTGGTCATCGACTACAAGTCGGGCGTGGTCTCGCCCAGTTCGTGGGATCTTCCGCGGCCCGACGATGTGCAATTGCCGCTCTACGCCGAATTCGCGCTTGACGATGGTCCGGAGAGCGCGGGAGGCCTGGTTTTCGCGCAGATTCGCGCCGGCGAGCACAAGGAGTTTCTGGGGCGCGTGAAAGATGCCCGGGCCACGCTGATGCAAAATCTCAGCGCCAACAAAGCTCTCGTGAAAAGACCGCTCACGGACGGCGAGATGCGCACATGGCGTGACTACATCGAAGAAATGGCGCGGGATTTCGTTGCGGGCCGCGCCGAAGTAGACCCGCGCGACTACCCGAAGACCTGCGAGCGTTGCGGCCTGCAGGCGCTGTGCCGTATCCAGGAGAATCCGCCGCAAGCTGAAGATGAGAACGACGACGCGGAGGGGGCAGCCGATGCCTGACAAGCAAAAGGCTCCGCCACCCGACCAGTCGCAGCGCGAGCGTGCGCTCGACGCCACGCGTTCCATTCTGGTGCGCGCGCCGGCCGGATCGGGCAAGACCGATCTGCTCACGCGACGCTTTCTCCGCCTGCTCGGCGAAGTGAACGATCCCGGCGAGATTGTTGCCATCACTTTCACCAAGGCCGCTGCGGCGGAGATGCGTCACCGCATTCTCAACGAGCTTGAGAAGGCTGCGGCTGCGGGCGCTCGGTGAAGAGGCGTTCGATCCGTTTTCCATGGAGTCGCTGGCGCAGCGCGCGCTTGCGCGTTCCAGCGCCCTCGGCTGGGATCTACTCAACCTTCCTGCGCAGCTGCGCATTTCTACCATCGACTCCTTCTGCCGCGAGATCGCCTTGCAGCAACCCATTCTTTCCGGACTTGGCGGAAGCATGGATATCTACGAGCAGCCGAGGGAGCTTTATCGCCGCGCTGCGCGCCGCACGCTCGAGCGAATCGGGAAAGACAACTCGGCACTGAGCGCGGCCATCGAAGCGCTGCTTCTGTGGCGCGACAACAGTTGGGCCGATCTTGAGGGCCAGGTCGTGACCATGCTCGAAAAACGCGATCAGTGGATGCACGATTTTATCCTCGACCGCGATCCGGACTGGGACGCACTGCGCGAGACTTTAGAGCGGCCATTCGTTCGCAGGGTGCGGGATCATCTGTCGGCGCTGAGTCGTTTGTTCGATCAGTTTCCCGGCGCGCTCGACGAGGCGCACGCGCTGGCGCGCTTTGCGTGCGAACAAAGCAGCGGCGCACTTCATAGCGACCTCGCGGAGATGGCCGACTTTCCTTCCGGGCCGTTCGCGAATGTGGACCAACTGGAGGAAGCGCACCGCGCATTCGCGTGTCTTGCAGAATTGTTCTTGACTGGCGAAGGCGGTATGCGCAGACAGGTGAACGTCAATCAGGGATTTCCTAAAGAACGTAAAGCGGAGAAGGCGCGCTTGCTCGGCCTCATTGCAAGCTTGGCATCCGTTCCCGATCTCACGACCACCCTCGCTGCGGTCCACGATTTACCCCCCGTTCGTTATACCGAAGAAGAATGGGAAATCGTGCGGGCATGTTTCATCCTCCTGCGCCATGCGGCAGGCCAGTTGCGTGTGGTTTTTGCCGAGACGGGGGCGGCGGACTTCATAGAGATCGCGCAGATTGCACAAGAGGCGCTCCGGGGTGACGACAATCTGCCGGTCGATGCCGCACAAAACTTCGCAGACGGAATCCACCACCTACTGGTCGATGAGTTCCAGGACACGAGCCGCCGTCAGCACCAGTTGCTCGCCCATCTCATTGCTGCGTGGTCCGGGCGCGAGGACCGTACTCTGTTTGTGGTTGGCGACCCGATGCAGTCCATCTACGGATTCCGCGAAGCCGATACTGAACTGTTTCCGCGCGCCGAGCAGCTTGGCCTGGAAATTCCCGGCGATCTTCCGCTGTTCTTCGATCCTGTACTGTTGACGGCAAACTTTCGCACTGCGCGGCCACTTGTTGAGCGCATCAACGGCACGTTTACGCAGATTTTTTCCGGAGGCGACGGCATCACCTTTGTTGAAGCCGAGCCAGCGCGCGAGGGCGATTCGCAATCCGGCCCTCAACCTGTCGCTGAATCCACTCCGTGCCTGCAACTCCACCTCGAATTCATGCCGGCGTCGCTCGGCAACTCGCGGGGTTTGAGCCCCGAGCAAAAAGACGCACTCAAAATGCAACGCGATGCCGCGCTCGAAGAGCAGACGGACGAAGATCGTCGCCCTGATCCGCGACCGTCTGGAAGGGGCTCGCGCGGCCAACGGGAAATGCCGCATTGCCGTCCTCGGCCGCGCGCGTAGAGCACTTGTGCCCGTGGCGCAGGCGCTGCGTGATGCAGGCGTTCCTTTCCGCGCCATCAAGCTCGAACAGTTGCAGGATCGGCCTGAGATCATCGACGCTTTGGCGCTGGCCCGGGCACTGCTCAACCGTGAAGACCGAGTAGCGTGGCTGGGAGTTTTGCGTGCACCGTGGTGCGGACTTTCGCTTGCCGATCTGCACATGCTCACGAGTGCCGACGACGAGCATTGGAAGTCGGAACCCGTGCCGGATCTGCTCGCGGAACGGATGACGCTGCTATCTGAGCATGGGCGGGCGGGGGTGGCGCGTGTGCTGCATGCCGTAGAGTTCGCCGAACGTCTTCGCTCGACGCGGCCTTCCGCGACACTTGGCACCTGGCTCGAACAGGTCTGGCTGAGCCTGAATGGCGCGCACTGCGTCGATGCGGCGGCACGCGCCAATCTCGACCTGTTCTGGCAACGCCTGGATGCCTTGCCGCAAGGCGCGCACGACTTGCTCGGCCCTGCGCTGGACGCAGCCCTAGACGATCTCAAGGCCCTGCCCGATCCTGCGGCGGAAATCGACTGCGGCGTGCAATTGATGACCATCCACGAAGCGAAGGGCCTCGAATTTGAGGTCGTGATTGTGCCCGATCTGCAGGCTGGCGCGGGCAACAACAAGCCGGAATTACTTTCCTGGCTGGAGCGCGGCCTGCCACCTGAAGCCTATGCGGATGAATCCGAGGCGATCACGGAATTTCTCGTCGCCCCACTTCCGGCGAAGGGCGCCGACCGAAGTGCAGCCAAGTCCTGGGTGGATCGTGTGCGCCGCGAGCGCGAGCAGCTGGAAGCGCGCCGCGTGCTTTATGTGGCCGCTACGCGCGCTCGCGAGGAACTGCACATCTTTGCGCGCCCGTCGTACAAGAGCACAGACGGCATTCCCACTGAGTTGGCGATGCCGGGCGAAAGCTTGCTCCTGACCGCATGGCCTGCGTGGGAAGCCGAAGTTCTCCGTCAGTTTGAAGTGTGGTCGGCGGCTCGCGCGGCAGCCGTCGAGCCCGCCATGATTGAATCGCTCGCGGCTTCGGGCGAAGGCGTCCTCCGCGTAATGCCCTCCGTCCTGAAGCCAACGCGTGTGCGCCGCTTGCCGCTGAATTACCAACCTGCATTTGCCGAGCCCCCATCCGCAACCGATGAGGCACCCGTCGGCGCGGGGCGGCTTTATGAGCGGCATGAGGGCGGCCTGCTTTCCCGCGCGCTCGGCAAAGCCGTGCACGAGCTGCTTCAACATTTCGCGCAGATTTTCGCCACCCAGGCAAATGAAATCGCTTGTGAGTCGCTGGTGCGTCTGCAGCCGCGCGTCGCCGCAAACATCCGTGCCGCCGGTATCGACGCCGGCCAGGCCAAACGCATCGCCGCTGAGGCGGTCGAGATGGTTCTTCGCGCCGCCCGAGACCCGCAGGCGCAATGGATTCTCGCTGCGCACGCCGATGCCGCCAGCGAAGCGCGATGGACGGGAGTCGTCGCCGGCAGTCTGCGCACTGTGCAGGTCGATCGCGTCTTCTGCGCAGGACCCACACCACAATCTACCGACGACGGCTCTACCTGGTGGATTGTTGATTACAAGACGGCGGATTATAAAACTGCGCAAGGGAACGAACCGGATCCCCAATCCGGGTTGTCCGAGTTGCGCAGCGAATTCGCGCCGCAGATTGAGGCCTATGCAAAGGTTCTGCGCAACTTGCACGGTTCGGATGCGGCGGTGCGCGGCGGCTTGTACTATCCGCGGATGGCGCTGCTCGATTGGTGGGAGTTGTAGGATCAAGCGGAGTTAGCGGGGATGGCGGGAATTGCAGACGGACTGCGCGACTAACCGAAATTCAAGGCTGGACGAAGTCTCTGAGGGCCGGGAGGCCCTCAGTACAGCCGGTCAGGAGACCGGCGGTACATTTTTGGGCGACGGCACATTTTTTCGACGGTATATTTCTTGGGCGGCCTGTGAGCCTATGCCTTGCAGAGTTCTTCGGCGAAGACATCGCGATTGGCCAGAATGAGCCGCTCGGCATTGCGCAACGTAAGCGTATAGGCAAAGACCGCCGCGACGGCGAACGGACCGAAGACCCACGCAGCCAGCCACGGCAATCTGAAATAACCCGACGCGATGGCGACGGGAATCTGCAACATCATGCTGCCGAACAGCACCGCGAGGACCAACAACGCGCTGGTGCGATTGGTGGGAGTGGTGCGTAGTTGCCTTCCCTGCCCCGGCACGAAATGGCGCGGCGCCTGAATGGATCGCAGTGTTCCAATGGCCAGATTCATGGCGACGACAAAGACCGTCCACAATGCGGTGGAAACCTGCGTTGAAACCGGAATGGGCGTGCGCGCCAGCACGCAAACGATGGTCCAGACAAGCGTCACCTGAACGGCGATGAGCGTCAGGCTCAGCAGGTTCTTGGCCAAAACCACATCGAGCATGCGAACGGGCGCAAGCAGATACATCTGCATGCCGCGGCCATCCGCGCCAAAGACGTTGTAGAGCGAGCTGAGAGCCGCGATGAGAACGTAGGCGATCGCGGAAGGAAGAAAATATTTTGTAGAGAAGGCAGAAAACGCCCGGTTCATGCTGAATATGACCACGAAAATCAACGGCGTGAGTAGTCCCATCAGCTGCATTCCATTGCCGCGCAGAATGAACCACTCTTTGCGCAGGCACGCGGCAACGATAGGCGAGAAAATGGCGCCGGATGTGGCGGGCACGGATGGAACGGCAGATTGTGACGCCGGAGCTTTTGCGCGCGGCGCCGATTTTACTTTCACGCGCCGGCTTACGCCTTCGCTCAAATGCTCGCCGAGAAACTGTTTGTGCAGGCGCACGGCGAATACCGCTGCAAACAGTACGGTGCTTGCCAGCAATCCTGCGAACTGGGCAAGCGCGGCCAGGGGATGCTTGACGAGCAAAATCGCCTGCGCCGCGAAACCCGACGGCAGCCAGTAAAGATACGATCCGGAGGAATGCAGAACGGCAAGCAGCCAACTGCTCCGAGTGCCGGGCGCGCGCATGGGGGCCCTCTGCAAATTCAGGAACTGGATGCTGACGGCGAACAACGCCATTAACATGCTGAAAATCTCACGGAAGCGGCGATTCGCCAGCCAGCGTTCCATCCACGCGCCGATCATGCGCGTGAGATAAATGTTCATCAACGCGTAGACCGCCAAGACCACCAGTGCAGGGAGCGCCAGCGACGTGTTGGCTACGCCGATGCCCACCGCCGCGGCCAACACTACCAGACAACCGACAATGGTGCTCGGCGTCATGAGGCCCAGGAGCGAACGCAACACAAAATAGCGGCCGAAGCGGAGCGGAAAGCGCACCAGCGACGCGGGGTCGAAGTTGGGGATGGTGGCGGCGATGCTGAGGCCGTTGATGCTGACAAACTGCCAGAGCAAGGCGATGCCCAGCAGCAGCGACGCGAGGCGTTGGGGATGGCCCTGCGAGATCGCCATCCACGCGAAAAATCCGCTGATCGCAACCGGACCGATCACGACGAGCGCGAGCATGGGCCAGACGATCAAGCGCAGGAGAATGCCAAAAACCAGCCCGACTACCTGGCCCTTTCCCCTGGGCCGCTTGCGGAACATGCCGTTGACAAAAATGCGCCAGCGCAGCCACGCGACGGCCAGCAGCTGCGTGCTCGCCGGAATGGGCGGCACGGAAACAGGAACGCTCTCCGGGCTGGTCAGCTCAGCCATGAAAGCTCCTGCTCGGACGCGGTTGCGGCGGGATTGCCTTCGCGATCCGTGCCGACAATCTCAAGGAAGATCTGTTCGAGACTGCGTTTTTCCGCGTCCTGGGGCTCAACATCTTTCTGGATTCCGGGCCCTCCGATGCGCCAGGTTCCGGCGCGCAGCTCATCAAGCGAGCCCTGCGCCACCAGGCGCCCGCGATGAATGATGGCGATGTGCGTGCACAGGCGCTCCACGATCTCCAGTACGTGCGAGGTGAGGAAAATGGTCACGCCGCGCGCAATCATTCTCAGCAGCATGGCCTTCAGTGTGCCCGCGGCCACCGCATCGACGCCCTCAAATGGCTCGTCGAGAAACAGCACCTTCGGCCCATGAATGACCGCCGCTGCGAGCGCCAGCTTCTTCTGCATGCCATGGGAGAAGTCGGCGATGAGTTTTTTCTGCTCGCCGGCCAGCTGCATGAACTCGAGCAGCTCGCGCGTGCGGTTCAGCGCCGTGGCGCGGTCCAGGCCGTACATGCGTCCTACAAATCGCAGGTATTCGTCGGCAGTCAGGCGGCCGAAGAGCGCCATACCTTCCGGCACCACACCGATCTGCCGCTTGATCTCAGCGGAGTTGGCCTGCAGATCCACGCCGAGAATGCGGATGCTGCCTGAAGTGGGCGCCAGCAAGCCAGTCAACATCTTGATGGTGGTGGATTTGCCAGCGCCGTTGGGGCCAAGGAATCCAAAGAACTGCCCGGCATCGACACGAAGATTCACATTGTCGACGGCGGTGAAGTCGCCGAAGCGTCGGGTGAGCGCAACGGTATCGATGGCGGGGGTGGTCATGGTCTTTCCAGCTTTCAATCACGATACACGTTGCCGCTGCGGCTTCACAAAACTCGCAAAGTCTGAACGTAAACCAGGCCTGCCTGGGGTTCGCCTAGGTTGATAACAGAGGTTCGACGCAGCTACTTCACTTGAGAAGCATCTCATTCTCCGGTATTCTTTCAATATATAGTTGCTCGATTTTATTCCTTCATCCCCAAGGAGGGTTTTTAAATGGCAAAGTTACCCAAGAAGCCGGATGCAGCCCCCAAGGCTGCCGCGAAACCCCGCAAACCCGCAGCAAAGAAGACGAACGTTCTGCAAATGGAAAAGCCGGTGAAGGCGGAAGTTCTGCAAATGGAGGCTTCTGTCTTGATTTCCCACGAACAAGTGGCCGAACTTGCGCATCGCTTCTGGAACGAGCGCGGAGGCGCGCATGGGCACCACGAGGAAGACTGGTTCCGTGCCGAGCAGTTGCTGCGCGGCAATGCCGGAAAGCTGCTACGCGGCAAGGCATCCTAGAAAAAGCTTAAACCGGACTTGCCGGGCGAGTGCTTTTATAGCCGGCAAGTTTCGCATACCCCTGCCCGCTGTAGCGTAGGCAAGCACGTGTCTTTGCAAAGCCGGCAACCTGACCCGAAAGCATTTTTCATTTATGTAGAGTGCGGCGTGGACCGGGAGGTCCACGCGACAGCCGGCCAGGAGGCCGGCGCTACCTGCAGATTCTTGTGCTGAAAAGAGCGCCTGCCCGCGATGGGCAAGCGCTCTTTTTTCGAGATTGAACGAACTCCCTATTGCAGATTCGTCATCAGGGCTTCGAGCGCCGACTTTGGCGGGCGCGTCACGACTCAGGCAGCGTGGCCAGCGGCTCATCCACCATATTCAGCTGATCGATGAACGTCGGCTTCTGGGTATCGATGTAGAAGACGCCGGTCAGGACTTCGTCCTTCTCCTGCGCCTCCATCAGCGTGCGCACCGCATTGGCCTTGTCGGTGGGATCGTAGTCCTCGAGCAACTTGCGCAGGCGGAGCTGCGAGCCGTCGTGCATTTCCACGTCGTAGACCTGGCCGGAATCGTAATCCACCTCGATGTCGTCGAAGCTGGCCACAAATCCGACTTCGTTGATAGGTTCGTCGTGGTCCTGCAGGAACTTGTAGCTCTTGGTCGAGCCCTCGTGATCGTTGAACGTGACGCAGGGGCTGATCACGTCGAGCATGACCGTTCCCTGGTGCGCGATGGCCGCCTTCAGCATCGAAAGCAGTTGCTTTTTGTCGCCGGAGAATGAGCGGCCCACGAAGGTCGCGCCCAGTTGAATGGCGAGAGCGCAGGTATCGATGGGCGGAAGATCGTTGATCACGCCGGTCTTCAGTTTGGATCCGATGTCAGCCGTGGCCGAGAACTGGCCCTTGGTCAATCCGTAGACGCCGTTGTCCTCGATGATGTAGATCATCGGCAGGTTGCGGCGCATCAGGTGCACAAACTGACCCATGCCGATCGACGCCGAATCGCCGTCGCCGGAAACGCCCAGAGCCTTCATGGTGCTGTTGGCCAGAACGGCGCCCGTGGTACACGCTCGGCATGCGCCCGTGCACGCTGTTGAAGCTGAACGAGCGGCTCATGAAATAGGCGGGGCTCTTCGACGAGCAGCCGATGCCGCTCATCTTCATCACGCGCTCCGGCTCGACGCCCATTTCGAACATGGCGTCGATAATGCGCTCGGAGATGGCGTTGTGCCCGCATCCGGCGCATAGCGTGGACTTGCCGCCGCGATACTCCACGATCGGCAATCCAATATGATTCAGCTTCGGGCCCGTGGCCCCACTGGCAGTTGCGGTGGCCATTACAAGCCCTCCTTGGTTGCAAACTCTTCGCTGATGCGTGCGCGCGTCGATGGGCAACCCGTTATAGTGCAGAATGCTGCGCAGCTTCGACACCTGGTCGGCGGGAAGATCCAGCTTGAGCAGGCTCTCCATTTGCGCATCGCGGTTCTGTTCCACCACGTACACGCGCTCGTGGCTGGCCACAAAGTCGTGAATCTCGTGCGCGAACGGATAGGCGCGAATGCGCATGTAGTCGACGCTCAGGCCGTGTTCCTTCTCGATCTGGTCGAGACTCTCACGCATCGCGAAATCGGTGGAACCAAAAGCCAGGAAGCCGATCTTCGACTTGCCGTTGCGGTAGGCGACTGGCGCGGGAACCAGCGTGCGCGCATTTTCGAACTTGCGCGCCAGCCGCTCCATCACGGCCTGATATTCTTCGGGCCGCTCGGTATAGGCCGCTCCGTCATTGTGTCCCGAGCCGCGTGTAAAGTATGCCGCCTTGGGATGCATCGGTGCCGGGAAGCGTGCGCCAGCCGATGGCGTCGCCGTCAACGTCGCGATAGCGCGCAAAGCTGCCCAGTTTTTGGAGCTCCTCGGCAGACAGCACCTTGCCGCGGTCGAGCGGCTTCTCAGGATACGCAAACTGCTCCGACATCCAGTTGTTCATGCCCAAGTCGAGATCGGTGAGCACGAAGACCGGCGTCTGCATCCGCTCCGCCAGATCGAAGGCTGCGTAACCAAACTCGAAGCACTCCCTCACGCTGCCCGGCAGCAGAACGGGATGCCTGGTGTCGCCGTGCGAAAGAAAGGCCGCGGAAAGCAGATCGGATTGTTGGGTGCGCGTGGGCATGCCCGTTGAAGGCCCGGTGCGCTGCACATCAAAGATCACGCCGGGAATTTCGGCGTAGTAACCGAGTCCGGAAAACTCCGCCATCAGCGAGATGCCGGGGCCCGAGGTTGAGGTCATGGAACGCGCGCCGGCCCAGCCCGCGCCGAGCACCATGCCGATGGCCGCCAGTTCGTCCTCGGCCTGCACTACGGCGAACGTGGCCTTGCCATCCGGCGTGACGCGGAACTTCTTGAGCAGATCGGTCGTGGCCTCAATCAGCGAGGTCGACGGCGTGATGGGGTACCACGCGACCACCGTGACGCCGGCGAACACCGCGCCCATGCCGCAAGCCGCATTGCCATCGATGATGATCTTGCCCTTGGTCTGATTCATGGGCTCGATGATGAACGGGTCCTGCTTGGTGAAGTTGGTGCGGGCGTACTCGTAACCGGTTTCAACCGCGCCGAAGTTCAGTTCGAAGACCTTTTGCTTTTTGGCGAACTGCTTTTGCACGCACTTTTCAACGACGCCCAGGTCGAGGTGGAGCAATTGCGCCACGACGCCCACGTACACCATGTTCTTGACCAGCTTGCGCAGCTTGGCCTCGGGACACAGAGCCGCAGTGAGCTTGTCGAACGGGACCGGATAAAAGACCACGTCATCGCGGTATTGCTTGAGGTCCAGAAATTCTTCGTAGATGGCCACACCGCCGGCGGGCAGCGCCAGAACGTCCTCGCGCGCCGTGCCGGGGTTCAGTGCCACCAGCACCTCGGACTCGCGCTTGCGCGCGACGTAGCCATCTTTGCTGGCGCGGATGGTGAACCACGTGGGCAACCCGGCAATGTTCGACGGGAACAGGTTCTTCCCGCTTACGGGAACGCCCATCCCGAAGATGCTCTTGAGCAGCACGCTGTTGGCGGACTGCGAGCCCGATCCATTCACCGTGGCTACGTTGATGGTGAAGTCATTGACGATGCGCGGACGCGCACTGCTTTCGCCCTGCTCTTGACCGAGGGCCAGGTTTCCAGTCGCCATGTGGCGGGATTCCCTTCCGAAAAATCTTGAGCGATCTAAAGCGCCCCAAGAGCGCCGGACCACCCCCTGAAGGATGCCGGACAGATCTCGCTCCAATATGTGATTATAGTCACTTCTGAGTGTCGGCGTCTCAAACTGCGCCCCAAGAGTAACTCCCCCGCATGGGGCAGGGGCCTATCCGACCATTTTGGAACTCGTTACCGTTAAGGTGCTTATTTTTCATTCTGTTACAGAACCCAGGAGGGTACGCGCCCAGGCAGCGTGGCGTTTCCCTTGCTGGGGCTAGGTACTCATGCCGAGCAAATGCCTGCGCGCGTCGCGGCGCCAGCGCAGGAGCAGGGCCAGCGCGATCACGATGAGCGCAAGCGTGAGCCCAATCCAAAGTCCGTAGATTCCCCACTTGAGTCCAAAGCAAAGAAAAAAACCGAGCGGCAATCCGAGCACCCAGTAGCCCACCAGATTGGCCCACATCGGCGCCTGGGTTTCGCCCAGTCCACGCAGAGCGCCCGTTGAGACGGTCTGGATGCCGTCGAAGATTTCAAAGGCCGCGACGATGCCCAGCAGCCCGGGCCCGACAGCCAGCACGCGCGGATCGCGTGAAAATAATTCGATGAGCGGTCGCGGCCACAGCAGAAACATCAGCGCCGCGAGCAGCATGAAGCTCGTTCCCAGCCCCAGCGCCATCCATCCTGCGCGCCGGGCCCGCGCCGGATCGCCCGCGCCCACCGCGTGGCCCACGCTGACCGCGGCCGCGGCGGAAATCCCCAGCGGCACCATGTAGGTGACGCTCGCGTAGTTGAGCACGATCTGGTGCGTGGCCAGCGCCACCGGCGTCAGATAGCCGGCGGAAAGCGTGGCCAGATTCCACGCGCCCACCTCGAGCAGAATCTGCCCTGCCGCCGGCGCGCCGAGTCGGAGCAGCCGCTTGAGCCGCGCGGCCTGCGGTGCGGCCCAGTGCCGGAACAGCGGATGCCCGCGCCTGCGCTCGTAGCGCCAGGCAAAGCCCAGCAGCGCCGCGGCCATGATCACGCGCGAACATTGCAGTCGAGATCGCCGAGCCGTTCACGCCCAGCGCCGGAAAACCCAGCTTGCCGTAGATCAGCACCCAGTTGCCGAACCAGTTGACCAGGTTCGCCAGCACATAGGTCACGGTAATCACGCGCACCTGGCCCACGCCCTGCAGATAGCGCCGCGTGGCCCCGTAGAGCAGCAGCGGCAAGGTGCCCCAGTTGAGCATGCGCAGATATCCGCTCGCCGGCCCGGCCACTTCTGGCGCAATGCCGAAGTGGCGTGAAGCCAAAGCTCGCCAGCAAAATCCCGCAGCATGATGGGCACGGCGGCGATGCAGGCCAGATACACGCCCTGCGCCAGCCAGCGATGGCACTCGTCGTGATCCTTGCGCCCGTAGGCCTGCGCCACCAGCGTGTCCAGGCCCAGCATCAGCCCGACGCCGAAGAGCGACGGCGTGTAGCAGATCGGCATTGCCCAGAGCCACCGCGCCGATGGCCGCCGGCCCCAGCCGGCCCACCATGATGGTGTCCACGATGCCCTGGCCATCCAGCCCAGCTCGCTGAGCACCACCGGCACGGCCAGCGCCACCATGGCGCGGAGTTCCCGGCTCAAATTGGCCCGTTCCTGTTGCACTTCTCAACTCTAACTGCGCAGGCTCGATTGGCAGGGGAACACATGCAGCGGAGTTTTTCCAAACTGCACTTCAAGCTCAGCTCATGCGTGGAGAAACCACAGCATTTCTTCAGATCCTGTACTTCACGCCGTCGGCCGCGGCGGTACTTGTTTGGTAGTAATTACGAGCTTCCCCGGCTCGAAGTGCTCGTGCCGCACATTCACTTCGGCCACGATCTCGATTGTGCCCGGCGGTCTTCGTGGCTTGCACGATCACTTGCGCCAGCCCGCTGAAGAGCGAACGCCTGCGGCTCCTTGTCGCTCTCCTGGCAATTGGGATCGCCGTTGCCCACGCCGATCAGCGTGCCCTCGCCCGTCACTTTGAAATCGACGAGCATCGTCTGCCGTCGGCACGGCGCGGCCCTGGCTGTCCAGCGCCGACATCGTCAGAATCGCCACGTCCTCGCCATCGGCATCGATCTCCGCGCGATCCGCTTCGAGCTGCAACGCTACGGCGGGTCCGGTGGTCGGCGCTCTTCCGTCAGCGCAAGCTTGCCGTCCTTCCAGCCGTGCGCCGTGATCGTGCCCGGCTCGTAGCGCACCTTCCACTCCACGTGGCCCAGGCGCGGAACCTTCTGCCGCCCAGGCTCTTGCCGTTCAGCAGCAACTCCACTTCGTCGAGGTTCGAGTGCACCCACACGGGAATCTCGTCGCCTTCCCTGCCCTCCCAGTTCCAGTGCGGGAACAGGTGCAGCACGGGCTGCTTCGTCCACCACGCCTTGTAGTAGAAAAAGTTGTCCTTGGGAAATCCGCACATGTCCACGATGCCGAAGTTGCGAGTTGATCGACGGCCATCCGTAGGGCGTGGGCTCGCCGCGATAGTCGAAGCCCGTCCAGGCAAAGCCGCCGGCCAGCCACTCGCGCGTACCGTAAAACTTCCACCACTCCTCGGCCAGCTCGCTCCACTCGGTGTGGTTCACGTCGTAGGCGCTCAGCGTGTTGCGCAACGGATCGGTCTGATACACGCCGCGCGTGGAAATCGTGCTCGCCGTCTCCGATCCGTACACCGGCCTGTGGGATGCTGCTTGTGATAAGTCGTCGGGGAATTTCAAATTGTAATTGAAGCCGATGATGTCGAGCGCATCCGACACGCCCTTCTGGTTGTCGCCGTTCACCGCCGCGGAAACCACGCGCGTGGGGTCGAGCTCGTGGCAGCGCTGCACCATGGTGGCGGCAATCTTCGCGCCCTGCTCGGCCATGTCGTTCTGCAGGTGACCACTCCTCGTTGCCGATTGACCACAGAATGATGGACGGCGAATTCCGGTAGCGCTTGATCATGGTCTCGAGTTGCGCCATTCCCTCGGGGCTCGAGCTCATCTGCCGCGTCTCGCACATCATCATCATGCCCATGCGGTCGCAGGCTTCCACCCAGCTCCGGCGTGGGCATGTTGTGCGAGGTGCGCACGGCGTTGCAGCCCATCTGCTGCAGCACGCCGATGCGGAAGGCTTGCAGCCGGTCCGGCAGGGCCGCGCCCACGCCCGCATGATCCTGGTGGTTGCAGGTGCCTTGAATCTTCAGCGGCTTCCCGTTCAGGAAGAATCCATGATCGGCGTCGAAACGCAGGAACCGCACGCCAAAGCTCACCCGCTCCGCATCGCGCGGCTTGCCATTCGTTTCGACAGTCACAATGGCCGTATAGAGATTGGGCTCATCCACCGACCACAGCGCGGGATCGCTCAGTTGCGCCAAGGCCTCAAAACTTGCCTGCCCATCTACGTCGACTGTCTGCGCCGAGGCCTCTGGCCGTGGCCACCGTCTTGCCAGCCGCATCCAGAATCTGCCAGCTCACCGTCAGCCGTCTCAACGTGCTTGCCCTTCGTTCACAACGCAGCGTGCCAGTCGCAGGTTCACCGCGTTGCCGTCCGCGGCCTTCGGGCGCACCGTGCTCTCCCACTCGCCCAGATGCAGCGCATCGGTCTTGGTCAGCCACACGTGCCGGTAGATCCCCGCGCCCTCGTAAAACCAGCCGTCGCCAAAGCTCGCATCCACGCGCGCCACGATGCAGTTCTTCGCGCCGATGGCGAGAAAATCCGTGATGTCGAAGCGGAACGGCGCGTAGCCGTTGTCGTTGCGGCCGATGAAGCAGCCGTTCACGAAGAGCAACACGTCGCGAAAAGCGCCGTCGAACTCAAGATTGACGCGGCGGCCCGGCATCGCTCGCCGGAATCTCGAACTCCTTGCGGTACCAGCCCACGCTGGTCTCCGGATAGCGGCGGCCGAGCGGCTTGTATCCGTGCGATTGCAGCGCCTCATCGCGCACAAACGGCAATTCCACCGCCCAGTCGTGCGGCAGATTCAACGCGCGCCACTTCGAGTCGTCGAATCCGACCTTGGCAAACTTGAAATCGCCGGTCTTGGCAAAGTCCCCCTGGCTCTTGCCGAATCCCAGATCGCGCGCCGGGTCCGTGCCGTGGCCGAACATAAACTTCCATCCAAAATCAAAAAGCAATTGCTCGCGCGGAGCGATGGCGGGTGCGGCTCCTTGCCCGGGGACTTGTGCGTCGTGAGAAAACAACGCGGCCGTGCGCGCCCACGCGGTGCGCGTCATCAGGCTAGAAGTGGAAAGCGCCAACCCCGAACCAAGCAGATCGCGGCGGGAGATGCGGGACATGGAAAACCTCTTTCGAAGAACGCTTGCCTGCTGCGCGCCCAACCTGAACTGAACGTTGCTTTGGTGCAGGCCCGAATGACTGAGCGCTAGACAACATCGCACTATAAATCAGTCCGCGGCGCCGAGTAAACGCTTTCAATCACGTGCCTGTTTCTCCGGCCCGCGGGTATACTAGTGAAGAACCGCAGCGTTCTAGCGATTCTTACCGCGGAGAGATGGCCGAGTGGCTGAAGGCGCACGCTTGGAAAGCGTGTTTAGGGGAAACTCTAACCAGGGTTCGAATCCCTGTCTCTCCGCCAGCATTGCATGCAGCAGACGCTCGCTGATCGCTCGCACTGGCTGAGATCGACGAGCAGTTTCCTGAAACTGCGGCGCGCAAATCCAAGTAAAATCAGAGAGCGACATGGCCTGCAGGCTGAGTGGCCCCGTAGCTCAGGTGGATAGAGCAGCAGTTTCCTAAGGTGACAAGATCGTTTATTATCATTAACTTAGCATTAGCTGGAATGACTTAGATTGACTGAAAATCACTGTTCTCCATAGCTTCGGTGACCCGAACTGTGACCCAACTTTCCCCATGGCAAATCCGTCTACCGAGCTCCCAGGGGGAGTGGTTCGGTGTCGGAACGTCAGCTTCTATTTGGGCCACTCCGCAGTTTCTTCATCTGAACCCTTTCCATTGCTGTAAAGCCATAAAAGTAAGATGTTTACTGTTCATTGTGCGACGGTTGCATGAGTGAGCACCCTTGACCAATTTTGGTGGTTCTTGGTCATTTTGACGGCTAGATGACAGTAAATCTGACAGTAAATCCGATGCTGCGGATTCAGAGTTGGAACCATGGTTCCGCCAACTCGGAAATCAGCTCAAATTGCTCTCTCGGGAAATAGCTGAAGCCAAAACGCTCCGGTGTTCCGATCGACATAGATTCTTGTTGCAACCAATTGAAGTTGCTCCAGGTCTATACCGCGACGTCTACAGCCAGCGCTCATCTGCGTTTGAGTGGATTGCGCTTTTTATCTCGCATTGATTGCGGTCATTCAATGCAGAAGATCGTCGCTTTTGTCGCTGGAAAAGCCATCTTTGAGAATTGAGATCCAGCTAAAGATAACGACAAGTGCGCACCCGATGAGCCCGGTGAAGAAGGCTACCTCAAGAGCACGCATAAGCCAGATACAGAGTTGAAAAAACATCAATCACTTCCGCCGGACCATCCGTCAAAAAACCGAGCGTATTGATCGTGTTCAGGTTTCCGCCTGCACTTCGATCATTGAATACTCGCTCGCGTCGACCTGTTCTTCGGGGTTTTCGCTGGGGCCAAGCTCTTCCAAATCCTGCGGACAATGGATGGCAAAAGCGCCTCGCATGATGAGCGGAGTGATTAATGTGGTCAGCAAGACAACCGCAACCATGACTGCGACCTCAGCTTCGTTAAAGATTCCCGTGCTGGCGCCCATCGCCGTAACGATCAAACCGACTTCGCCCCTGGAGATCATTCCGCAGCCGACTCGAAAACTGCGGACCGTCCCCATGCCCATGCCCAAGGCCGCCATTCCACAGCCGAGCAGCTTGCTCACTACGGCGACGGCGAAGATGGCGACCAACAAGAGCCAGTGCCCTCCGAGCGCGCGAAAGTTACTGGATAACCCAATCGAGACGAAGAAGAGCGGAATCAGGAGGCCATGACCGATTGCAGCGAATGTGCGCTCGAACAGGCTCTTCAGTTTCGCTTCTGCGCATACATAGCCGAGCAGGTACGCGCCCGTAATTCCCGCAATGCTTCCCAGCCACTCTGCACTCACTGCGTACAAAAGCACGAGCGCAAGAACGCAGCTGGTTACAGCCTCATTCGCGTCTATCTTTCGGAATAGTCTTATGACCGGGTCGATCCACCGCTTCGCGGCCCCGTACCCAATCGCGAAGTAGACCGCTACGCAAACCGCAATCAGGCTCATCTGGATGACAAGAGGATGCCGTCCGGCCCAGGGAATGTTCTGCTGAAGCCAAAGCGTAAGCTGTGGCGCGACTCCAAAACCTGTGTTTTTGGCATTGCAGGCGGCGGCGAGGAAAGCCAGAACGAATAGCCCCATCACGTCGTCGATGACCGCCGCGCCAAGAATGACGGATGCTTCCGGCGAAGTCATCTTCCCCGCGTCCATGAGCGTGCGGGCCGAGATGGAGACGCTGGTCGCGGTGAGCGCCCCGCCAAGAAACCATGCGGCGTTCCAGCTAATTCCGAGAAGATGCGCAACTCCTGCGCCGAGGAAGAACGGCCAGATCACGCCGAGCAATGCCACGAAAAAGGCGGTTGGTCCTGCCTCGCGCATGCGCTCGATGTCAGTCTCGAGGCCGGCGATGAACATCAGCACCAGCCCGCCGATTTGCGCCAGCAGCAGAAATGCATCCCCGGCGGCTGTGCCGCTGAAGAGGGGCTTATGCAAGATGTTCAAAAGACCGGGACCCGCGGCCACCCCCACCAGAAGTTCGCTGAGAATCGCAGGGATTCCAAATCGCTTGGTAAGAGAAGCGAGAATTTTTCCAGCCGGAAGCAGGATGGCGATCAGCAGCGCCAATTGCAGATCAGCGGGCATTGTCTCTACTCTTGATCCAGCCAGCACCGGCAGGGTCTGCTGCTTCCTGGATTTACGGCCGCGTGGAAGCACACTTGGGAGAATTGCCGCATAGCCTCCGCGTTCGATTCCTTCACGGAGCATGGTGCGGATTGTAGCCGCCTGCTTTCGCGCCAGGTCGGCCTGGAATCGTTTGTGGCAAGTTCCGCGGCCTTCTGTGTCTCTTCCGCGGCCTGGTCGCAAATGCGCAGACGCATGAGCAGCTCGCCGAACTTCAGCCGGGCGATGAAACAATCCGGAGCCTGACGCGTGGCCTCGCGCAACTGCTCGAGTGCTTCCTGCACCTGCAGATCGACCGACAGCGCCATGCCGTACAACACGCGAATCTCGGGAACGTGCGGCTCCAGTTCAACGGCGGTACGCAGTTGCGCGACGAGACTCGCCGCGCTCGTCTGCCTCGAGCACGCGGGGATCGCGGAACATTCGCTGCAGCAAATGGCCTGTCTCCGGACTCAAGCGCCGCCGGCAACGGCGAGGCGGCAGCATGCGCTGAAGCGATCAGAACATCTCCGGCACTCGCATGTATGCGTGATCAGAAATTTTCTTCATGACGAGAACTCCAGAGAGCTTGGTGAAAAATGGGCAGCAAGGCTTGGCAGATCATGCCTTGCTGCTTCAGGAGAATGCCCATAGGGCAAACCAAGCTTGAAAATTGGGCGACTCGCCCCGGCCAGCGAGGAGCCGGCCGGGGACAAGTTGCCGGATCGAAGCCTATGCCACCGCCATCGTTCGGCGGCGAGCATGAAGTCCGGCTCCGGCTGGAAGACAAACTCCGGATAGCCGAGCTGACCCATTTCCGGAAGATCGAGCCCGGCAACTTCAGTCTCGATGGAGACGCGTTGTCCCACCATGATGTCGAGAATCCAGTTGAGAACGAAACTGAAAGTGAACACGAAGCCCACCAGCGTCGCGCAGCCGACGATCTGTGCCACTAGCTGGCTGGCGTCGCCATAGAACAGGCCGGTTACCGAACCAGTCACGCCGTTCCACGATCCGCCATAGTTGCTTGTGCCGTCGGCAAAGAAGCCGATAGACAGCACGCCCCACAGCCCGCAGGCGCCGTGCACAGAGACGGCGCCGACGGGATCGTCGACCTTGAGGCAGTTCTCAACAAATGCGCAACTGAAGCAGACCAGCACGCCGGCGATAAAGCCGATGATGGCGGCGCCCGTGGTGCTGACGAATCCGCTGGGCGCGGTGATGGCCACCAAGCCCGCCAGAATGCCGTTGCCGCTCATCGAGGCGTCGGGCTTGCCTTTCATCGCCCACATGTAGAGCATGGCGCCGAAGGTTGCAGTGCATCCGGCCAGCATGGTGTTGACGGCGATGGAGCCGATGCGCAGGTTGCCGGCGGCGGAAGCACCCAATGTGCTGCCGGGATTGAACCCGAACCATCCGAAGGCCAGGATGAAGCATCCGATGAGCACAGCCGAAATGTCGTGGCCGATGATGGTGTTTGCTGAGCCATCGCGATTGAACTTGCCGATTCGGGGGCCGATGATCATCGCCACCGCCAGCGCCGTGACACCGCCCACGGCGTGGACAACGCCCGATCCTGCGAAGTCGCAATAGCCTTTGCCGAGACCGAGGTTAACGCCCAGCTGCGAAAGCCAGCCGCCGCCCCATGCCCAGTTGCCATAGAGCGGATAGGTGAAGGCGCCCATCAGCAACGACGAAACGGTGAAGGCGAGGAACTTCCAGCGCTCGGCGCAGGCGCCTGTCACGATGGTCAGGGCCGTATCCATGAAGACCATCTCGAACAGGAAGATGACCATGACGCCGACGTCGTAGGTGCTTCTGGCAAGGAACATGCCGCATTCGCCGAAGATGCCCCAATGGCTGCCGAACAGCGTGATCACATGCTCGGTGTTCAGCGACTGCAATCCGCCCAGATTTCCATTGCCGGCGGCGCCGCCCATCTGGATGGCGAAGCCGATAATCCAGTACGCAAACAGCCCACATGTATATACGAAGAAGTTCATCATGTAGGTGTGATTTGCGTTCTTGACCCGGCACAGTCCCGACTCAACCATGGCGAAACCCGCCTGCATGAACATGACCAGAAAGCCAGTGACCAGCGTCCACACGAAGTTGACGGCGATCTTGTTCTGGCCGACCTGGTTGGCGACGTCGCCCAGTGTGAGGCCGGTTTTGGCGTCGCCAACAGGCACATCGTTGACGGTGCCGGTGATCACGCCGCCGGGATCGCCGTTGGCCAGAGCAGAGGTTGTAGGCGCCGCTGCAGAGCGCGTCTTTCAACTCGGCAGCGGACGCGGAAGGCGGAGCGTCAGCGCGGGCCAGAGTCGCTGCGCCTGCCGAAAGTAGTATGGCCAGGGCGCAAGTCCAAATTGCAATGCGTGGAATTCTCATCGATTCAGCTCCATGATTGGGTTGATTATCGATTGCGTTGAGCGTGTCCGAAGAAAGTCGGAGAAGAAGAATCAACCTTTCCAGATGGCGTTCTTGCTCACTGCGGGCGCGAGCACAAAGAAGATTCCGGCAAGCGATATGCCAAAACCGACAATCGAAGTCATCATTCGCGCGCCAACGCCGGCCGTCATGTGCAGTCCAAGGAGGACGAACAGCCAGCCCCCCAGCACAACGGCTACGCCAACCAGTTTCATCACCGCCGGTTGCGGACCATCTCCGGTCTTGCCTTCGAGGGGCTTGATTCTGAAGAAGCCCCAGAGGGCCACCCCGACAGAAGCAGCGCCGAGAATTAGCGCCACCTTGGCCGAGCCCGATGGAGAAAATGCGATTCCGGCGCAAACTGCGGTCAGCCCCGCCATGAATAGCGTCAATTTCCTGCCTTGGGATTTCGTTGCCGCCATTGTCTCTCCTCCTTGAGAGATTCGAAATATGTCGAATCAGAATTCAAACCGTTCTGTTTTCTTCGCCTCGTACTGCCGTCACAGGGAGATGGGGATCATTCGTCCCATTCCTCCATCCGCCATGGTGAAACGAAACCCGCACATCCTGGCGCGCATCATCACCGATGGAACGCGGTGAAATTCTTCATCCCAGCGGTTTACGCTTCCCGTCATCACCAATTCAAGGTGGTGGTTCTTGCCGGCGCGAAACATTCGGAGCTGCGCAAGACCAACGGCGGGAAAGGACCGGAAAATGATCGCGCGCAGCATGAGTGCGTCGCGCAATGCCTGCAATGTATGGTTCTCCATGGCCAACTCCGAAGGCAGATACTTGTCCCACGGATCTGCCGGTCGCATGAGCCAATCGCACTCCAACAAGTCGCCCTTCCACTCGACGCGCAGCAACTGGAGCGGCTCGCGCGACAATTCACCGGATCTCAACTGTCTTTGCGTGCGACGTAGAAATTTGGCGATTTCCGTCAACACTCTCATGAGTGACGAACCCCCAGCGGTTGTTTGGCCGAAGGCAACGCGAGGAATACTATGAATTGGGCCGCCGCTGTAAGCTCCGCCACGAGCGGAGCGCCCATCTGCCTGCGCATGAGCAAGAGCACCACAATCATGCAGCACCATTGCCATCGCGATCGGCGCAGGCGTTCAAATCTACCCGTGAGCGCGAAGAGCCGGACGGGCGCGAAACCTTGCATGTTCAGCGACCCGTCGCGTGCGCGCAAGCAAGCCACGGCAAAGAAACCCGACAGCAGAATTTCCGCCAACAATGCCTGTGTGCTCACTCGAACCTCCCTTGGGGCGAAGAAACCCGTCTGCCGCGGCTGGACGCCCAGCAGCGGTATGAATTCGTTTGCAGGATTATGTCGTAGTGCTAACCAGCGTAGTCGGACTTTGCAATGCCGTGAGCTTGTTCAAAGGCGGGCACCTCTTCGAGGATCGATGAGAGCGCACCGTCTATTGGCAGGATGGAGTAGTTCGGGCTTGAAGAACAACCTATACCTTGGTATACATTTTCAACGGAAATAAGGAACTCATGAAGGATTCTAGCGGCAGCATCCAGTTCTGCTGATTGATCTAGTTCCGCGGCGGCCTCTCCATGCGGGCTCTTGCGCCTTCTCGCATACCTTCACCAACTCAGCGAGCGAATCCGCCTGCATCTTTTCCATCATGTGGCGGCGGTGAGTTTTCACCATAATCTCGCTGAGATTCAATTCGGCCGCAATTTGCTTGTTCAGCATTCCGGCGGTCACCATGGCCATCACCTCCCGCTCTCGCGGGCTCAACGAATCGATGCGACTGCGGATGGAGCGCAGATTGCCGTCTTCCTGCCACTCTGCGCGATCCAGCGCAAACGCCTCTTTCACGGCGTGAAGCAATTCTTCCTTCTGAAACGGCTTGGTAAGAAACTCAACCGCGCCGGCTTTCATAACTTTACGGACCATCGGAATATCGCCGTGCGCCGTCATGAAGATGATGGGCAGATCGATGCCGCTTGCGCGCATCTGCTCCTGGAATGCAACGCCGCCGATTCCGGGCAGACGCGCATCCAGAAGCAGGCACCCTCTATCCTCGCGGCTCCAATTCTCATTGAAAGCTTCCGCGGATGCGTAGGAATCAGCCGGAATACCAACTGATTCCAGTAGATTCTGGAGGCCCTCGCAGATTGACGGGTCGTCGTCGACGATGAAGACTGTCTGCTCCACCCTATGCCCCTTACCTGTTTCGCTCATGCCTGCGTACGGATCGTAAAGCGAAAAATCGTTCCTGCGTCAGGACCGTTCTCCGCCCAGAGCCTTCCATCGTGCAATTCGATGATGCTACGGCAAATTGCCAGCCCCATGCCCGTTCCGTTCGGTTTGGTCGTGAAAAAAGGTTCGAAGATGCGCTTTGAGATATCTTCCGCAATGCCTGGCCCATGATCCTCAATCGATATCAATGCTTCGTCCATGTTCTCCTGACACGATCGGATGGTCAATTCCCGCGGTCCCGAAATCCCAGCCATCGCATCCATTCCATTCATGGCTAAATTCAGGAGTACCTGCTGAATTTGAACGGGATCGACTTTGAGCTTTGGCAAGTGGTCCGCCAGCATGAGCCGGATGGATACGTCGCGCCGGATTGCCTCATCGCGCAAAAGGCGTTCCACTCCACGGATCAGGCCATTCATGTCAGTCAATTCGCGCGTCTGGGCTTCCTTGCGGAAGAGCGCGCGGACCCGGCTGACAACCGCGCCCGCTCGTGTGCTTTCACGCACGATTTTTTCCGCCGTCGCGGAAGCCTTCGCGATATTCGGGGCGTCTTCGCGCAGCCACTCACGGCAGGCGTAGGCATGCGTCACCACTGCCGTCAGCGGCTGATTCAACTCATGTGCAATCGAAGCTGCCATCTCCGCCAGGCTCAGTAGATGCGAGATGCGAGATTGTTCTAACTGCGCCTCGGCAAGGCTATGCTGAGCTCGTCGCTGCTCCTCGATGTCAATGTGAATCCCGTACCATCGAGCTACTCGGCCGCCACCGTCCATCTGCGGGACAGCGCGAACCAGAAACCACCTGTAGCTCCCATCCGCATTGCGGACCCGCGCCTCGGCTTCAAACGTGCTATTCGATCGCAATGCGGTGCGCCAACCCCGGCGAATCAGCGGCTCATCAGCAGCATGAAAAATATCGAAAAACGACTCGCCTTGCAGATGCGCCATCGGTTGGCCCAAAAATGCCAGCAAATGCCCATTGCAATACTCGACGTTCCCCAACCCATCCGCGCGCCAAATCTGTTGAGGGATCGCCTCCGTAAGCTGGCGCAGTTGCCGCTCGCTCTCCTGAATCTCTCGATTCGATTGCTCCAACTCCGCCGTTCGTTCCTTCACTCGCACTTCAAGTTCGTTGCGGGCGGCTCGGACAGCAGACTCAGCACGTTTTCGCGCGGAGCTCACGACTGTAATTGCGATCGCGCTAAGGATAAATGCCGTGAAGAAGCTCTGGGACTCCTTTCCAATCGACATCGAATAGAGCGGAGGGATAAAGAAATATCCAAGGAGCAGGGATGAAAGGATGACGGCGACAAATCCGGCGACCATGCCGCCAAACCAGGCACTGCCCATCACTGCGCCGAAGAAGAGAAACACGAATGGATACGCGATCACGTGTTGCAGCGGAAACGTCCACAGGAGCGCAACAAGAACAAACCCGACCGCGATAGCCACTGGCCGTAAGGCATGCTCTATGAGCCATTCCGGAATCCGTTCAGCAGTCGAGGTGGTCATGATCGCATCATAAAACGAGACTCCTGTCGATTAGCCAAAGGAGCGTCGAGGCGATTGCCATTGAATTTATTTGGCGTGTGCCAGCACCATGACAATCAGGATCGCGACAGGAATCAAAAGCAATAGCAGGAAAAAAAGAATAGTACGCGGCAAGTGAGCCTTTTGGTTGCGCCAGTTGCGCAGTTCCGGCCGCTCCTCGATTCCTACCTGGTCAAGATGCTGCAGATCGTGAGCAAAGTCACGCGCTCTTGCATACCTGTTCACGGGTTCTTTCTCCAGCGCGCGATAAAGTACTTCCTGAAGGTGCGGATAAACTGACGGCGAAGCAACACTGGGCGGGATGGGCGAACTAGTTAACCGCGCTTTCATAGCTTCCAGGGGAGATGCGCCCGTGAACGGCAGCTTGCCCGTAAGTGTCTCGTAAAGCATGACGCCCATCGAATATATATCTGACCGGCCATCGCCGCGCTTCCCCGCTGCCTGCTCCGGAGAAATGTAATCGGCGTTCCCGAGTTCATTGGCCAGATTACTGTAGGTCAGCCGCCGGGAAGTTGCGTCGGCCGCCATGCCAAAATCGAGAAGCTTGATTCTGTCGTGCTCGTCGACCATGATGCTGTCCGGCGTCAACGCTCGATGCACAACGCCGTTGTCGTGGAGATATTGCAGTGCTTCCAATACGGCAGTAGTGATGCGCATTGCGCGCTCCTGCGCAATCTTGCCCGCATCCATGATTTGCCTTAGTGGCTTTCCTTCGCACCACTCCATCGCCATGTAAACGCGCGAGCGCTCGACCTCGCTGAAAACTCGCATCACGCCATGATGCCCCAGCTTTTCCCCGATCATTGCCGCTCGTCGAAAGCGCTCGAGCAGGATTGGATCCGTTTCCATCTCCGGGTCCGGAATTTTCAAGGCAACTATCCGGCCGTCCCTCAGGTCCGTTGCGCGATATACGATCGCCATTCGACTTCGGGAAACTGGAGCCTCGATGCGATATGAGTCGATTTGGTCTCCGACTTCCAAAGTATTCACAAGGCCGGCCATAGGCGCTCCCGAATGTGGCGATATTCACTCATCATACATTTTGGCTTTGCTGATGTTCCTCGCCGAGACTCAACTCCGCCGCAACTGGCAGAATCTTCAAGAGGTTTGTCGGACGAAGAATCGTGATGCGGTGGAGTTTCAAGGAGCGAGCTCGATGCCGTCCTTTGCCAGTATTCAATCCCGGTCTAGATCGAGCCCGGATTTAACCGCGAGGGCAAGCAAAATGGACGATGCCGCTCTGATGCGAATCACTCGAAGAGAATCATCCGCCATGGCCAAAACACTTCGATCCGCACGATCTCCCACCAATGCCGTATATAGATATGATCTTGTTCTTCTTCTTTTCTCTTTCGCCTTATAGGGAGGTTGATGCTCTGGTTCATGATTGATTCGATCGTTCTCTGACGCGCCCGCCGCCGCTCTTTTCCTTCGCCCCCGGAACCCAGAAACGGCCTCTGCGCCGGGGGCGCAACGGCCCCGCCTGTCCCTCTACAACCCGCGAATCGAGACCTCTGAGTTTGATTGGGGAAATCTGTAGCTAAAGGTAGGGGGAATGCATTCCCCCTACGTTGTCTTGATACTTTTAGAGTGAAATCGGGCGACACGGGGGACAAAATACCCATAGGAATAACACGGCTAATCACCCAGATTTCGCTCCTACGGATAATCACTGTCCCCGCGGTATCCCAATATAGTGGCCCCTCAATCAGGGAAATCGCGACGATGGCATGATTCTGATCGGCGCAGCCTGATAGGCCCTGGAGACGGCCGCTGCTTGCCTACATTCGATTGGAACAATCGCGGTACGAATTGCATGCGGTCCCGACGAATGCGTTGTGCGACCCAACTGCGATGCCTGGCCGTGACTGGATCCCGCGGCGTTTATCGGGACCGATCCATCGACGGCCCGGGCTCAAAACATGCTTCGGACTGTTAGTACCAACTGAGATTCAGCGTGCAGCATTGCATTTTTAGATCAGTGGAGCGAGGTCACGGGAATCGCGCTCCGCAATCGGGCCCGATGTGAAATGTGTTCGAGCGGATGTCGGGGAATTCTTTGCCGATCGAACGGGGTCCACTCTCCAGTTCATCAACTCCGACTTCGCTCCAGAGAGATTCTGACAATTTCGATCATTCGGATTCGAACATCTCCATATCGACGGAAACATTAAGGGCATGCACTCCGCCTCCCAGAATCAAGCCGTGCAGAGGGCTTACGTCGCCGTAGTCTCGTCCCCAGGCTAGCGTCACGTGGCCATTTGAGGGAACAAGATTGTTGGTGGGATCGAGGTCAAGCCAGCCGGTCCCCGGACAATAAGCAGACACCCACGCATGGGACGCATCCGCGCCAACGAGCCTAGGTTGTCCGGGAGGTGGATAAGTTCGGAGGTATCCGCTGACATAGCGCGCCGACAGATTCAGGGAGCGCAGGCAGGCAATTTGGAAGTGCGCAAAATCCTGGCATACCCCCCTCCGCTTTCGAAAAACCTCTTCTGTGGGTGTCCGGACAGTGGTCACTTTCGAGTCGAAGCGAAAGTCCTTGTGGATCCGCTCCGTCAGATCCAGAAGGCCCTCCCGCAGCGGCCGCCCGGGAGTAAACGACTGGAGCGCATATGCTGCAAACTCCGGCCGCAACGGGATGCGCGGCGACTCAAATCTGAATTGGTAAGCTTCAAGTCCCTCCGGGCTATGATCCTCGGGCAGCAATCGAACCGCTTCTTCCCAGGGGAGCGCCTCGTGCGGCAACTGCTGTGCCAGTGTTCTCCATCATCACTTTACTTCGCGCTTCCACTACCAATTCCGTGTGCGGTTCCTGAACAGTGAAGAAGTAGAGGGTGTTTCCAAAATAGTCCGCTCTCTCGGTGATCGTTGCCGGGGTTGGCTGGATGTGCAGTTCGCTCTGTTCCAACCGATGGCGCAGAAGAGAACGCGGCTTGAGACACGCCACGTGGTTCCCGACCGAGACCGGATACTTGTACTTGTAAGTAGTTCGATGAACGATTTTGTAAATCATAGGCCCATCGTGACCGGCAACGTGCGAGCGTGGCTAAAGTATCTGCTCGACAAGTTATTTGACCAGGAACGCAGCAGCTGTTCCAGCCCTCTGAGGAACCGCTCAAGCTGAGAAAGACCATCAGTACCATTTGCCGCCCTTGCGGCGCCTGGCAATGGGTACCGTAGCTTGCGCAGATCGAAGCTGCGTAACAAGGCCAATGCGTCGCGCATCGCTTGCAATTCACTCGGCAAATGCCGAGGTAGCTTTTCATAGAGATCTGCGAGATGGGATAGTTGAAAGTCCAACGACCGGGGATTGGTCTCATCGGCCATGAGAACATCCAAAACCGCCAACGGCTGCAGAGTGGTGTAGTACCGGCTCCGGTAAGTCATGGAACTGTCGCCGACTTCAAGCAAGCACTCCAGGAGCGGCCAGTCCTGCTCGGCGAGCGGCTTGGTGATTTCGCGCAGTTGCCTGGTCAGATAGATTGCGCGCTCGAGACGCCGCCCGATGCTCAGGAACAACCAGCCCAATCCGCGGTTAATGTTTTCGCGCTCCATCCCGGAAAATGCGGAGAGCAGTTCCAGGCAAAGGTCAGCATCGCCGGATACTCGAGAAACTGTGTGTTCCGCCCAACCTCGATTGTGTCCCGCAACTGCCCGATGAGAAACGTCATATCGGCCGATAACCGCTCTCGAACCGTGCCGCCGACGCGAGATACCTCTGCCAATGTAGAAGCCAAGCTTTCAGTCCGCTTGGGATCGGTAACGATCAGAGATCAATTCCTGTTCAAGCTCCAGCGACGTGGGCCGCCTGCTTTTTGTCTTTGGCAACTTGCTTTGCCGCGATTCCAGGCAACTGTGCAGTCGGATCAGGCAAGCCAGCTCCGCCTCGGTTGGCCCGCCGCACGCGAGAGGCCATAGAGCGCACGATCCGGGCAGTATTCTCCGCCCGCTCGACATATCGTCCCAGCCAAAAAACATTGTCGGCCACGCTGCTCGGCACACCTGGCAACTCGCGGCGCAACGCAACCGGCTCATTGCGCGGACGCAGCAAGCTGAATGTATCGACGGGGCTGTCCCAAAGCACCCAGGCGTCCTTGCTGTGTCCGCCGCGCTGCATCGAGACGACCGATCCTTCGGATTCGGCAACGCGCACCAATCCCCCGGGAATCGCCGTCCATCCATTTCCCGTGTTGAGCACGTAAGCGCGCAGCACGACGCTGCGCGAATGAAAGTGTCCGTTGTCCCAAACGGGCGCGTTGGACAAAGCGATCTGCTCCTGTGCCACATACTCGTGAGGATGGGCACGCAGTTTCTCGGCAAACTTCCCCTTTTCGGCTTGCTCGAGTTCGGCGCCGAATACCGGCTCCATTCCGCGCGATGGAAACGCCGGCTTCACCACCACGGAATCAAGATGATTCAGCACCCAATCCAGCGCGTACGGCTGTCCGCACCACCAGGTCGCGACGGAGGGAAGCTTCAGCTTCTCGCCGATCAGATGCCTGGAAAGGCCGGGAAGAAAAGGCATGATCGCGGCTGTCTCAATCAAGCCGCTGCCCAGTGCATTGGCGACCTTTACGTTTCCGGCTACGATGGCGTCGACCAGACCCGGCACGCCCAGAAGCGAATCGCTCCGCAACTCGAGAGGATCGCAAAAGCTATCGTCCACGCGGCGCAGGATCACATCGACCCGCTCCAACCCATCAACGGTCTTGAGATAGACGCACCGGTCGCGCACCGTGAGATCCGCTCCCTCGACCAGAGTGAATCCAAGGTATCGAGCCAATATACGAGTGTTCGAAGTAGGTCTCGTTGTGCGGACCGGGGGTCAGCAGCACGATGCGCGGATTGTTGCGATTGCGAGAGGCTGGCAAGCGCGTCGCGCTGCGCACGGAAGAAAGGCGCAAGGCGCAGGACATTCGAGTTGCGGAAGATATCGGGCAGGACATCGGAGACGATGGTGCGATTCTCCAGCGCATAGCCGCTGCCCGAAGGAGCTTGAGTGCGATCGGAGAGCACCCACCATTGGCCGTCCGGCGAACGCGCAAGATCGACCGCCAGCATATGAAGATAACTGTGCGCGGGCACCCGCACGCCCACCAGCGGCCGAAGAAATGCGGGGTTGGCATAGAGAAGCTCGGCAGGAAAGCGTCCATTCGCGAGAAGTTTCTGCGATCCGTAAAGATCCTCGAGAATCAGACTCAGCAAGCGGGCGCGCTGAATGATTCCGGCTTCGAGGAATCGCCATTCGTCGGCCGGAATCAGGAATGGAACGATGTCGATCTTCCAGGGCCGGTTTGCGCCGAGCGGATCGCTGTAGATGTTGTAGGTGATGCCGTTCTCGCGAATGCGGCGTTCAGCGCGCTCCCAGCGCCGCCCCAACTCCTCGGGGCCGATCGCCCGGAAGGACTTCATGATGCGCGCCCAGTGAGGCCGCGGAGTCACTCCATCGGCCGATAACTCGTCATAGGCGCGCCCGTAGCGGAGCGGAGTCTGATAAAGATCGACTGTCATGACACGAGCCCCGGTGTGTCGATTTGGGCCTTTTGTCCGCGCGGCGGCAGCCGCAGGTCAAGGGTCATCGGAAAGAGCGGATTGATCTCTTCCGCAGGCGCCGCCATCGGGCTGAGCGCAGGGGGGCGCACCTTGAAGCGCTCCATGCGCCGGCCTTCAGCCTCCGCAGCGTTGACTGGACGAGCTGCGTAAGAACCGCCGTCGGGCGGTCCAACATGATAAGTACATTGGCCGATCGAGCGCCCCTCAGGCAGTCGATAAGGTGGAAGACAAGCGGCGCATGAACGGGAACCGTAGGGTGCAACGACGCCGACAACCGCCGCGCACGAAACCGCACGCCGCCTAACGCTACGCCGGGCTCGCCGGTGGGTTGAAGCGGCACCCTGCGCCCATTGCAGGCAACAACATAGCGGGATTCCGTTGTGAACCCGGACACCTTCACCTGCATCCGCTCCATCGATGAGTCCACGGTGCGAACCGTGCGGCCGGAATAGGTTTCCTCCGCCAGCACGTTCCAAGGCTCGAGGGCCTGACGCAGTTCCAGTTCGACTCCATCCGCAGCGATCGATCCGATCTTCGGAAAGCGAAACTCCAGATGCGCAGCAAACCACTCCTCCTCGAAGTCGTAGCCCGGACAGCCGCAACCGGGCGAGCACCTCGCGAAGTCCCGCCTGACAAAATCCGGCAGCATGAAGCGGTCGTGAAGTGCGGTACCCCAGCGGATCAGGCTGCCTTCGAACGGCGTTTTCCAGAACATGCTGACCAAGGCGCGAACCAGCAGCATCTGCAGAAGATTCATTCGCACATGCGGCGCCATTTCGAATGCGCGCAGTTCGAGCAATCCAAGTTGCAACCCGAGGCCCTCTGGCGGATAAAGCTTGTCGACGCAGAACTCGGCGCGATGCGAGTTGCCCGTGACATCGACCAGCAGATTGCGGAACAATCCATCGACAACGAATGGCGGACAATCGCCTGAAGGGAGATTGCGAAAGGCAATCTCGAGCTCATACAAGGCATCCATGCGCGCTTCGTCCACGCGCGGATACTGGCTTGTCGGACCGACATACATGCCGGAAAACAGGTACGACAGCGACGGATGATTCTGCCAGAACGCCACCATGCTGCGCAGCAGGTCCGGGCGGCGCAGAATGGGACTGTCCAGCACGGTCGCCCCACCGATCACGATGTGGCTGCCGCCTCCGGTAGCAGTACGGCTGCCATCGTAGGCGAATTTCTCAGCGGTCAACCGATTGCGGCGGGCTTCTTCGTCGAGCACGGTATTGATCTGCTCCAGCTCGTCCCAATTGCTCGCGGGCGGCAGGTTTACTTCCAGAACGCCAGGGTCCGGAGTGACGCTGAACGATCGCAGCCGCGGATCGGAAGCCGGCGCGTAACCCTCCACCCAAACCGGCATTTTCAGGTACTGGCATGTGTCCTCGACCGCGCTCACCAGGTCGAGATAGTCCGCAAGCTTGGGCGCATAGGGCAGAAACACGTGCAGGCGGCCTTCCCGAGCCTGCACGCAGAGCGACGGCCGGATCAGCTCCGGCGCTGCATCGGACGCACGCAAGACAGCGGGCAGCGGATCGGGCGCGGGGGTTATCGCGAAGAGATCCATGCGGCGCGCCGGGCGTGCCGGCAGCTTGACCCATTGTTCGAAAGGCGCGGCATCAAACTCGTATTCAATCTCATCCGGCGCGACCCAGGGCATGGACTCGGTGGGAATGCGAAAGCCGATCGGCGAATCGCCCGCCGACAGTAGCAGCCGCTCCGGCCGAGGGAACCACAACTGACTCGACCAGCGCAGTTGTCCTTCGGGCTGCCGGCGGCGAATAGGCAGGATGTAGCCAACCGGCTCCGTCGATTCGCTATCCGGGTTGTAGGCGGGCAGCAGATTTTCGGAACTCACCTGAAGACGCCGCGTGAGCGCTTCCATAAACCCGAGAGCGTCGGCCGCACCAAAACCGTACTCGCGATCTTCGCGCGCGATGAGGCCGATATCCTCCCAGACGGGAACGCCATCGACACGCCAGTAGCAGCTCAGCGCCCAGCGCGGCACGGCCTCGCCGGGATACCATTTGCCTTGCCCGTAGTGAAGAAGCCCGCCGGAAGCCATCCCCTCGCGGAGACCCTGAATGAGCGCCAGGCCGCGGGTTCGCTTCATCGAACCGGCGGCATCGATGTTCCATTGCGGGCTCTCGGGGTCGTCGATGCCGACGTAGGTTGGCTCGCCACCCATCGTCAGGCGCACATCCTGCGCCTTCAGTTCTGCGTCGACGCTATGCGCGACCTGTCTTATCCGCAGCCAGTCCTGCATCGGTAAAAGGCTTGGACGGCCGTCGCGGCTCATTCAAACGGCGAACCGACATGGAGTGGCTGAACTCCACTTTGGCCGGCTCCGAAGTGCCTCCGATTGGCGCGGCCTGCGAAGCAGTCGGAGTGCAGACCAGCGGGATGTGACCCTCGCCGGCAAGCAGGCCCGAGGTCGGATCCAGTCCAATCCAGCCCGCGCCCGGCAAGAACGCCTCTGCCCAGGCATGCAGTTCTGCTGAATCCGCTTCCGGCCCTTCCGACGCCGGATCGGGGGATTGCAATTGAATCAGATACCCCGAGACAAACCGTGCCGCGATGCCCAAGATTTCGGAGACTCTGAACCAGCAGCCATGCAGAATCGCGGCACGACCCCGAGCGCTTCTCGAGGGTCTCCTCGCAGGTCTGGACGCCGGGCTCCAGCCGCGTCACATAGCCAATTTCGTCTCGCACCTTTCGATTCAAGTCAAGCAGAAGACTGATCGTTCCGCTCTTCCGTCCCACGAAACTCTCAAGAAACGCATGAAGCAGCGGTCCCGGCGGATCGCACAGATCGATAGGGTTCAAGATCCTTGGCCAGCCCCGGCGCGTATGCGAATGGGTATTCCTCGACTCCCGGTTCCAGAAAAAATTCGAATGGATTGTAAGGAGATAGATCCGCGACGAGGTTCACCTCGACCAGAAATTCGCTCGTCTTCCCCGAAAAGAGAAGGCGCGCCAGGCGATTGTTGTGGGGGTCCAGTTGCCAGTTCAGGATGTGTTCGGAGGGGGTGACGTCAAGCGAATAGCTGAGGATTGGCGTTCGGCAGTGCAGTGCGGGACGCAACTGGATCACCTGGGGACCGAGAGATATCGCTTTTTCGTACCGGTAAAGTGTCCGGTGATTCAGCGCAACTTGTATTCCCATCCGCCCCCTCGCTGCCCACACCCGGAATTCGGGGCCTGCCGGCCATTCGGCGACACTGCCCGCGAACCAGCCAAATGTCCTGGGGAAGCCGGGGCGTTAAAGATACGGTAACATATCGTCCGCCGGAAATATGTCCATTCCGGTACTGAAATACCCGGTGCATGCGCGCGAGAATGGACTGGTCACCGGCGCACTCCCAATCGGATGCTTCCGGACGGACTCCGACGCGATGGGCTCGATCGACCTGCGTTCGTTATCCTGCATCCAAATCCGGAGGAGAGCCTTCCCGCACCGCCGCACACCTTCTCCCACGGGGCGCAACGCAGTCCAGCAACTTTACGCTTAGAGGCACCAAAATGTTGATTCGACTTGCATACGACATTGAATTCGAACTTCCGGCAGCCTGTCGCGATGGTGGCGCTGCTCAATGTCCATCCTTCGCGCGCCCACGATCTATTGGAGCCGGACGAGTTGCAGACCGAACCCAGACTCGAAATCGCCCATTACATCGACAGTTTCGGGAATCGTTGTGCGCGATTCGTCGCTCCTCGAGGGCAACTGAGGCTGTTCAATTCCACGCTCATTCAAGACTCAGGAGCTGCCGGATGAGGTCAATTGGTCTGCCCGAGAGCAGGCCGTCGGCGATTTGCCGCACGAAGTACTCTCATTCCTGCTCAATAGCCGGTACTGCGAGGTGGATCGTTTCTCCAGCATTGCCTTTGAACTGTTCGGACAAATCGAACCCGGCTGGGGCCGCGTGCAGGCCATTTGCAACTGGGTCCACAACAAAGTGACCTTTAACTATCAGCATGCCCGGCCCACGAAGACTGCCCTCGATGTCTTTACTGAACGCATCGGCGTGTGTCGCGACTTTCAACATCTTGCCATCGCCTTTTGCCGCGCGCTCAACATTCCGGCACGCTATGCAACGGGATATCTGGGCGATATCGGCGTCCCAGTGGTTCTTCCCATGGACTTCAGTGCGTGGTTCGAGGTCTATCTCGAAGGCCGCTGGTGGACATTCGATGCCCGCAATAACCAATCCCGGATTGGCCGTGTACTCATGGCAACGGGGCGGGATGCCGCCGATGTGGCTATGACCACTTCGTTTGGGCGAGCAGACTTGCGCCGCTTTTTTGTAGTTACCGAAGAAGAGGTTGCGACGCCGGTTGGGAAATAGATCCTGCCTCCCTTGATTCGGTAAGCCTTACTTCGACTGTCTGCCGGCGCGAACATCGTTTCCCCCTCACGGCCATCATAGATGTGATCACAAGGCCGGAATTCCGGCTAGTTTTTGGCTGGCTTATCGCACGTGCTCCAAGGGAGGTCCTCGGTCTCTCTGGATGCGAAGGCGCTCCACGCCTCTCTTTTAAAGCGACACTGGATCAGTGGCTAGGGTTAAGGAATCGGAGTGCAATTAACGAAGAGCCAAGGGCCTGCATTTCGATGCCAAGTCGCTAGCGGGTGAGGCAACTCGTTGACGACCGACGCATACTCGGGCTCAGCTTTTTCGTAGATCTTCGGCGATCAGCGCGAATTCGTCCAGCGCTGCTTGCAAGTCTTCCACGATTTCGGCGGCAATTACTTCGGGCGCGGGCAAGTTGGCGGCATCTTCAAGGCTGTCGTCTTTAAGCCAGAAGATATCCAGGCTGGACTTGTCGCGCTTCACCAGGTAGTCGTAGTCGAAGGCGTGGAAGCGATCCGTCTCCTTGCGCTTGTGGCGATTTTCGGCGTGATAGCAGGCAACGAAATCGTCCAGGTTCTCGCGGCGCAGCGGGTTCGTCTTCAGCGTGAAGTGCTGGTTGGTGCGGAAGTCGTAGATCCATAGCTTCTTGGTCCAGGGCTTCTCGCTGGCCACGCGGCGGTCAAAGAAGAGCACGTTTGCCTTCACCCCTTGCGCGCAGAAAATGCCGGCGGGCAGGCGCAGCAGCGTGTGGACATCGCAATCGTGCAACAGCCGCCGGCGAATCAGCGCGCCTGCCCCGCCTTCAAAGAGCACGTTATCCGGCACCACCGGTTCTGCTGAATCACTGCGAATTCAATCGCTTTGCGGACGTCCGACCCGTTCGGATGTTCTGCTCCGCTAAACGTCATTGACTTCTGAACGCGCTTCCCGCCAACGCGTTCAGAGAATCGCACCCTCCACACTTAGCCGCTGGCTCTTGGAATCTTGACGATGCTACCCTGTTGATACCGTGCTTTCATCAGCTTCATTCAGCGCCACCGTTCCGACTCCCTGGAAAATGAAGCCAGTTCATCATTCGGTGACCCAATCGAATTGCATGCATCGTGTAATCTATTGATTCTAAAAGTGGCCCCGTAGCTCAGGTGGATAGAGCAGCAGTTTCCTAAACTGCGTGTCGGAAGTTCGAGTCTTCCCGGGGTCACCATTAACTCATTTGCTTACATAAGCTTAAGTCACACAAGAACTGCCGGCGACCCATCGGCGGCCAGGGCCAGTTGGGTCCTCCTGCCCTTGCACCCCACGAAGAGCGTCTGGAAGGCACAAGAAAGACCGCATGCGCTTGAGCGAACTTAACCCGGAAGGGTCCCGGTAGTACGACAAAAGTGAGTTGTGTCTGGAGATGCAACGCACGCAGAATGCTCGCGAGCGGCTGCAAATGGCAGTATATTAGTTACCTGCGAATGGCAAGACGTGCATTTCGGCTTACGGAGTGCACAGACTGTTCAGTGGGGGGCGTTTGGCGAGCCACTCACATATAGGCGCTGCTGTAAACGCCGAGGCGGGCAGAAATGGGTCGATTTTTCGATGCGTTACAACGATCCCAGGCCGAGCGCACTGGCGTCGATGTGTCCCCTCCGCCGGACGCGACTGAAGCGAAGGAGGGCGTCGAACCGGAAGCCGGGTTGGAGTGGGAAACCACACTTAAAACTCTCGGCAAGAATATTGCGCAGGTATATTCCGGAAATGATGACCCGCCGGGCGCAACTGAATTGAAGGAGAGCGTCGAGCGGGAAGTCGCGCAGGAACGGGAAGCCGCGCTTAGAAGTCTCGGCAAGAATATTGCGCGGGTAGATTCTGAAAAGAATGACCAATCGGGCGCAACTGAATTAAAAGAGAGCGTTGAGCAGGAAGCCGCGCTGGAACGGAAAACCGCGCTTAGAGGTCTCGGCAAGAATATTGCGCGGGTAGATTCTGAAAAGAATGACCAATCGGGCGCAACTGAATTAAAAGAGAGCGTTGAGCAGGAAGCCGCGCTGGAACGGAAAACCGCGCTTAGAGGTCTCGCCAAGAATACTGCGCAGGTAAATTCTGGAAAAAATGAACGGCCGGGCGCGACGGAATTGAAGAAGAGCGTCGAGCCGGAAGCCGCGTTGGAGCGGAAGACCGCGCGTAAAGTTCCCAGTAAGAATATTCCGCAGGTGGATTCTGGAACGAATGAACCGCCGGGCCCTACGATTCCAGCTTCGGCCGATGTGCGCGCGACTCCGAGCATCACGTGGCCGACACCTAATCTAATTACCTACGGGAACAAGCTCACCTCCGCGCAGCTCAATGCGACAGCATCGGTTGAGGGAACCTTTGTCTACACACCCGGCCCAGGCGAAGTGCTGTCTGCCGGAAACCACACCCTTTGGGCCACATTCACTCCGGCGGACTCGGACGGCTACGTTCCGCGGCAGGCCGCAGTTTCAATTGTTGTGGCGAGGGCAAGGCCGGCCCTCTCCTGGCCAACACCTGCCGGGATCATTTACGGCACCGCATTGAGCAATGCTCAACTGAATGCCTCGGCTTCAGTACCGGGAAGATTCGACTACTCTCCAGCGACCGGCGAAGTGCTGCCTCCGGGAATGCATACGCTCTCAGTAACCTTCACTCCCGCTGACAGCGCGAACTGCGCCGCAACTCAGGTCTCCGTGTCACTCACGGTGGCCAGGGCAACATCCGTCATTCAATGGCCGACACCCGATCCAATTGCATACGGTGCGCCGCTCAGCGCCACGCAACTCTGCGCCGTGGCGTCGGTTCCGGGAACGTTCGAATACGACCCCGGATTGGGCGCGGTGCTTGCGGCAGGAGAGCACAGACTTTCCGTGGTTTTCACCCCGGCAGATAGTTTGGGCTACTCTACTTCGCAGACCTCCGCATCACTGACTGTGGTCAAGGCGACATCTGTCGTCCAATGGGCGACACCCGATCCGATTGCATACGGCGTACCGCTTAGCGCCACACAACTCTGTGCCGTGGCGTCGGTTCCGGGAACATTCGAATATGAACCTGGGTTGGGTGCGGTGCTTGCAGTTGGAGAGCACAAACTTTCCGCGGTTTTCACTCCGGAAGATACTTTCGGCCACTCTGCATCGCAGGCTGCCGCATCACTGACTGTGGCCGAGGCAACGTCTGTCATCCAATGGCCGACGCCGGGTCCGATTCCGTACGGCACACCGCTCAGCGATGCGCAACTCAGTGCCGTAGCGTCGGTTCCGGGAACATTTAAGTATGACCCTAGATTGGGCACGGTGCTTGCAGCTGGAGAGCATAAGCTTTCCGTGGTTTTCACTCCGGCAGATCATCTGGGCCACTCTACATCGCAGACTGTCGCGACGCAGACTGTGACCAAGGCAACTCCTGCCATCAGCTGGCCGACACCGGTTGCGATTGCAGAAGGCGCGGCGATTACCGCCTCTCAGCTCAATGCCACAGCAACGGTGCCAGGATCCTTTGTCTATACGCCTGCGGCGGGCGAGATACTCAAGCCGGGAGTACATGAAGTCTCAGTAACCTTCACTCCAACCGACAATCTGAATTACACGACGGCGCGTGCCGTGGCGCAGCTCACCATTACCAAGAAGTTAGCTCCGACGACATTGAGACGCGAGCCTGACGAGGCCCTCTTCCAATCGTTTTCACCGAAGAAAGTCGAAGTTAAGGGAGAGCGGAAGACAGCGAAGAAGAAGTGGATAGCCGTTGCTGCCTTTAGCGCCTGTTCGATCCTGGTTCTTCTCGTCGTCATGTTCGCGCTGTTCTATCGCGGGACAAAATCCGTGACAAAACCGTCCGTTCAGCCAATTCCTGAAACGGCCGAAACTCAGCCGGAGACGAGCACGCCGACGCCGCCGGCCCGTGAACCGTCACCTCAGGTGAGGCCGCCGGCAACCACCGAAAAGCAACCGGCAGCGGACAAACAGCCGGCCAACGAAGAGCCGGGAGTGAATCCGGCGCCGGTGCCGACCACCGTGACGAACGATCAAGTGACCGCGCCAACTCGGATTCCCAAGCAGACCGTGGAAAATGGGCCTCCCCCTGCGAGTGACACGGGTGGTGCGGATGGTCTGGGCGGCGGCGGGGCAAATGTCAGCATCTTCAATGGGCACACGCAGCCAACCGTTAAAGTTGCACCATCCAAACCAATTGCCATTTCATCGGGCGTGGCGACCGGAATGCTGATTAACAGCACGCCGCCGGTTTATCCACCTCTGGCTAGAACGGCGCACGTGGCTGGCACCGTGGAACTGCACGCCACTATCTCCACGAATGGAACGATTAAGGATTTGCGCGCTGTGAGCGGTCCGGTGATGTTGCGGCAGGCCGCGGTCGATGCCGTGCGGAACTGGCGCTACAAGCCGTACAAGCTCAATAACCAGCCTGTAGAAGTTGAAACGACGATCAACATCGTTTTCACTCTTGGCGGATGATCCGTTGAAGCGCGATTGTTACTCGATCTCTAAATGCATCGACGCGAATTTTGGACAGGTCGACCTCGTCCAGAACCGAGGCTTTGCGGGTTCGGTTCAGCGGCTTGTCTACCCTCCTCGCATCTTGAAATTCTGCTTTTGACTTCACGTCCCTTTCAGGCTATAAATGTTGATGTCATGGAAGTCGATTCCATGGCATCACTGCTGCAGCCCGATGCTGCTGCGCCACTCACCACAGCAATCGCCAGGATGTTCGGGAAGACGGTGAAATTCCGTCACTGCCCCGCAACTGTGAGCGCACCTGCTTCGCTTCCCGTCGTTTTGTGGCATGGGGACGAAGGAGGATTTCAGCCAGGGCCTTCCGCACCTTGCGGATTGCCCTTTCAGCCACTGGAGTTGGACCGATAAGGTTCAGCTTTGGGAAGGCGGCTAAAACGCGCAAGTCAGGAGACCGGTCCTCAGGCGTACGCCACTGCTTTCGCGTTCCGAGGGGAACGAAGGAGCCATCATGCAGAGCCTCGATTTCCTGCCCGCAATTTCCTGCCGCGAGATTGCGACTCGCAGTCGCTGCACTTCTACTTCGGCCTGTCTTGCCACCATTTGCTCATGCTGCATCCATTCGCGGCGTAGTCACCGATGCAACAGGCGCCAAGGTAACAGGCGCCAGCGTCTCTCTTGTCAGCAATGGGAAGGTCGTGGGCTCGTCGGTTTCTTCGTCCGATGGCAGCTTCCAGACTCACGACCGGAAGCGCGGGCCGTTTCTTCCTCGTGGTTACGGCCAAGAGCTTTCGCCAGTTGCAGACACCGGATTTCTACGCCGGCCCGCTGGATTCAATCGAGCGCAATCTGGTGCTCGAGCCCGCGTGGGTGCGCGAGTCCATCGTGGTGACGGCAACCGGCGTACCCACGCCGCAGCCGCAAACCAGCGCGGCGACCACTGTGCTCTCCCCGATCGATCTTGCGCTGCGCACGGACTTTGAGCAGTGCTTGCGACTGATGCCGGGAACGTCGAAGTTGTGCAGGAAGGGCAAATGGGCGCGCAAACTTCGCTGTTCGTCCGCGGCGGCGATTCCGACGACAACAAGATCCTTCTTGACGGCGTCGATGCCGGCGATCTGGGCAGTCAGTTTGATTTCGGCCCGCTTTCAACCACGGCGGTCGAGAGCGCAGAGGTTTATCGCGGACCCGGTTCGAGCCTGTACGGCGCGGGCGCGGAATCGAGTGTCGTGAGCCTGACCACGCCGCACGGCACCACCAGCTTCCCTTCCCTGCTTTTTGAAGGCGACGCCGGAAATCTTTCCACCTCGCGCGAGCAACTGCAGGTGGCGGGCGCGCACAAGAAGCTCGATTACCTGGGCGCATTCAGTTGGCTCCAGACCGCAAACGATCTGCCCAACGACGAGTACCACGTGGCTACGTGCGGCGGCCAACATAGGCTGGGCGCTCAACAGCAATACGCAGTTGCGCGCAACGCTCCACTATGGCGTGAGCGCGGTGGGCGATCCCAACGCCTGGGACTTCTTTCACGTGGCCGACGACGCCACCCAGAAGGATCAGAACATCTTTCTGAGCGCATCGATTGACAATCAGACCACGGCCAGCCTTCACAACAGCTTCCGCTACGGACTCACGCGCAAGCGCGAACAATACGATTTGTGGCATCCCTCCGGCACCTACCAGTCCTTCAGCTACTACTGCTTCGAGCCCGCTTACCTGGGCAACACGGTTACCATCTCGGGCGCCAATGGATACTCCGCAACCGGGCAAGCCGTGCTTGACTGTGCGAGCTCTTATCCGGAGCACGCGCAGCAGGTCAACAATCGCGATCACGCCGGCTACCAGGGCGACATTACGATCACGCCGCACCTCGCAGGTCTCGCCGGTTTTCAATATGAAGACGAGCGTGGCGCAGAACCGGGCAGCAGTCTTTACGCGCCCGTCGCGCGCACGAACTACTTCGTTCCTCTCGCCGTGCACGGCGATTTCAAGCAGCGTTTCTTCTACACGCTGGGCGGCAGCGTGGAGCATTACTCCCTCTTCGGTTTCCAGACCTCGCCACGCGCTGGCCTGAACTATTATTTGTTCCGCCCGCACAGCGGCGCTTTCAGCGGCACACGCATTCTGTTCAACTTCGGCAAGGCGATCCGCGAACCTAAACTCGCCGATCAGGACGAGTCGCTTTACAGCTTCCTCGAGAACAATGGTGCACAATCGACAATTCAGTCGCTGCACATCGGTCAGTTGGCCGCGCCCACCATGCGCACCTACGAAGGCGGCGTGGAGCAGACGTTCCTGAGTCAGCACATCGTCTTCAAGACCAGCTATTTTCACAACGAGTTTGGCAAAGAGATCGAATATGTCGGCCTGGATTTGATTCCTGAACTGCTGCCCAACCTGACGCCTACTCAGCAGGCGGCACTCGAACAGATTCTGCAGGCGAACTTTGCGTATGAGCTGACGATCAACTCCGAAGCCTTTCGCGCGCAGGGGGTGGAGACTTCGGTCGAAGGTGGAATCGGGCGCAATCTCTTTCTGCGCGGCGGATACACCTACCTCGACGCAGTGATACAGCGCTCCTTTACCAACGACGATGAGGCTTTGCTGGGCCCGATTCCAACCTTCGATGGCGTGCCGGTCGGCCCGTATTCGCCACTCGAAGGAGCGCGCCCGTTTCGCCGCGCGCCCAATACCGGCTACATCACAGCCACGTATGCCGACAAGCGTTTTTCCGGTGTCTTCACTTCCGCCTTTTCCAGCCGTTCAGATGACACAACCTTTCTTGAGGGCGAGGATGCTTTCGGGGGCAACAGCCTGCTTTTGCCCAACCGCAATCTGGATTACGGCTATGCCAAAGTCGATCTGGGTGGCAGTTTCCAGGTGCTGACCTGGATGGACGTCTACGCTCAAGCGGAGAATTTGCTGGATAATCAGCACATCGCGCCCATCGGCTATCCCAGCCTGCCTTTCACTATCCGCACCGGCCTGCGCCTGCGCTGGGGTCCGGGAAGCGGCCGTTAAACGGCCCGTCCCAGGAGCATTCATACCCCCATCTCGATTGTTGCCCTCCCACTCCTTTCTCAATGCGAGGGGTGGGGGGATGAATTGAGCCGCCGAAAAGCGCCGAACTTCCCGGTTTCCTCCCTGTTTCGTTGGTTGTTGCGGGGATTTGGGGCCTCTTTTCCACAAAACTCCGGCTCTCCCGTCCCATTTCGTGCGGAAATCGAAGTGCATTTTGCATTTCCCCCTTGGAAAACCGGGTTCCCCTGTCCTACAATGACTTCTCCTGAGAGAAAGATGTACCCCCGGGACTTCGATCGAGGGGTTCTTCAGTTTGCGCCGTTGGGGCGGCTGAAGCATAAAAATGGATGCAATCAGGCGCAGCAATCGCACGATGAGTGATTGCGATAGATCTTTTCAAAGCCGCTGCGCTGAATTGCTTTCCGGGCATTTGTGTTTCCGAAAGAAATTTTGGATTCGCGTGAGGGCATGACAGCAGAGCTTCAATATTCGTCATCCGTAAATCGATATCTTCCACCGCATCATCCGGCGAAATCGCGGACTCACCGCGGCGCAAAGAGGCAATTTTGCGTTTACTCGCTGTTTGCCAGTTCTTTACCTCGTCTTCATCAAGAGCCTGTACGCTTGCAAGCTGGGAACGTCGCAGCACTTCTGTTCGTAGAGACGCCTCTGGCGCTTCAAGAAGATGTGAATTCAAGCGATCGTTTCCTTGAGCCTGGCGCGCCAGCCTTTGCGCAGTAGCATCGCGCCGGCGGCGCAGCTTTTCGTTTACGTAGTTATCTGTTGAACGCAAACCACCATTTTGGAGGGCAGTTATGAGATTCAATCGAATTCGCCTGGGCCTGTTCGCCTCGGCGCTGTTCGTCGTTGCATTGTGTTTGAGCTCGGTCGTCCTGAACGCTCAATCCACTACCCAGGGTTCCATCGCCGGCACAGTTACAGATCCAACCGGGGCGGTTGTGAGTGGCGCTTCAGTGGCCGCGACCAATTCTGGTACCAATGCGCAATTCAAGACCAATGCCGACAGTAGCGGCTACTTCGTGTTTCCGCTGCTCGAGCCAGGCAGCTACAAGGTCGTAGTCGCCGCGCAGGGCTTCGCGGGCTATACCGCGAACAGCGTGCTCGTGGTCGTCGGCCAAGTGACCAGCCTTTTGCCGCATCTTGCGCTTGCTTCCGCGCAATCCGAGGTCATCGTCACCGAGCAGACGCCCGTGATGAACCTGGAATCGCCCGATTTCACCGCGACATTGAGCCAGCGCCAGATTCAGAACATTCCCATCAACAATCGCCGCTGGTCGGCTTTGGCCTTGTCCACTCCAGGCGTGGTTGCTGACAGCAGCGGTTTCGGACTTGTGAGCGTCCGTGGCATCAGCACGCTGCTCAACAATATCGAGATCGACGGCGCCGACGATAACGATGCCTATTACGCCGAAGAGCGCGGCCGTACGCGTGAGGCTTACTCCACATCCGGCAGCGCTGTCCGCGAATTCGCCGTGAACACTGGCGTCTATTCGGCAGAATACGGCCGCGCGGCGGGTGGCGTAATCACGTCTGTCACCAAGAGCGGCAGCAATGCGATCCACGGCCAGGCGTACTTCTGGGATCGCGAAAGCAACTGGAACGCTTTCAACGACTACACCCAGGTGGCAGTCTACAACTCCGCTAACAACACGTATCCCTTAACTCACGTCAAGCCTGAAGATCTGCGCAAGATCTACGGATTTACGGTCGGCGGTCCGTTGAAGAAGGACAAGCTGTTCTGGATCTACACCTACGATCAGCACACTCACGTCTTTCCCGCTGAGGCAATTGCCAACAATGCAACGGCTTTCTATGCCCTGCCTTTGGCCGCGCTGCCCAGTGGCGCAACATGCAGCCTGACCACCGGCCTTGTGACCGGCGACACCACTTCCAGCAGTGCCCTCGATGCAGACGCCTGCACTCTGGCCGCACGCCAGGGCTACACGACGTATGCGCAGGGCGCGTCGACTTACGACACATGGATCGGCAACCTGAACTCCGACCTCGGCACCGTGCCCCGCTTCGGATACCAGGAAATCAATACTCCAAAGCTCGACTGGCAAATCAGCTCCAAGGAGCACCTGAGCGTCCTGGCTCATCGTTTGCGCTGGGATTCGCCGGGTGGCGTTCAAACCTCGACCGCCGCAGACTACGCCCGCGACACCTTCGGCAACGACTTCGTCAAGCTGGACTACGGCGTCGCAAAGCTCACCAGCTTCGTCTCCCAGACGATGAGCAACGAAGTGCTCTATCAGTACAGCCGCGAGATACTCCCCGAAACTCGACAGGCCAACACCCCATACACCACGGCCAACCTTCTCGGCAATGGCGTCACCGTCAATAATTCCATTGCAGAAGTCGCCATGGACACTGCCGAAGGCTTTAACCTCGGCTCCCCCTATTACTCCTACCGCCTTGCCAACCCGGAAGAGTGGAAGTGGCAGGCCGGCGACATCTTTTATTGGAACAAGGGCAACCACAGCCTCAAATTCGGTGTTGATGAAGTACACAACTACGACTTCAATAACACGTATGGCGGCGACGGCAACGGTTATTACGTGTACAGCTACGTCGGCAACTACATCAGCGATCAAATCAACGCTCTCACAGGAAAGCCCGGCAACTGCACCAGCACCGTTCCTCGAAATGGGCGGGCCAGGGTACTTTCCCTTGCTACTCAACGTTTACACAGACGTTCGGCCCCCATGTCTACGGCATCAGCACCATGGATAGCGGCGTCTTCGCCCAGGACAATTGGAAGGTTGGCCCGCGCCTGACAATGGAACTCGGCCTGCGCTGGGATTACGAGGCTCTTCCATCCGCCGATCCTAATCTCACGGCCGCGTCAGGCAGCTTTGTTCCCTATGCGCAGCTGAATAACAATCCGAGCGACAAAAGGAACTTCGGGCCCCGCGTCGGATTCTCGTACGACCTGTACGGCCAAGGCAAGACGATCCTGCGCGGCGGATACGGCGTCTATTATGGCCGCATCAACAACGGCGAATTGCTCAATATCCGCTTCAATACCGGCAGCCCAAAAAGCCAGTACAACACGCAATGGAAGGTCACGACGGCCGGATATCCAACTCTGCCCAACATCGTAGCCGGCACTGGTTCTGCAACAGCTGTTCCGACCTCTAACTTCCTGGCCGCCAACCTGCGCAGCCCCGAGGTTCAGGAATACGACCTGGAACTCCAGCAGGACCTCGGCAGGGGCACCTTTTTTGCCCTGAGCTACCTGGGATCGCTGGGCCGCGAATTGCCGAACTTCCTTGACGTGAACCTCAATCCGACGCAGACGTTCGACACCATTACAGTTGCCGATAATCCCAGTTGCACCACGACCTGCGGGCCCCTCGGTCCGAACGGAACCGTCATCAAGAACGTGGGCCAATATTCCAGCTATGGCAATACGGCCTTGTTTGGCTCGGTGGCCAGTAACTTCCAGGCCATCAGTGAGATGATCAGCAACGTGAACTCGAACTACAACGCCCTTGTTGCCGAGGTGCAAAACAACTCGCTCAAGAGCGTACAGTTCGACATGAACTATACCTGGTCGCACGCTCTCGATTTTTCGCAGAACGCCAATACGACAACAACCGCCGGCAACAGTTGGTACGATCCTTACGGCAACCCGCGTGCCAACTACGGCGACTCGACCTGGAACACGCCCAACCGCTTCATCGCTTATGTGCTCTACAACGCGCCCAACCTCCACACCAACAGCCTCGTCAAGTACGTAACCAATGACTGGTCGGTTAACGACAGCTTCCAGATGTCCAACGGTTTGCCCTATACGGTCGGTGTCAGCGGGTTCTTCACCGGCGGAATTCTGAGTGACTGGAATGGCGCTTCCGGAGCCACGTTGATTCCCGGGATCGGGCCCAACACGGGGCGCTATCCACGGCATGAGGTCGATGATGCTCGCGTGCAGAAGGCGATCACATTCGCGGAGGGACGCAGTCTGCAGCTGATGGCCAACGTGTTCAACCTTGCAAACCACCAGAACGTCGACGGCCTCGGCACCACCGCGTACAAGCTGTCGGGAACAACGGCCACTTTCCAGGGACAGGGAACATCCAACCCGTCCAACAATACGTACCAAATTCCCACGAGCTCCAACAACAGCGGTTTCAATTTCACCCCGCGCGAAATTGAGATCGCTGCCAAGCTCATCTTCTAAAACGCAAAACCGGTCCACAGGGCGCGGCGGCTTCGGCCGCCGCGCTTTTTTTGTCTTTGGCCACCTGTGCAGGCCCGTTTCAGGCTGATCTTGAGTACGAAAACGAACATTCGGTTGGCTTAAACTTACTTTGGTCACATGAAAGCGTTATTACCTTCGATACGTAAACAGTTCGGTTCCTGTTGAAAACGTGACTGCAATCACGTTACATTGAGGAACTCCCTCGTATGTTTTATTTGGGGATTCCGTGCTTATCGGAATTCCCGAGGTGCATCTATGTTCTGTCCGAAGTGCCAATCCGCCGCTCTTTCCCTGGTTCCGGCGGAAGTCCGGCTCTACCGTAACAGCCCCCGCACGTTAAGCCACCCTCCCATGACGCCCTCCCCCGACATCCGTGTTTGCCTGGATTGCGGCTGGTCGGAGTTTGTCATTCCTCGAGCGTGGATGTCTGCGGGCTGGTTACGCTCATTGCGTCCGCAACCCGCTGTTGCGGAACCAGAAATGGTAACGCAGGCTGTGCCTAGCGTGGTGATGTAGAGAGACGAGAATTATTGAAGTGGCCCTGAGAGGGTGAGGCATTCGGCGCGTGAATGCAACCCCGGGGCGCCAGAGTTGCCTGTGCGTAAAAAAGGCCCCCAGCCGAAACTGGAGGCCTTTTGCTTTTGGCGATTGCGCGCCTAACGAGAAATCCGCAAAGCCGCATCTTACTTAGGAATTCAAAGCGGAACTCTATCCAACGGAGCGATAAACCCAATCCCTGGAACGTTGAGACTTTGTAATTTTGTATCGTTTGTAATGAAGAGATCCACTCCAACATGGGCTGCGCATGCCAATTGAATCGCGTCGGCATTGCGAATCGTATGCGTGGCTCGCAGGGACGCGTATCGCCATGCAATGGATGGATCAAAACTGATAACTTGCGCAGTGGTTCGAATAGCGCGATCGTACTGCTCAACCAGTGTGGTCTGCCCGAGCTTTGTCGGTCTAACCAGGACCTCACCGAGCGTCATTGCAGTCGTAACGATTCTGTCCCCTCTTTCAATCATCCTTTTTCGTATCGCTATTACACGGCCGCGATTGGGTTCAAGTCCCTCGAACAGATAAATGAACAGATTTGTGTCGAAAAAGATCTTGCTCAAACGTCCTCCCTCCGCAAGTTTTCAACGTAGTCGTCCGCATGCTCGTCGGCCCAAATGTGGCGGCCGGAGCCGATGAGCCGGATAAGAGGGTCGTCGTCGAGGTTCGGCGCTTGCGGCGGCGGAGCTTTGCGGCTCCAGTTCGCGTACCAATCGAGCAAATAGTGAAAGCGCTGAGGAATCTCCTGGGGCCGCGGAAGTATCTTGGACGGCTTGCGCAATTGCAGCCGCGCAGGATGGGTGAGATCTCCTGGCCGAAACAAGCGAAGATTACCGTCCGCAGCCTCAAAGAGCATTCTGTATTTGCCGGAGGATGGCGGCAGATTTGCCACCAAATGCTGATCTAAATGCGCATTGAGAGTGCCACGCTCCACGCCCGTCGTCAAAGCCTCCGTCTTTAGCCTCTCCGATATTTCGTTTTTGCTGAATGCTGCTCGCGATGGATGGCTCTTGTGCAGAAGGGCGGCTGCGATCCAGATTCGGTCGGCAATTCGGATGTCATTTGGCGGCTTGGCTCGCATGAGGGGCCTCAGTTCATGTTTTATTGGTATACCATGTATACCACATTTAGCCTGTTTGTTCTCTCAACCAAGACGAAACTCCGCAATCTCCGCAATCTATACCTTCTCTTACTTGCTCGAATTGCAGGACCCCAATCGGGCGGGCATGAGGTTTGCTTTGCATATTGCGCACCGGAGCCGCGCTGTGGCATCCTCCTTACCGTTTCCTGGCACGGGGGATTATGCGGACGAAACGAAAGATTGCCCTTTTGGGCGCATTCTGTCTTATTGCGGCCCTGTGCTTACCTGCACAGCAACAACCCGCGCGGGATGACGCGGAAAATGTAAGCGTGAACAGCGATGCGCTCGCCGACTTAAGCCCCGAGAATCGTGCACTCTTTGACGCCGTGCGAGACGCCGCACAACAAGGCCGCGACTCCGACGTGCTGGCGGATGGCCGGAAGCTGCTCTCTGCACTCAAGCCGGACTCTGCGCTGGCCAACTTCGTCACCCAGCTCACGGCAGGAGCGGCGATTGAGACCGGCGACACGAATTATGTCTTGACGCTCATCAAGCCTCTTGCCGATGCGCACCCGAAGTACTGGCGTGCGGCGGCACTGTTGGCGCGAGCTTACGCAGAGAGCGGCGAGAAGGCTTTGCGTAACCAGCAGGTCGCCCACCTGCTTGAATTGCACAAGCAGACATCCGACCCCGATTTCGCCAAGTTGCATGTCTTCCCGATCCAAAAAGTTCCGCTGCGTTCCGGCTATGCAGTTTTTCTCTACCCCTTCGAACCCCTGAAACCCTACAACTCGTACCTGGTCGCTTTGGTCTACACAAGCGATGGCAGGGCGGATTACCGCCTCGAACTCGGAAGCGAAGACGCGGATCAGGCGTTCTTTAAGCCGAAGAAGCTCGGGGAAAGACGCTTCTCCATCGATTCGTACCGCAAGAACGAGACCAATGAAAAGTGGCCCGAGACGCAGGCTTTGCATGGCTTCGTTGATGGAGTATTTGACTACGACCGAATGCGGGATCTCATGGTGAAGGCGGCGAATGGCGAGAAGTTGCCAGCCAACTGACAGGACCGCATCCGAATCGGGTAGGAGGCAGGGTCACCCCTGCCGTCCTCCCACACCACCCGCCGTGCGGTTCCGCAACGGGCGGTTCCTGTCTTCCGTTTCCAGAGTGAGCTTCGTTCCGTTGACTATTCGCCTGCTGGTCTCGGGACACTTGTTGTAGCCGTCGGGACTTCCGGCCCCTACCTCCACAACAAGCCCTCTTGCGAGGCTTCTGTCCAACCAGTCAGAGAGATAGTCCTCTATCCGCTCGTGACAGGTTCGGCCCTTCGCTCCAAACAGGCAGCTACTATGGCCTCTGCTGACTTCTGCCATGCGTTCAGGGCGCCTCGCGACGCTCTCAGTCACTCAAGACAACATGGCAGATCTCCCCGGGTATTGCGCACTCACCTTCACGCTTATGCCTGTCGGATCTACGTCGCAGCGTTCCGTGCAAGAATCGGGCTTTACAGAGATTTGCCTGCTCACCCAGCTGCGCCGCCTCTATCCGCTTCCTGTTCGTCAGGCCAGCGCTTTGCTTACAGCTTCCTCCAGATTCCACCTCACGATGGACACCCTTGCCGTTCAGCTAACACTTCCCCTTGCCGGGTGTGTAGAGGACTTTCACCTCCAAGTGAGTGCGCCATGCCGGGCGCACAAACACAAAAAGGCCTCCAGCTTCGGCTGGAGGCCTTTTTGTAGTTGTTTTTTTGCCGACCAGCGGGAGGCGACTGCCCCACCGCAGGTGGTTAGTACATGCCGTCCATGCCGCCGCCGCCGTGTCCGCCGCCGGCTGGAGCAGCCTTGGGCTCGGGCAGTTCGACCACCAGAGCTTCAGTGGTCAGGAGCAGGGCCGCGATCGAAGCTGCGTTCTGCAGCGCCGTGCGCGTCACTTTGGTGGGATCGATGACGCCGGCTTTCACCAGGTCCTCGAACTTGCTGGTCAGGGCGTTGTAGCCGAAATGCGGTTCCTTCGACTCCAGCACCTTGGCCACAACCACCGCGCCCTCTTCGCCGGCATTGGCGACGATCTGGCGCAGCGGCTCTTCGAGTGAACGAAGCACGATTTGTGCGCCGGTCCTCTCGTCGCCTTCGAGCGTGTCGATCAGCTTCTGCACCGCAGGTACGCAGCGCACCAACGCTACGCCGCCGCCGGGGACGATGCCCTCTTCGACAGCCGCGCGGGTTGCGTGCAACGCGTCTTCGACACGAGCCTTCTTCTCCTTCAGCTCAGTCTCAGTCGCCGCACCCACCTTGATGATGGCGACGCCGCCGACCAACTTGGCCAGCCGCTCCTGCAACTTCTCCTTGTCGTAGTCGGAGGTGGTCTTTTCTATCTGAGACCGAATCTCCTTCACGCGGCCTTCGATGTCCGAGGCCTTGCCTGCGCCGTCAACGATCGTGGTGTTGTCCTTGTCGATGGTGATGCGCTTGGCCTTGCCCAGGTCCTCGAGCTTCACGCCTTCCAGCTTGATGCCGAGATCCTCGGTGATGGCCTTGCCGCCGGTCAGAATGGCAATGTCGCCCAGGATGGCCTTGCGGCGATCGCCGAAGCCGGGAGCCTTGACGGCCGCGACGTTCAGCGTGCCGCGCAGCTTGTTCACGACCAGGGTTGCAAGGGCCTCGCCCTCGACGTCCTCGGCAATGATCAGGAGCGGCTTGCCGCCGCGCGCAACCTGCTCGAGCAGGGGCAGAAGATCCTTCATCGCGCTGATCTTCTTTTCGTAGATCAGGACGTAGGGATCTTCGAGAATCACTTCCAGGCGCTCCGCATCCGTCACGAAATACGGGCTCAGATAGCCGCGGTCGAACTGCATTCCGTCCACGGTCTCGAGGCCGGTGTGCATGGTCTTCGACTCTTCGATGGTGATGACGCCATCCTTGCCGACGACCTTGACCGCCTCAGCGATGATGCCGCCGATCTCTTCGTCGCCGTTGGCCGAGATGGTGCCCACCTGGGCCACCGATCCCTCGTTCACCGGCTTCGAAAGCTTGCTCAGCGCGCCATCCTGGTTCCACTTGCCGTCCTTGTCGCGCGTGCCGTTGATCACGTTCACGGCCTTCTCGATGCCGCGCTTGAGGGCGGTCGGGTTGGCGCCTGCAGCCACAGTCTTCACGCCTTCGCGGAAGATGGACTGCGCCAGAACCGTGGCAGTCGTGGTGCCGTCGCCGGCTACGTCTGAGGTCTTCGAAGCTACTTCACGCACCAGTTGCGCGCCCACGTTCTCCATCGGGTCTTTCAACTCGATTTCCTTGGCCACCGTCACGCCGTCCTTGGTGATGGTGGGCGAACCAAACTTCTTCTCGATTACAACGTTCCGGCCCTTGGGCCCGAGCGTCGCCTTCACGGCGTCTGCCAGCGTGTTCACGCCGCGCAGAATCGCCTGACGGGAATCCTCACCGTGCAGAATTTGCTTTGCCATTGTCTACTCTCCTAGTGATCAGTTATCAGTGTTCAGTGATCAGTATCTGACGTTCAGTCTCAAAGCCTGTGCTCAGTCCATGGCCACGATGCAATCCGCGATGTCGGCCAGCTCGACTTGCTGAACGCACTGACCACTGCGTCACTGAGCCGGACTACTTCTTCAAAATGCCGAGAACTTCTTCCTCGCGCATGATCAGAAAATCTTCGCCATCGATCTTGATCTCGGTGCCGGAGTATTTGCCGAAGAGCACACGGTCCCCCGCCTTCACGTCCAGCGGAAATACCTTGCCTTCGTCGTTCGACTTGCCCTTGCCCACGGAGATCACTTCGCCCTCCTGGGGTTTTTCCTTAGCGCTGTCGGGGATGATGATGCCCCCGCGGACGGTTTCGCCCTCTTCCACCCGGCGCACCAAAAGACGATCATGGAGCGGGGTGAACGTGGTTGCTGCAGATGTTGTTGCCATTGCTTCGCTTCTCCTCCCCGCGCAGCCGGACGCTGCCTGCCACACGGGCTTTGGTTATGAAAAACAAGACTTTGCGAGATCGCGGAATGCGGTCCGCCTTGAAATCAGGCGACGTTGATCAGCAGTTCTACCGACGAGCTGCTAGCACTCTCGCCTTCCAATTGCTAAAGATAGACAGCCAAGACCGGTTTGTCAAGGGCGGAGAGATTAAAATATGAGTAACTTTGACTCACATAGTATGCCATGGCTATTGGCATCTATAATTTACCGGCTTCGCAGCCACTGTACGAGCAAAATCGCCTCATTTACGAGGAAAAGCGATGTGAATATGGTCTTGTTGTGCCGGGCCAGCCAGTTCGGCATGTAAATATCGAAGCTCGGCGACCGGTCGGTGGTGTATTTCGCTGCGAGATCTGTGATCGGGCATTTCCACCCATTTGCCAGCAGTACAACTCCTTCGACGACGATCACGACCGAAAAAACAGCTGCCCAGCGAAAGGCGCCTCGGACGGCCAGAAATGGTATCGCCACGATAGCCGTCGCCAGCAAGGCCCAGATCACGGTGTGCAGCACCTTGATCGCGGTCAGCATCGCGGTTTTATCCTCACTTGCGTTGCCTGATGGCATGCCGTCTGTCAGTGCCGTTCGTCTGCGCAGCTCGTCTGCACAGCCCTCGGGGGGCCCGCCCTGCGAAAGTGTAACCGATTCGGCTTTCCGCTTCGCCTCATACCTTGGAACGCGATAAAATACCTGCATGTTCCAACGTTCGCATCTTCGTTTTAGGATGATCGCTCTCGCAGCCGGTCTTGGCCTTTCTGCTTGTTCGCTCGCTCTCGTCGCCCAGGACGATAACCAGCACGGCCGCAAATATAAGGCGCCGCCGCCCTCTGCGCATATTGAAGTCACCGTGCTGAAGGACTTCAACGGCAAGCCGGTCACCAATGCTCACGTGATCTTCCATCCCACCCAGGGTGACAGAGACACGGGATCACTTGAGTTGAAGACGAACGAAGATGGCAAGGCCATCATCGATGTGATTCCGATCGGCGATACGGTAACGCTTCAGGTGATTGCCGACGGCTACCAGACGTACGGCCAGAGCTACAAGATCGACAAGCCGGAGATGACGATGGAAGTGCGCATGAAGCGGCCGGGAGGGCAGTACACCATCTACAAGAACACCGGCAGCAATTCTGGCGGCGGTTCCCCAAATTCGTCTCCCAGCGCGCCTCCGCCTGCCTCTGGAGACAAATCTTCCGGTTCAGGCGGCGAATCGAACGCGAACCCGCCACCGGCGCAGCCCAAGTAATGCGCCATGCCGCATCGCCCACTTCCTGGCTCGCTCCATCGCGATGCGCGCGTCTAAACTGATCCTGTGACGCCCACTGAAACCCTCAGCGGCAAGACCGCCTTCGTGACCGGAGGCGCGCGACGCATTGGCCGCGCCGTTGCCCTCGCGCTGGCGCAGGCAGGAGCGGACGTCGCCATCTCCTACCGCACCTCACATGCAGAAGCTGCGCAAACTGCGGCCGAGATTGCGGCGCTTGGCCGCCGCGCCGTTATCTTCGAGTGCGACGTCCGCTCCGAGCCGTCTGTACGTGCAGCCATCGCAGCCGTCACTTCGGAATTCGGCAGTCTCAATCTTCTGGTGAACAATGCCGCTGTCTTCGCTTCCGCGGCCCTGGAGAGCCTTACGCTCGAGCAGTGGGACACGGTGTTCGAGACGAACGCCCGCGGCCCATTTCTGGTTGCCCGCGAGGCCCTGCCGTATCTGCGCGCGGCGCGCGGGCGGATTGTCAACATCGGCTCGCTGGGCGGACTTCATCCCTGGGCCGGCCACGCCCATTATTGTGCTTCAAAGGCGGCTTTGCACATGCTCACACAAACCATGGCCAAGGCTTTTGCTCCCGAGGTTAGCGTGAATTGTGTCGCTCCCGGATGGATTGCCTTTCCCGAAGCGGAGACCGAATCCGGTACACCGGGAACGCTGGCCATACAGGCTGCCAATCGCAGCCAGGCCATGCGCTTCGCTGCAAAAACACCCATGGGGCGGAACGGCTCAGCCGCCGATGTTGCGGAGGCCGTGCTATTTTTTGCGACGGGTCCGCACTTCGTCACGGGTCAAATACTGGCTGTGGATGGTGGCTTGGGACTTTCGTAAATAGACTCAGCGATGTTAGCGGAGTTGGTGGAGTTAGATATTAGATGTCTGACGAGATCTGGGCCAATTCTGGCCCATAGACGCCGAATACAATTAGGAATTGAAGACGGAATATAGGTCGCTAATCAGAATCCGCAATCGTTCGTTTGTGGCCTTCGCCCGTTTGCCGAAGACTCTTTCATCCAAGTAAAAATCGTTCAAACTGCCCATTCCTCTGAACAGACTACTGTCCAACACGTCTCGTTCCCCGGTTGGGAGTGGATCGTTGCGCCTCTCCAAGAGCTCCGCATAGCGCTCTAAGAACCTGCACCACCCTTGAACAGCCACCGCATATTGGGTGTGGTTCCAGGTTCCTGGTGGGCATCGCTCTTGAGCCGCGCAGGACGGTGCATCCGCCGGCAGGATTGCGTACGGTTCGAGCTCGGTCACAATTCTGCGCAACAGCAAAGCGGATTTGGGATTGTTCATCATCAGTACGGGATAAGTACTTCCGGATTCTCGATGTAGATCTGGAGCGCGAAACGGACTCGGCAGTGTTGGCCGAGTTTGCGACCATTCAGCCGCACGCCGGTCCTCGCTGGTGGCTTCGACCTATCGCACGTGGAACCTGATTAACCTCTGAAAAACACTCTAGCTCCGCCAACCCCGCTATCTCCCTAACAGCCGGCGCCAGAATCCCCGCAGACCTGTCTCCGCGTCCTCCGCTCCTTCTGTTTCCGCAGCGTCGTTTGGCCCGCGCTTTCGCCGCTGCCACTCCTTCTCCGGCGCGCCGCGAAACCGCAACGGCTCATGCTCCCACAATCCTTTGGGCACCGGCTGCTCGGGCCACGCTCCACCCTCGACGGCAACTTGTGGATTGGTTATGAATAGCCGTCGCGCGGTCTCCTCGCCGCAACGCTTCGCCACGTGCTCATAGGCTTCCTTCAAATGCGGCGGGCGCTTGAAGGGATGGTGCGCATCGGTAGCTACAAAATGAATCCAGTTCCGCTCCAGCAACTCGTTGGCTAATTCCATTTCCCGTTTGCCAAATCGTCCATAGAGCGATGCCGCGGTTACCTGGATCAGGCAACCGGCGCGCATCCACTCGCCGATCAACTCGGGCTGGCGCAACACCGCGGGATAGCGCTCGGGATGTGTGACGATCAGCGTGTACCCGACCGACTGCAGCCGGAATAGCGCCTCAAACATGCTGGGCGGAATCACGAAGCTGGGAAACTCGATCAGCAAGTATCCTTTTCCGTCGATCGAGTAGCGTAGCGGATGCGTGGCCGCATCCAGAATGTTTTCTGCTTTGAGGTGGAAGTCGCAAGCCAGGCTCAGCTCCGCGACGCCCGCCAGCCGATTGCGCAGTTCGGCAAAGCGCTCCTCGACGAGCGACGCATTGTAGGGAAACATGTCGCTCGCGTGCGGCGTGCAAACAATCCGAGTCACTCCCTCGTCGGCTGCTTCCTGCGCCATTTGAAGCGAGCTCTCGAGGTCGGGCGACCCGTCGTCCACTCCATAAATCAGATGATGATGAATGTCGATCATGAATACAGCTTCCAGCCACTAGCCTCTAGCTTCTAGCTCCTTTTTGCGAAATCCGATCCTGTTTGCTCATTCGCGCAACAGCTAGAAGCTAGCGGCTGCCTTTGCAGCATCGAGGCGAAGATTCCCCATCCATCCACCGAACCCAGCAGCGCTTCGCTGGATCGGTCGGGATGCGGCATCATTCCCAGCACATTGCGTCCTTCGTTCAGAATGCCTGCGATGTTCGCGAGCGATCCATTGGGATTTGCCTCCGCCGTAATTTCGCCCTTCGGCGTCGCGTAGCGGAACGCAATGCGGTCCTCGCGCTCCAGCCGCTCTAACTCCTCAGGTTCGCAAAAGTAATTCCCTTCCATGTGGCCGATGGGAATCTGGAGCACATCACCTTTGTTGAGCTGATTTGTGAATGGGCTGTTCGTGGTTTCAACGCGCAGGTGAACTGGTTTGCAGATGTACTTGAGGCCCGCGTTGCGCATCAATGCGCCCGGCAGCAAACCCGACTCGGTAAGGATTTGAAAGCCATTGCAGATGCCCAGCACCAGTCCGCCGCCCGCGGCAAACCGCTTGACCGCCTGCATCACCGGTGAAAAATGCGCTATGGCTCCGGTGCGCAGGTAATCGCCGTAGGCAAACCCGCCTGGAACCAGCACCGCGTCTACGCCCTCGAGATCCTCGCTGTCGTGCCAAAGGAAGGTGACCGGCTGGTGAGCGATCTCGGCGATCACGTTGTAGGTGTCGTGATCGCAGTTCGATCCTGGGAAAACCAGCACTCCAAACTTCATATTTTTAGGGTATCAGACCCCAGAATCATCCGAGCAGTGGCAGCTTGCACATGAAGGATGCCAGGTTGATGCGGTTGTCGGTTCCAGTCTTGCGCATCAACCGGCTTACGTGGGCCGTTACTGCCTGTGTGCTGATGCCCATTTCTCGAGCGATTTCACGATTGGATCGGGCCAGCATGATCAGTTCGATCACCTGCTTCTCACGGACGGTAAGTTGAGGGGGAGCATTCGTGAGGCTGGAATCGCTGACCTTCAGGAGCCGGTCGATGAGTTTACTGAGAACCCTGCGCGTCGCGCAGATGTTGCCACTGACTACGACTTCGATAGCGTGCCGCACCACATCGACTTCAGAATTCAGATCAAGATAGGCTCTGGCTCCGGCGGAGATCACTTCCATGGCCAGATCGTCGTTCACTTGCGGGCCGATGACTAGCAGCCGAATGCCAGAATGCCCACACAGAATGGCGCGAATGGAGCGAGAATTATTGGCAGATTCATGCAGATCCAGGATCAGATAGTCCAACTGCAAGCCGGCGAGCACACCCTTGATGCTGCAGATGACTGGAATCAAGCGGATCTTGCCACTCAGGACAGGCTGGTCAAAGACGCTGACGAGCCCAATGAGCCGCATCGGTGAATCTGAGACCAAACCGACTTGTAACTGGGGCCCGATGTCGATGTCTCGCAGCTCAACCTTCAACTATTGCGCATTATCATGCTTCCTGGGTCCGGTGCGATGTGCGACTGGATACACAACATTTGCGCAATATTTTGCGTATTCGGCAGTACATTCAACCGCGCTATGAGGACAGCATGCGCGGAGATAGAAGACCGACGCGTGATCAGGAAATTGGAGCGCCGGGCGGGAATTGAACCCGCGAATACTGGTTTTGCAGACCAGCGCGTTAGCCACTTCGCCACCGGCGCTCTTCGGGCTGCCGCCGGCGAACTGAGTCCGGCGATCGGCCGCATCTTGAATTGTGATTGTGATTGGTGCGCTAAGCTGTCGGTCGACAAGCGCCTTGCAAGGCCTGAGCGGATTCGACGCCTTTGATTTCACTCGACTCGCGCACGGCCCATCCGGCGATGAGGAGGCTGGGAGCGGCGGCGGGGGCTACGGAGCCGAGTTCGCCGAGCGTGGTGTGGACAACGTGCTGATCAGGCTGCGCGGCGCGAGAGACCACGGCGCAGGGCAGATCGGCGGGAAGGCCTTCGGCTTGCCACTCGGCGGCCAACAACGCGAGGTCGCGGCCCGGCATATAGACGACGCGCGTGCCGGCTTCAAGCGCGGGCAATGCCTCGCGGTTGTGCGACTGCGCGTGATGGCCGGTGGAGAAAGTGACGTGCGAGGCCCATTCGCGATCGGTGAGCGAACGGCCGAGGGCCGCGGCTGCTGCGAAAGCAGCCGAGACGCCAGGAACAATTTCGTAAGGGATGCCAGCTTCATCCAGCGCGGCCAATTCCTCGGTGGCGCGGCCAAACAAGAGCGGATCGCCGCTCTTAAGGCGTACCACACTGCGGCCGGCGCGGGCGTTCTCGATCATGAGCGCATTGATCTCTTCCTGAGTGATGGTTTTTGTGCCGCAACGCTTGCCGACGTTGTCGACCACTGCGTGGGGCGGAGCTAAACCGAGTATCGCCAGAGGGACAAGATCGTCGTGCAGAATCACGTCCGCGGATTCGATGAGACGAACAGCCTTCACGGTGAGCAACTCGGGATCGCCCGGGCCGGCGCCAACGAGAGCCACGTGACCGGCGACAGCGCGCGCGACTTCCCTGCCCGTCCGCGCCAAATGACGCGTGGAGCACAAGGCAGAGTCGCAGATGTGGCGCTGCGCGAGCTCATGGAGAAGAAGGCGGCGTTCTTCACTGCGAGGTTGCGTAGAGAGAACTTCGCGGCGCAGCTTGCCGAGTTCAGCGAGCCAGGGGCTGAGATCCTCGGGAAGCTGCTCGTCAATTTCGCGGCGCAGTTTTTGCGCGACGGCAGGACTTTCGCCGGCGGTGGAGATGGCAATTTGCAGGTCGCCGCGACTGACAACCGAGCCGAAGAAGAAGTCGCAATTGGGGATGTCGTCGACGCTGTTGGAGGGGATACCGCGCGCAACTGCCTCGCGATAGACCGACGCGTTGACCTCAGGCACATCGGTAGCCGCAATCACGATGAAGTTGCCATCAAGATCGGAGGGCGCGAACTCGCGCTTAACCCACTCAAGTTTTCCCTCGGCGGCGAGTTGGCGGACTTCAGGCCGAGCCTGAGGCGCGACGACGCGGAGCTTGATGCCGGTTTTCAGCAGGCTACCGATTTTTTCGAGCGCGACGGTTCCCGCGCCCACCAGCAGGCCGGGGCGGCCATCGAGTTTGAGGAAGATCGGCAGTAGGGTCATCGTTTAGCTCTCTGCTTTCAGCTCGCAGTTCAAAATCTTCGCAGGGGCTAAAGCCCCAAAAATGTTCTGACGCTCATTGCGGCGCGACTAAAGTCGCGCCCTGATACAAAACCTCGAACACAAAAGTTCAGCTTCTTGCTATTCCGCGACGGCGTGCGGCACACGGCCTGTAGGGAGGTCGCGCTCCACCGGTTCGAGGATTTCGCCGGCAAGTTGCGAGCGCAGCTCATCGTTGGAGTGGCGCGCAAACCAGGAGCGCAGGCTCTCTTGCGACGCGCGCCCGCCCAGGTAATTGCGCAACAGGCGCTCGATGGCCTCGGGAACAAGCGTCGCGGGAGTGCGATAGCCCACCGGCCGCGCGATTCCCGCGTGCTCGCCGACGGCGCCGCCAAGGCAGAAGTAGTACGCGTCGGCCAGTTTGCCCTCGTGCTTGATCTTCTTGCCCTCGAGGCCGATGTCGGCGATCCAATGCTGGCCGCAGCCGTTGGGGCAGCCGGTGACGTGCAACTTGAGTTGCTGGTCGAATTGCGGCAGCCGCTCTTCAAGCTCGTCCACTAACCATTTTGTGAAGCCCTTGGTTTCAGTGATCGCCAGTTTGCAGAATTCGGTACCGGTGCAAGCCACAGCGCCGCGCCAGAAGGACGAGGCTTCAACATGCAGGCCGATCTGGCCCAATTCGCGAGCCAGCTCGCCGGTTTTGGCGTGGGGCACGTCGACGATGACAAGATTTTGCGAGACTGTGGCGCGCAGCGAGCCCGAGCCGAAGCGATCGGCCAGATCGGCCACGGCCTCAAGCTGCTCGCCGGTCATGCGGCCGCGAAGAACGGAGGCGCCGACATAGGCCAATCCCGGCTGGCGCTGCGAATGAATACCGACGTGGTCGCGGAGGGCCTCGTCCGGAATGTTTTCAGGAACAGCGGGATCGAGCTTAAAGCCGATGTGCCGGTTTAATTCGTCGAGGAAGCTCTCCGGCGTCCAGCCTTCGCGCATGAAGAGGTACTTCAGGCGGGCACGATCGCGACTTTCGCGGAGCACCATCTGGTCGCGGAAGATTTCGGTGACGCCACGCGCCACGCGGGCGGCCTGGTCGGGGCGAACAAAGGCGTCGAGGCGCACAGCGATGTGCGGTTCGTTTGACAAGCCTCCGCCCACACGCAGCGAGTAGCCGACTTCGCGGTCGCGCACCACGGGCGTGAGACCGATGTCGTTGATCTCGGGGTAAGTGCACCAGGAGGGGCAGCCGGTGGCCGAGATCTTAAACTTGCGCGGCAGATTGTAGAAATCGGGATTCGCGGTGAGGAGATGCGCGATCTCGCGCGCGATGGGCGAGGCGTCGATGAGCTCGTCGGCGGCTACACCTGCGAGCGGGCAGCCGGTCACGTTGCGCACCACGTCGCCGCAGGCGCCTTTGGGCGAGAGGCCGATGGAGTCAAGCGCATCGACAACCTCAGGCAGCGACTCAATGGTGAGCCAGTGCAATTGAATATTCTGGCGGACGGTAATGTCGGCCAGATCGCGGGCGTACTTGCGGGTGATTCCGCCGATGGCGCGAAGCTGGCTGGACGAAACGATGCCGTTGGGAATGCCAATGCGCATCATGAACCAGTCCGTCGCGAGCCCTTCGCCGCCTTTGCCGCCGGTTGCACCTACGCCGTCGCCCTGGGTGTAGACGCCCCACCACTTGAAGTACGCCGACGCCCACTCGGGCACCACGCTGGAGCGTCCCTCGCGCGCGAACGTGCGGACCTCGTCAAAGGCCTCCCAGGGATTCTTTTCGCGCTTCAGGCGCTCCATGCGCTGGGCTTTAGTTTCTTTTTGCGGAATCTCGCTCATTGCCTTCCTTTATTTGTTGCTCGGGTCAAAATCGGGGACAAAAACAAAATGCCCGCGCTAGCTATTGGCTGTGCGCGGGCAATTGGGAAGCCGGACTATATTTCTGGACTTCGGCCGAGGCTACCTATGCCACGCGAACAGCGTGCATCGAGCAGCGACAACAGGCCATAACGTCCATAAAATGAATATAGACCGAAATGGTCCGATTTTGCAAGTTTTGCCTTATTGATTTTGGACGATTTTTCAGGCTGAGTGAAGATTCCACGCCACTAATGGCCCCTTTCACACTGGCCGAAGCGCCGCGGTGCGCCACGAAAAAGCCCTAAACTCGGCGATGCGTGCAAAATCGCGGGCGTTGGCCGTCAAGATCGTGATGCCAGAGCGGGCGGCGCTCATAGCAATGAGGGCATCGTTGGTCAGGCGAGCCCGGCCAATTTGCTCGTAGCCGTATTTTGCCGCCAATCGCGCCAGAACTTTACCAGCGGAGGCCCAATCTGAGAGGTTCGGCACGAGAACGCGTTTCGCTCTCTCAAAATCTCGTTCCAGTCGCTCCACGGCGCGAACCGCGGCCCCACTGGCTCCTGCATATAGCTCCTCGAGTACAACCGAGCTGAGCCAAAGCGGCGCCTCATCTGCGCGTCGCTGCAGGAATTGGAAAGGATCGCCGCCCGGCCGCATGGCGGCGACGTAGATCGACGCATCGAAGAGAACCGGCATCTGTCAGGCGTCCAGCGTGCGATAGACGTCGCGAATCGTAACACCGCTCTGCATGAATCTCTTGTTTGCCTCGGCCGCCAGGCGGTCCCGCTGGTGTTCTGAAAGAACCAGCTCAAGAGCACGCTCGATGGCTTCGGTTTCCGTCGGCGCCTGAAGCACCTTCTGCGCCCGCTTGAGCTTCACGGTGTCGAGCCGGAAGTGTTTATGTGCAATTGCGGTCTTTGCGGCGGCCATAGGTTCACCTTCCGGTTTCATCATAACACCGATGTGCATAAAATTGAATTCTATGAACATCCATCACGGGAGCGCACAGTCGTGAGAACACGGGGTTCAGGCCGGTGGGGCAGCGCGAAGCTCCGCGAGAATGCGTTGCTCAGCTTCCTGGGCGGCTGCGGCTGTGACGGGCGAGAGTTCCATGGAGATGGGCTGCCGGGGATCGATGGCAATGGCATAAAGCACGACGTCGCGCGATCCGCCCTGCATGTAGAACGCGTCGAGCAGATCTTTGATGCCTATGTCGTGCGCAGTAAGCGTGGGAGGGTAATCCGCGGAGAAGCGCGGCGTGGTGCGGGTCACGGTGCCGGGAGGGTTGCCGTCGGCTGCGGCGTCGATGAGAATGATGCGGCCGGCGTTCTCGAGCGGCTCGAGGAGAATGAAGCCGCCTGTTCCGCCATCAAGACACTCCACGCCTGCAGGCAGTGAGTGCTTTTCGAGCGCTCGCACCACATGGACGCCAACACCTTCATCGCCCATGATGACGTTGCCGAGGCCGAGTACGAGCGTGGGTTTCTTATCCATTAAATCCCGAGTCTAATGCATGGATTACAAAATAATGCGAGCAAAGCGCATGGGTCGGGAACCATCCCACAGGGATTGTTGATTCCTGCAAGAGATTTGTTCCAGTGCCGTCCCTACGGGACTCCGGAGATTATGCGGAATTCGCTTTCCCCACGCTGAAGCGCGGGGCTAACAAACTCTGCGCCTACGGCGCGGCTACATGATCCCAGGCACCGAAATCGGGACCTGGGATCGGCTCTTTACTTCTGCTTGTCCATTTTTTTCGGATCCTGCAGCTTGCACGCAGCGGCCAATTGTTCCGGGCTCTGACGGTCGAACTTCCATCCGCCTACGATCGAGGAAATCGTGCCGCGGCCCTCGATGTAGTCGTGATAGAAGCTGAGGTAGATGTGCACGATGATGAACACGACGAAGAACCACATGAACAGGTGGTGCCAGAAGCGGACCGAGAATTCGCCGCCCATCAGAGGCACAATCCACTTGAACATGCTCGGCAGCCACGCATTGCTCATGCTGGAATAAAGTGCAAAGCCAGTGATGGTCTGGAAGCAAAAGGCCAGGAAGGTCAGGAAGTAGATGAAAGCTGCCAGCGAGTTGTGGCCCGTAGAGATTTCGCCGTGCATCTTGGTTTGCAGGACGTCGGTCTTGATGACGTCAACAATCTCCTGCTGCTGCCTTTTGGTGATCGGGAAAAAGTTGTTCCACCTGGCGTACTTGTTCCCCACAAACCCCCAGTAAATGCGGGCAGCAAAATTGAAGAGGTACACGTACGCGGCGGCGAAGTGCACGAAGCGCACCCAGCCGAACCAGTATTGCTGAAACGCCTCGGACGCGTACGCAATGTGAACGGGATGCCCAATGAGGAATCCGGTGATGCATAGCAGGGTCAGCGCGATGGCGTTGATCCAGTGATATGCGCGGACCGGCATTTCCCACACATACACGCGCCGATACTCGACCGGCGCGCCGCCGTTTAGCGTAAAGACGTCTTTGACACCAGTGTTCTGTGTGCTCATCGTGATTACTCGAAGGAAATCTGGTGAAGGTGCCTTCCCTGCGGATCGTAAAGATGCACGGCGCAGGCCAGACACGGGTCAAAGGAATGAATAGTGCGGATGATCTCAACGGGCTGCTCGAGATTCGCCACCGGCGTGCCGATCAGCGCCGACTCAAAGGATGAATGCTGATTCTTGGCGTCGCGGGGCGAGCCGTTCCACGTGGTGGGGACGACGAGCTGGTAGTTGTCGATGGCGCCGTTGTGGATCTTGATCCAGTGTGCCAGTGCGCCGCGCGGAGCTTCCACCAGGCCCACGCCTTCCGCGTCTGCGGGCCAGGACTTGGGCTCCCACTTCTCGCTGTTGAACGTGGAGACTTCGTTGATTTTGACACGGTCCATCAGCTGGCCGAAAAACTCCTTGAGCCAGATCATGGCGAGCGCCGCATCGATGCCGCGCGCCGCGGTGCGTCCCAGGGTGCTGAAGAGAGCGCCAACAGGCACGTTGAGCTTTCCCAGCACCGCGCCCACCGTGTCCTTCACATCCGCGTGGCCGGCAGCATAGGAAACCAGCAGACGGGCCAGCGGTCCCACTTCCATGGGGTTCTCTTTCCAGCGCGGCGTCTTGAGGAACGAATACTTGTCGAAGCCCTCGAGGCTCTCGAACGGAGGTGTCGGGCCGGCGTACTTGATGTTGGTCTCGCCCGCCCAGGGATGCAAACCGACGTCGTTTCCGCCGTCATAGGTGTACCAGGAGTGAGCAATGTATTCCTTGATCTCCTGCTGGTCCTTGGCATTGACCGGTAGCACGGTCGAGAGATCGCGGTTGAGCACCGCGCCACGCGCATACTTGAAGCTCTCAGGATGGCTGTAGCCGTTGGTGGGAAATTCGCCGTAGGCGAGATAGTTGCTCAAGCCGCCGCCGTACTTTGACCAGTCCTTGTAGAACGAGGCCACGGCCAGCAGGTCGGGAATGTACACTTCGTTGACGAATTCGTCGGCCTGGCTGATGAGCTGCGAGACCAGGTTGAGCCGCTCCATGTTGATGGCGGCAACCTCGTTGACGTTGATGGAGCATGGCACGCCGCCGACAAGGTAGTTCGGGTGCGGGTTCTTGCCGCCGAATACCGCATGGATCTTGACGATTTCCTTTTGCCACTGCAGCGCATCGAGATAGTGAGCGACCGCGATCAGGTTGACTTCCGGCGGCAGCTTGTAAGCCGGATGGCCCCAGTAACCGTTGGCGAAGATGCCGAGGCCGCTTGCAGCAAAGGCCTTGATCTTGTCCTGGACTTCAGTGAAATAGGCAGGTGTGTTCTTATCCCACTTTGAGAACGACTGCGCCAGCTCGGCGGCCTTCTTGGGATCGGCCTTGAGCGCGTTGACGATGTCTACCCAGTCGAGTGCGTGCAGATGGTAAAAGTGGACCACGTGATCCTGCACGTACTGGGTGGTGAGCATGATGTTGCGGATAATTTCCGCGGTGGGCGGCACCGAAATGCCCAGCGCATCTTCCACTGAGCGCACGCTGGCCAGCGCGTGCACCGTGGTGCAGACGCCGCAGACGCGCTCGGTGATGGCCCAGGCATCGCGCGGATCGCGGCCCTGGAGAATTTTTTCCAGGCCGCGCACCATGGTGCCTGCGCTGAATGCGTCGGTGATGACGCCATTTTCCACCACTGCTTCAATGCGCAGGTGGCCTTCAATGCGAGTTACGGGATCGACGACTACACGCGTTGCCATGACTGATTACGACTCCTTCTCATCTTCAGCGTGGACTTCCGCAATCACGCTGCGCTTGCGTATGTTGGTCACCACGGCGTGGGCCGCGACACCGGCCAAGGTGGCTACGCCGACTGCGGTGCCAATGGTGTCTGCCGTGCTTTCGACGCCGAAACCGGGGAACGATGTGAGGTGCTTGTAGAGCGGGCCGTTGTCCCAGAAGCCCTCTTCGCTGCAGCCGATGCAGCCGTGACCCGACTGAATGGGATAACTGGTGCCCTCATTCCAACGCACCACCGAGCAGGCGTTGTAGGTGACAGGACCCTTGCAGCCCATTTTGTACAGGCAATAACCCTTGCGTGCATTCTCGTCGTCAAATGCTTCGACGAAGAGCCCGGCATCGTAGTTGGCGCGGCGATAGCAGGTGTCGTGCACGCGGCGGCCGTAGAACTCTTTGGGCCGGCCTTGATTGTCGAGCTCCGGAACCTGCCCCAGCACGAGCAGGTGCGTCACCACGCTCATCATCACGTCGGCGATGGGCGGGCATCCGGGCACATTGATGACCGGTTTGTTCACCAGCTTCGAGATCGGCGTAGCGCCGGTAGGATTCGGCTTGGCCGCCTGCACGCAACCGTTTGAGGCGCAACTGCCCCAGGCCACGATGGCTGCAGCATCCGCGGCAACGGTCTGCAGAATCGACTCCGCAGTTTTGCCGCCCACCATGCAGTACACGCCGCCGTCCTTGGTGGGCACGGCGCCTTCCACGAGCACAATGTACTTGCCCTTGTTATTGGCGATGGTGTCGTTCAGGCTCTTTTCTGCCTGGAAGCCGGAGGCCGCCATCAAGGTTTCGGTGTAGTTGAGCGAGAGCACATCGAGCAACGCGTCAGCCACGATGGGGTGCGATGCGCGAATGAATGACTCGCTGCAGCAGGTGCATTCCTGAAAATGCATCCATATCACGGCCGGTTTTTCCTTTTTTTCGAAGGCCGTAACAACCTGGGCCGCGCCGGATTTGCCCAAACCGGCGACTACCGCGGCTGCGCTGCAGAACTGCATAAAATCTCTGCGGCTATAGCCCTTCTTCTCCATTGACTGCCAAATCGTATCGCCCATGCTTCCCTCGCTCACGGAACTTCACCGGCAAATCACAGGAAAGCGTGGAGGCTATAAACAACCCTGCGATTTGCCGGTTAATGTGACCGAAGTTACGCAGTGGAAAGTACGAGTGGCTGTGAGCGTCATCACACGTGTGATAAATCACACGATCGCGCAGGGGTAGGTTGCGGGCGTGAGATGAATCACAGAGCTTGCTGGTCGCGATTCCGGCACCGATGGATTGGGTTTGGCTCATTTCGGATGTGCTAGCATTGCTAGCAGTGCTTGCATTGCTAGCATTTCCCTGCTAAACTTTCTTTATGGCGACGATTGTTATCCGCAAGCTCGACGAGAAGGTCAAGCGCAAGCTGCAACTGCGCGCCGCGCTCAATGGCCGGTCCATGGAGGCCGAAGCGCGCGCAACGCTCGCCGACCTGCTTGAGGAGTCGCCTACCGACGAGGCGCTCACAGCGAAGGCGCGTCGCGACCAGGTCGACATCGGTACAGCGATTCACAGGCGCTTCGCTGCGCTCGGCGGAGTGGACCTGAAGATTCCTCCACGTACTTTCTCGGGGCGCGCCAATGACACCTCGGGACTTCCGCAACTCGACAAGGACCTGGGGACGGCAATCCATGAACTGTTTGCTCCCCTTGGCGGGGTTGAGCTTCCCATTCCGCCACGCCGCAAGTCGCATCGGAAAATACCTACATTCTCGAAATGATCCTGCTCGACACGAACGTGATTTCAGAGGCAATGAGGCCTTCGCCCGAGCCAGCGGTGATGGCGTGGCTGAAGTCGCAGAACCGGGTGGAACTGTGGACCTGCACTATTGTTGTTGCGGAGGTCTATTCCGGGTTAGACCTGATGTCGACGGGCAAGCGTCAACGCCAGCTTTTTGAGCGAGCGGAACTCATGTTCGGCGAGTTCTTTGGCGCACGAATTCTTGCCTTTGACCTGCCTGCCGCAAGAGCTTATGGAGCCGTTCTGAAAGCCCGCCAATCTCAAGGCCTGCCGATCGACGAAATGGACGCCCTTCTAGCGGCGACTGCTCTTGCCAATGGCGCCGCCCTGGCCACGCGCAACGTTGCGCACTTTCAATCCTGCGGGATTCACATCTTGAATCCGTGGCCGTAGTGAGGTCTAAGCCGTCTTTTCCACTTGCGCCGGCACCTTTCGCGGCGTGAAAGCGGGCCGTGTGGAGGCCCAGGCGGTGAGCGCAATTCCTACGAAGACAGCTCCGGCACTGGCCAATTGTGCATTCGATAATCCCCATAAAACCTTGGGGTTACGCCGGATAAATTCAACCAGAAAGCGAGCTATGCCGCTCAGCAGCAGGTACTGGCCAAGGATGGCGCCCGTGGCGTGCGGCTTGCCCAGCCGCCACCATAAATACCACCCGATCAGCAGACCCGCGCCAAGTTCATAAAGCGGGGTGGGATAAACCGGGACGAAGGTCGGGTCGATCCCGTGCGGGAAGGCCATCCCCCATGGGTGGAAGGTAAAGCCAAAGATATGGACTGGCGTGATTTCGATGCCGTAGCAACCGTCTCCGGAGAGGAAGCAGCCGATGCGTCCAACACCGTAGCCAATAGCGGCCGCCGGCGCGCACAGATCAAGCGTCCGAACCGCCCCGATCTTCGCGCGTAAACCCTGCAGAACCAGCGCCAGAATTCCGAAAACCATGCCTCCGTACCAGGCAAATCCCGCGGTATCCCACAAAACGCCCCAGCCGTTGGTTCTGAATTCGCTCGGCGAGTCCAGAACATGCCACAGCTTGGCGCCCACGATGCCGGCGACCAGGGCAATGGCCACCATTCCCACCGCATCGGCGGATATGTTTTCACGTTTGAAGGCGCGGTCCACCACAATGGCGCCCGCTACGGCGGCGCACCATAGCATGAGCCCGAATGTGGGCAAATTGAACCATCCGAGATGCAGGTAAGGAAGCATGTCTCTTCAAGTATAGACGCGCGGAGGTTTCCCAAAGCTGCACGGACAGCGGCCGGCGAGTCGATTTCCGAGTTTAAAGGCATTCCGATTTACAGGCCCCGATTTACACAGGCCGCAAAGCGACAAATCGCGCGATACTGTGAGCATGGAAACCGTGACCTCCAAAGGCCTTGAGGTTCTCTACTCCCGCCAGCAGATCGCCGACCGCGTGGCCGAAATGGGCGCGCAGATCAGCCGCGATCTGAACGGCGAAAAGCTGGTCATGATCGGCGTACTTAAAGGCGCGGCGTTTTTCCTCGTCGACCTGTCGCGCGCCATCCAGGCCGACGCGACCTTCGACTTTGTCGCGGTCTCGAGCTACGGCAAGGGCCAGCGCTCGTCGGGCGCGGTCAAGATGATCAAGGATCTGGACCAGTCGATCGAAGGCAAGAACGTGCTGGTGGTGGAAGATATTCTCGACACGGGGCTGACTCTTGCATATTTGCGCAAACTGTTTCTGCAGCAGCATCCCAAATCGCTGCGCATTGCCACGCTGCTCGACAAGCCCTCGCGGCGCATTGAATCGATCGAGGCCGATTACGTCGGGTTCTCCATTCCCAACCTGTTTGTTATCGGTTACGGGATGGACTTCGCAGAGCGCTATCGCAATCTGCCCGATATCTGCCTGATGCCGGAGACCAACGAGTAAGCCGATCCCGGGACGGATTGTTTTCCAGGCAACCGCCGCATGCATCTTTACCATCGATTCATTTGGTCTGTGTCGCGCCGCCGACGTATACTCTGGTTCCGGAGCCGCCGGATGGATTTTGTCTCGAACGCTGTCCCGCGTATGCAAGGAGCACGCCTCCATGAAGCCAACCCTCGTCCAGGAATCCGACCTGGATTTTGACTACGGGACATTCGACTCGGCAGGATTCACCGCTCAAACTCTCTCCAGTTGGCAATCTCTGGCTGCCGTGATCGACCACACTCTGGTCAAGCCCGTCGCCACGCGCAAGCAGGTGGAGACGCTCTGCGCCGAGGCTGTGCGCTACCGCTTTGCCTGTGTCGTGGTTAACCCGGTGTGGACTTCGATCGCAGTTGGCGCGCTTGCCGGCACAGGGATTCCGACGGGCGCAGTGATCGGCTCGCCGCTGGGTGGCTCGCTGGTCTCCACGCTCCGACAGGAAACTGCCGCGCTCATCTGCCTGGGTGTGCGCCAGCTCGACATGGTGCTGCCCATCGGCCAGCTCAAGAGCGGCAACCACGCGGCCGTGCGGCACACGATTCAAGCGGTAGTCAGCGTGGCCCATCATCATGGCGCTCTGCTGAAGGTCACGCTCGAAACTGCCCTGCTCACCATGGAAGAAAAACTGCGCGCCTCCGAAATTGCCATCCAGGCCGGTGCGGATTTCATCAAGACTTCGACCGGGTCGGCGGCGGGCGGCGCGATTCCGGCCGACGTGGCATTGCTGCGCGGTGTGGCCGGTGCGCGATGCGGGATCAAGGCCTCGGGCGGCATCCGCACGGTCGCGCAACTGCGCACGCTGCTTGAGGCCGGCGCCAACCGCATTGGCTGCTCGGCTTCAGTCGCAATTCTGCGCGAATTGGGCGCCGACTAGAGGGACAAAGGGAAGCAAGGGAGAAGGGGAACGAAGTTATGAAGAGCATTGCTCTGGGGTTCGCTCTCGCTTTAACGGTCTTTGCAGCGAGCCAATCGGCCGGCGCCGCGGGAACCCTTGATACTTTGCGGCAAGTCACGATCGAGAAAGGAACAATACTGATCCTTGGCGGCAAATTGCCCTCAGACGCAGACTTTTGTAACTGGACCGGCGCGATGTGCGAGCTTAAGCCGGGCACATTTGGCGGCGCGGAAGCCATGTCACTGAGTACAACAGAGCCGGGATTCATTTATGAGTTTCAGTTCCATTTTGGAGCTATGTCGTCTGACGCAGTCCAGGCGCAGATCAACGATTACATCCGCACGCTGGGCAAACCGTCAAAGGATGTGACTTCGAAAAATGCTGAAGGCGGATCTCGTAAGCTCGAGTGGTCTGATTCGGCAACCACATTCGAACTTTCCTACAAGTACACAACCGACCCGAATCTCGCGGAGGCATCCGCGACGCTCTCTGACAATGCATTGCGCGCGCATGGCTCATTAGAGGATGGAGGCCTTTAGCCCTGAGCCATGCCCCTCTGGATTGACCCGCTACCGACGAAACCCCCTCCCGGTCACCGCAACTGGCTAGCAGCCAGGAGCTAGAGGCTGGAAGCCGTCCCTCAGCCCCATCACTCGCTCAGTCCCTGCCCTTCCGGTCCCTGCGTTATCCTTTCCTTCGACGCTCTATGTCCGATACTCCGCAATCTCCGCCAGCTGGCCACGAATTCGAGGGCGACTACCGCCCCGCCGAGCCCGCGCATCTGGATCCCGTGAACGCCCGCATCGAGCCGGCAGATGTGGCATATCTCATGCGCCTGACCGACGCGCTCAATACCACTCTCGACCTGCAAACTCTTCTCAGCCGCACTTCGGAGTTGGTTCGCGCCCTCATTCCTTACCGCATCTTCGCCATTTTTCTTTTGAATGAGCGGACGCACGAACTACGCATGCGGTTCCAGATCGGCCACACGCCGCAGGTAGAGCGCATGCGCATTCCCGTGGGCAAGGGAGTCGCGGGGCAAGTTGCGCTCACGCGGCAACCGATCCTGCTGAATGACGTGTCGACGGCGGATTACTACGTCAGCGCCAATCCCGAGGTGCGTTCGGAGCTGGCCGTTCCGCTGATCGCGAAGAACCGGCTCATCGGCGTAATGGACATCGAAAGCGAGCAGCTGGACTTTTTCCGCGATGAGCACTTGAACGTGCTGACGATGACCGCTTCGCGCATCGCGCAGTCGATTGAGAACGCGCGCTTGTACGCGCGGGTTTCTCGCCAGGCACAGACGCTTGAAGTGCTGAACGAGATCGCAGTGGAACTGGCGTCGATTCTGGACCTGAATCCGCTGCTGGAGAAGGTCGGACAGTTGCTGCGTCGGCTGATTGATTACCAGATGTTCACCGTGATGCTGCTCGACGAAAAAGGCGACACGCTGATTACGCGCTATGCGTGGCGATTCGGATACGCGCATGCTCCCACGCGACGCATCCCCATCAGCAGCGGGCTGGTGGGCGCAGCGGTGCGGGAGTGGCGCGCAGTCAACGTGCCCGACGTGAGCAAGGATCTGCGCTACATCCCCATGAATCCCGAGACGCGCTCGGAGCTGATTGTGCCGCTGTTCTACAAGGGCCGCGTCATCGGCGTGCTGGACCTGGAGCACACCAAGCCGGGGTTTTTCAACGAAGAACACGAACGAATGCTGTCGACGCTGGCTTCGCAAATTGCAATTGCCATTGAGAACGCGCGGTTGTACCAGGCGGTCAAACGGCAGGAGCGACAGCTGGAGAAAGACATCGCCATGGCGCGCGAGGTGCAGTTGCGCTTATTGCCGACGGACGCGCCTTCGCATCCTCATGCCGAGATGGCGGTGCGCTTTTTGCCGGCGCGCACCATCGGCGGCGACCTATACGACTTTCTCGAATACGGGCCGAATCGTACGGCGATCGTGCTCGGCGACGTAAGCGGCAAGGCCGCGCCGGCTGCGCTGTTTGCGGCGCTGGTAAGCGGCATTATGCGCGCCGCGGCGGCACAGCAGCCAGGTCCGGCACAGATGCTGACCCTGCTGAATGATGCTCTGCAGGAGCGCAAACTGGATTCGCAGTACGTGACCATGCTCTTCGCGCTATGGAACGATGAAAATCAGACTCTACAGGTAGCGAATTCCGGGGCGGTGCAACCGGTTTTCTGCCGCGCCGGCCAATCCGTGACGGTCAAAGCCGAAGGTTTTCCGCTGGGCATGTTTCCCGATGTGACTTACGAAGAACTGAGCGTGTCGACGCAGCCGGGCGATGCCATCGTCTTCGTGTCGGATGGAATTTTGGACGCGGAAAACGAGAAGGAAGAAATGTACGGACAGGATCGCCTGGCCGGACTGCTCTGCGCCAGCCGCGATCTTCCCGCACTGGAGATTGCCGACGAAATCCTGGCGGATGTCGCGCGCTTCCAAGGGAGCAAAGACCGCTTCGATGACGAAACGATTATCGTGCTGCGCGTGCGGTAAGGCAGGGGACAAGGGAACAAGAAAACAGTGCCGTGGCGCCGATTCGATACACTCAAAGTATCGGAGCATTTCCCCGGAGCATTTGTGCACACTGCCGTTCAGGAACGACTGATCCGCCCCGCCCGCAACATTGTTGGCAGCCTGCGACTGCCCGGCGATAAGTCCATCAGCCATCGATATGCCATGCTGGGCGCATTCGCGGAGGGCGTGTCGCGCTTTACGAATTTTTCAACCGGAGCGGATTGCGCCTCGACGCTCGCATGCATGGAGACACTTGGCGCGAAGGTGAACCTAACCGGCGCGGACTCCGTAGAAATTACCGGAGTAGCGGGACGCGTCGTGCCCGGCCTCGATTCGCGAAACGGGGATTCGCGCGACTGGACGCTCGACTGCGGCAATTCCGGCACGACCATGCGCATGATGTCAGGCTTGCTGGCGCCGCAGCGGGGCCGCTTCACGCTGATGGGCGATGAGTCACTCTCGCAGCGGCCGATGGAGCGCATTCGCAAACCGTTGGAAGCCATGGGCGCGCGCCTGAGGCTCACGGACGGCCACGCGCCAATCTCCATCGATGGAGGGCCGCTCAAAGCCATTGACTACACGACGCCGGTTCCCAGCGCGCAGGTGAAGAGTTGCGTTTTGTTGGCGGGGCTGCAAACCGTGGGCATGACTACGGTGCGCGAGGCCGTCCGCACGCGCGATCACACCGAACTCGCTCTGCGCGCCTTTGGAGCTACTCTGACGCGGGCCGCAGATTCGGTCTCAATCAGCGGACCGCAAGCGCTGCGAGGCATCGATGCCGCGATTCCCGGCGATCTTTCGTCGGCGGCGTTTTTCCTTTGCGCCGCAATGCTCTTCCCCGGCTCCAACCTTGTGGTCGATGCCCTCGGCCTAAATCCGACGCGCGCTTCCCTGCTCGATGTGCTGACGGCGCTGGGCGCGCACATCGCGGTGCTGAATCTTGAAGAGAAGCATGCCGAACTGGTGGGCACAGTGCAGATTTCAGCGCCGGCCGAGGGACTGGGATCGACGGAAATTTCCGGTTTGCTCGCGGCACAGCTGATCGACGAGTTGCCGGTATTGGCGGCGATCGGGCCGTACACGAGCGGCGGTATCCGCATTCGCGGGGCGCGCGAGCTGCGCGTGAAGGAGTCAGACCGGATCGCGCTGGTAGCGAAGAATCTGCGCGCCATGGGCGCGGAGGTTGAGGAATTCGAGGACGGCTTGGACGTGCCTGGCGGACAGACGCTGCATGGCGCGACCATCGACGCGGGCGGCGACCACCGCATTGCCATGGCCTTCACCGTGGCGGCTCTGCGCGCCGAGGGCGAAACGATTATTCAGGGCGCCGAGTCGGCATCGATCAGTTTTCCGGAATTTTTTGATCTGCTGGATCGGGTTGCAGAGCGGTAAGGCGCGCAGTTTACTTGCGTGGATATCTGCGAATTTACAGCTCTGCCCGCATCTCGATCTTTTTGGCGACAGGCTCGACAATCTGCACGACACCGTGACCGGGGTTGACTTTTTCGCGCAGGCGGATGAGGCCGAATTGCTTGAGCTTATTCACATCGCGCGTCACCGAGCCGCGATTGCGACCCAATTCTTCAGCGAGCGCAGAGATGCTCAGTTTCTTTTTGCGTGCCGTCTGGAAGAGACGCATACGCTGCACTGTCATCAGTTCGAACATCATCATCGGGTCGCCGAAAGTGATGATCTTTTCCGGTTCGAGCCGCTCGCCGCGTGCGATCTTTTGGGCGCGTTCTCGCGAACGCCGCACGTGGCCCTCAAAACCGTCAGTGAATACTTTTGTCTTCATAACCCCTCCGGAGCGCGGTAACTTCCTGATAGAACTGCTGGGATAAGTTCGGAAATCCTTGGTAGTCAACTGCCTCCCTCTTGCCCATGAAGTGGCGCTCATGGTAACCATGCGCATTGTCGTAGCCAAGAATGCGGCCATGGTCAAGTGCGGCACGACAAACGCAAGATTGTAGCGGGCGACCCTATCTTCTTCGTCCATCCAGACCTCTTCGCGCAAGACGCCGTAGCCGTCGGCGCAAGGAAAGGCCGCTTCGTAATCGATGACTTTGCGCGGGCGGTTCTTGCTGCCCATGGATACATCCTAGCGCAGGTGATGCCTCAGATGCAACACCTGTGAGATATTGGAGTGCAAAAAAACAATGGCTCGGCGTACGCCGGGCCATTGTTCGTCGAATTTTAGCCGCGTCATTGAGCGGGCGGCATGGCTTGCTGATTCGGAGCTGCGGGCGGCGTCATGGTTGGCTCGTTGCCGGGCTGGGCGGGCGCAACTCCTGAAATCACCGGAGCAGTGGTCACGGTCCCCGCGGCGGCTTCGGGCAAATTGATTCCATAGTGCTGCAAGGTGGAGGCCAACGTCTGATAGAGGCCCGCGCGGTCCTTGGCGTAGGCAGCGTTTGCGGCGATCAGGCTGTCCTCCGCGACAGCCAGGTTGCGCTGTTGCTGCAACACATTCGCGGTCGTCGATGCACCCAGATGCAGTTTCTTCTGCTCGGCATCGACGCTTTGCTGGTCATAGTCGCGCAGGGCCTGCGCCGAGCGCACCTGCGCACGGTCGTTGGCGAGCGCAAACATGGAGTTGACCACCTGCATGCGAATCTGCGTATAGAGCTGCTCAAGCCGCAATTCCGCCTGCCGGTACTCCATCAACGAGCGCTCCTGCACAGACTGCGCTTCGCGGTTACGGAGATTGATCGTGAGGTTGAAGCCCGCGCCTTTGTCGGGAGAAGAGCTATTCACTAAATTGCTCAAGGCAGTCCCGTAACCGACGGTGGGAACGGAGTTGGGAGCACACGGCCCTGCAGGGTTGGAGAAAAAGTTGAAGCAGTTCGGACTCTGCGAGCCGCCCGTCGCGCTGGCGCCATAAAATCCGAAGACGTTCAGCGTGGGAAGCATCGCATTGCGCGCGCCCTTCAGCGTGATTTCATCGTTGCGCAGCGTCAGCACGGCCTGCTCCAGTTCGGGCCGCTGCTGGAATGCCTCCTGCACAAGCGCCTCCACGGGCTGGCTCTCTTCGGAGATCGGCTCCAGGCTCACCCGATCGGTGGGAATGACAGGTGCAGCCGAGAGCACGGCATCGTTGAGATTGCGCGTAATAGCCTGCTTGATAATTTGCTGCTGGTAGTTGAGCGCGCTTTGCGCACTGATGAGCGCCTGCTGGTCGGCGGCGACGCTGGATTCGGCATTGACCACATCGAGCGGCGCCATGGAGCCGACCTGCAACTGCTTGCGATTGTCGCTGAGCAGCTGGTTGCTTTGCTCGAGAGCGCGATCCTTGGCCTGCACGTCCTGATAGGCCTGCACAAGACCCCAGTAAATGCTCTCCACCTGATTGACGGTGTAGAGGAGCTGCTGCCGGAACGAAGAGTCAGTGATGCGGCGGTCGTTGAGCGCTTGATACATGAAGCGCTTGTTGACCCAGATGCCCGCGCCCTGCAGCAGTTGCTGCGTGACGGTGGCCTGGAAGCTGGAACTGAACAGCGGGCTATACGTGTAGAGTTCGCTGTTGGTCGTCAGCCGCTGATTGTTGAAGCCTACAGCGAGCGATGTGCCGGTGATAAATCCCTGGTTGTAGGTGAAGTTGTATTGATTGGTGTTGGTGGAGGCGCGCGGCGAGAAGATGCTGGATTGCGGCGACTCGGCGCGTTGCAACTGGATATTGCCGGTGAGCGTGGGATCCAGGGCCTCGGGCACCGGTCCCGCGCCCGCCGTGGTCAGCGTAAGCCCGGAGACACCGGAACCTGCGCCGCCGGAGCCCACCGTGGAGCCTCCCGGACCGCCGCCCGTAGATAAGGTAGAAGTGGAACCACCGAGAGTTCCCGTGATCAAGCCGGAGGGAGCGCCGAGCGGCGCAGCGCCCGTGCGGGTGCGCAGAATATCGGTATCGGCGATGTCGAGATCGTAGCGCGCGATGGCGATGTCGTAGTTGTTCTCGAGTGCCAGGGCGATGGCATCCGAGAGGCTGAGATAAATCTTGCCGTCTTTCATGAGATCGGCGAGGCGGACGGAGTTGGCGAAGCTCGCCTTGGCGATGGTGGTGGGACGGAAGATGTTGATCGGATTGCCAAGCCATGTTCCGAAGGCCTTCGAGTAATCGCGCTCGGAGGTGCGCAGCGGAATCGGCTGCGTGGGAACCGGCACCGGCGCCACCGGAAGATCGCTGGCGGCTTTATCGGGCGGCGCGGTGGCAGTGCCCTCCTGCTGTGCGTAGCCTGGCGGCGTGGTGGCCGCCAAGGTCAACAAAATTGCAGCAACGGCGCGCAAGTGTCCGGCGGCGTGCTTCAGCCCTGTCCGGCCCGTTGTCGACTCCAGTTTTGGTTCCAGGATTTGACTGTCCGCGGTTGCCCGCTCGCGATGCGATAGACCTGCCCTTAAAAAATACATGTTTCTTCTCCCAAGATTGCGGCATTCGAGCCACCCACCCGGTGGGTGCTCCGGTTGCGCCTCAAGACGTTCAGGAAACCGCTCCGGATGCAAAGATTCGGGTTTCTCAAATCGATTATCGCCGTTAAGTGGACCTGCATGGTTCTTTGTTGATTACGAAGTCGGTACCCCGGCCGTTCCATGTGCCGCCGTAAATCGCAGCCGAAGCTCTGGTTAAAGGATCAATGGAGCGGGTAGCGTCGGGCGAGAACTTGGTGCCGAATCGTCCGTTTACAAAATTAACTAACTGGTTAGTAAGTTACCCCAAGTCGCGCCTTCTGACAACCGAAATCGGGCGCATCGGGGTGGAAATCTCTCCGTGGGGCCTGGAAACACCCGACTGCGCAGGCAAATCTGCGGCATCGGGTACCCTTAATGCGGTAACTCCGTTGACTGACAGCGCCCATGCCGATCAAGCACTCAGAAACTGGAAGCTCACCGTAGCGTATGACGGAACCGACTTTCAGGGCTGGCAGGTGCAGCCTGGCCATTCCACCATTCAGGGCGAACTGCAGGCTGCTCTGGGCCGGGTCACGGGCGAATCGCCGTTGCCTCAGGGGTCCGGACGCACCGATGCGGGGGTTCACGCGCTGGCCCAGGTGGCCAGCTTCACGTTGCGCGCCCCCATTCCTGCCGAGAATCTGCAGCGCGCATTGAATCGGACTTTGCCGCCATCGATTCGGGTGCTGGAGGCGACAACGGTGCCCAGTACATTTCATGCGAGGCACTCGGCGATCGCCAAGACCTATGAATATCGGATTTTTCGCCTGGGGCTCTGCCCGCCCTTTCTGGCTCGTTACGTGTACGCGTTGCCCGTGGCAGTTGGATGTGGACAAGCTCCAGGCCTGCGCGCGGATCTTCGAAGGCGAACACGACTTCCAGAGTTTTGCCGCGAACGATCCGGATATGAGCGAACGGAGCAGTGCGGCGGACGAGCTCCGAGACGACGCGACGGCGCCGAAGATTCCGGTCGGGTCGACAACGCGGACCATCTACTCGTCAAAGTGGGAACTTCGGGAGTTGGAACTTCAGGGGTCGGTGCCGCGGCCGAGCGAAGCCGGCGCGATGCTGGTTTACCGCGTCCGCGGCAACGGATTTCTGCATCACATGGTGCGCAACCTTGTGGGAACCATGCTGGATGTGGGCCGCGGGCAGTTGGCGCTCGAGGAGATTCCCGGGATTCTTGCGGCGCGCGATCGTTCGGCGGCCGGGCCGACGGCACCGGCGCGGGGCTTGTTTCTGCATTCGGTCGAGTACGACAAACAGGTTCTTTAATAAACTGAATACAGCTCTTATTCTGGCTTAATGTTGCTTTAATTCGAACCGATAAAGGACTATAATAGGTTTGAGAACGTCTTGTGAGGTGTTATGCGCTATTCCACGCAGATCAAGCCCATCAGTTACGTGAAAGCCAACGCCGCCGAGCTCCTGGACCGGATCACAGAAGAGCGCGAGCCAATCATTATCACGCAGAACGGTGAAGCGCGCGCGGTGCTGGTGGATGTGGCGAGCTACGAGCAAACGCAGGAGACCCTTGCGTTGTTGAAGGTACTCGCGATTGCCGACAAGGAGATTGATGCTGGAGAGTCAGTTTCCGCGGAAGAGATCATGACTGAATACGGCATGAAGGCGAAGCGGGTGCGATGACTTTTGCCGTCAAGTTCACTCCCGGTGCGCGGAAGGATCTCCGGAACATTCATGACTACATCGTTCGCAACGATTCGCCGGAGCAGGCCGACGCAGTAGCGAGGAAGATTATCGAAGAAGCGTTGTCGCTTGGAACGACGCCTGCGCGAGGAGCATACCCAGCGGAATTGCTGGCTTTGGGCAGACGTGATGTTCGCCAGGTGTTCTTCAAGCCCTACCGCATTCTCTACAAAGTTCGCGGAGAGACAATCTTTATTGCTGTAATCGCCGATGGCCGGCGCGATATGCAATCGCTACTGGCGCGGCGGCTGATTTCCTGACTCGCCGGCCGCATGCCGGATCGATTCGACCCGCATCCTGCTACCCTGAATTCATCATCATGCCGAATCTTTCTCCGACCTCGGCATTCTCTCGCGTGACAGCGTTAGCTGCGCAAAGGCCGATCCACGCGGCATTCTCCTGGCTTCACGCAAATCCCAAAACTCTCATGGATTGGCAGATCGCTCTGGTCGGTATTCCCGCGCCTTCGAACGGCGAGCAGGAGCGGGCGCGATGGCTGGCGGCGCGCTTTGTCGAGGCCGGTATGAGCGCGGTGGGATTCGATACGGCCGGCAACGTACTGGGAATCCTGCCGGCCACGAGTCTGCCGCCGGAGAGCACGGGGCCGGTGATCCTGCTTTCGGCGCATCTCGATACCGTGTTTCCCGCCGACACTCCGTTGCACGCAACGCTTACGGGCGATCGCCTGGAAGCTCCGGGAGCGTGCGACAACGCGGCCGGTGTGGTGGGCATGCTGGCTGTGGTTCATGCGCTCGTCAAGACGGGAACCGGGGCCGGGGTGAAACTGCCGGCGTCGCTTGTGGTGCTGGGCAATGTGGGCGAAGAGGGTGAAGGCGACTTGCGCGGAGTGCGGCACTTTTATGAGCACAGCGCAATGGCGGGACGCGTGGCTGCGCATATTGTGCTGGATGGCGCCGGCGCGGACGCGGCTGTGACGCAGGCGCTGGGCAGCCGACGCTACCGGGTTACGGTCACCGGGCCGGGCGGGCACAGCTTCACCGATGCGGGGACGCCGAATCCCATCGCAGCGCTGGCCACGGCGCTGGCCGCGGTGGCAGAAATCGACCTGCCCGAAGAGCCACGGACCACGGTCAACCTGGGAACGATACGCGGCGGCATCAGCGTAAATTCCATTCCCGAGAGCGCCGAGGCAACTGTCGATTTTCGATCGACGGACGGAGATCAGTTGCTGCGTCTTGAAGTTGCGCTGCATCGCGCGGTGGAAGATGCCGTCGCGCATTGGAATGGGAAGGTGCGATCGAGAGGTTCAAGCGCGGGTGCGCGCGGACGGCTGGAGTTCGCGATCGCGAAGATCGGCGACCGTCCTGCGGCGCATTTGGCAGATGATTCAGCTCTGCTGGCCGTGTTGCGTGCAGTAGACCGGCACCTGGGCCTGCGCACGGACCTGCGGTTGGGATCGACCGACGCCAACCTCCCACTGGCGCTCGGCGTTCCGGCGCTTTCGATGGGCGCGGGCGGAGAAGGCGGCGACGCGCATACGCTGCGCGAGTGGTATTCGGCAAAGAACCGTGAATTGGCGCTCAAACGCGTCCTGCTGCTGACGCTGTCGATGCTGGAGTGGGCCGCGGAGCAGTAGCTCCGGATCAGCTTCGAGGGCCCTCGGCTCTTTCGCACTTCCGAGCGTCTAATCGAACAGGCGCAGATTGGCAGTTCCGATTGGGGTGGAGGCGGAATCAGACTTCAGTAATCACCGCACAGACTATCGGCTGGCTATACTGAGAAGAGAGGACGCCACCAGCATTCCGGCCGACCGGCCGGGCGCCTCCAGAGGTCAAGGATACATATGAAATTGTTTTTAGAACGGCTTCGTTCGCGCCGTCTCACATCGGCGTTCGTGGTGCTCGCCATGATTTCGGCCGCGATTGTGGCCGGCTCCTTTGCCGCCCACGGAGTACGCGGGCAGGACAAGCAAACCGACAGTGGAGACGCCACTCCCCTTAAGGTCGTAAATTCGGCGATCCCGCCCAACGATTTTGTGCGCATCGCCAAGGCGGTGGGACCGGCGGTAGTGAATATCAACACGCAAACGCTGCCCAAAGATACGGGCAACCACAAACAGCACAACTTCCACTTCCGCCAGCAGCCCGACCAGCAGAATCCCGATGACAACCAAGATAACGATCAGCAGGGAGGGCCACCGGACAACTTTCAGGACTTCTTCAATCGTTTCTTCGGCGGCCAGGCTCCAGGTGGACCTGATGACGGCGGCGACAACGGCCAGGTGCAGGAGTCGCTGGGCTCGGGCTTCATCGTCGATCCCAAGGGTTACATCATCACCAACGATCACGTGATCGACAAAGCCGACAAGATCTACGTAAAGCTCTCGACGGACCCCGACTCGCAGGATCTGGGCCGCCCCGCGCGCGTGATCGGCGTGGATAAAGCCACCGATCTGGCGGTGATCAAAATCGACACCAGCACGCCGTTGCCCACGGTGAAGATGGGCAACTCTGACACAGCGCAGGTGGGCGATTGGGTCGAAGCCATCGGCAGCCCCTTCGCGCTGGCGCAGACCGTGACGGCAGGCATCATCTCCGCCAAGAACCGCACCATCGATCAGGGAGCGCCGGGACAGTTCCAGCACTTTATTCAGACCGACGCGGCCATCAATCCCGGCAACTCCGGCGGGCCTTTGCTGGATATGAACGGTGATGTGATCGGCGTCAATACAGCCATCTATACGCAATCGGCCGGGTATCAGGGAATCGGTTTCGCCATGCCTTCGAACACCGTGGTCGCGGTGTACAACGACCTGATCGGGTCGAGTCACAAGGTGACGCGGGGCTCGATCGGCATCCAGTTCCGTCAGGGACTTTCGGGCGCGGTGAATCGTGTGTACGGCTTCAAGAACGGCGTTCTCGTGCAGGAAGTTCAGCCGGGCGGTCCCGCGGAGAAGGCGGGTCTCAAGGCGGGCGACATTATCACGACCGTAGATGGACGCTCGATCAAGGACGGCGACGACCTGGTAAACGAGATTGCTGGCCGCAGGCCGGGATCAACCATCCGATTGGGATACGTTCGCGAGGGCAAACCGATGGATACGACTGTGACCATCGGCGACCGTGACAAGGTGTTCGCGGAAATGACTAATGCGGAACCTGAAACGTCCCAGGAAGGCGAAGGCGACGCGGGCGAAGCCAAGCTAGGCTTGGTGGTGCGCGATGCGCCGCCAGCCTTAACCGCAAAGATCCACGCTTCCGGCGTGCTGGTGGACTCGGTTCGCACCGGTTCGTTCGCCGACTTGCAGGGAGTGGAACCTGGACTCGTGATCACTCGTGTCAACAAACTGCCCACGGCCACCAAAGAGCAGTTCGATGCCGTGGTAGGCAAGCTCAAAACGGGCGACGATGTGGTCTTCGAGGCAATCGACCCGCACCATCCCGAATTGGGCATCGACATCATTGGCGGAACCTTGTAAACCCAAGGAAACGTAGCCGGATACAACTTTACTTATCCGGCAACGTTTCCAAAGTAAGCCCACTTGCTTCGCCTGGACGACTTTCCCCTTGCCGGGACGCGGTAGCTTGGCTACACTTGTTCCAAGAGTACAAAAGAAGTAACACTATCATTCGGGCGGAAAAGCCATGTTTTCATCACGAACGACTGCGGCATTTTTGATTTCCGCGACCCTTGTCGCGACGCCCGCATTCGCAACCAACGTGCACCGGTCACCCACCAGCGGTCTGGCTAACGCCCATAAACTGTCAAAATCGAAGCACAAAGCCGCAACGCGCCATGTGCGCGGTCAGCAGGCCATTGACCCAGAGCGAGTGACGCAGATACAGCAGGCGCTGATCCGCGAGCATTACATGACGGGCGAAGCCGACGGCAAGTGGGACGCCTCGACTGTGGCCGCGATGCAGAAGTATCAGGCAGACAATGGATGGCAAACCAAACTGATGCCTGATTCGCGCGCTCTATTGAAACTTGGACTAGGCCCCGACTATTCCACGGCCATCAATGCCAAGGGCTCTACCTTCGAACCTGCGCAACCCAATAGCAACGCGCCTTCTACACTGACTGCCGGGTTTGTGGCAGGCTCCGGTGTGAATCAATAAACCGGATTTTCCGCTTCGTCAGGGTTTGACCGCCGGCATCTCACCTAACAAAAACTCATACTGCGCTCGCGTTGTGTCCGGGCTCGAGTGCGTCTCGCGATCGAGATGCATGACTGCGCCCGTCTTGTCGTAGCGCGGCCACTCGGGCAGGCCGGGCCCGTTGGGATCGCCCGTCTTCGCAAAATTCGTCCAGTATTCCATCATCTCTACTGTTAGTTTGCGATCTTCCGGCCGCCATACCGATCCGCGCCGCACGTCGAGCGTGCCGAATACATACTCCAGATCGTCCGAGTGCCAGGCGTATCTTCCCTCGGGATGCATTTCGCTGGGAGGCGCGGGCAACTCAAAGTGGTAGAGGTAGACGGGCGCTTCGCCGGTTCTTGTCTGGGCTTCGATCCACTGCCACGTGCCGAAGGCGATGAATTGATCGGTCGTATAGGCGTCGGCAGAGACGACCGCATCGGCGTCCGTCTCTCCCGGGAAGACGGCCAGAAACTCGTCGGCGTGCGCGCCATAATGTTCGATGGCAAAGGCCTTCCATTTTTCCGCCGTCATTTCTTTCGACAGGGTGCCGGCGCGTTCATCGCGATTCCATCCGGCGAGCAGCGGGACATGTGCTTGCTTTCCAGCCGCGTAAATTTTAGGCACAGCCTCTGTCAGGAGCTTCCCATCGATGACAGGAGAAAAGCCAATCGTACCTTTCTTTTTTGCGGCGTCGATCAATTGGCTGGTCGACAATGCCCGCAGGTCGGCCAGGCTCTTTACGCCGAGAGAGTTCACCCAAGCCTGATCGCGAGGCGCGCGAACATCGAGAGAGTCTCCGCCAAGCAAGCTGCCGAACGACGCGCCGCTCTCGCCGATGGCTTTTTGATACAGCCCTTGCGCCAGCGGCGACGCCATCAGCGTGCTGACGGCAAACGAGCCCGCACTCTCGCCGAAGATCGTGACATTGTTGGGGTCGCCGCCGAAGTGGGAGATATTGGCCTGCACCCATTGCAAGGCAGCGACCATATCCATGAGGCCATAGTTGCCTGCCACGCCACCGCCCTCGCGCCGCAAATCTTCACTGGCCAGAAAACCGAAAACTCCCATCCGGTAATTGATGTTCACCAGTAGAACGCCACGGTCTACGAGTGGAGAGTTGGAATAGCGCGGCTCGGAGCTTCCGCCGGCCGCGTAGCCGCCTCCGTGAATCCAGACCATCACGGGTAGCTTGTGTGCGGGGCTAGCCGTGGCCGGCGCGTAGACGTCGAGGTAAAGACAATCCTCGCTCGGGCCGGAATCCTGAAAAATGTAATCGGCCCAGATGGGCCACTGCGCGCACCGCGCGGCAAAATTGGTGGCATCGCGCACTCCGCTCCATTGTGCGGGCGGTTGCGGCGCCTTCCAGCGCAAATCGCCGACGGGCGGCGCGGCGAAGGGGATGCCGAGGAACGCTCGCGTCCGGCCTTCGCTGACGAGCTTGCCGTGCACGCTGCCCTGCGCGGTCATCACCGTTAGGGGATCAGCATTCGCGAAGCACGCTAGCCCCAAAGCAGCGGCCAACAGCGTCACGGCGCACAGGCGTCGACTTCTCATGTTGGAATCTCCCGCAAGACACCATAACAGGAAAGAGGGCTGGTCGGGTTTGAATTTGACGCACAAAGTAGCGCAAGCTCAGCTGTCAAACTACCTCGGCCGAGAGCAGATCTCCAATGCTTTCGCGGCGGCGGATGAGGCGCGCCTTGTTGCCTTCGACCAGGACTTCTGCCGCGCGCGGACGAGTGTTGTAGTTGGAACTTTGCGCCATGCCGTACGCGCCGGCATCGAGCAGAGCCACCAGGTCACCGGGTTCGACAGGCGCGAGTTTGCGGTCACGCGCAAAAAAGTCGCCCGACTCGCAGACCGGACCCACCACATCGACGATGCGCGGCTTCCCTGCCCCCTCCCTGTTCTCGCCCGCACTGGAACAATCTCGTGCCAGGCTTGGTAGAGCGCGGGTCGGATGAGGTCGTTCATGGCCGCGTCAACGATGACGAAGGTTTTTTTACCATTGCGCTTGACGTAGAGCACGCGCGCCAGGAGCGCTCCAGCTTGGGCGACAAGGAAACGACCAGGCTCAATGAGCAGGCGGCCTTTGAAATCGCCGAGCGCATGATCGAGCGCCGCCGCATACTCCTCGACCTTGGCTGCCGCGTCAAAAGCTCCCGCGGCCGAAGTCCTGGCTCCGGGGATGCCGGAATGATAGTCGATGCCGAGGCCGCCGCCGGCGTCAATTGATTCGAGCGCAATGCCTTCGCAACCGAGTTGATGCACCAACTTGCTCACGCGTTCGATGGCCGCGCCAAACGGGTCGGCCGAACGAATTTGCGAGCCGATGTGGACACTGATGCCATGCGCTTCGAGCCAGCGATCGTTGGCGGCTGCCTTGTAAATTGCACGCGCGCGACGGATGTCGATGCCGAACTTGTGTTCGCGCAAGCCGGTGGAGATGTAGGGATGCGTGTCGGCAAAAACATCGGGATTGACACGCAACGCGAAGCGGGCGCGGATCCTGAATTTGCGCGCGCGGGCAGCGAGCAGCTTGAGTTCCGCCTCGCTCTCCACATTGAATTGCAGGATGCCGGTCTTGAGGGCGAGATCGATCTCCGCGGCGGTCTTTCCCACTCCGGAAAAAACCGTGCGGGCGATGGCATCCGGCGCCGCGGCCAGCACGCGCTGGAGTTCGCCGCCCGAAACAATGTCGAAGCCGGCCCCGTTTTGGCTGAGGAGCTTGAGAATGGCCAGCGCGGAGTTGGCCTTGACCGCGTAGCAGACAAGATGTTCCCGGCCGGCAAGAGCCTGCTGAAAAAGACGCAACCGCGCCACAATCTGGTCGGCAGAATAGACGTAAAGCGGCGTATCGAAGCGGCGCGCGAGGGATTCAAGCGAGACCCCGCCGCAGTGCAGGGCTGCGCCGGGCTGCGGATAGGAAAACGGGCGCGAGGATGGGATTGCCGAATCAGCCACGGATCATTTCCTGAAGCAAGAAAATACTGTTTAGAGCGTACAGCATGGAACGCATCGCAGCGAAGAGGCAAACCGCAGGCTGTGTGGCGAGGCTCACAACAACATGCCCGCCCGCCCTTTACAATAAAAACTGCATGACTGAGTGGCCTCAAGTTGACCTGGTGGGCGTGGGACTGAACGCAACCGACACGCTGATTCCGTTGCCGGCATACCCGGAACGTGGCTCGAAGCTGGAGTACTATGCCGCGAGCGTGATGCCAGGCGGACAGGTGGCGACGACCGTGGTGGCATGCCAACAGTGGGGATTGCGCACGCGCTACGTGGGCAAGCTGGGCGACGACGACGCGGCCCGTTTGCACGAAGAAGCCTTCCAACGCGCGGGCGTTGAAGCGCAATTGATCAAAGTGGCTGGCGGTGTGAGCCCGCAATCACTCATCCTGGTGGACGCGGGCGGCGAGCGCACAGTGCTTTGCCGGCGCGACGAGCGGATGACGCTCCGGCCCGAGGAACTGCGCCGCGAATGGGTGACCAACGCGCGCCTGCTGCACCTGGACGGGCACGACACGGCTGCGGCAACACTGGCCGCAAGCTGGGCGCGGGCCGCGGGCATTCCCGTGGTGGCGGATCTCGATGACACTTACCCCGGCATCGAAGAGCTGGTAGCCAACATCGACTATTTGATTGTCAGCAAAGACTTCTCCTGCCGGTTGATGGACGACAACAACCTGGAACGCGCCTTGCGCCGCATGCTCTCGCGTTACGGATGCAAGCTGAGCGCGGCAACCCTGGGTGAGGATGGCGTGCTGGCGTGGGACGGCAAGCAACTGGTGCACTGCGCCGCATTCCGTGTTCCAGTGGCGGATACGACCGGCGCTGGCGACATTTTTCGCGCCGGGTTTATTTACGGGCTGATGCAGGAGTGGGGGCTGGAACGGCAGCTGGATTTTTCCTGCGCGGCGGCGGCAATGAACTGCATGGCGCAGGGAGCGCGCGGCGGCATTCAGGCTGTGGATGCGATCGAAAATCTGAGGTCGACGGTGGCGCGGTATGAAAGCGCGTACGGGTTGTCGGCTTCCGATTAGGTTCCTGGAACTGTATAGGTAAACCCGCCCCTTGAAGGTACACGGCTTTTAGCCTGCCCTGAGCAGAGTCGAAGGGTGCCGAGAAACCGCCCCGAAAACACTCCCGCTTAAGCCCCTGCGGACGCCAACTTGGTTCCATGCCAGGCTTTTGAAACACGGCGTAACGATTCAGATGAGTCGTCTTGCAGCCTTGACTCGTCAAATAGAATAAAGGACGGGGCCCCCGTCCGGCGGAGCGATTCCCGGACCCCAATTCCCTTTCGGAGATAAACCATGGCATTGTTCAAGACTTCGAATCCGGCGCTCGGCCAGAACACTTTCAGCGATGCCGCGCGCAGCCAGTACGGCGGCAGCCTGGTGGACGCCGCGGCGCGGATGACGCTGAGCGGCACCGTGAACAAAACGGGCATTCTGCTGCTGTGTTCGGTGGCGACAGCAGCGTGGACGTGGAACCAATTCGTGCAGACGCACGACGCGACCTCTGTGACGCCGGAATTGATGCTGGGCGCACTGGGCGGATTTGTGGTCGCCATGGTGACGATCTTCAAGAAGACCTGGGCGCCGGTGACGGCGCCGATCTACGCGCTGCTCGAGGGCCTGGTGCTGGGCGGACTGTCTGCCCTCTTTGATGCACGCTATCCAGGCATTGCCCTGGAAGCGGTAGGGCTGACGTTCGGCACGTTGTTCGTGATGCTGTTCCTGTACACGTCCGGGGTGATCAAGGTAACGCAGAAGTTTCGCATAGGCGTAGTGGCGGCTACGGGCGGAATCGTGATCTTCTATCTCCTCACGTGGCTGCTTAGCATGTTCCACATCACCGCATTCAATTCTGTCTACGGTTCTGGGCTGATCGGCATTGGCTTCAGCCTGTTCGTGGTCGCCATCGCGGCGCTGAACCTGGTGCTCGACTTTGATTTTGTGGAGCAGGGCGTGACCTACGGCGCTCCCAAGTATATGGAATGGTACGCGGCGTTCGGCATTATGGTGACGCTGGTGTGGCTGTACCTCGAGATGCTGAGGCTGCTGTCGAAGGTGCGCAGCCGCTGAAAAACAGCTTCTCGCTGCTCCTAGCTTTTCCGCTTTTTATCGTGGACGCGGGGGCGACTGCAACTAAGCGGAAGACAAAAGCAGATCCTTCGACTCGTGGGCCGCGCTTTGCGCGGCCCACTTCGCTCAGGATGACATTCGATTATTGTTGCTCAGGATGACAACTTCATTTCGAAACGAATTTCTGGCTCACCACGCTAGCTACTAGCTTCCCTGCGGCGAAATCAGTGAAAACGTGACGCTCTCCGCTGTGATGCGGCGGTGAGGAGTGCCGCGCGCGATCACCAGCATGTCGCCTTTGCTCAAATTAACGGTCTGGTGCCCATCGGACTCCGGCGAATTCCATTCGCCCGGCGTTTTGCTGTGCGCGCCTTTCGGCGTGCCGCCCAGTTCGTATACCGTGGACCCATCGAGAATCTGGAAGACGTGATCGCGATGCTCGTGCCACTCGAATTCTGCTCCAGACTTGGCTTTTTCCGTGGTGAGGACCACGGTGAAGGTGGCACTCGACTGCACGAGATTCTTGTTGCCTGGATTGGCTGCGAGGGCGTTGAGATCGTCCTGAATCTCCTGCGCCTTGAAGAGCATGAAAGTGAGCGGAGGCCCGCCCGTAGTTTGCGCCGCGGCAGAGGATGCAAAGAGCGACGCGCGCGAAAGTGTGAAGCCAGCAGCAGCGACGGCGGGCGCGGCGCGCAAGAACTTGCGGCGGGCGGGATTCGAGATTGAGGCATTGGGCATAGGTTTCTCCGGAATTCGGCAAGTGACTTCGTGGGCGATTTTATCAGCGCTGCGTGACCGCGCGAATTTCAGAGATCGAACTGCCGCAGCCAGGGCGCCATGAGGGCCGCGACCTTGCGCGGCTGCTCGTATGCGGCAAAGTGGCCAGCACCGGGCAGCACGTGGAAGTCGCAACCGCCGGGAGCGGAACGAAAGGCTTCCATGTCTGCTGGAGTGACGGTCGTGTCCTCCGCGCCCGCAATGGCGAGGATGGGAACGCGGATGGTGGACACGGTGGGAACCGAATCCGGGCGCGTGGCCAGGCCGGCCTGCACGGCAACTTCGGCTTCGGGCGTGAGGGTCATGTGCGCGCGCACTTCGGCGACAATCTCGGGGCGCTCGCGGCGAGAGGTTTCGCTGAGGAGGGTTTGCGCCATGCCGTCGAAGAGCGCGGTGACCCCTTCGGTGCGCGCACGCTGAATGGTTTCCGCGCGACGAGCGAGATTGGCGGGGGCATCGGGCTGCGGCTTGGAACAGATGAATACGAGGCCCGTCATGCGCTCCGGCGCGCGACGCCAGATTTCAAGCATGACGTAGCCGCCGATGGAACAGCCCACGAAGACGGCCCGGCGCACAGAGAGCTGGTCGAGGAGAGCGAGCACATCGGTGGCCAACTGGGCCATGGTGAGCACGGGAGCGTCGGGGACCAGGCCGAAGGCGCCTACCGGCAAATCGGAACCGAGCGCGGAGACACCATGGCCGCGCAGATCGGGGACAACGGCGCGAATGCCGGCGAGCTCTTTGATCATGGGGCGCCAGTAATCGCGGTCGAGAGGGGTGGGGTGCAGAAAGACAACCGGTGGGCCGGTGCCTGCGTCGGTGAATCCAAGGCCAGAGCCGTCAGAAAGCGAGACGCCGTTCATACACCTGGAGGATACGCTCCCGGCAGGGCTAGCGTCTCCTCAGGAATTCCAATCCAGGCAGCGAGATAGGCTACAGCGACCAGGCCGCCAGAAAAAATAAGGCCGAGCACCGCGACGATGCGGACCACGGCGACGTCCCATCCGTTGGCTCGCGCAATAGCGATGACAGACTCCGCCGATCTGGCGGCCCACGCGGGGGCGGATCAGCGGGCGGCCGGGGATGGGCTGCGCGGCGGGAATAACCGAGCCACAGGTCGAACAAAAATGCGCACCTGGAGGCATTCCAGATCCACAGTGCTGACAGAAGACGGGCATGATTGGTTCTCCGATAAAGAACTACAACTGATTTGAGAATACGGAGTTTGGCGCTCGGCAGTTCCCTATTTCCGGCGTTTGATCCGCGAAATAACTCGCATTTATCTAGTTCAGACTTCGAGGTCTGGCGAAGAATCTGAGGGCCAGGTGGCTTTCAGTTCAGCCGGTCTGGAGACCGGCGGTACAAATTGCGGATGCCTACGATTTTTCAGGTTCCCTGGTAGGGAGTGCGAAGGTACTTTCTTGCCTCGCCGGCGCGCGAGGTGTTGGGGCCGGCATCGATAGCCTCCTGGTAATCGCGCGTCGCCAGCGTTCGCTGGCCGATCAGGTCGTGGCATTGACCGGCGTCGAGGAGCGAACGAATCTTGAGTTCCGAGCCCACGCCGCGCGTCCCGGCCGCTTGTTCGTAGGCCTGGGCGGCTTCGTCGTAATGGCGCTGGCCGCGCAGGGCGTCTCCCAGCCCAAAATACGCCAATTCGAGTTTGGAGGAAGCAAAATAGCCCGGCCGAGCCGCGTCGGCCAAAAGCTGCCGATAAGAATCCACTGCGACCATGCCCTCGCCTGCATCCTTGCGCAGATTGGCTTCTTCAAGGCAGAACAGGAAATCGTGAGGATATTCACTCTTCAGGTCGCGCACCACCTGGATAGCTTCTTTGTACTTCGATTCACGGCGCAAAAAAAGCGCAATGACGGTACGCGATTCGACGCTGGTGATGACACCGCGACTGCCGGCGTCTTCAAGCATGGCCAGCCCGGTGGATTTGGAGCCGGTGATGCCGGCAAAACCGATCATGATCTTGAACGGCCATGGAAGCGCACCCACGACATATTCGTAGACGCCGGTGATGAGCTCGGCATCGACGTAGTCGGGATCGATTTGTAAAGCGCGCGCCGCATCGTCTTTGGCCTTCGTGGCCAGGCGAAAACCGGTGGAAAACGCGCGCTCCACCATAGCCACGTAGGCGCAGCGCAAGCTACGCACCCAGGCGCGCGCGAAGAGCGCGTCGACGTCATTGGGATTCTTGCCGATGCGCCAGTCGGCTTCACGCACCGCTTCATCGGCCAGGGCAAAAATCTGATCGCGCTTTGCGGGATCCTCGTCGGTGGCGTGGTGGCCGGTGAGAAATCCGTCATTGGCGTAGAAGGTGGTGTCGAGCAGGTCCTGGCGGTACAGCTCCTGAAAGATCAGCGCATTGAGCAGATAGGCCGTCGCCTGCGGATCGCCCGGATGGGCCAGGTGATACTGCTGAAAGCGCTCGACTGCGCCGGGATAGTCGAGGTTGTAGAAGCGGTCATACGCCGCGCGCACCTCGGGGTCGTAGTTCATGGGATTGGTGTGCGCAGTCGCGGCGAGGGCCGGAACAGACAGGACCAGCCCCAAGATCCCAGTGAGCCACTTCCGGACGGCAGGCTTTCCCGGCTTCAATATCTGCTCCTGCCTATCATGGTACCGGTTGACTCTTTCTGTCTGACAATGCGTTGCGTAGGGGCGGGCTTCGAGTTACCTTTGTACTCGGAAAAGCAACATTCTTTGCGCCACAAGTAACCGCAAGAATGTATTTTTCGTCCATATGGTCAAGTTGGCACCCGTCCGTTGGAATCGTGCGCTGGGCGTTGCGGATAGTTTTGTATGGGCCGCAGGCAGGCGAACAACTTAACTTCACGCGCAACCGCAATTTGATTTTCACGTTAACAAGAATCGCTTGTAATTGGCGTTCCCAAGAAGTAGTGTCTCACCCCCCTATTAAGGACACACACAATGGGCTCCCCCAACGTAAGTGCAAAGGGATTAGTAGGTTCAATTTTGCCGCATCCGTGGGCGGCCCGTGTCGCCGAGAACCTTCCGTGGCTGGGATTCGCAGGGTTTTATTGCTTTATTTGCAATACCCCCTATTGGATTGCCGCTCGTGAGTTCGGTTTCTCGCCTCTGGGATGGTTCTGCACTACGTACGCTGTGGTGGGGTTGATTGCCCTGTTCGTCCCGCGGCCCGTGACTCTGGTTTTGCTTCTGGCCGTTACCGCGGCGGATATCATTTGCGGGGCGTGCATGACCTATTACGTCCCGGTTCGAGAATGCCTGCAAAATATCCGCGTCGCCATTGAATCATCCGCAGCACACCCCTTGCGCTCACTCCTGGTGCTTGCATCTGTCCTGCTGATCGCTGCAATCATCACTCTGCTGCCGAGCAAGAAACTGCCAATGAACCAGCGCCGGCTCGCCGCCGCGTGCCTGGTGTTTTATGCGGTTGTCGTTCTGTGCGGTGACATTGTATCCACCCGCCTTACGACGGGTTATTTTCCACCTCCTTTTGGAAAGGCGCCTGGCGCCGACTGGCTTAGCTCCAGCAGCAAAATTCATGCACCACGGCTGGCTCGCATTCCACTGATCCGATTGAAGCGCTTGTGGGATTGGAATGCATCGTTGAGCGCATTCGAAGAAAAAGGCCGGACAGCGCGATCCCCTGTGCCGAGTGCGACAGGCGTGGCCATCAAGGCGTCAGGCATTTTCTCAGGTGAAAATCATGGCGAGTTGCCCGACGTGGTTGTGACTGTGGTCGAATCATGGGGAGTCGCGGAGGACTCTTCATTGCAGAAGGCGATGGTCGAGCCGTATCTCGAACCGGAATTGCTCGCCAAGTATCAGGTTTTCCAGGGGTCGGTTCCGTTCTATGGGGCTACCGTCGCGGGAGAAGCCCGGGAGTTGTGCGGCAACGAAATTGGCTATTACCTGATTCGGGCCCCGGCGTCGGACTTGACGGGCTGCCTTCCGGATAGGCTCGCATCTCTGGGCTACCACCGCATTGCCGTCCATGGGATGAGCGGGCTCATGTTCGATCGCCTGATTTGGTATCACACGATCGGGTTCCAGGAGCTTTGGTTTCAAGGGGAGCTTGAAAAGCAGGGACTGCCCAATTGCGCGGGCGCTTTTCTGGGGACGTGCGATGCAGATGTTGCCGCCTGGATCGGGCGGCGCCTGGAGGAGGATACCTCGCGGCCAAAGCTGATTCACTGGATGACGCTCAATTCGCATTTGCCGGTTCCCTCGTCCACGTATTTGCACAATCCGGCGCAGTGCACTGCAGACATCGGATTGCAACCCAAGTCGGCGCTTTGCTCCTGGTATCAACTGATTGAGAACGTCCATCGTTCGGTGGCGCAACTGGCGTCAGGTCCGCTGGGACGGCCGACGATTTTTGTGGTTGTGGGCGATCATGCGCCTCCGTTTGGCGATCCGGATCTGCGCGGCCGGTTTTCGCAAAGCGAGGTGCCCTACGTGGTGCTTGTGCCCCGCTCTGAGGTCGCTCCATCTAAAGCAATGTTTGCGCACAATGCCCCCAATCCGGCGGCGCGACCGCCGCAGTCTCATCGGCAAACGCCTTGAGTTTCGCACCGGGCTTCGCAGCAGAGAATCAGTTAGCATTGAGGCATGCCCATCCCCGAACGGATGAAGCCTGAATTCGCTTCCGGCCACCCCGCAGAGCCTGATCGGATGCCCGCACAGCTTGACCGTATGGTCGAAGCGCGCAAGCGGTTGATCGTGGCGCTGGATGTTCCGAGTACCGGCGCTGCAGAAGACCTGGTGAAGCGTCTGGAAGGCCAATGCCAATGGTTCAAGGTAGGGATGGAGTTGTTTACCGCTGCCGGGCCCGTCGCAGTTGAGATGCTGGTGAAGCGCGGCCACTCGGTATTTCTGGATCTCAAATTCCATGACATTCCCAACACGGTGGCTGGCGCAGTGCGCTCGGCAGCGGGATTGGGCGTGCGCATGATGAACGTTCACGCTGGCGGAGGACCGGCCATGCTTGAGGCTGCGCGCGCGGCGCTGGAAGGAATGGCGAACCCGCCCGAATGCTGGCCGTGACCGTGCTGACCAGCATGGACGCCGCACAATTGAAGGACGGCGGGAATCGGCGCACGGCGGCGAGTCAGGTCGAGTTGCTGGCTCGGATGGCATGGGAGACGGGGATTCGTGGATTCGTCTGCTCGCCAGAAGAAGTTGCGGCTGCGCGAGCTGACCGGCCCGGAAGGAGTCTTGTGACGCCGGGGATCCGTCCCAGCGGAGCTGACGTGCGGAGATCAGAAGCGCCTGGCGACGCCCGCTGCCGCATTCGTGCGGGCGCGAGTTACCTGGTGGTGGGAAGGCCCATCACGCAGGCGCCCGACCCGGCCAGGGCGGCTGAAGCGATCCTGCAGGAGATGGCCGCAGCGATTGCATTTTGAACCAGAGACCATGAAAAAAGCCCGGCGAGACCAGGTTGTTACGAAAGCCTGAATGAACCGTTGAAATCATGGGAAAATGCCCTCGTGGTGAGCGAGGGCATTTTCCATGGGCTTCATTCAAGGTGAGGGACGAACCCAAGGCACATTGTTTCCTGTGGTGCTGGACGATCTTGTCCCGGGCGATCACGTCTGTCGGGTGATCGACGCTTTCGTTGCGCGGCTGGAGATGAGCGAACTCGGGTTCGAGCGTTCCGAGCCGGCGGAAACGGGACGGCCTGGTTACGATCCGCGCGAACTTTTGAAGCTTTATCTCTACGGCTACCTGCAGCAGATCCGCTCCTCACGGCGTTTGGAGGCCGAGTGCAGGCGCAACGTGGAAGTGATGTGGTTGCTGGGCCGTCTGGCTCCCGATTACAAGAGCATCGCCGAATTCCGGCGCATGCACCGTGAAGCGGTCACCAAGGCGGGGGCCGCGCTGGTTGGCTTTGCGCGCTCGGTGGGCCTGGTACGGGGTGAGTGGATAGCCATCGATGGTTCCAAGTTCCAGGCCGCCAGCAGCGCTCGCAGTGTGCACGAGCGCGAGGCGGTGAAGCGTTATCTGGAGCAGCTTGAGCAAGCCGATGAAGGGGATGAAATGGTCATCGATCCAGATGCCGTGGCGACGGCACTGGAGAAGCTGAACAGGCATCCGGAGCCGGAGGCGCACTTGATGCGCGTTGGCCATGCCCATGCACTTACTCCTGCATATAACGTGCAGACCGCTGTAGATGCCGAACATGCGCTGATCGTGGCCCAGCAGGTGACCACGGAGGCAACCGACAACCGCAGCCTGCTGCCCATGGCCCAAGCGGCCAAGCAGGCGGTGGGCGTACCGGACTCTCTCCACGTGGTTGCCGATGCCGGTTATTCCAACGGCGAGCAGGCCGAACAATGCGAGCAACAGGGCATCGTGCCGCACGTGCCAGCCAACCGTTCCGTCAACAACAAGGGCGACGGCACACTGTTCGACCGCAGCCGGTTCCAATACGACGAGAAAACGGACACCTTCCGCTGTCCCGATGGCGAGACGCTGGTACGCATACAACTGTCGCGCAGGGACCGCTGCATAATGTATGCCGCCGAAGCCGAAACATGCCAAGCCTGTGCGATCAGGACCAATTGCACTACCGCATCGCGTCGCTGGATTACCCGCCACCTGCATGAAGGAGCGCTCACGCGCATGCAACAACGAGCCACGCCTGAGGCCATGCGGCTACGACGATGCATCGTAGAACACCCCTTCGCAACCCTCAAATATCGCATCTTCGGAAACCCGCGATTCCTGCTGCGCGGACTTGGAGGAGCACAAACCGAGATCGGCCTGGCAACCATGGCATACAACCTGAAACGCATGATCAATGTCCTCGGAGGTCACAAGCTGGCCGCGGCGCTGGCTTGCTAAATACCCCCATCCACGGCCGCGCCACTTAACCAATCCGATCTTGCTCGGAAAACAACCTCCTCCAAAACAAAAAGCGATGTCCGGCCAACCCGAACACCGCTTCTCGTCTACCTCAATCGCCCGTTTCGTAACAGCCTGGAGAAGCCGGGCTTTTTCTGTGGATATGGAACTCAAGTAAAACTTAGAGTTTTTCGTAGAAGTCGCACGCGGAGCATGAGATATAGACTCCGCCGGGAACGCCGCGTTCACGGTCCTTGACGCGCTTGACGATGCGCGTGGGTTTCGAGCATTTGGGACAGTCAGTCGACTTCGTCGTGTCCATTACCTTTTTGCGATCGCCAGTTTTGGCAATTTTGGCCATGGGTGAGGGTGTTTCTCCTTCTTGGGGTGTCTCTGCACGCATCGCGCAAGGAATGCCGGCGGCTTCAACGGCGCGGTGCTGGCTCGCTCCAGACGTGAGATTTCGCCCAGAGCGAATCGCACTCGCTGCTTCCAGTTTATATGACGGTGCATGGCCTCGGCGTCGCAATTTCGTAAACGCAGCCAGCGTGTGCGGGCGTGGACGCCCACACTACAGCCGGTCTGGAGACCGGCGGTACTAATCAAGTGATTGCGGTCCTAGTTTGGCTGTGGCGACGAGCCAGACGGTACAAGCTGGCTGGTGCTGGCCGGGGGTTGCTGGCTGTTGGCCGGCGCGGGGGGCGTTTTTGCCGGTGCGGCTTGCGGTTGCGAGCTGGCGGGGGGCGGAGTCTGCGCATTTCCCTGCGCCGAGGGCTGCGGATAGGACGACTGTGCGGGCTGGCCGGCGGGAGTGCTGGGCTGCTCATCTGGATTAGCGCCCGGCTGTTGATCCGTATGCGGCTTGGGGAATTGCACGGGACGCATCACGCCCACGTTGGGGTCACCGTAGGGGTTGTTGTTATCGGCGGGCGCGGACTCGCCGGGCTGGCGGAGACTGGGAGGAGCGGCTGGCGCTTGCCGGTTGGGGTCGGTTTCGACATCGCCTTCATGAATTGTCCGCGTATTGGCGGTGAGTACCGGAGTGCCATCCGTAGTCATCATGGCTGAAACTACATCCTTGGTGAAAATCTGCAGCGGCTCGCCATCCCTGGCAATTTCCAGGCGGATTACGCGATTGCCGTTGATGCGGACGAAGTCGACCTCCTGAGGCGAAGTGCCGAAGATCCATTCTTCAAACGGCATCTGCCCGTCCATTTCACGCGTTTTCGTATTGGGCTGGCCCATGGCGAAGAGCACCATATCGGTGGTCATTCCCACCAGCACCTTATGTCCGAGAATGGCGTTCTTCAATTCGGGAGGCAGCGTGTCGGTGAAAGCCTGTATGGGCGATTTCACGTCGAAGGAGATAAGCGGCGCGAGCAAAGCCTTGACCTGGGCAGGCGTGATTTCGGGAACGTGATCGGCAAAAGTGAGCGTGAGGCGCGAGCCGACCGGATCGCCGGCAGAGTTGGCGATTGTGGGATCGATATCCGGATCGCCCATTTCAGGACCCGCGCTGATCTGAATGTGGCGTAGAAAACGGTGCTTCGCGTCGGGTCCGCCGTCGAGATCAAAGACGATTCTGGAGCGGTCGATCTTGATATCGGTGATCACCAAGCGGGCGCCAGGCTTGGCGGAGAGTCCTTCGCTGGTGACCATATTCAGATAGCTTTCGCCAGCGGGCTCCAGCTTGCCGTTCGCCGCCAGGGTAAGTCCCCTGTGGCCACGAGGAAACGGGCGCATGGCAAAGCCCTGCTCCGATTCGAGAGCCCGAATCAGCTCGAGGCGCGCCTTGGGATCCAGTTCAGTTTTGTCCAGCGCGACGTGAGTGGGTTCAATCTGCGCGTACCGCCGATCCACTGGACCAGTGGTAGCGACATTTCCTTTGCCGCCGGTATTAACGGTGATCACCTGGGACGCGCCGGTGACGGCGCCAAGAAGCGCGGCAACCGCACATACGCGGGCGATGCGCACGTGAATCTCGCTTGCGTAATTTTTCGCGGCCGATTCAGCAGTCGAGCCAAGCCGTTGGGGAAACAGACGCCGCTTCATGGGGACCTCCCATGGGTTCGAACGCTACCGGACAAACTGTACCAGACTGACCTTAACCGACAAACCTTACTAGGCAAACCTTAGCGCCATTCGGGGTGAAATGGCAAATAGAGGGAGCACGGTCGGGCATGCTATCGACCAAGCTTGGCGGATTCGAATGAGGATCTTATTGACAGAAGCCGACGCTTATTAGGATAATCTCTTTCGCTAAAGAGGTCTGACCACTTCTGGTTGTGAAATACCTTTTGCGAATTCCGCATATTCCGCGCCACGATCCTCGATTTGTCAATCGCTGTTTCCGGAGATTCATCATGCTGCCTCGCATTCGCCCTGCCGTTGCAATCCTGCCTGTACTAAGCCTCACCTTACTGCTTAACGCCGGGGCACAGACTCCTGCGACGCCGCCGATGATCGTGCAGGTGCCGTTTATCAGTGTCGGCGCGGGCAATATTGTTTCCGGCGCGTCGTCATCCTCCAAGGCATCTGCGTGTACCGGCTATGCCAACGCTTCCGGCACCAATTACGGCGACGGCTGCGCGGCCAATCAGGTAGGTGTTTCCACTCCCTTTGGTGTTGTTGCCGACAGATGGGGAAACGTCTACTTCTCGGATGAAGGGCACATCTACGTTCGCGTGATCTATGCCGGCGCAACGACGGTGAACGGCGCGGCGAATCCAGCGACAGCCATGATTGTGGCTGCGAACACCTCACTGAGTATCCCTTCCCTGGTCGCAGGCGACGTGTATGCGCTGGCGGGTGGTCTTACCGCTGCGGGCGTGGGAACCTGCAACGGCGGCGCCGTCGCCTTGAGCACTGATGGCAGCGGCTGCCCGGCAACCGACTCCTATCTCAAGGGACCTTACAGCCCCGCCGTGGATAGCGCGGGGAACGTTTTTATTCCGGATGAGAGCAATTCGCTGATTTACGTCGTGCTTGCGAACGCTACCGGCCTCGCGGCCCAGCTTGTGGTGAAAGAGAACTCGACTTCGTTCTCTACTTGCACGACCACCAACTCTGTTCTGAGCTGCACAGGCGCGGCGCCGCAAGTTGGATACATTTACCAGATCGCGGGCAACGGGGGCGGGTACGTAGATGGAGTGATCGCGAACAAGAGCGGCGAAATACATAATCCCTACGGGATCGCGGTCGATTCCAGCGAGAACCTGTACATTGCCGATTACACCAATAACGCAGCCCGGATGGTGAATGGGCCCAACAATACAACCAGCGGCGGCGTGGGCGCAGGCTTCATCCATACCATCGCCGGCAGCTGTACATCATCCAGCTGCACCGCGCTGACCGGAACTCCATCGTCCGGTGTGGCGGCTCTGGGAGCGGCATTTGTGAACCCGGGCGCGATTGTGGTGGACGGCAGCGGCAACGTCTACATTGCGGATAACGGCGCCGGTACGAACACAATACCTGCGACGGTGCGCGTCGTATATTCCGGGGGCACGAATAATCCTCTGGCGAATCTGATCAACCTGGAGACAGGCACGTCATCGCCGGTCGCGGGCGATGTCTACACCATCGCCGGCAGCAAGGTTGCGGGCAGTTCCGGCGAAGGCGCCGGATTGTTAGCCACCAACTCGAATGTCAACATTGACAGGATTCGGGGCCTTGGACTCGATGGCTACGGCAATCTCTACATCATGGACTACGGCAGCCATAGTGAGCTGGCCGAGGTCAACGCGGGCACGGGGATTCTGACCTTTCTGTCCGCGGACGGAGAGCCGTCATCAACCGCGAAGTACACGGTTGGAGATTACTGTTCAACGAACACCTCGACCGGTTCAGGGCCGACAGCACTGGATGAATACGGCGACGGCTGCCCAGCACCGCAGAGCAACTCCGACAACGGAGAGGGAAACATCGGCATCGATCCCTCCGGAAACCTCTATTATGCGGACGACGGAGACAATCTGATCCGCAAGCTGACTTTCAACAACAGCTTTCCGGCCACCACGGTCGGCAGCCCGGCTGCCACGCAGAATCTTGCCTTCCTGCTCGAAACCGGCTCGACCGGCGACACGGTCAGCAGTGTTTCTCCGGTGATCGTATCCACGCAGGGAATTACAACCGGCTCCGAATTCACCGATGCGGGCGGCGCCGGCGATACCTGTAGCTCATCCACGACGTTGAAGGGCCTCTCCAGTTCCAGCAGCAACACTGCGAGCACCGTCTGCATTGTTCCGGTCGTCTTCACGCCTGCCGCGGCAGGAGCACGCAGCGGCGCGGTGCAGATTACCGGCACCATCAGCTCTGTTTCCACGCTTCTTGGCACCGTTTATCTGAACGGCATCGGGAATGGGGCGTCGCTGGCCATCGATCCGGGCACCAGTTCCACGCTGGGCAACGGAAGCGAACCGTCTGGCGTGACCACCGACTCGGCCGGGAACGTCTATGTTGCCTATGGCTTCAATGGAACCGTTTATCGCCTATCGAACAGCGGCGGTACTGCGTCCGGCGTCAAGATTGGCCAAAATCTTGAAGATGCGACTGGGGTAGCCCTTGACGGAGCGGGAAATCTTTATGTGGCCGACTCTCAAGCCGGCGAGATCGTTGAATTCCCAGGGGCCAGCACCAGCAGCAGCGTGATCACGGGAACGCCGATTGTCAGCGGTCTTAGCGCCCCAAAGGGCATAGCGGTGGACGCATCCGGCAACCTGTACATTGCCGATACCGGCAACAACAGGGTGCTCTTGCAGCCGGCCGGCAACGGAGCGCTGACGGTGCTGGTCAGCGGCGTTACGAATCTGCTCGCCGTGGCTGTCGATGCTTCTGGCAACGTCTATTTCTCCCGTACCACCCCCGGCGAAATTGAAAAGCTGACGATGGCTAATGGCGTGGTGACGCAGCAGTCCACGGTGGTGCAACTATCCAGCGACAGTGTGTTGAGTGTGGCCGTGGACGCGGCCGGCGACGTTTACTATGGCGATACAACGCAGAACGAAATCGTGGAGATCCCGGAAAGCGGCACGACAACTGTGGTGGCGAGCGTATCCTCCGATGTGTTCGCTGCGAACGGCATAGCGCTCGATCCCAGCGGCAATCTTTATGAGGCCTATAGTAACGGCGGCGGCATCAGCTTCTATCAACGCACCGCGGCCACGTTGCCCGCCATTCCCGATGGGAGATCGGGCGACGCAACGCTCACGAATATTGGCAATACGAGCTACAGCGGCGGGATCTCCGGGAATTCAGACCTCACTGCATCGACGGACTTTACGTTTGCCGCGGGCTCCAGCAATGGATGCAACACGCCAACGTCGCTCACGCTGCCCGCAGGAACCAATTGCGACCTGAGCATTACCGCCAACACCGTGGCTGCAAGCGATACGGTTACTTTCACCGGCGGCTCGACCCTGGCGCTGACCAGCGGGGCGTCGGAATTGGTCAGCACTACCACCGTGGTAAGCGTGACCAACACCCTCCCTATCATTTTTGGCCCCGCCATCACCGGCACGGTGACGGTTACGCCGAGTACCGGCAGCGTTAATCCCACCGGTACGGTGACTCTGCTTTCTGGTTCCTCACCGATCGGCAGCTGCACGCTGGCCAATTCCACGGGCAATACCAGCAGTTGCAGTTTCTCGCTGAGCGATTTAAGCGCCGGCTCTTCGACGCTGACCGCGAGCTACGGCGGCGATGCCAATGACGGCACCAGTTCCGGCAGCACGTCGCTAAACATTGCACAGGAATCAACCGGCACTGTACTGGCCTTGATCTCCAGCGCCAGCCTTACCGAAGGCTCTACCTTCACAGGCTTCGTGGAGGTCCTGCCCGCGATTAATTGGGGGATCGCGTATCCTACGGGGATCGTCTCTCTGTATCTGGACGGCGGGTCGACAGCCGTTACGACCTGCACGCTTACCGGCCAGTCCTCCGAAACATGCACATGGTCATTGAGTGGCGTTGCGATTGGCGTTCACACCCTGGTAGCGAAATACCCCGGCGATATTAACTTCGAAGCCAGCAGCAGCCTTTCCGCCCCCACCACATACATCACTGTAACTGCGCCTCCGCACGCTCCAGCAGTGGCTACCGGCGACACACGCACCGTCACCGAGCCGTCCTTCCCGGCGGTTTGCACGCAACTCGACGCGGCGCTCACCTCAGTCAACGACGATCTTCCTACCTCCGTCGATACCACTGTTACGAATCCGGATGGCGCGCGCATTCAGGCTGCGCTGGCCAGTTGCTCCACAAATCATCCCGGCCAGGCTGTTGAACTCTCTGTGGGCGGCGCTGGTCTCAATGCGTTTCTCACCGGCCCGCTCAGCATGCCTTCAAACGTGACGCTGCTGGTCGATCCCGGTGTCTATGTCTACTTCTCACGCAACGCGCAGGATTACGACAAAGTTGCCGGCACACACACCTGCGGCACCGTTGGCAGCGCCAGCGCGACCGCTTCGTGCCAGCCGCTGATCGATATTCCCGGCACCTCGACCAACGTCGGCATCATGGGCTTTGGCAAGTTAGACGGCCGCGGCGGCGATGTGTTGATCAACGCTATTTCGCCCTACCAGGGGCAGAGCTGGTGGGGTCTATCCGCCATCGCCAACAGCGGCGGCACTCAGGAAAATCCGCGCTTCATCCAGATCGATACCGGCGCGAGCAATATCACGATGTACAAGATCACGCTGCGCAATTCGCCGCTCTTCCACATCTCCACAACCGGCGCAGCCTCGAACTTCACGGCGTGGGACATCAAAATTATTACGCCCACCAGTTCACGCAACACCGACGGTATCGATCCGGGCAACGCGACAAATTTCACGATTACGCGTTCCTGGGTTTCCGATGGCGATGACAATATCGCTGTCGGGGCTGCGGGCACAACGGCGCCGGCGGCGAATATTTCCGTCACCAACAATCACTTCTTCGCCGGACACGGCGAGTCCATCGGCAGCTACACCAGTGCGGGTGTGAGCAACGTCCTGTTCGACGGCAATATGTCGTCAGGCAATGGAACCGCAGGCGCTGGAAGCGCCGTCAGCAGCACTGGAACCTTTACAGGCGGTGTGGCCGACAGCAACTCGACCGGTCTGCGCATCAAGTCCGGATACGATCGCGGCGGCGTGGTCACAAACATTCAGTACTCAAACTCCTGCTATCAGGACCACAAGGCCGAGATCGTCTTCAGTCCGAACTACGAAGCCACGACGGGGACTGAAACACCCAATCTGAACAACATTCTGATGCAGAACCTCACGTTCCTCACCGCGGGAACGGCGCAATTTACCGGCAGCAACAATGGCGCCACTGTATATCAGCTCCAGACCACGCTGGACAACGTGACATTCCCCAGCAGCTATCCGTCATCAGAGTTCAGCCCCGCACCAACCAATGCCTCGCTCACCCTTGGGCCCGGAGATGTTTCGTCGAATTTCGTTTCGGATTACGGAACCTTTGTGGGCTCGAATTCCAATTTTGTGACGAACAACATCACGGTGGGCAGCACATTCCCGCCGCAATGCAATTTCACCTACATCGCGCCAGAGCTCACCGGCCCTTCGGGTCTGGCCCAGACTCTCATTCAGGGCCAGAACGCAACGGCAGTTGTGATCCTGACGCCGGCGGTTGGAGGCGCAGCCTATCCCACCGGCACGGTGACGCTGACTGACGCTCTGACCAGCAACACCACAACGGTGACGCTGACAGGCACCACCGACACCATCTCGATTCCGCTGGGAATGCTCTCGGTAGGCACGCACACCTTCACTGCTACGTATTCGGGTGACTCCAACTACACGCTGACGGGCGGCCAGACGGTCTACTCGACGACGGCGCCTTATGTCATCACCGTCAACGCCGGCAGCCTGAGCAGTACGACGATGGTGTTGTCGGGTGTGCCCAGCTCAAGCCCGTTCGGCACACCGTTTACCGCGACAGCCACGGTTACGGGCAGCAGTCCAACCGGCACGGTGCAATTTGTGGTGAGCGGCGGCGGCGCAACCGGCAGCTATGTGTATGCCACCGCGACCGTAAATGCGGGCACCGCTTCCGCCAGCATCAATCTGCCTTATAACCTGACGGCCTATTCCATCACTGCCATTTACAGCGGCGATGCGGTGAACGCAGGCTCTAATTCGTCTGCCGCTGCGGTGACAATTTCTCAGGGCCTCACCGTGACTTCGCTATCAGCGAACACGACGGCCACCACCCTTGGCCATCCAGTCTCGATCACCGCGACCGTCACATCCGTTGCCGGAATCCCGGCGGGAACGGTCAACTTTACTTATTCCACCACCCTCAATGGACCCCAGACGTCTCTCGGCTCAGCCTCACTGAGCAACGGAACGGCGTCCATCTCTGCCGATTTGCCGATCGGGACCGACTACATAACAGCGACCTATGTTGCCAACGGAAGCTTTGCTGGATCGCCTTCGACACCGCTGACGATTACTGTCAGCTCGCCGGCGATCGCTGGTCTGTCCGGCAATCCAATCGCGCTGCCGTATACCATGACGACGATTGCTGGCGGCTCCGGGCTCCCGATTCCGAGCAGCGGCAATATGGCCTGCTCAGGCGCAACCGATAAATATGGCGATGGTTGCCAGGGCACCGCAATGAGCTTCACAGCGGGCGACGACATGCGCGCCGTGGTCGCCGATCCCTTTGGCAGCGTCTACCTCTCCGACATCAGTGCAGCGCTGGTGCGGCGTATCTCGCCTAACGGCGTCATCAGCAACTTTGCCGGACTGGTCACTGGCACGGCCTGCGTTCCTACTGCAACCACTGGCTGCAAGCCCACGTTGGTCAGCATTGGCAAGGCGCGCGGCGTAGGATCCGATGCCGCAGGCGACATCTTTATTGCCAACTACACCGGCAATCAGATATTCGAGGTCAAACGTTCCACAGGACTGCTCTATCTTGTTGCCGGCACCGGCGTCGCGGGCGATACGGGCGATGGCAATGCAGCTACTTCTGCCGAAATCAACAATCCGCGCGGCGCATGGGGCGACACCATCGGGAATGTCTACATCGCTGACACCGCCGGCAACAGGATTCGGGTTGTTGATACTGCAGGCAACATCCATCCCTTTGCCGGTAACGGAACCGCCGGCTCAAACGGTGACGGCGCGGCTGCCACATCCGCGGAGATCAACAATCCGCAGGGTGTGATTGCCGATGCGAACCTGAATGTTTACATTGCCGATTCCAGTGGCGGAAAAATCCGCGTAGTCTGCGTAACCTGCGGCACTAACTCGCCGCTTGATGCGCTGCTGGCTAAGTTGGGCATAACATCGCCGGTAAATGGCTATATCTACACTGTTGCCGGGAACGGCTCGACATCAACTGACAGTTACACGGTGCCGGTGCTGTCCACCGGAGTTTCGATGTCCGCGCAGAAATTGGCCTTCGATCCTGCCGGCAACCTATACATCTCCGACAGCAACGGGTTTATCTGGTTCCTGGATTTCCATACAGGCTACCTGCGCGCCGTTGCAAAGAACGCAGCAATTTGCGCCGGCCATACTGACAGTTATGGCGACGGCTGCCCGGCTACCCAGGCCAGCTTCGGCAGTAATGGCGGCAACGGAATGGGTGTCGGCGCCGATGCGCTGGGCAACATCTATATCTCCGACGGAACCAATGTGCTCATCCGCAAGGTGATCACCGGTCTGCAATCGCCGTCCACCGCGACTGGGGCAACCACGACACTGCCTGTCGAGCTTCACTTCACGGCGGGCGATGGCCCGGCAGCCTCGAACGCCCTCGCTTACACTTCCACCGAGTGGTCGTTGGGAACACCCACATGCACCGCCAACGCCGACACGACCGACGACTGCCTGCTCAGTTCAGGCTTTACCCCAAAGGTTCCAGGCGTGCGTTCCACGCCGCTTACCGTCAACAGCGCGCTCGGCAACACGGCCAACCTCGGTCTCACTGGGACGGGCCTTGGTGCCGGATCCACGCTCGACCCCGCAACCAAGATTACCTTCGGCGCAAATCTCCAGGTCGCTGGCCTGGCCACTGACTCTGCGGGCAATCTCTATGTATCCGATTCGGTCAGCAAGAAACTGTTCCGCTTCGCTCCATCGGCATTCACGCAGGGCGCCAGCGCGACCTCTACGACGCTCGCAACGTTGACTGCGCCGGGCCCCGTCGCCGTCGATCAACGTGGCTTTGTCTATGTCGGCGATACCTCTACCGGCCTGATTACGCAGATCTCGCCCTCAGGTGCGAATTCGACACTGGCGCTCAAGCTCACCACTCCCGCCGGCATGACCGTCGATGCGGTGAACAACCTCTACGTGTCGGATTCTGCCGCGAAGGCTGTCTACCAGATCGATCCGATCACCGGTGCAACGAATCAACTCCTCACCGGAACGCTCGTTGCGCCCGCCGGTCTGGCCATCGATCCTTCCGGCAACCTGCTCATCACCGATCCGGGCGCGGGAGCCACCTATCGCTTCAACCAGCAAACCGGAGCAACTTCCGCGGTATCTTCCACGGCGGTCAAACCTACGGCTATCGCCATCGATGCTGCGGGAAACCTGCTCATCGCCGATACCGCGGACATTCTTGCCGTCCCGGCCAGCAGCAACAGCGCGTCGTTCACGGTGGCCAGCCTCGCACCTTCTGCACTGGCAATCGACTCTGCAGGCAATCTCTACACAGGCTCGGGCAGTTCCATTCTCAAACTGACGCGCACGCAAGGCTATTTGCAGTTCGCGGCCGGCGCCATTCCGCAAACCGTTAATCTGCTCGAATCGGGCAACCAGGTTTACTCGGCTGCTGCATTCACGCAGACCGATTCGACCGACTATAGCTTGGTCCCCACGGCGTCCACCGACTGTGCCCTGAATTCAAGCGGGGCCGGCACTCTCGCCATAGGCGGGCTTTGCGCGTTGACGGCAAGCTATACGCCCACCACGTTTGCTACAACCACAGATACAGTCTCGTTCAACGGAAACCTGGCCAACGCGGCGCTTTCCACTCCATCTCTGGTGCAGCTCACGCTTACGGGACCTTCCGCTCCACCCACCGCGAGCATTGCGATCACCTTCTCGCCGACGTCCCCCGTCTACGGTCAAACTGTCATCGCAACCGTAGCCGTCACCGGCCCATCGCCGAGTCCGGCAGGCACACTTCAATTGAGCGTCGATGGCGTGGTCGTCAACAGTGTCACCCTCGCTAGCGGCGTTGGAACCTTCTCACTGAGTGGGCTCACCGGCGGAGCGCACACCGTCACGGCCGTTTACACCAGCACCAACGGATATCCGACGGCAACCGCCTCCGTAACCCTGACTGTGGGCAAGACAGCGCCGGCCGCAGTGACGTTGACCAGCAATCTCAATCCGGCCCTTGCGCAGAGCGCAATTACCTTCACGGCCAAGGTCACATCTCCGCTAGGCACTCCGACTCAGACGGTGACATTCCTCGACGGTACAACGCCGATTGGCACCGGCACGCTTTCGGGTGGCGTGGCCACGCTGACGATCTCGACTCTGGCTGCGGGGACACACAACATCACGGCTGCGTATGGCGGCGATGCAAACTTCGCCGCGGCTACCAGCAGCCCACTGGCAGAACTGGTTGAGGATTTCGGATTCACCATTTCCGCTCCCTCGATCACAGTTCTGCCCGGCGGCACGGCAATCATCACGTTCACCGTAGCTCCCGTGGATGCGAGCACCTTCCTTGCGGCAATCAATTTGACCGTAAGCGGACTACCAGCGGGAGCGACCGATACCATCACGCCCGCGACACTGGCGGCGGGCGCGGGCTCAAGCACCATCACTCTCACCATCAACATTCCGCAAACGCAAGCCAGTACTGCCCCGAATAAAATGCGACCAGGTCAGCAGGTTGCGGCCAACAACCGCGGCAGCGGGGCCGGGTCGCTCGCCAGCCGATTGACGCCCTTCGCTCTGGCACTTCTGCTGCTTCCCTTCGCCGGCAGGCTGCGCCGCACGAGCAAGATGCTGAGACGAATGATGCTCGTGCTTTTGCTGTTGACCTCGGGCGCGGCGATCATGACCTCGATCGGCGGTTGCGGCGGCACTAGCGGCTATTTCACTCAGCAGCCGCAGACTTACACAGTTACCGTGACAGGAACTGAGGGTACACTGTCGCACTCCTCCACAATTTCGCTCACGGTTCAGTAATAAGGAGACGAACGATCATGCGTAACTCAATTTGCCGCAGCGCGGTTTTGGCGAGCGCGGGCCTGATGTTGGTGATTAGCGCCCGGGCGCAGCAGAACTCCGCCCCTCCCAAAAAAGCGCCGGTTTCGACCGATCTTGCCTTTACGTATACCGCCGAGCGGGGAGAACAGGCGCCGGGCAACTGCGGCTGTTTCTGGCTACAGGGAGTTGGCGTTGACGCAGGAGTGAGCTTCTGGAAAGGCCTGGCCATCGCCGCCAGCTTCAACAGCGGTCACGCCTCGAACATCGCACCCGGCGTGAATCTGAGTAAGGTTCAATTCGCAGCCGGCCCGCGCTACACCTACACTGCATGGACCGGTCACGACACTGCGGCCAATCGGCGTCTGCAAATCTTCGGCCAGGGACTGTTTGGCGGCGTTCATGCCTACAACGGCACCTTTCCTGGTTCCAGCGGAGTAGTTACAAGTGCTGGATCGTTCGATCTCGAGGCGGGCGGAGGCCTGAGTCTTTTCTTTTCGAAGGCTTTGGGCGTGCGCCTGCTCGAAGCAGACTATGTAAGAACTTCATTGCCCAACAACGGTTCCAACACGCAGAACGACTTGCGCCTCGCTTTCGGCGTGATATGGCACATCGGCCGTTAAAGAAGAATCAAAACAATCTACGTGCCGGTTCAGCGTCTCTGCTGGCCATTCCCGCGAGGCGTTTTGTTCCGGCGCTGGAATCCGCGATTGACCCTCCTCTTTCTCCGATGCTAGAGTCAATATCGCGCGGCGCATTCCCGTTCTTATCCCGCTCTTCTCCCCTTCAGGTAACGCAATCGTTTGCATCAGGCCGAGGGAAGCTTGTCGAGAATCTTCATCAGTCATTCGAGCGACGATCGCGAGCAATCTGCGCGCCTGCTGGCATGGCTCAACAGTCAAGGATTCGTCTCGACATTCCTCGATTTTGACGAGCGCCGCGGCATCCAGGTGGGCGCAGATTGGGAGCGCACGCTCTACCGCGAGCTTTCCAGCGCCGATGCGGTCATTCTCATCCTTACCAGGAATTGGTTCTCCAGCAAATGGTGTTTTGCAGAATTTGCGCAGGCGCGCGCATTGGGCAAGGCCATCTTCCCGATCATCGAGTCGCCCGCCGGAGAGACTTTTGTTTCGTCCGACATTCAGCATCTCGATCTCATTAAGGATCGCGAAGGCGGGATGCAGCGCCTTCTGTCGGGGCTGACGCAAATTGCTCTCGACACGCGCGGTGGATTTCCCTGGGACAACGCACGCTCACCCTATCCGGGACTGCTCGCTTTCGACGAGGCCGACGCGGCCATCTACTTTGGCCGCGACGACGATATTCGCCGCCTCATCGAGCGCCTCAATGCCCGCCGTGCCCAGGGGGGCGAAAAATTGGTCCTGGTGTTGGGCGCATCCGGTTCTGGAAAGTCCTCCTTGTTGCGCGCTGGCGTGGTGCCTCGCCTCAAGCGCGATCCGCACAACTGGATTGTCCTGCCTCCGTTCCGGCCTCAGTTTCATCCGCTCGATGAGTTGGCGCAGTCGGTGGCCAACGGTCTCGGCAACGCTGTCGATTGGCGGCGATGGCGCGACGCGTTTGCGGGTGGCGATCTCACGCAATCGCTCTCCGACCTGGCGCGCGATCTTCGCGCTGCCTGCAAACAGACTGAAGCGCAAATCCTGCTCGTCATCGACCAGGGCGAAGAACTCTTCACTGGTTCCGTTCCCGATCAGGCGGAACAATTTTTCCGCGTGCTGAATGTTCTGCTCGACGAAGACCTTCCCTTCCTGGCCGCCATGTCGCTGCGCTCCGATACCCTGGGCCGACTGCAGCAGGAGCTGCGCCTTCAGGTTCCCTTCGAGCAGTTCTCCCTGAAGCCGATGCCTTTGGACCGGGTGCGCGAAATCATCGAGGGCCCGGCCAAAGTGGTTGGAATCGGCGTGGACGACGGCCTGGTGACTGCGGCCGTCGCCGACGCGCAAACGGAAGATGCATTGCCGCTGCTGGCCTTTGCACTGCGCGAGCTGTATGACCGCTTTGCGAGTGGTGGCCGTCTCACCGCGGAGTCCTATCGCGCATTGGGCGACCCGCAGGCGCAGCTCTCACCGCTTGAAAATGCCGTGCGGCGGAAAGCGGACGATGTGCTGGCTGCGGCCAAGCCGGCGCCGGAGGATTTGCTGGCGCTAAAGGAGGCGTTCATCCCAGCCATGGTGCGGGTCAATCCCGAGGGCGAATACGTGCGCCGTCCCGCCGCGATCGATGCCATCCCGCCGCGCGCCCTGCCGCTCATCGATCGCCTGGCCAAAGCGCGCCTGCTCACCATCCGCGATGAACAGGGCGTAAAAACGGTGGAGGTAGCGCACGAGGCGCTGCTGCGCAAGTGGCCGCTGTTGCGCGGATGGCTCGACGAGGAGCGCGAATTCCTGGTCGGCAAAGCCCAGCTGGAACAGGATCTGCTCGACTGGGAGCGCGCCGCTCAAGAGCAAAAATCGGATGCCCTGCTTACCGGCCTCAAGCTGACGCGCGCCCGTTTGTGGCCGCTGGCAAAGCCGCATCAGCTCACGACGCACGAGCGCGAATTCATTCAGGCCAGCATCGCCCGCCACGACGCGGAGGCGGCGCAGCGGGAGAGCGCGCGGCGTCGCGTGCTGCGCGGCGCCATTGCCGCCGCCATGGTGCTGGCCATGGTCGCCGTGGCTGCCCTATGGGGATGGTGGCAGGAAAGAATCCAGAAGAGTCAGGCGATTTCGCGCCAGTTCGCGGCGCAGTCCATGCAACACTCTGCAACCGATCTTGGCGGTGCACTGCGAGACGCGGTGGCTGCTGCCGAGTCCGCGCACACAATCGAATCAGAGAGCGCGCTGAGCACCGTTCTTACGGGCCCGCGCGAACGCTTCATCCTGCATCATAAGGCCTCGCTGCTTTTTGCCGCCTTCTCACCCGATGGCAGCCGCGTCGTCACGCCAAGCGGTGATACTACAACGCGCGTTTGGGATGCCGCCGATGGCCATCTGCTTCTCACTCTCGCCGGGCACACGGATGGAGTCGTGTCTGCCGCCTTTTCTCCCGACGGCAAGCGAATCGTCACGGCAAGCCTTGACCATACAGCTCGCGTATGGGATGCCGGCAACGGCCATCTGCTGTTCACCCTCACCGGGCACACGGATACGGTCTTCTGCGCCGCCTTTTCTCCGGACGGCAGCCGCATCGCAACGGCAAGCCAGGATAATACGGCGCGTATCTGGGATGCCGCAAATGGCCGGCTGCTCTTCACGCTCGCCGGCCATACAAATACAGTCGCGACCGCTGCCTTTTCTCCCGACGGCAAACAAATCGTCACGGCCAGCGCGGACCAGACTGCGCGTATCTGGGATGTCGCAACCGGCCGGCAGCTGTTCACGCTCGCTGGGCATACGGATGCATTGGTGACCGCCGCCTTTTCCTCCGACGGTCAACGCATTGTCACCGCCAGCACCGACGATACGGCGCGTGTCTGGGACGCAGGAAGCGGCCGGGCGCTCTTCACGCTCGGAGGGCACATAAGCACAGTCTGGTCCGCCACCTTTTCTCCTGACAGCAAACAAATCGTCACCGCAAGCTGGGACCAAACCGCTCGCGTATGGGATGCCGCGAACGGCCATCTGCTCTTCACGCTCACCGGGCACACTGATAAGGTCTTTTCCGCCAGATTCTCTCCCGACGGCAAACGCGTTGTTACCGCAAGTGTGGACCACACGGCTCGCGTATGGGATGCCGGAGACGGCCGGCTGCTTTTCGCTCTCACCGGGCACACCGATCAAGTCTGGTGCGCCGTCTTTTCCCCCGACGGCAAACGCATCCTCACGGCAAGCCTTGACAGCACAGCGCGCCTCTGGGATGTCTTTGATGGTCAACTGCTCTCGACGCTGACCGGGCACACGGATGTCGTATGGTCCGCCAATTTTTCCCCGACGGCAGCCGCATCGTCACCGCCAGCGAGGACAATACAGCGCGAGTTTGGGATGCTGGAAATGGCCAGCCGCTGTTCACGCTCACCGGAAATACAAACGGGGTTTCAACCGCTCGCTTTTCCCCTGATGGCGGCCGCGTCGTCACGGCAAGCGGAGATGATATGGCACGCGTCTGGGATGCCGCCGATGGCCATTTGCTCTTCGCGCTCGCCGGGCACACAAGTGGAGTGACGTCGGCCACCTTTTCGCCGGACGGCAGTCGCATCGTCACGGCAAGCAATGACCATACGGCGCGCGTGTGGGATGCCGGAAACGGCCATTTACTGTTCACGCTCGCCGGACACACAGACGACGTCTTTTCCGCCGTCTTTTCTCCCGACGGCAAGCGCATCGCCACGGCAAGCCTTGACCACACGGCGCGCGTCTGGGATGCCGCAAATGGCCAGCTGCTGTCCACGCTCGCGGGGCACAGAGATTCGGTCTTCGCCGCGGTCTTTTCCCCTGACGGCAAATTCATCGTTACAGCAAGCGGCGATAATACGGCGCGGGTGTGGGATGCAGGCAGCGGCCATCTGCTGTTCACACTCACCGGGCACACAGATGAAGTCTTCACCGCCGTCTTTTCCCCTGATGGCAAATTCATCGCTACGGCAAGCGGTGATAATACGGCGCGCGTCTGGGATGCCGCAAATGGCCACTTGCTTTTTACGCTTGCCGGGCACACTGATGCAGTTCAGACCGCTGCCTTTTCCCCCGACGGCAAACGCATCGTCACGGCAAGCTCAGACCAAACCGCCCGCGTCTGGGACGCCGCAGACGGCCGGCTGCTCGACACGCTGGTGGGAAATTCGGCATCCGTATTTTCCGCAGCCTTCTCTCCCGACGGCAAACGCGTTGTCACCGCAAGCGCGGATACCACCGCGAAGATTTACGTCGTGGATTTCGATGAGCTCCTGGCCGGCGCCAAACAGCTTTTGCCCATCGACTCCGGAAACTAAACGCGGCATCACACCTGCTTTACCTAAATATTTGTTCCGGATACACCCTCGACGAGCAGGACCCGCATCTATTTCACCTGAGATGAAAAATAAGGGGGTGCGAAGTGCCTCTCATCCAAGTCTTGCTGACATTACTGGTCGTGGGGGTTCTTTTGTGGCTGGTCAATCTGATCCCCATGCAAGGCACGATCAAATCCATATTGAATAGCATCGTGGTGATCTTCGTGGTCATTTGGCTGCTGAACGTGTTCGGCTTGATGCCGTATATCTATCGGATACGGGTGGGGAATACGCACTTTTGACGACTGGATTCCCGTGGCATTCGCATGCGCCGAGACGGCGAAGTCATCGATTGTTTGTGTGGATGTCCGCGAAGCGCATTAAACCGGTGGAAACCGGCGAACGCAGAAGTACGTGTTTATACTCGTTATGACCGTCTTGGAAAACGCCGCAACTAAACCGACGAATCCATCAACCAGCGGACATGCGCGCGGCAGGCATGCGCGTTGGTTCAATTTATTCCGCGTGGCCGTGGCCGCGATTTTGCTTCTTCCGGCCATCTGGTTCAGTTGGAAGACAGCGGATGGGCTGGTTGCGCGCCGTGTCATGCGTACCGATTTGGCCGAAATCGAAAACGCGCAATATGGAATCCTGAGCGCCGACAAATGGCGCGCCATCATCGGCCCCATGCTCAACGCGCAAATCGATCAGCTCGATTTCAAGGGACAGGGCAAGAGTTTGCGGCCCATGGTGCAAAAGGCGCTGAACGCGCTGCTGGACAAGATCGACTCGGACAAGCCCGGCGGGATCCAAGGCATGATGGTGGGCAAGATGATCGAATCGCTGCGTCCGCAAGGTGCCTGAATATACCAACGTGGTGATGGCGCAACTGGTCAATCAGAAAACGCAAAGTAGCTTCAAGGATTCCATTCGCGGCATGCTGAACAATGCGGTCGCGAACACGTTCGGCAATACGGACATGACCACCTATAACGCCATTCTGAAGCGCTATGGGTGCTCGAGTGGCGAGGCTTGCCAGCAGGTCCTTGGCCAGAAGATCGCGGCATCGGACACCCAACTGAATCGCTACTATCTCACGGTGCTTGTATGTGCGGCGCTGGCATTCGTCCTGTTGATGGTTGGCACGAAGACGCTCTCACGCAGCGCCGTTGTGGTGCTGATGTTGTTCTGCATTACGATGGGGGCCAGCGGCGTGCTCAGCCCCATGCTGGAAGTGGAAGTGCGCATCACCAAGATTGACGCAACCCTGCTCGGCACACCCATTGAGTTTAACGACCAGTCGCTCTACTACCGCAGCAAGACTGTGTTTGAGGTGTTTCACACCCTGATCCACATGGGCCGGCCGGAGATGATGGTGGTTGGCATACTGGTGATCCTGTTCAGCGTGGTCTTCCCGACGCTCAAGATGCTGGCGCTGGTGGCGAGTGTCATCCGCCCGTCGCTGTTGCGCACGAACGTGATCGTGAAGCTGCTGGTTTTCGAGCTTTCCAAGTGGTCCATGGCAGACGTCATGGTGCTCGCGATCTTCATGTCTTTTGTCGCGTTCAACGGGGTCATCAGCGGCGCGCTCGACGGCTTGCGTAGCGTGCCAAACATCCACCAGGTGCTGATCCCGACGGACGCTTCAAAAATCCTGCCCGGCTATTATTTGTTCATCGGTTTTTGTATTTCGAGCATCACCCTTTCGAGAAAACTGCAGCACGGGATCGCTTCCAGCTCCGGCGCCCAGGCAGCGAGAGACTAAGGGACTGAACGGCAAGCTTCCAGATTTCGTGTGTTGGCGATTGGCTGCTCGAAGTTTACTGGTTGCCCAGGTCCTTTGGCGCCTCGGTCGCTGCGTTACCGATCTGCACCAACGCAGGCGCGGCGGGCGCGGCCGGTCCCATGGCAGCTTCATGCTGCGCGCGCGAGATGGCATCGAGATCGACGGGAATCCCACCTGGCACGATCACGGGGGCGTTGTAGCGGTAATTTAAGTCGCGCGTGATGCGGAAAACCACCGGCAGCGCCGCAAGAAGCACAAAAAATGTGACCCAACTGCCGTCGAGTCCGAAGGCTCCGCCCGTGAGCCAGAACGGCCCCATGGGATCTCCCTGCACCAGGGGCGAATGGCTGGTGACGCCACTAACGGCGAGGCCGATGAGCAAAGCGCGGCTGGCTTTCCAGGCGAAGTTGAGACCCCAGCTGACCCAGAGGGCGCGCGTGCGCACATAGCAAGCGGAGAGGATGAGCCCGAGCACGATGGAGACTGCGAAGCTAGCGTGGTTTGCGCCCAGCACGAGCGCTTGCAGAATGGCGTAGATGGCGGCAAAGCCCAGTGACGCTCCAACGGGGCCGACGGCCTGGGCAAAGCGCTGGAAGGCGTAACCGCGGAAGGCGATCTCTTCAGCCAGTGCGGCCAACGCGAAGAAGGCGGTATCGGCCACAAGCCAAACCCACGATGCGGCCTGCGGAGAGAACGAGATGGCGATGCCGCCTACGACAGTGAGAGGCAGAACGCAGACCAGGGCTATCGCCCAACCGGTTGCCAGTCCTAACCCGGCCTCGCGCATCCAGCCGGAGCGCCGCGGCAATCCCTGTTCGCTGATGGGGTGCGACTGGCGGTCTATCCAGAAGCCCATGACGGCGTAGCCAATGAGCAGGAGAAAGACCAGCATGGCGCGATCGATAAGGGGAAACCAGGCTTCGCCGGCCAGCCCATGAGCGCCACGGGATGCGAGCGACTGCGCGAAAAAGAAATAGAGAAATGCGGCGAGAAACTCGAGGTAGGCGCGCAGCCGGCCGCCGGTGTAAACGGATTCGGTCATGCGGTCCTCCAGCGGAGTGTGCGGGCGCGGGTTGCGGCGCGGCACGGCGCGCGCTGCGCGTCACGGAGATTCGCTCGGGGCTGCCTCATGTGTTAAGGGACAATTCTTTTTGTCCGATTCTGGCGGTGCAGAGACAAAACATTTTGTCCAATTTCCTCTGAAGGACAATTTATTTTTCCATTGTCTGAATTTGGTTCGCCTTGAATTTCGATTCCGAGCGGCCCGATCTGTGCCCCGGAAAACGGAGATTGAGCCGCTTTCTGACATTCCTCCATGCTACATTGGATCGGGCGTCCCCTCAATGGCGGTAAGCCAGCCCTGGTCCTTGTAGCTGATCCAGCAAATCGCGTGTCCTAACAAATCCCAGTCTGAACTCGGCGTCATGGTTAGCAGAATTCCAGGTAACTGGAGAAGATCGGTGGCTGTCCGTTTACTTTGCTTTCTTTGACGGGCAGCTAAATTCGTCATGTCAGTGATTTGCGTGGTGTGTTTGAGATCGAAATCTTCATTGAGTCGAATCTGACTCAGAGCACTTATTTGGCGGTTATCCAATTCGAGCTTCTGTAGAAAACCGGCATACGCCATCCCAGTGCTATGACGAATCGCAATTACGATCCTACCCCAGAGTTTTTCGAGGGGGAGTGGCGTAACATCCACGATAACGAGGTCATCTCCGAAGAGTGCGCTCATGCCCTTTGGGGCGCGGATGCAACTTGTCCTTGATGGATTTGGGATGAGTACCGCAGGTAATGGGAACCATCCTTCGATTTGCTCTGGCCCTGCAACCAGCGGCTCCTTCGCAGATCCTATACCGCGGAGGATTGGAACGTTGACGATGCCCTTCGCAGATTCTTGTGACGCAACGCGAACGCGCTGTTCGGCTTCATCATAGGATTTCCTGAGTTCAGGAAGGAGATCCTTAAGTGCGTCTCGATCTACGCCGATTTGCTCCCAAAACCAAACGGCACTTTCCAGATCTATTTCCCTCGCGACTTTCGCCATTCGTACATAAACCTCAGCAGAAGGCTGAGAGCGCCCACTCTCCCAATACAAGGCTGCGATACGCCCCACCCCCATCTTGGCGGCGAACTGTTCCTGGTTCAGCTTCAGCGCGACTCGAAGATTTCGCACGCGACGAGTTACTTCGGTTTGCGCCGACGCAGAATTTGATTTAGCCATTGTATTGTCAAGTGACGTACATGCGGTTACACTGTAACTGCATTTAACGTAGATTACGTTACCCCGAAAGGAGAACCCGAGTCAACAGGCAAAAGTTGGGTGTGTACGGTCGGCGCTGATCGAGGTGAATCCCACAATGCCAACCACGCAAAAAATCTGCTCACCGAAGGAGAAACAATCTTAAAAACCTATGGCTGGAACGAAGGCACGCAGGCCAACACCGAAAATCGTAGAAGGATGGATTAGGGCCGGCTTTGGGCAAGGGGAAGGCGCGGCGTACAAACCATTCATGTTCGTCCGGGACATCCCCTCGGGCGGCTTGTCCAACACCGTCAAAAGCGCGGTCAGCGGTCGAATTCACCATTACATAACGCGACAGGAGTACCAAGTACATCTGTTAGCCGAATATAGCCCAACCATTATCGACATACGGGAACGTTTTGCACTCCTGCCCTGGGACGAGACGCAAGCAATCGCTAGCAAGCTTGGCATTAGACATCCGAGATATCCAGGGACCACAACACCGACCGCTATTACAACTGACCTCCTTCTGACAAAGAGGCATCTAGATGGCATTGAACTGATTGCCGTCAGTGCGACGCTTAGCAAGCATCTGACTCCTCAGACTTTGGAAAAACTGCTCATCGAGCGCCTCTATTGGAACCGCCGGGGAATTTCCTGGCTCCTCGCAACCGAGAAGAACATCCCGAAATTGCGTGCTGGAAATCTCCACTTCTTCGAGCTGGCACGCCACGATGACCGGGCGAGTAAATCCGGGATTGCTCCGGCCCTCTTCAGCCACCGGTTTGAGGCAAACCATGCACAGGGCCTTCGTTTCAACGAAATCTTAGAGAAAACGAGTCGCGATCTGGGTATAGATGTGCAGACCGGCTTTGCGCTGCTGGGCACCGCAGTCTGGAAGCACATCAGCAGCATCGATATCGATGCCGTGGAGCTTGGTCACCGTGCTCCAGTCGCACTTGCTACATAAGGAGGCGAAATGTTTGCAATCCATGACGTCTTCGAACCGACCGTACCTTTGCCAAAGATCAAAGGACTCGTACGGATGATCGATATGGTTGGTTCGGAGGAAGTCATACTCATCCCGATCGGCGAAAAGGCCAACTCCTTGCCGTTCGCAGTAAGCTACCGAGACTGGCTTGAGCACCTTAGATCCGGCGCTCTCACAAAAACCACCGATCCCTACTTGAATTTCTCCTCGGTAGCACGCGATCTACCTGAAGGTGCGGCTGAACGCTACAAGAGAGTATTAGAGGTCACCGGAACTCTCGCGCGAGACCCATCGCTCCTGCACGGTCCAAAGAAGCTGGCGAGTGCCATCGCGGATATCGCCCAATCCACAGGAAGGAATTGCAGAACGATCAAGCGCTGGGTATGCGAATGGCTGAGATTCGGCCGAAATCCGGCCGCAGTGGTCCGCGTTTTTCTTGAGAGAGAGCGCGATCAATCAGTGAATCCGCAGAAGACAGGGAAAAAGCGAGGAGTCAAAAGCAGAGTTCCAGAGTTCGCTTCGGACGTTCCTTCCTCCGAAGTTAAGGACAAAATCAAACGCGCCTGGGATCTATATATTGTCGGGAAGGACAGGAAATGGTCTGACGCTTACCATGACATGCTCATCGAGATATACGGCATACCCGAGGAGGCCTTTTCACCCGCTGAGAGGGGGTACTTCCTAGATCCCAACCTAATCGAAAAGTACCGCGCACCGACTTGGCTGCAAACCAGGTATCGCTTTCGCCAGTTAAAGAGAGTTGCATTCAAAGCAGATTCTGAACTACCTCAGGGCCAACGAGGCAGGGCTACCGACGATGCATTCGGCCCGGGATTCTTTGAAATCGATGCCACGCACTTTCAGGTTCAGCTAGTATCTAGGCTGACGAAAGGAAAGTTGGTGGGCAGGCCGACCGTCTATCTGATCGTGGATATCTTTTCCAATGCCATCGTCGGTTATGCTGTCACGTTGGAAAATCCCAGTTGGGCTACGGCCGCGCTAGCTCTGTACAACTGCTTCAGCGATAAAGCGGCGGTATTCGAAAGGCTGGGCCTGCCGTACGAAGCTAGAGACTGGCCGTGCCATGAATTGCCCAATATGCTGCGGGCCGACCGTGCTGAATTGGTTTCAAACATGGGTCAGGAATTTCCGGCTTCCGGTATCCGCGTCGAAACGCCACCCCCAATGAATCCACAAGCAAAGGGGACCGTCGAGGGCAAGCATGCCGAAATCAAGAGGCCGCAGGCAGGCCGGTTTGATCTGCCTGGGCGTTTTGCCAAAATCCGCAAGCGCCGCGACCCTGACGGCAAGAAGGAAGCTGCCCTGAACATATTTGAATTCGAGCGAATCTTGGTTGAAATCATCATGGATATCAATCGGGAGCCCGTCGAAGCAAGACGGATTCCGCCGGACGCGCTGGTAGAGGGTGCCAAGGTGGCGAGCCGCATCGGTTTTTACGAATGGGGCCTCACGCATCGCCCAGGATTCACTCGTGAAATGGGCCCCCACTTCGTTTATGAACATCTCCTCACGAAGGCGAAAGCCACCGTGAGGCCTAACGGTATTCATGTCGAAGGTGAGGTGTTCAACTGCGATCGTTTGCGCGAACTCGGCTACCTTGTCGCGGCTGTCGCCAACCAGGTCAAACTCACTGTCGCCTACAATCCGATACTTGCGTCCGAAGTCTACTTTTATGACAGAGCACGCAACACCTGGACAGCCGCCTTCAATATCGACCCAGAAGTTTACCGCCTAAAGTTTTCGTTCTCAGAGGCCGATAATTATCGCGGCTGGCAGGAGTCGCTCACTCGACAGGCGGCTTTCAACGCACACGGAAGGCGCCGCAAACGATTACCATTCGTGCGCCAAACCATTATGAACGCGCTTAAGGAGAAGAAAGAAACCCCCTTCAAGACCAGCGTAGCCAAGGCCAATATCATCGAGAATCGCGCCCAAGAGCGTGCAAACCAGCGTACTGCCAGGCTCAACGGCGCTCTGCCACAGCCGTCGGAGCTGGCCGACAAGTCGTCAATCGTCAATACTTCAGATAACTCAGCTAAGTCTAGCGGGACCGACAAGCTCAAACAGCTTTGGAGCAAGATAGATGCAACAAGCAAGACCTGAAACCAACCCCGATTACCATACCATCGGCGTACCAGAAATCGACGACAATCCGTTATTAGCTCATCTGCACCTGCCACCAGAGACGGACGATGATGCATTTCTTGCCCTCGGCTTAGGGGCGAATTTCGACCCGAACGAGCGCGAATTGCCTACCTCGATCAGGCGCATCCGAGTCAATCGATTGCGTCGCTTCTTCGTTCCGGTGCTACCCGCTCACCGCCGGGCTCTCATCGATATTAGTTCCCAGATGTTTGATAGTTACTCGGCCCGCAATCCGATGACCCCGGAGGGCCAGGCAATTCTGTATGGAGGACCCACCAACGCACCTTACCGCTCAACTATATCCTTCGTTGCCGGACATTCTGGGATGGGAAAGTCGACTCTCATGGACCGGATCCTTGCCTATCCCGGTCACCAGGTTTGCCAACACAGAAAATTCAAGGGTGATAGTTTCCCAGAGAAGCAAATCTTGTGGCTGAGGCGCAATCTGCCAGAGCACTGCACACTCGGTACTTTGTGCGCGACTTTTGGTGATCACACCGACCGTGTCCTTGGCACGAATCTTTACAGCGGAGCCTTTACCAAAGTGCGGGCCGACCGTAGTCAGTACCTGAAACAAATCCGCAAGATTATTACGGACCATCACGTTGGGCTGCTCGTGCTTGACGAATTCCAGAATCTTTCGTTAATGGGTGTTGGAGCGAAAAAAATCATCGCGCTTCTCGTCAATTTAAGAGACGAACTGGGTGTTCCCATTGTTTTGGTTGGCACATATAAGGCACTACGGCTTCTCGAGGGAACCATGAGTTCGGCACGACGCTTGTGCGAAGGTGGCTACTTCGATCTAGAGCGTCCGTTGTCATCCGAGGACGAAGCGTGGAACCTGCTCTGCGGTGCGGCTTGGAAGTACATGTGGGTCCGCGAACCTGCAAAATTTTCCTCCGAAATTACCGAGGCTCTTTATGAGGTCAGTCAGGGCATCAGCGGGATCATGCTCTCCGTCTTGACTACTGCGCAACTTGCGGCGATGGAAGGGGACGGCGCCGAAACAGTCGACGCCGACCTAATTCGGAAGGTTTATCAAGAGCGAATGACCCCGCTACATTCTGCAATTCGAATTCTTAAGTCAGGAGATCCAAAGCTGATGGACGAATTCGACGATCTTTATCGGAACGCCTACCCAACGATTGACCGCAGTGAGGATGACATCGGTGCAGATCAACGGCCTATGGGCGCGGAAAACTCGGCCGCAGCTGAGGCGCAGCCATCCGCCGAAACTCAGAACACTGGGAGTCCGTCAAAACCTGGCCGTCGCACCCGCCGTACATCTCCGACGAAGAAACGGAATTCGACGCTGACGAACGAACAAATCGAGAAACTTGTTACAGCTGACTCCATTAGCAGTATTGTCTCCTTTCTGGATCGCCCATGAAACTGCCTGGATTTCCCGTTGCACAGCGCGGAGAGACGCTCGCTTCGGTTATCGCGCGTTACCTAGAGCGCAGCGCCGCGCCTAAGACTCGACTTCTGGAGACGCTCGGGTTGTATCTCGCTTCGCCGGGACGCCGTAGTCCCCCGAGACCTGCGCCAATTTGCATCAGTCCTGCCGGAAGGCCATCCCTGGGAAGCCACACCGGAATTGATAGTCAAAGGTCACACCCTTGTACCGTTGCTATTGCATTTCGCTCACCCTGAACGTACTGCGGCCGTACTGAAAACTATCATCTCCGGCAACAGCGGTAATACCTCTGCATCATTGGGAACCCCTGCTATCGGATCTAGAGATTCTTTGCATACGGCTAAATTCTGTCCAGACTGCATCGCACATGATCTTAAGGTCTTTGGATTTCCTATTTTCTATCGGCAGCACCAGCCGCCATTCGTGACCATGTGTGCCATACACGCCCGTCCTCTGCATTTCAATTGTCTATGTGCACAAAGTTCCCGCAGGGCAATCCGCAGATGGCAGATGGCTGGCCGTTGCGGGTGCAGTGAGCCGCGCACACCTCAAGTCCTGGAAGCTGATCTCGATCCTAAATCGGAAGAGAATTGGTTATGGTTGTCGCGGCAAGTCGCGGCTATTCTCGCCGAGCCACACTTTACTCCGAAAGTACAGATTGCAGCCAATCTTCTCGTCGCTCTAAGGCGTGCCGGCTTCGCGAGTGATAAGAGAAACGGCCTTGATCCTAATGCGTTGGCCAATTCCTTGCTCGACCAGTTTGCCGAATCGTTTCTTAGGCAACTAGGCCTTGCAAGGTGGTGCGAAACCCCTAGTTTGCACGCAGCACATATTCTGCATCGCAGCGTGATTGAAAGCACGCGTAATCCCATCCCCCTTACGCATACTGCTGCTCGCACGACTCGTGACGGATGACATTCGCTCGCTTTGGAGCCCAGTGGCACCTAATCCTGTACCGCAGAGAGATTGTTTGCCCTTAGATTACCGGAGAAGGTTGAACTTGAAACGAAAGCGGATCGAAAAAGAAGCTATTGAATCAGCACTCAATGCTGCAAAAGGGGAGCTCAAAGTCGCTGCAGAACTCCTCGGTGTAAGTTTCTTCACGCTGGCAACCGATCTTCGGCATCATCACATTCACCTGCCCCTATCGACGGTCACATCGAAACGGATCGGGGCCAAGCGCATCGCTGCTGTGCGTGAAGCCCTAGTGCAAGGGGTCCCAATAAACGAAATTCGGCGGCTATACCATATCACACAGTTTTCAATTCTTCAGATCGAACTTGACCGGCCTGAACTTTACTACGCCCATCGCGAGGCCAGCGTTATCCGGAAAAGAGATAAGCACCGCGGCGCTCTTTTATCATTCCTTCGCGATAGCCCGGGTGAGTCGCGACGAGTGTTTGCCGAACGCAATTCCGCATCCTACCTGTGGCTCGGAAAGCATGACCGCCCCTGGCTCAATAGCCATCTTCCTGAATCTCGCCAGGGGCAGCGAGGGAGAGGAAAGCGAAAGGCCCTCAAAGATTGGCAACAAATTGATCAAGAGGCATTCTTGGGCGTCAGGCAAGCGGCACGTCAAGAACTTGCAAAACCTGATCGGCCTGTGCGGCTCACGCGGAGCCGTTTACTTTTCGTTGCCGGCGCGTCGGCGGCTTTTTCACATCAAAAACATCGCTACCCGTCAGCCATTGCCGAAGCAAAACGTTTAGCTGAAACTAGATCGCAATTCATGAAAAGGGCTATACGCTGGGCACTACAGAAACTAGCTAGGCAAAAGCTTGCTATTTCGCAACATCGGCTGGAGCCATTGGCGAGCGCGTCGCGTGAAGAACTTAAGGAAAACCGCAGCTATATCCTCAAGGTCGCTGCCGAGCTGGACATGACCTTTGACGGCCGTTCTCTGCTCGCACCTTAGAGGATGTTCCGAACTACTGCGCAACGCTCAGCATCGATGAACATGAACGTACCTGTGGCGGATTTTGCTGCCCTGGCACAATGAATAGAAGTTTTCAATAATCCGTCCTAACTGTTAGTCCCCGTCTATCACTCTGCCTAAAGACACATGACAGGATCGCTAGACTTCTCCAGACTCCGCATTCATCGACCCGGCATCTTTCATTTCAACCTATTTTTCTATCACAGCGCACTCTTCAGGAGGCTTTGTAGATATGGTTCCTAGTGCTATAGTAAAGAAACTTTCGAAGACGCCGTCTCCGCAGATTCGAGTCTTCGCGCTTAAAGGTTTTGTCCGGTTTTCCCGTCGGATACACGTTTCGGAGGCGACTCTTAGGGAGATCGTACTTTCTCCGCCAAATGCAGATCTCGGTGGAGGGCTCTACAAGTTCAGAATCGCCAGGCCAGGAGAAGGTGCCCGTGGAGGCGGCCGGGCACTTGTTGCAATGAGAGTCGGATGCCGCGCGATCTTGATGTTCGGATGGGAAAAGAAGGATATGGAAAACATTGGCCCCAAGGAACTCATCGTCTATCGTAATCTCGCTAAGCGTTACCTGGGATTCAGTGACGACGATATCAACATCGCAGTAAACGACGGGGCATTGCAAGAATTCCGTCAACCACAATAGAAGGAGGACAAAATGGCAAAGATCTACCCAAGCAGAGCCCTTGCAGAAGCACACGAGAACGCCAGCGATCTCTACCGCCTTGGTCTGATCGACAAAAAGACGATGAAGAGATTCGACCGCACCTGCCTGACTCCGGTCAAAAAGCTGAGCCCTGCGGCCATCCGTCGCATCCGTGCCAAGGCTGACGTCAGCCAGGCCGTCTTCGCAGCGCACTTAAATGTCACAGTCGGCATTGTCAGCAAATGGGAGCGCGGCGAAAAGATCCCGAGCGGCCCGGCGGCGAAACTGCTCACGCTTGCGTCGATTCGCGGAATCGATGCCATCGCCTGACTTAAAAGCCCTATAAGAACGCCGGAAGCATCACTTTCATCGACAAGGGCCGACTCAGCGAGCGGCCTCACCGCTGCCGCACTTCAGTGCCGAAAAGGCAGACGCTGACCTGCAATGCAGCAATCCGACTTCCACTGCAAAACGCTTTTGATCGTGGCAGGAATAAACGTGGTGGAAGTGGCCTCGCTTGGTTCTTGGCGCCGTGCGCTCCCCGAAGTTCATTTTTTCTGCGTTTGCTGTACCACTTATCAGGCAGCTAACCGATCATCTCGGACAAGGTGCGCACGTAAGCGAGGCGGCGCCGAAAGTCTTGCATTTCGGTGCCTGATCCGCCGGCGATGATCTTCAGAGTGAAAGCCGGTGACCGCCTCACACGTCAGTGAAGGCGCCGTCTTTCGGGCCGTAACGCGCTATGAGAAACTCTACGGTAGCGCTCACGGATTGCATCGCGACTCGATCGCGGCGATTCTTGAGAATACTGCCGCCACCGCCGGTCTTGATGCAACCAACATCGCCGGCCACAGCGTCCGGGCCGGCATGGCGACGCATGCAGGGTTGAACGGATCTTCCGAGCGTTCCATCGCTAAAACCACGCGCCACCGATCGCGGCGCGTTTCGCGGCGGTACATCCGCCCGAGTGAGCTGTTCCGCGAGAACGCGAGTCTGGGCCTGTGTGCAGATTCTCTGGTCCTGGGAAATCTCCTCTCCGCAGAGGTCACAACCTTCCTTTCTTCGACTGGCTGCCCAAACCAGACTGCGGAGCCTTCATACCACAGAACTCAAACTCAGCCGGAGGAGTCATCTCCGTCGCGCCGAGCGAATTCCCCGGGGTTCGGACCAATTTGGCGACCGGGGGCGCAGCCCTGAGTGCAGTCGTCGCCGCCGGAAATCCGCAGAAAGGAACGAAATGAATCGCTCAGTAATCAACTTAATAGCCGTCGCAGAGCGAAGTGAACACGGCTACGCAGATGTTCCGCCGGGATCAATAAACGACGAAATCGAGAGCGAGTTGGCCGCATTCGGCTACGCGGTTGCACTCAGTGACCGCCTGTGGATCGGGGGGTACCGAGTCCACACGCCAGAATCGATCCAATTTGGGAACTATAGGCCATACGTGCCACCGTCAATCTTCACCTGCGCGTCGTCCGGGTCTGCACGTGTCCCCGATGCGCGCGACTTCGATCTGGAAGCCGTCCTTGAAGCGCGCGGAAAGACCCCCTCGAACTGACAATCCTCGCAATCTTAATTCGTTCCAGTCTTTAACCTGTGGTCAGCGTGCGAAGACCGCGGCTTATTCCGAGCAGCTGGCTTCACCGGCCCGAACAAGCACCACTGCACCGCTTCCTGCCCGCCCCCGGCCGATGTCTCTCCTCATCCCGACAACCTCGCCTACTGCATGCCAAAGGAAAACCATGCCTACTCTTCAATTTCTCCCCTCGATTCGCGACAGCGAAACCGTTACCTGCCGGCGCTGCAATACACGCCAATACCCAAAGAACGGCAACTGTGTCCGCTGCCACTGCTCTCTTGGTGTTGATTACCTGAATTTTTCAATCGGCGCTTTGCTCGACCCTCGCCTGGAAAGCTACGAGAAGCAACTTGCTCGCTGGATCGGCGTCCTGCTCCGGAGCTTACGCAAGCGGCGCGGTTTTGCCAATCGCAGCTGGCATCGATGCCACCTGGAATCGACCGCAGTTACCTCTCCAAAACAGAATGCGGGCTTGCGCTTCTTCCCTTAAGCAGACTTCTGCCGCTCGCTCGGTCCCTGGGACTAACCGCCGTGATCCTGCGGTTCGAGGTGCCCAGGCCCCGGGCAATTCCGAAATCAAGCTGCCGTCGTTAACCCCGCCGGCCTTTTATCAAAGATGTGCTCAGCAGGAACAATCCAAAGTACCCATTCGCATTCCGGACCGTCGTTTCTCTCCGACAATCAAAAGAGCGGACCGGTTCGACGAGATTCACGGCCCGGAAAGGAATCATCGAATGGAAACGAACAGCGACAACGCGCCGGACGAAGAAGCCAGAGAGGAGAGTGGTCGAACCGGCTTTGACTTCTGGAGTGACGAGGGTGCCAGGCGATTCAACGAGATGGTGGACGAGGGGAGGCGCCTACACTTCGGCAGATGCCCATCTCTCTGAGGACTTCGAGGCATATCTCGAGGACGAACAATGCGAATACCTTGATCCGGAACTCTATGACCCAGACGAAGAAACTCTGCCGCCTGGCGAGATGGAGCTGATCTTCGAGAACTCCTACATCATGTAGGTCCGCACCGCAATCTCGAAGCCGGACCGGCCAGAAACGAATGGATATGGGCATCCCGCCTCAAAGACTTCGGCAGCAGGTGATCCTGCACCCGCAATGCCGCAATTATCTTCGAAAACAACCACTGGAGACACCCAATGAGAACTTTAATCCTTCGCTTCATCTCTATCTGCCTGCTCAGTGCCGTCACCCTCACTGGGTGCGCATCCAAGGGATCGGAATACCTTGGCAAATGGGTCAACACGAAAAATCCGAACGATACGTTCCAGGTCACGCGGAATGGCGACGAATACCTCATTGTCGGCCAGGACCAGAAGCCGGGCGTGGGAGCCATCTATAAAGATGGAGCTCTTGAGGTTAAGGGAGCGCTTCTGTCCGCGGACCTCACCTACGTCAAGCGGACTGACACCATTCTGGCGCCGGGATTCTTCGGCCAGATCGAGTACAAGAGGCAAGAGTGAACGGGCCGGGACGACTCCCGGCCTGGCTCGAATCTCCTCCCTACGAGCGCGGTCCCGTGAATAACCTCTCAAATCTTCCCGCCCTGTTGGCTCAGCATCCGTTGACTTCAGTCTTTACGAAGGAGCGCCGATGAACGGCATCGACCTGTTTTTTCAGCTGCCCATCATTGCTCAGGCAGCCATCGTTTGCTTTGTTGCATGCGCATCTTGCCTGTTTGTGATGATTCTTGCCGCGCCGCGGAAGAACTGTTTCTTCTTCCGCTGGCGCCCGGAAACGAGATTCCTGGCTCTGCTGGTTTCGCCGGCGCTGCTTATTATCTGGCCCGTTGTTGTCTATGCTTTGTTCCTTAGATCAAGGGGAATACGCCCCGACGACCCGGATTTTGGTGACGATTGAGACTCTCAAGGGTCGGGCGGCTGGAACGCAATGAGTGTCGTCGCAAACTGCCTTGTTCAGTGGGTAACTATCGCTGCCCTCTGATTACGCGTAGTAAACCTGTTGAGGAGGATCTATGTCTCTGTCTCTTTTCCTTCCCGCGCCAACTTCCGATACCCACCCGCGAAAACTCATGTCACGGCGTTTCCCCCGTCAGGACAGACATCATCGATATTCCAAAGAATCGCTCCAGTTCCCGAGCGTCAGGATCGCTGTGGTCCTCGCCAGTGAATTCCAGGAATTGCAGACGTCTGCCGGGTGATCTCATACTCGAAGCCAAGAAAACTGGACCTAGACTTTTGCGTAAGGTGCTTTTCGCCTTTATGCTTGCGAAACTCATCGTCGTTGCAGAGAGCCTTTCCGCTCACTCCCACCATTCCCCTTTTCCTGCAGACGTTTTCCATAACCTTCCAAAATTCTGGGCGAACCGCCCGGTTTAGCCAACCCATTAGCCCGCCTGGCTCACGGCTTTGTCGGCAATTCCAGAGTCAGAGCGTCGACAATTTGTTCGAACCTGCGGTGTTGAATTTTCTCGACGATCTCTGGCAGCCTTTGCGCCAATTGCCAGAAGATCGGGCCGTATTTTTGGTAACTAGCCTCATTCGGAAATGGAATCAGAATTTGCCGCTCATTCTCCGGAACGCCTTTCAACCAGTTTAAGATTTCCCAACTCGTGCCTGTCGCCACCTGGTAGCACTCCGCAACATGAACTGGGAGCCGTTCCCGAGCGCTGAGCCGCGCTAGATCGAGAACGGTTTTTTGTTTGCTTCCCTTAATCTGTTTCGGCTTTGGGTTTGCAAGTAGCTTCGTGTCCTTGCGAGTGGCCATCGAGTTTCTCCCTCCCAATAGTGTTGGTCGGTCTTTTTGAAGGCATGCTCAGCCCCGCCTGCGTGAATGGATCTGCATTGTCATTTCCTGACCGCCGGTGGTTGAAATTAACCCTCGTTTCTCGTCCATGTAGATCTCATTCGGCGGATAGCCGGAACCATCACTTTCGGCGATAAGGGCGGACTGAGCGAGCGGCCTCACCGCGGCCACACTTCAGTGCCGAAAAGACAGATCCCGCCTGCAATGCTGCAATGCCCGTTCCAAGCAAAACGCCTTTGATCATGGCGAGAATAAACGTGGTAGAACCGGCTTCGCATGATTCTCCGCGCCATGCGCCCCTCGAAGCTCATTTCCTTTCTATCTGCTGCACCACTTGCTCGGCAAGTTGCTGATCGCCTGGGACAGGATTCACAAGGAGTGGGATTGCATTTTAACCAACAACCAGACGATTGGAGTTGAAATTCCCTGCCTTGAGACGTCCGAAAAAGCTGAACCGGTCGAGTATTCATCGGCCCGTGGAATCAGCTTCAACAGCCCAATCTCTGCCCAGCCTGCTTAGCAGACATGCCCGAATTGTCAGCGCCGGAGCGATTTCGTTCGGCATTACTCTGGTCAGCGCCTTCCGGCAAACAAGTAGAGGTTTCTCTTCTGTAGCGAAATCCGAGGTTCAAAAGGTGAATAGAATATGAATCTGCCCGGTTTCCCTGTTGCACAACGTGGCGAGACGCTCGCTTCGGTCATTGCGCGTTATCTGGAGCGCAGCGCCGGAGCGAGGCTTCGACTCCTGGAATTGTTCGGATTGTACTTCGCCTCGCCCAGTTCCGTAATCCCTCATGACCTGCGTCAACTCGCATCAATCCTGCCGCCAAGCCATCCCTGGGAAGGCGCACCGGAATTGATCGCCAAAGACCACACGCTCCTACCATTGTTGTTGCATTTTGCTCACCCTGAACGTGCGGCCGCAGTTCTCAGAACCATCATCTCCGGAAGCAGTGGAAACCCCTCTGCCTCGTTGGGAATCTCTGCCACGGTATCTAGAGACTTTTGGCATACGACGAGATTCTGCCCAGACTGCATCGCACATGACCTTAGGACCTATGGGTTTCCCGTTTTGTACCGACAGCATCAACCACTATTTGTGACCATGTGTGCCACACATGCCCGCCGCCTTTGTTCCAATTGCTTGTGTGGTAGAGGTTCCCGTCAGGCAGTTGGCAGGTGGCAGATGGCCGGCCGTTGCGGGTGCAGTGAGCCGCGCACGCCGGAACTGCTAGAAGCGGATCTCGATGCCAAATCGGAAGAGAACTGGCTTTGGTTGTCGCGGCAGGTCACAACGATCCTCGAAAATCCAAACCTCATGCCGAAGGTGCACATTGCAGCCAACCTTCTCACTGCGTTGAGGCGTGAAGGCTTTGGGTCTTTGCACGGTGGTCTGAATCAGAATTTGATCTCCGAATCAATCCTCGATCGGTTTAGCGAACCGGTTCTCAGCCAATTAGGCGTTGGGCACTGGCGCAACTCCCGTGATTACTGGGCAGGTCGGACTCTATCTCGCAATGTGATCGACGGCCGGCGTATCCCATCTCTCCTGCGCATGCTGCTACTCGCACGACTCGTGACGGATGACATTAGCTCGCTTTGGAGCCCCGTGGCATCCAGTCCTGCACAGCAAAGAGTTCGTCTGCCCTCAGGTTACCGGACAACCTTTAGCTTGAAACGAAAGCGGATCGAAAAAGAAGCAATTGAATCAGCTCTCGATGCCGCAAAAGGAAGGCTCAAAGTCGCCGCAGAGCGCCTCGGTGTAAGTCTCTGCACGCTGGCAGCCGATCTTCGGCATCATCACATTCACCTGCCCCTATCGACAGTCACATCGAAGCGACTCGGGGCCAAGCGCATCGCTGCGATACGGGATGCCCTAGCGCATGGCATTCCAAAAAGTAAAGTTCAGCGACAGTACGACGTTTCAGCCTGGTCGATTCTTCTAATTGAACTTGATCGGCCTGAACTTTGCGACGCTCATCGCGAGGCAAGCGTTATGCGACAGCGTGGGAAGCACCGCGACGCCCTTCTAGAATTCCGGCGCAATAAACCGGGCGAGTCGCGGAATGAGTTTGCCGAAGGCCACGCAGGATCTTACTTTTGGCTGCGGAAGTACGACCGAGCCTGGCTCCGGAGCCATCTTCCCGCACCTCGATGGGGACATAGGAAAGGAAAACAGAAGGCGCTTAGAGACCGCCATCCACTCGATCAAGCGGCATCCGCGGCTGTGAGGCAAATGGCACGTCAGGAATTCGAAAGACCCGATCGGCCAAAGCGGCTTACGCGGACCCGTTTGCTTACGGCAGCCGACGCATTGGCTGCTCTCTCCGATCGAGGAAGAGATCGGTATCCTTCAACGCTGGCCGAAGCAGAACGTTTAGCCGAGACTAAGGAGCAATTTATGCGCCGAATCATCCGCTGGGCGCTGAATGAATTGGCTCGGGGGCCAAAGGTCATTTCAATGACTCAGCTGTGTCGATTGACCAACCTTAAACCCCGTCCACTTGTTGAGAATCGTGCCTATCTCGTCAAGGTCGCGACTGAGCTGGATTTGTCTTTCGATGCACGTTGCGTGCTCGGTCCATGAACTCACAATGTCAACGACTGCCCAGCACTGATGGCTGGATCTCAGGATAGGGGAGTTGATAGCCGGAACCCGTTGAAAGGAGGGTCTGCATAGGTTGACGGACGGTCGTTCGCACGCCCCTGCTCGTCTTTATGGCCGCTAGACCAGCAGGGGCGACGTGATCGCGATAGCTCAATTTGGGGCGCAACACCCGATTGTGAAAGTGAACAATGACAATGGAGCCTGGCGGACGAGGAGATTCGTTCGAAGCAATAAACAAGAGCAGCGCGGCGCATTTGGACAAATAAATTATCCCCGACAGCATTCCTGGACAAATAAAATGCCCTCTGGACAAATTTAATTGCCCCTGCACACATGACAATCGTTTGGACTTTCCAGCCGGGAAATCAGCTTTGCGTGTAGAACTGTGCTACGTTGCGGAATTTTGTCTGGCGCGCGGTTACCAGCGCATCGATGGGCAGCGCCTGGAGTTCGTTGAGGTGCTTCTTGAGCACCGAGCCGAGCAATCCTGAGCCAGCTTCGCGATCCGTGTGTATGCCATGCGGCGGCTCGGGGATGATCGCGTCCACGCAGCCCAGTTCGACGACCTCGGGCGCGGAGACGCGTAGCGCTTCGGCCGCGAGAGCTTTCTTGCCCGCGTCATTCCACATGATCGACGCGCAACCCTCAGGCGAGATGACAAAGTAGAGCGCGTTCTCCAGAATCAGTACGCGATCGGAAACGGCAAGCGCCAATGCGCCGCCCGATCCACCTTCGCCGCTGATGACGGAAATAGTGGGCACACGCAGCCGCGACATTTCGCGCAGGTTGCGGGCGATGGCTTCGGCCTGGCCGCGCTCCTCGGCTCCCATGCCGGGATACGCGCCTGGCAAATCAATGAAGCTGATAACAGGGCGGCCAAATTTCTCGGCGAGCTTCATGACGCGCAGCGCTTTGCGGTAGCCCTCGGGATGCGGCATGCCGAAGTTGCGCCGCACGCGTTCCTTGGTTGTGCCGCCTTTGCGATTGCCGATGACCATGACCTCTTCAGCGCCCAGCCTCGCCATGCCGCAGGCGACAGCTTCGTCGTCGCCGAAGGCACGATCTCCGTGAACCTCGCTGAAATCCGTGAAGATTCGCTCGATCAGTTCCATGGGGTAAGGGCGCTGGGGATGCCGTGCGCGTTCGACTCTCTCCCACGCCGGCGAAATGGCCTTTGCCTGGGGATTAAGCTCTGATTCCTGTTCGCTCATCGATAGTTGGCACCAAAGGGGTACGCACAGCAGCCCTGAAGTGATTTTACGACAGGGAGCGAGCGAGCGAGAGGCTACGAAACCGCAGGGCCCAGGTACGGAAGGGGCAAGCAGGTTAGAACGCCATCCGGCTCGCCGGCATTAGTTTTTGCATTTCGCCTTCAGGAGCTGGAAAATCTCCTCTCGGCGATCCGAACTATATGACGGCGACCCCCCGTCCTGCGGCATGGCCGACAGATCCCGATAGTCGCAGGATGGGCCGCCTTCGAGCAGCGCCTGCACGGCGTCAACATTATCCTCGTAAACGGCAAACGCCAGAGCGGAATGATCGCCGCCCTCGTTGATATCCGCGCCATGACTCAGCAGCAGTCGAATCATATCTGCCTGGTTTGAATGCGCTGCAAGCATCAGGGCAGTTTCATCGTCTTCATAAGCGTAACCAGTAAATGACCTATGGAATCCGCTGGGGTTGGCGCCGCGATCCAGCAGCGCGCGGGCTGTTTCCAGATGTTCATTTTCTACGGCCTGCATCAGCGGCTCCACGTGTTCATACTCTCCGGTTGCGTTCTTGGCATCAATATCCGCTCCCCGGTTCAACAGTTTCTCCACTTTAGACGTGTTCCCCGCTCCGGCCGCCTCAACCAGTTGATTGTCCAGCGTGTTCTGCGACGGGAACAGTGTCTGGCTGACGAGGAGATACGGCAGGAATAGCAGCACGCCGATAATAAACAGGCCATAGGCGCCGCCAATTAGATATCCCAGCGATTTGAAGGCGATCTTGAACGCGCTGTTGCGCGGCGGCTTCCACTCGGCCCCGAGTTGCTCAAAGACCGGTTGGAGCGCCCAGTCGTAAATGTTGGCCAGATAGTGCCGGCTCATCATGGGAAATTTGTACTTCCACGGCCAGCGCACCTTGTAAAGATTCACAAAGACCGGCGTCCAGTCCGGCTTGAAGTAGATAAGACCGTGGACCTTGCCTTCCACCCGCTTGCCGAAGATGCGCCGCATCGGCGAGGAACTGTAATCCGGAAGCCCCTTGGGAAAATACTTCTCCGCTCGTTCCCGAAATTCCTGATACTGCTTCCGATCCAACGGAACCAGAAAGATAAGCCGTCGTGGATCGAGACGGCTTGCCGATTGCTCCACTTCCCACCAGAAGCCTTCCGTCTTGCCCAGGCGCAGCACCACCAGGGCCGCCTTATCCAGAAACTCATGCACCTTCTGTTGCCAGACGTCGTTCTCCACATACACGCGCGCCGCTCCGAGTTGCGGCAGTTTCTCACCCGGCCTTCCGATGGCCACCATCGGCCCGGCGGTGCTGAGCACCTGCGCCAGAATCTCCTCTTCGCTCCAGCCCATGAACTGGTGCGCTCCGTTGTAGAAGATGAAAATCCAGTGCCAGAGGTACTTCAGATTGCTGAAGCGGAGAATATTCAGTGGACGGCCGGCACCCTTATCGTCTTTGAACGAACGCAAGTAAATGACCGGTGGGCGGGGATCGTTTTCGAGAATTTCGCTTACGGAAAGCGCCCGATATTTTCTGCTGCGCACGAGGAACAAGGCGCCTAGAACTGTAAACACCGCGGCGACAAGTTCGAATCCCCGACCGTTGGCCTCGCCGCCGTTCATGGCGACAAGCACAAAAGGCATCACAACGGCGGCAACCATGCACACGCAGGCAAGCACGAGACATGGTATGGCCAAACGCATGTACATCCGGCTGCGCCGGCGATGCTGTTCCTGCTCTGCGTCGTCATCCTGCGGCGGAGGGTTATCGTCCCCGTTGTTTCCCAAGCCCAACATCGAATCCCCTGACATGCCAAACCTCCATCGTGGAAATAAAGAATGGCGGAAGAGTCATCGCGCACGCAGTTCAGCGGGGAAAGATGGGCCTCGTGGGTATTGCGCGGATTATAGCAGCGGTAGCGGCGCGGTCAATGACCCCTGCGTGCGGTTGTTCTTCGGGCCTTGGCGCCTGCTCTTAAAGGATTCCGTACTTCTCGAATGCGGCTTTAGAGGGCATGCCTTCTTCGAGCGCTTTGCGGACGGTCTTCTCCTGGCGTGCTTTCTCGAAGGCGCGGGCGAGGACCTCCTGCTCGGCGGCGCGGGGAATAATGCAGACACCATCGAGATCGCCGAAAACAATATCTCCGGGGACGATGCGGGCCTGGCCGATCTGGATGGGAATGCGGAAGTCGATGACTTTGCCGCGCGGCCCCTGATCCTGCGCATAACTGCCGTGCGAAAACGTCGCGAAGCCCAGAGCGAGGACTCCGCGTGTATCGCGCGAGTAGCCATCGACAACAGCTCCGGCCGCGCCGCACTTGCGAGCGCGCACGCTCATCAGTTCGCCCCAGAGCGCGTAACGCGGCGAGGCGCCGGTGCAGATATAGACTTCGTCGAGCGTCAGGTCGTCGAGCGCGTCCATCATGAGACCGAAGGGGCGGGCCGAAAGCGGATTGTGCGAGCCCCCGGCAATGTTGACGGATTCGTCGAAACAGTCGGCTTCAAGAACGGTCAGGGCGCGGCCGCAAACCACCATGGAGCGGTCGAGGGGAACGATGGCGGGCGGCAGAAACTGCCGCAGCAAGCCCATCTTGTCCATGACGTCGCCGATGACGGCGGAGAAGAGCTCGCGGCGTGCGGACTCGAAGGTCTCTCGATCGGCCGAACTCATGATGTGAGCTCCAAAGCGGAATCTTAGCAGCCGGGGTTCCAGCATTGCGACTGAGTTGCACGTTGAAAGGCAACAGAATCGTTCGTGGAGTCCAAACCCGCCCGAGATGCAGAGAAGCGCGGCCATGAGCTGGAACCCAAACGCGGTGACACGGAAGCGGTGCTCAATTCAAGGCGGCGCATGGCCAACGAGGAGGGAAAGGAAATCAACAAACAGCGGGCGGGCCACCAGCGATCTCGTCAGAACGAAGAACGCGCAGCGCCTAAGAAGAGCAAGAGTTAGCCCGACGCCCCTACCCACTCGGATGCGCTGCGACGGCCGGCGCCTAGAGTGCCGGCTTTTCCGCCCAGATTTCCTGCCACGATTTGAACTCGTCTGGACGGACCTGATAGCGCGCGAAGTTGCCTTCATGCAGGCCGAGAAGGTCGTTCTCGGCCATTTCCCGGAAAGGCTCGCGCTCAGCCGGCACGATATTCTCTTCGGTCCATCCAGCCAGAAAGGCCGCCGCCGCCTTGCGATCGAGACGATCGCGCACGACATCGGCAACAACTTGGCGCAATGCCGCCTGATGTTTCGACCGGAAGGGATCGGGTTCGCCGAGCGATTGACGCACCGCAGTGTATTGTTCTGCGGACCGGCCATAGGCCCAGAGGAATACGTCCTTGAGAAGCGCGACATCGTTCAGCTCATAGACCCCGAGCATGGCTTCAGTGTAGAGCTTCCTTGGAACGCCGGTGAATGACAGCGGCGAGAGATTGCGTTTGATGAAGGGTATGTTGGCCGCAAGCCGCGAGACCCGCTTGTTGACGTCATCGAATGGCTGGAGATACGGGAGCTGCGTCATGACGAAGAGTGACTGTTCATAGGGATCTTCGATCGCTGCCGCCGTGGCCAGAATCTGATCGAAATACTCCTCGATCTGCTGCGGGACTGCCAGAGGTTCGAATGTGGAACGTTCGATGCCGACGGCGGTGTGCCGCAACCGCCCCGCGGCGCCTTCATCGGGCAAGAGGTTATTGGCGAGGATGCCATGAAGGTTGAGAATGGTGTAGCGGTTGAAGCCGATTTCATCCGCCGCATTCACGAGAAACTCGATCGCCTCCTTGTGGTTCATGATCATCTGCGCTTCGAGGCGGTCGCGGCCCGTAGCCTCCTCGCCGAATTCGATGAGGCGCTTGGTATCGAGCAGCGAATAGGTGTTGCCCTCAAGCCGACTTGAGTTCCACGAGAGGTCGATCAGAAGACGGGTGAGAATCTGTTTGGCATAGGTGCCCGCCGCTTCGGCCGCGACAGGCCGGGCTCCGGTCTCCTTGAGATGTTCTTGAGATGTTCGCGTTCCATCTCGGAAAGATAGAACCGGACATTGGGCCGGTAGCTGTCGAGAAAATTGCGGTTGTAGCCGACCGGTTTCCGCGCTTCCGCGGGTTTGCTCAGATGACTCTGGACTGCGGCGCCTGCGCGCGAGACCGGCACTAGCGGCACCGCCCCCGTCTCCGTCTCGGGAACCGTGGCATCCGGCGCCACCGGCGCCGACGTCGGCAGATGGTATCTTACCGCCCGTTTTACGCCTTTGCTTTCGAGACGCTCGGATTCGACGAGATTTTTCAGCCAGAATTGCAGAGTGCGCGGCGCCAGCTGTCGCGGCAAGGCCCCCGCAATATTCTCGCGGCTGGCGCCGCCCGGATGGCGCTCCACAGCGGCGATGATCGCCGCAATATCGTCCTCTCCGACTCGATCCCTGGTACGGTTCTTAGGCATTGGAATGACCTTGGATATTGCGCGCAAATCATTTGAGCGCAATATAGCACCTTTTGCGCGCAATAAAAAGAGGCTTAACGCCATAACAATTGCGCTCAAACTCCTAAGCGCAATACAGGCCATTGAGCCCAATATCCGATTGCGCCGGACACCGCCCGAGAATCTCCGATTCAACGAGGAATGCGATCAGCATGCGCAAGCCCGCTCTGAGATCTACTTCCCACTCCGCTCAACGCACGGAACAAGGATTCAATACGCACTAATACGAAGTAGGAAACTCATTCTAAATAAGTTTAGCTCTGGTGCCGGGAGGGAGAGCGAGCCCCGTTCTTCCAGCGAGGTAGGAGCTGTTCAACAAGTTTGCGTCCCGGAGGACGCATAGGTAGCTTCGGTTGCGGAGGAATCACCTCGCGGTGCCACGCCCCATTTTCATGCTTGGTCATGGCAGTTTCCTTCGGGGGTTGTGAAGTTAGCGGCTGCCGTTGAGTGCCGCAACCTCGCGGGACGGAAACCTGTACACGAGCGCCCAGAAGTTGGCAGATCTCTCAGAAAGGCGCCGTTTGCTCTTGAGCACCCGGCGAATCTCAGCTTCCGTAAACGTCTTCCGCAGTCAGTTTACGGCTGCCTCGTCGGCCAGTTCCAGCACCCGAAAGATCGTGTAGTCGGGGTAGGCCTCTGGCGTAAAGATGGCGAGGTCTGCGTCACAGAAAAGAGCTTGTAAGTTACTGGTAATCATACAGTTATCATTATAATCTCCTGCGGCAAGAAGTCAACCTTGCTCCATCACCGAGAACCTAATGCAAGCAGGCCCATATTGGCCAAGCATGTTGACAAGCGAAAATGAACCGGCATGTAATAGCGACGGCTTCCCAAGGAGGCTTTCAAAAGATATGCATTCCACAATTTTTCGCATACTGGGTATCTACTTGACTCAACAGCCACAAGATGTAGTGGTATTCTTTAACTCGCAGAATCAGAAGCAGATACCTTTTCCTGTGGGTTTAGCTGGTCATAGAAAACTGTCCGCGGGATAGTCCGCTGTTATCTACCGCACAGCGCAAACAACTTTCTCGATCGTTTTCATTGGCATAATCAGACGAACGCCTTCCAGCCTGCGAAAACCGTATCTCTCATAGAAGGAAACGACATTCTCGGACTTCGCGTCCACAACAACGGCAAAGGACATTACATGCCGCGTGGCTTTCCATGCCTCGTACAGAGCAGCAAAGAGCAAACGCCGTCCATGCTGCTGCCCTTGAAACTCTTTGGCTACGCCTATCCTTCCCAACAACGTCACGCCTACAACCTTGTAGCGGCCGGTCCTCTTCTGGATATCCTCCGGGAGGTCGGCACAGGTTACTTGCTGACCAGACAGCGTGAAAAAACCGACGATGGTCTCTGGATTCGTCCTTGAGACGAGAATGAAGACCGCAGCCAGTTTCTCTCGCATATCGCGTGACGCTCGTTCATGAAAATACTGGTCGATCGCCTCGTCGCCGCACTGAAATGCCGCTCGATCCTCGCCTTCGAGCGGCTTGACTAGGTATTCCGAATTCTCTTTCACTTTAGTTGCCGACCGTCCTGAAGTAGTCTTCCGCGGCCGCCCTGAGAACCGCATTCGGCTCTGGCGGATTTGTGAGCACATCCACGAGAACTTGCTGGTCTCTCGTGGAGAGAATCCATTCGTGTTCCTGGATTGTCTTCACGGCCGCCTCTCGCATTGAGACAACCATAAACTCCTTCAGGCTCACTCCGCGAAGTGCGGCAGCTCGCTGAAAGAAGCTCTTCTGCTCAGAATCGACGCGAGCCTCCAACCGTTCCGTCAGGGGCCGGCCTGGGCGAATATTGCGTGTAGGTGATGCCATAGAAACTCCTTGACGGGGGATCCCCGCCGTCCAATACGATAGTACGGCAGAATGCCGTACCTGGCAAGAGGGACTAGGGGCGTGTTGATGCATCAACAGCGGCTTCTCTCCAGTTTTCATCCTAGAATGAGCGCTTTAGCTGCCCGGATGACCCCCGTGTTGTAGGCGGCAGATTGAACCGCCGCTGCAAGCCTGCCGATTTCAGGCGGTAGCCGTTTCAAGATAGGGCTCAAAAGATCGCATCACGGCGATCGAGGGATCGTTTTCGAGCCCAATCATGTTCATCATCCAAGAGACCTGAAACTCCTTGCCGATAAATGGGGCTGCGTATTTGATCACAGTGAGCCACTTCTTGTAGTTTGCTCTGACTTCGTAGCGAAGCTTGGGCATATTTGGTGCGAAGGCTTCATCTACCTCGATCATGGTAGCCGCGAGATCGAGCATGCCCGCCTCGATACACATTTGCGCGGCGAATACAGAGTCACCTGAATCGTCGGCCGCACAGCGAACATGTGCGACATAGAAAGCCCACAAAGCGTTAAGCACGAAGAAGATATTCCCAATCGTCTTTGCATATGGGCTTGCAAAGACCGCCGGGGTAAATTCCTTAGTATCCCAAGAGGAGCGCACTTCCGCAGGAAAAGCCTCCGGTGAAGTCACTCCCATCTTTGTTAGCGTTTCGACAACGTGAGCATTCAACAAGTTTGCTTTGCAATATGGATCTACGTCACGAAATGCAGGATGACGCGACTCAGAATGCTTATCCTGAGCGGAAGCCGCTAATCGAGCGATCAAGCAAGCCCATTCGCGAGCATCCTTGGGCGATCCAGCCCACCTGTCAAGGGCGGAGTAAATCGGAACCACCGGCGCGATGTGAATAGTGCGAGCTCTTCCGCACGCATAACTCCCACACGGAAAGGTTTCTCTTCAAAGGGCAGCGTCAGAGTTTTCTAGCTTTTCACGTCGGGCGCGCTCGCGTCAGGCTCGGTGGGTTCATGTTCGGATGCGGAAGATTCGTCGACATCGTCGGACTCGCCTTTTTCCGACGCGGCAAGCGGACCCAGCAGCGTATCGATGCGGTAACCAGCGGCCGCTGCAGAATCGAGAGCGGTAGCGACGCTCTCGGCTAACCTCTCGACCGCAGCGCGGCTGGGTGCGGCCTCACCGGCGAAACATAGCAGCGCGGGCATCTGAAGCCACCACAATAACTCCTCATATTTTTCGCGAATCAGATACTGATGCCCCTCCGCTTCATGCACGCCGCAGAGCCAGCGGACGTCGGGATCGAGCCAGAGTGCCGGAGCAATGGCAGGCGCCTCTTCGTCACATTGCGGAGCTGCCGGTGCGGCTTTCCCTTCCTTGGCGCCCAAATGCGGGAGACCCGTGACATCCGGCTGCGAAGTCGATAGCGAGGTCCGCCCGTCTCCGATTTCGGAATCGAGCTTGCCCTCTGAGCTCACGGCGGGCTTCGGAGGATTAACGGTCCCGATGGATGATTCGACATTTTTGGCGGCCACGGTTTCCTGCGGATCGCCGGCGCCAGCGAGCAGCAGAACCTTGATACGCGCGGCGGCACGCCAGGCTTCTTCGCCCTTGAAGCCGAGTGCTGCAAAGGCATGTCCAAACGGCTCGCGCAGGCGTATACGATCGAAGAGATCGAGCGCGGTGCGTTCGGGTTGCGCAGCACCGGTCTGTGCGGATGCAGGCTGCGCGGCACTCATGGATTCGGCGAGCCATTGCAGCGCACACCAGGCGAGCACCGGGCCCCACATCTCTGTTGCCGTCAATTGCGGGCTTGGACTCGGCAACATGCGTCGGGCAGCAGCAGTCCACGGCGTCGGAAAGAGCGATTCCACCGCCGGTATGTGCGCGGCTGCGCGCATGAGCCGAGTGAAGGCATCGGCATGCGTTGCCGGATCGTACCGCTCAACTCTCGGTGCGGGCTCACCAGCCAGCCGGAGGCGCGTGGCGTAGGCGGCCTTGGCCACCTTCAGCAGTCCTTCGGCACGGGGCCACGCATCTTTCAAAAAGTCGTTGCGCTGCCGCTCGATTTTTTGGACTCTCTCCGCCCCTGCCGTGCGCGACGCGCCCACGGGTTGGGTTCCGCGGTCGGCGATATCGGCGAAGTGGCGCACCAAGGCCGGGTCCAGCAGCGAACGCAGAGCTTCATGCACGGGCTGCAGCTCAAGATTGACGAGTTCGTCTTCAAGATTGGAGACGCCGCGCCCATTGAGCCAATCGGCAAGCCGATCCCAGGGTTTTTCGGCCATGGAGTGGAGCTCATGCCAATCGAGGAATACGTGGCACTGGTAGGCGTGGAGATCGAGAGTGAGGCCGCGATCAAACAAATCGCTCGCCCGGCGCAGATATTTGAGATCGGTAATCGAGTCGCGCCAGGCAACGATGGCGCCGCGATCGCCGCTTAAACCCAGGCCATCGGCCAATCTGCGCCGCCCCAGCTGGCCCGATCCTTTATCGGCGTAGGCAGCAGAGAAATCGATGGTGCCGTGCGCGTCAGCATAACGATTGTGGTAGACCACAAGGGCGCGCTCACCGCCGGTGCGGTTGGAATACGCGAAGACGTCTTCGATCACCGAACCGTTGGCATGGAAGAAGTCGTAGAGCAGGAAGTGCGCACTTTCGGCGAAGAGCCAGCGGCGCTTGAGCAAGGGCGCAATCTCGCGTTCGTGGCGCTCAACGAGCCAGTGATCGGGATCTTCCTGGTAGCGCGGCCAGCGGTATTCCATCCCGTACTTTTCTGTGAAGCCCTCGATCTGGCCGTGGCCGAACATGGGCAGGCCGGGCAAGGTGGACATCATGATCGCGACACCGAAATATTTGTCGCCCTTGCCGAACTGGTCAATTGCCGTCCTTTCATCGGGATTCGACATGAAGTTAACGTAACGCTTCATGATGTCGGGATCGAACTCGAGGGTGTTCTTAATGACAGACCGGTACTTGGCGTTGTCCTCGTCGCGCATCATGATCATGAACGCCGAGTTGTAAACGCGATGCATGCCGAGAGTGCGGACGAAGTAGCCCTCCATGAGCCAGAACGCCTCGGCGAGGAGCAGGGTGCCGGGCACTTCGGCGGCGACTCGATCAACCACCTCGCGCCAGAACTCGTGGGGCATGGCGCGATCGAATTCGGCTTGCGTCATGCCGTATTCCGCGCGGGATGGAATGGCGCCGCTGGAACCGGGCCCCGGAAACCAGAGGCGATGAAAGTGCCGCTTGGCGAGCGTCATCGCCGCGTCAAAACGAATCACCGGAAATAGGCGCGCGACATGCAGGATGGTCTGAATCACTTGCTCGCGGACCGCAGGGTTCAGGTAGTCGAGCTGCGCGGTGTCGTTCCAGGGAAAGCTGGTGCCGTCGTTGCCGTGGTAGACGTAGCGCGTGTCGCCGGTATATTTGTCGCGGCGACGAAAGACCACCGCGGCATCGGACTGATCGTAATAGTGATCCTCGATTTTGAGCTCGACGCGGCCGTCGTGGGAGAGATCGGGGCCTTCAAAACTGTAGGCGGGATAGGGCGAGTCGGGGCGGGAAATAAACCACTCGGGATGTTCGATCACCCAGGGCGAATCGATGCCCATGTGGTTCGGCACCATGTCGCTGGCCAGCCGGATGCCGTGATGGTACGCGCGGTCGCGCAGGGTGATGTAAGCAGCTTCGCCGCCCAGATCGTCGGCAATGCGATAGTCGAAGAGCGAGTAGGCCGAGGCGACGGCATCCTGATTGCCGCAGAGCTGCTTGATGGTGCGCGAAGCGCGGCTGCGCTCCCAGACGCCGATGAGCCAGAGCGAATTGATGCCGCGATGCGCGATCTCGGCGAGATCTGCATCGGGGATCTCATCGAGACGGCCGATGTGGCGGCTGTATTTGCGGCTCAACTGCGCGAGCCACACATAGGTGCTTTTGGCGATGAGCACCGCACCGGGCATCCACGCGGTGTCGGGCGAGAACTTTTCGTATTCCTGCGCGGGATCGCCGAAGACAGGAACCTCGGCATGACTGACAAAGGAGGGCCACTGCTGCTGGCCTGTGCGCCGGTGGCGTTCCGCGGCTTCGCGGGCCTGGGCGGCTTGCGGGTTGAATTGCATCCAGATGGCCAGTTCCTCTTCTCGTAAAATCTCGCCGGCCATGAGCAGGAAGCGCTCCAGGCTGTCGCCGAGCAACGGCTTCCACAGCCGCCGGATCAGATCGAGTTGTTCGCTGAGCGAGGCGGGCGAGCCGGCCGCGGGCGCACGCAAAAGATCGAGCAGGCTCACCCGCTTTGCGTCAGGCAACGGGATGAGCGGACGCGTGGCGAAATACTCCGGCATTTGCGCCGTGACTTTGCGATAGACCGTTTTTTCGGCGAGGGTGCGGTCTTGAAAAAGTTCTTCAAAGGGCTTGAATGCCTGGTTACGATTCGCGGACCAAAGCAGCAGCAGTTCTTCGAGCGCCGCGGCGCGATGCGGCAAACCATCGGTCGCGCCGGCAAGCCATTGCGCCGGCGTTTCCTGGCCGCGTATCACGCTCTGCCCCGGGAACTGCTCGACGAACGCGAGCAGCATTTTGTCGACTTTGTCAGAGCCCACGCTGGGCGCCGAACCAATCCAGGGCGGAGGTCATTACCTCGGGATCGAGCTGCTGACGATAGCGCGCCATGAGCACGTGACTGGCTTCATCAATCAATCCCATGGCAAACAACTGGCCCGCATGGACGGCCTGCTCGGGATGCTTCTCGACATCGCGCACCAGGTTCATGCGGTGGGCGAAGGCGCGGCACGCGGAAATGTTGGCCAGAATCACGTTTCCGTTGTAGGAGAAAAGGGATTCAGCGAACTGGTAGCGCTCCCGCGCCTCGCGCGCAATGTGAAATTCCATCGTCAAGGTTGCCGAACTCCATCCCGCGCCCGCTGCATCGGATAAGCCAGGATTCTTCCCTTCCCGGCGTTTACATTATTCCGCCGGGCCGGTCCACTTTTCTGTTTGAACCTCAGCCAAAGCGAAAGGTTCGTCGCCAAAAAACGTTCAAGCCGCCGGAAACAGTGATTGTAAATGTACGATGCGGTTTGCCGCAGCCAGGCTGCCGCAAAACAACGCGCGCAATGAATCCGATAAGGGCAGTGCGGGCTACGCGGCAGAATGAAGCGCAAAGATCGTATTTGAAGGCGCGATCAATCAGGATCGTATCTGCGAGTTTTATGCAGCGGCCGACGTGTTTTGCCCTCCCAGCTTTGCCGAGGGCTTGCCCGTGGCGCTGACGGAAGCCATGGCCATGGAACTTCCCTGCGTGACCACCTGCATCGCAGGGATTCCGGAGCTGACCCGCGACGGCGTTGACGGACTGCTTGCGCCGCCATCGGATCTCGATGCGCTTATGACGGCCCTGGCCCGCTTGATGGACCACGCGAAACTGCGGAAACAGGTTGGAAAGAGCGGGCGCGCGCGCGTTGTGGAGCATTTTGATCTGCGGCTCAACGTCGAACGATTGGCTCGAATCTTCGCGGAGCGTGTGCAGGATTGATCAGCTGATACGATTACGGCAAAAGCGCCTTCAAGATGCCTACTCCAGATTACGTCATGTAACTAGCATCTCCCAAATCCAGAAAAAAGGCATCGCGGTCAGAAAGTTGAAACTGGAAATTCGGTGGCAGCGCAAATTTTCCTTTCTTATTGTGCAGATATACCGGCCGATTTTCCATGATGTGCAAGCCTGACCGTGTTGCTGCCAGCGCGCTCGGACCGTCGGTGCCGCAAACTACGATTTCGTTCGCCCCCTCGAGCTGCATGGCGGCCTGTTGAGCAAGGCTGAAGGCGGCTTGCCATGATTCACAGTCGGCACTTTGAAGCCACACTCCAGCGAGGCGAGCCTGTCCGCGGAGCAGGCCAATGGCAAAATGTCCCTTCGATCCGCGTTGATCGCGGATACCGTAAAGGCGTATCGGCATGACCGGGCAGCGAAGAAGATACTCAAAAAAGTCGGGTGGGCGCGGACTGAAACAAGTGTCGGCCATGTTCTGGGAATAAAACTCTTCCGAGACCTCTCCGGGACCGATTTCTTCCGATCTCCAGCCCTCAAGCAAGCCATTGTGCTGTTTCTTCGGCAAAGCCCAAAAAAGGTTTCTCACAAGACGGGGCGCGAGACTTCCAGTTCCGGTACTGATGGGTCAAAATCTGCTTCAGAGGGTGGAGCGGACGAGCTCCTTTCCACTGGTGGGTATATTCCTTGAATCCGATGGCGGGCAAAATCTTGAGCGCCATCTCTGACCCGCCGATCGAATACATAAAATCGAACTTGGCGGCCAGCTTCTGTAGAAGAAAGAGGCCAGCGCCGGGAAATTCCTTTGCCACAACCCAGTCAATCATATGAATGCCCCGCACCTTCCCCGCGCTGAAAGTTACAGGCATGATGCCCGAGTGGGCAACAATGACGCCATCTTGCTCCAACACATAAGAGCGCGGCTCCTCCCAGTCGCCGCGGTGATCCCAGTACTTCCACGACATTACGGAAGGATTCTGAAACGAAGCATCGCTGCTGACGTTGAAGGCCCGCTGTAGTAACTGGCGTACTCTGCTCAGGTCGTCGATGGAAGTAGGACGTAGCAAAAAGTTCATGGGAGAGATTTCCTATTAGAAGTAATTCTACGAGGAATTTTTCCGCCGCGAAGATCCAGGCCTGGGTCATCTCACAAGATCGGGTCAAAAGCGTTCGTCATGAATAACGGATGTACCAGTCCAATCCAACAGGTCACGGAAGAATATCGTCGCTAACCAAAGCCGAAATCGCCTCTCGCCGCCTTGGCTGGGAAAGCTGACCGGTTCTCCAGGAGCCTCGCGAGCGGCAAGCGTGGGGATCTTTGTGCGGATCGCTTTTTAGGTGCGGCTACTCGCTGACGGTGCATGGGCAGATGAGTTTTACGACGCCTACCGGCAGATGCTGGCCCCGAAGATTCGAGCTGCCGATTTTCTCTGCTGCATAAGTTCGTTTGCCCGCAGCCAGTTGATGATGCTGTCGCCCTATGAGCATTGGAGCAAGTGCGTGGTGTGGCCCCTAGGGGTCGATCCAGAGATCTTTACGCCGAAACCAGTGCGGGCGGTGCCGGAGATCTTCGAGATTTTGTGCGTGGGACGACAGACGCCGGCCAAAGGCCAGCACATTCTGATCGACGCCCTGGAAAGGCTCACGCAGTTCGACCGGCGCACGCAAGAAGGCCGGAAGGTGCGCCTGTGGCTGGTGGGCAGCGGGCCCGACGAGACCTCGCTGCGCGAGCATGCAGCCCGTAGCACGGCGGGTGAGTGCGTGGTATTTGAAGGCGCGATCAATCAGGATCGTATCCGCGAGTTTTATGCGGCGGCCGACGTGTTTTGCCTTCCCAGCTTTGCTGAGGGCCCTCCCGTAGTACTGATGGAGGCCATGGCCATGGAACTTCCCTGTGTAACGACCTGCTTCGCCGGGAGTTCGGAGCTCATCCGCGACGGTGTAGACGGATTGCTTGTGCCGCCGTCGGACCTCGATGCGCTTGTGAGGTCCCTGGCCCGCTTGATGGACCACGCGAAACTGCGGAAACAGGTTGGAAAGAGCGGGCGCGCGCGCGTTGTGGAGCATTTTGATCTGCGGCTCAACGTCGAACGATTGGCTCGAGTCTTCGCGGAGCGCATGCAGAGCTGATCCGCGTTGTTATTGTTGAACCCGGGATGGGGTAGAGCCGGCCACCCAAAATGCTACTTTGTCCCTCATTCTGGATTGAAATTCCTCCACCGAAACAGGCAAGTAATGCCTAATATATTGGGCAATTTTCTTGCAAAATGCTCAAATGCCTAATATATTGGTCAAATGCTGGACCTAACCTCCATTGGGCAACAGATTGCCGAGCGCCGAAAGAATCTCAAGCTGAGTCAGGTGGCGCTCGCGCGTAAAGCTCTCATCAGCCGTGCCACGCTTGAGGCGCTTGAGAACGGACGCGCCGGCGAACTGGGCTTCTCAAAAATCACCAAATTGCTCGCAGCCCTCGGGCTTGAGCTGAAGCTGCAGGTGGCGGGCTCGCACCGCCCCACCCTGGACGAACTGCTGAGCGAGGATCGCTATGATCGAAGTATGGACCGACGCCACTGAAGCGGGACTGTTCGATCGCAGTGGCGACCGCGGCAGCACGTTCGCCTACCTGCCGGGCGCTCCGCCGGTGCGCGCGGTCTCGGTGACCATGCCGGTGAGGCCAGAGTCATGGAGCGTTTCCTTTGGCCTACTTCCGATTTTTGAGATGAACTTGCCCGAGGGCGCCTTACGCGAGCGGCTCCGCCTAGCATTTGCCAAAGCCACGGGTACCTTCGACGAATTCGACCTGCTGTCCATCGTCGGCCGCTCGCAAGTCGGGCGCATCCGCTACACGGGTGACAAAGAGCGACTGGACGAAGACGTACCCTTTCAATCGGTGGACGAAATCCTCGAACGCGGCCGCGGCGGCGACCTGTTTCGCTATCTGCTTGAGAAATTCGCGCCCTTCTCCGGAATCAGCGGCGTGCAGCCCAAGATCCTTGTGCGTGACGAAAGGGTTTTCGCCGAGATGGAGCATACGGGACAGCGCCTCTCGCAAAGCTGCAAGGGCGCGACCCACATCGTAAAATTCTGGGAACCCAACGAATATCCGCAGCTGGCGGCCAACGAATATTTCTGCCTTGGAGCCGCGCGCAGATGCGGCCTCGGTGTTCCCCCGTACCGGCTTGCCGAGGACGGTATGGCGCTGGTCGTCGACCGCTTCGACCTGCGCATCGACGGGACCTACTGCGGATTTGAGGATTTCTGCGTGCTCAACGGCCGCAGGACAGATGAAAAATATCGCGGTAGCTACGAGACCTCGGTCATGAAGCGATTCGGGCAGTTCGCAAACTCGACGCATGTCAACGAGGACATGGAAAAACTGTTCACGCTTATCGCCCTTAATTGCGCGCTTCGCAACGGCGACGCCCACCTCAAGAACTTCGGAATTGTTTATGACGACGTCCAGGGTGAGGCCCGGCTCGCTCCCGTCTACGATCTTGTGACCACCTCCGTCTATCTGCCGAAGGACAGCATGGCACTTACGCTCAACGGCACCACAAAATGGGCAAGTGCGAAGGATTTGCAGCGCCTGGGTGAAACACGCGTGGGAGCCTCCCCTGCCCGCGTTCGGGAGATACTCGGACGCATCGACGCCGCGATTGCGGCCACCTCCACAGAGCTGCGCGCCCACATGAAGGAGCACGCGGAATTCTCGGACATCGGCAACCGCATGCTCCAGCAATGGGAGCAAGGTGTCGACCATTCGCTTAGGACGGCCTGAGCGAATCGTTTGCGACTCCCCGGTTTGCGATATGGATATGCACCTAAGGACCTATTTCTCGGCGTGCCTGTTCCACCTTCGCGGCATTGTTCTTGTCAGTTTCAGAAGGTAGCTTCTTAGCATGAGGCCGCCCAGCATTCATCCCGTCAGGGTCTGCCTTCTCGACGAAGTAGCGCTAAGTCTTGCGTTTTCAAAATGATACGTGCGCGCAAGTTGTTGAATATACATCGCATCGGCTTGGCCACCAACCAGAACGGGAAGAGGTCGGATCATCAAGATCGCTGTGCACGGCAAGGGATGACCGGTGTGAGCGGTCTAGCAAAATCGGCAACGCACGGTCCGGAGGCAATATGAAGAAATTGAGTCTATATAGTGTTCTTGCTGTGGCTGCGTTCTGCTCTCTGTCTTGGCTCAGTCCGCTGAAAGCTCACGCGGATACCGTCACCCTGACGCTCGAGAATGTTGGCCCGGGGAATAGCTCGGGAGGGGTCTACACGTATCCCTACAACTTCAGCGTCGACGACAGCAGTTCGTATGTCTCGCTCATGTGTTTCGACTACACCGATGAGATCTATTTCGGCGAGACCTGGACAGCCACCGTAGTTCAGATCAGCTCCTCCTCGTCTCAGGAAGACCTGGAATTGGCTTATCTTTTCAGCGTGGCTTCCAACCCCAGCACCCCGGAAGATATGGTTGCCGATGCGCAGTGGGCTGCCTGGGAACTGTTCGATCCCGGTCTGACCGCGCCCACCCAGAACGGCGTGAGCCAGGCTGGCGTAACTACTGAGCTGACGGACGCGCAGGATGCGGACCTTTCGCAGTTCTATTCTGGATACGCGCTCTATATTCCGGTTGACGGTTCGCAGCCTTCAGAGGATGGGCTACCACAGTCTCTGATTGGAGCAGCCCCTGCACCTGAGCCCGGCAGCCTCGTCCTGCTCGGCACCGGCCTCGGCCTCCTCGCCTTCGCTGGCGCCTTTTACCGCAGAAAGCGGAGCTATCACTTAAGCTGGAATCTCCTTTTGCGACTCCTGATTCGCTTGAATTCTGCCGCCTGGGAGCCGATTTGCAAAACCAATACTCCCGTTGGCAGTCGAAAATACTGACTGATTCTATGCCGCCGCGCCTCGATAGTTCAGCGTGGGCGGCTTCCATTTCTCGGGCGCTTCCATCTCAACGGGCGAACCCGCAAAGAAACAGAGAACACATTTGGTAATTCAGTGTGCATAATCTTGCGCATTACGAAAGAGATGAACATGCAAGTTATTGAATCTAAATCACCTTAATTTGGCCACTAACCTGCAATAGAGAGGGCGGATCATCAAATCCGATGCTTGCAAGAATCGGATATCCGGTTAGAGATCAAAGGTCGGCAAAGATAATAATGCCGGGAGGCAAATATGAAGAAATTCGAGTGTATCTACTGTTGCTGTTATTTCACGCGTTCTGCGCTCTGCTTTGGATCAGCCCGCTGAAAGCTTACGCAGCTTCTGTGACCATATGCAGTTCACCGGTGTCGGGGGAACAGTTCTGGAGGGGTTTATACTTACCCCTATACTTTAAAGTCACGCCAAGCGGCGGCACTTCAGAGAATCTGTCGCTGATGTGCATCAGCCTTCAGGATGACCATATCTATTTGCAGAATCCAAATGAAACGTGGACGGCTAATGTCGTTACCGCCGGCTCACTTGGCCTCACGGACGAAGAAGATGCTTACCTTGACAGCGAAGCAGAGCCAACGCGACGCCGCAACCTACTTTAAGCGGGGCTCGAACTGGGCGGCCTGGGCGTTGGGCGAGTCGTCTAAGCTGACCGGCCAGTTGATTCCTAAAGAACCACATCAGCGGCTCAGGAATTTACTGACGCCAGAACGACATGAACAATGGACGGGCTTTCGAGTACCGTTCTGGCTGATTACGCTGATTACCCGATCTATACGCCAACCAGCTGAGCGGATAAGCGGACGCACCTGGCGACGGTATTCCGCAGACCTTTGTAGGAGCGCCTGCCGCCTACGCCCGAGCCCAGCAGCCTGGTCCTGCTCGGCAGCGGCCTGCTCTCCGCCGCTGGTGCCCTTTACCGTAGAAAGCGGCATACAGCTTAAGCCATAATCTCTCTTTTCGGCTCTGATTTCCGCGGGTCGGGTCATGGATCAACGGGAAGCCTCCCTACCGGGAGCTTCCCGGGTCCATGACCCGCTTTCGTTCTGGTCCATCTGCCGGGCCGAGAAAGCAGCCTCAAACCTGCTCGGATCTGGATAGCCCTGACAAGAGAATACCGCGCAGACCAAAGTGTCTAATTTCTGCTCACATGGTGTGCAAAAAATTGCACCTTACCACTTTCCTGGACCTTTATCCCTTTGTTTTCATGCATAAGGTACGGCCCTGAGATTGCATAGAGTTTATGTGCGAACCAGGTTAGACTATGCTGGAAGCACCAGCGATTAGCTCGCCAACGACTCCGAAGCCACCCCAGCTTCTCAGTGCCGGCAATTGTGCTATCGAATCACACTCCACAGCAGCTGATGGCCTGTTGAATCCTATGGTGCGTAAGACGCCAGATTCGGAAACAGCAAACGATCGCCGAAGAATCCCACGTTTTCGGGTTCGCGCACCACTGACCGTCCTCGCAGGTGACCGCGAAATTCCGGCCTATACCAGGGATTTGAGCAACCGCGGGGTGTATTTTTATCTGGCCTCAGACGATAGCGGGCTGATCGACCAGGACTTTGAGTTTCTGGTTGAACTGCCTCCGGAGATCACTCTTTCGACCTTTTGCCGGATTCGATGTCACGGACGGGCGCTACGCAAGGAGAAGGCCCGGATGAGTTTGACGGGTGTGGCCGCTGAGATTCTGGATTATTCAATTCTCAAG
>CAVOTQ010000002.1:0-234466 GCA_963699385.1 uncultured Acidobacteriota bacterium | reverse complement strand
TTCCCCATCCTTGACGCCAAACCCGAAACCGGGCCTTTGGCCGGCCTGGCCCGCACCGCTGCCGAAGCCCCGCTCGACTCCACCGGCTGCCTTACCGAGTATCGCCCGTTAGCCTCGCGCTCGATTCTAAGCAAAACGGTCTCCCGGCGCGGACTTCCCTTCACTCACGCCATCAACCCTTACCGCGGCTGTGAGTTTGCATGCCGCTACTGCTACGCCCGCTACACGCACGAATTCCTTGAGATGCAGCCCGAGGAATTCGAACAGAAGATTTACTTCAAGGAGAATGCGGCGTGGCTGCTCGAGCAGGAATTGCGTCGCCTGAAGCCAGACACACAGATTGCAATCGGCACAGCCACCGACCCCTATCAGCCACTGGAGCGCAAGCTCGAGATCACGCGCTCGTTGCTTGAGGTCTTCGCGCGCCACAGCGGATTTCGCCTGAGCATCGTGACCAAATCCACGCTCGTCGCGCGCGATCTCGACCTGCTCGCGGAGATCGGCAAGCGCAACAAGCTCACGGTACACCTGACCGTCACCACCATGAACGCCAAACTGGCGCGTGTACTGGAACCCCGTGCGCCGCGGCCCGACCTCCGCATCCGGACGATCAAGCAACTGCGCGAAGCGGGGCTGCGCTCCGGTGTTCTCTGTTCCCCGCTCATGCCGGGGATTACGGACAGCCCAGGATCCATCCGCGCCGTGGCCCGCGCAGCGGCCGAAGCCGGCGCCTGCTTCTTCGCCGCTGGAGCCCTATTCCTGAAGCCGTGCTCGCTGCCGACATTCCTGGCATTTGTGCGCGAGCACTTCCCTGCGCAACTTGCCGCTTACGAGCAGCGCTACAAAACGAGCGCCTTCGTGTCGAAGGCCTACCGGCAGCGAATGACAGAGCTCGTCGCATCCATTTGCCGGGAATTCAAGCTGGGAAAACGCCACACCTACGAAGAAGCGACCCGCGACGGAGCAGCAGAGGGAAATCCAAGTGTGGAATTGCAGCCGTGGCTGCCGTTCGCCTCGTAGCGAGCACCGCAAAATGTGCGCCTGACACTCGATCACGCGCGTCGTAGCTGTTTCTTGCTCCCTCGCTCCCTTGTTCCCTGCCGGGGTCCCCGGCGAACATTTTTTGTTCGCTGGGGTGGCTTGCTCCCTGTCTTTCTCACCGCGTAATGAGGACCTCGGACACGCTGTCCTTGGCGAGAAACTGCCGATGTCCCGACCACCCCGTAAACAGGCGCTCAATGCTGCGGTTGGTAAAAGCGCGTTGGATAGGAAACTGCTGCGTGATCTGCATGTCGACGTCATCGCCGGGCGTGACGTGGTAGCGGTAACGCACCACCTCTTCGCCCTGGGTCCGCGTGTGGAAGAACGCCAGCACCTGCCCAGCAGGATTCATGGCCGAACGCAGACGTTCCACCATCGGCGCCACTAACGGCTCTGGCAGAAAGTCGAGTGTGGTCCACATCAACACCACGTCAAAGGTGCGTCCCGAAAAGTTGAGCGTGTGATCGAGATAGCCTTCGACGTTCCAGATTGGGTTGCCGTCTTCATCCGTGCCCGAGCGCCAGTCTCCTGAGTATGCATCGGAGACAAGGTCGGCCATAAAAACGCTATGGCCCAGGCTGGTCAGGTAGTTGATATTGGCGGGCGAGGTATAGCCGGTATCGATGATGCGCAGCCCCGGATCGGCCTGCAAGCGCTTCCGCAACACCGACCATGCCCCAGAGTGGCGCGGTACACGAGGCCCCGAAAGCCCTACGGCCCCAGGGGATGCGGCTTCCTGTTTCTTATCGAACCAACGACGCAGCACAGTGCATTCCTTAATCGGCCGGACACAAGCGAATAGGCAAATCAGGAATTGCCCGGCGCGAATATTCCAATTCTAGAAAGTGCCGTCGCCGCTGTGCTGCAAGTTAGCGCCCTCGGTCCCTTTCGAAACCGATTGAGTCAGGTCCACCTTGCCGCGAAAAACGGCATTGTCTTCAACGGCCAGGCGCAGGGCGCGGATATCGCCTTCGAGGTTGCATCCAGCGCGCAGCTCCACCCGCCCGCTGGCTACTACATTGCCCTGAACCCGGCCCAAAACCAGCACGTCCTTGGCAGTTATATCTGCCGCCACATTGGCACTGGGACCGATGGTCAGTCGATTCTCTGCCAGGTTCACTGTTCCTTCCAGCTTTCCGTCCACGATCAGGTCTTCCTGGCCCTGAATTTCGCCACGAATCACGATCGTTTTCCCGATGCGCGCGGGAGAATTGTCCGCCACCATAATTTTTATCCCTTTCGAGCTGCCTTAGAGGCCCTGCCCGCACTATATCAACCCGGCCCCAGCGGTTCAATTCGTCGATTCAATTCGCGGCCGCGCGAGATGACCGATTCTGCGCGGGTTTCTCCACGATACACCCAGCAGGCTGCTTCACGAAGACCTCGCTCCGCCGAAGTCTTCGCAACGCCGACCCGCACCGTACACTATTCGTTGTGTACCGACTCATTGCCCTTCTCCTCCTGATTCCTCTCCCGGTTCTCTGGATAAATCCGGTCCACTCGGTGAATCGGGCCCTTGCCCAATCCTCCCAAGGCAATGCAGTAGCTGCGCCGCCTCTGACCGGTCAGGCCCTGGTGGAACGCGCGCTCGCCAACGAGCTGAACGCGGCACAGAACGCGAATCAGGACGCAAGCCATCCCATGCGCTACCAGTTGCGCAAGACCAGTCCGCGTGTGACCACGACCAAGGAGATCATGGAAACTCGTGACGGCGAAGTAGCGCGGCTGGTTGCGATCAACGATAAGCCGTTGCGCCCCGCCGATGAGGCGAATGAAGAAGCGCGGCTCAACGCACTGCTCAGCGATCCCGGCAAGCAGCGGCGCCGCAAGGATGCGGAGGAGGAAGACGCCGACCGCGCCTTCAACGTGCTACGCGCTCTGCCGAGCGCCTTTCTATATCAAGACGCCGGTCCTGGCGAGGGGCCCACGGGCAAGGTGGAGAAGTTCACCTTCCGGCCTAATCCGAGGTTTAGTCCGCTTTACCTGGAGACCGAAGCCCTGCCCGCCATGAGCGGGGAAATCTGGATCGATCCTGTGCACCTTCGTGTCGCGCGTCTCGAGGGCCACCTGCAACAGGATGTAGATTTTGGCTGGGGAATTCTCGGCCGACTCAACAAGGGCGGCTGGATCGTAATCGAGCAGGCGGACGTGGGCCCCGACAAGGGAATCGACCAGTGGCGGACAGTGCGCTTTGCGATGCAAATGAGCGGCAGGGTGGTCTTCAAAACCCGCGTCTTCGACACCACGGAAGATCAAACCAATTACGCACCGCTGCCCCAGGGAATGACCTACCAGAAAGCCATCGAAACCCTGCTCTCGGGCAAATAGGCACTTGTAGCGCCGGCCCCCCGGCCCGGGGCCCCGCGGACAGGTCTTCGTCCGCGGGGTGGTGGAACGGCTGTCGTGTGGGCCTCCTGGCCCACGCGCCGCTGGCAGAATTTCAAATTCACGGCAAACCGCAAAGTCGCGCACAAAAAAGCGACCCAGGCAATGGCCTGGGCCGCTCGTTTCCGATTGAAACCGGAGGTTACTTCACCTTGATGATAATCATGGCGAAGGTGAACAGAGTGAGCGACTCGATGAACGCCAGGCCGATGATCATGAAGGTCATCAAACCAGCGCGGGTTCCGGGGTTGCGCGCCAAGGCTTCCGTGGTCGAGCCGACCGCCCTTCCCTGACCGAGACCGCAAAGTCCAGCGGCCAGACCCATGCCGAGGCCAACGCCGATCGGCACCATGTTGACGGCGGGCGAGCCGCCATCCGCGAAGGCCGGAATGGCGAAGCAAAGCGCCGCCAGGGCCATGAATACATACTGAAGTTTCCGCATAATTCTCCTGCTTCCCTGAAGATTGACCGCCAGTGGGTGGTTGAGGCTCACCGTGCTGGCCCCCTCACGCTTGCGGTCTTCCGTGGTGCGGAGCGGAAGCGCTCCCCGCCGGAATCTTTTTTCAGTTGTCAGTTGTCAGTGGTCAGTGGTCAGTGGTCAGAAAACGCGGCGGTCGCCGATTAGGATTAGCCGTGCCGCGAAGACCGCACTGACCACTGATCACTGTCCACTGTTTTTAATGCTCATGCGACACCGCCATCGACAGGTAAATCATCGACAGCAGCATGAAAACGTAAGCCTGGATGAGAGCCACGAAGCCGTGCAGACCCAACGTGAGCGCCGGAAAAACGAACGGGATGAAGGAAAAGGCGATCAAGGTCAGCAAATCGCTGGCCAGCATGTTGGCGTAAAGACGGATAGTAAGCGACATCATGCGGGCGAGGTGGGAAATCACCTCGACAGGAAACAGCAGTGGAGACATCCACCAGATCGGTCCGGCAAACTGCTTCATGTAGCCGATGGGTCCATGCGTGCGAATTCCGAAGTAGTTGTAATAAAGGAAAGTCAGCACGGCCAGTCCCAGTGGCACCCAGGGCTGACTGGTGGGCGTGGTCACGCCGGGGATCAACCCCACCAGATTGTTCAACACGATGAAGAGGCCGATGCAGGTGACGAATGCCTGGAAGCGCTCGTACCCGTGACCAATAACCTGTTCCGCCTGGTTGCCGACAAACCCGTGAATCATTTCCGCGATTTGCTGCGCAGGGTTAGGCTTTTCGACGGAGAGCGTCAGACGCACGATGAGGAAGAAAGCGATCAGGCCGGCCGCAATCAAAAACTCATACTTGAACGAGTCGCTGACATTTGCCAGATCCTTGGCGGCGTCTGCGGGGTGAATGCCAAGAGCCGAATACAGCTTGAGCAGCACCCCTCCCAGCAGTTGATCAACAAACGGCATAAAAGCGAGAGTTTGCACCATAAACGATTAAGACTTTCCGTTTCCCGCGGAGTGGGGACACGCCCCAACGTTCCGGCCATCAACCCCTGAGGAGGCGCAACCCTCCCCACACCAATGTGAGGACCGCTAAAGCCAGTCCGCAGAGGAGTGCCACCAAAGAGCCCTGGAAACATTTCAGGCTAACATAAATGGCCGCCGCGAAAACGCTGAGCCGAAGCACAAAGAAGATCGCCGCAAAGGCCGAGCCCCTGGGCGTCTGTTTCTTGTCCATTTTGGCCGCAATAAAGCGCGCCAGCCGGCGCCATTCAAAGATGCTGGCGGCCGAAATGGCCGTCCCCGTGGCCAGCATCGCGGCGTCGCGCCAACTCGACGCCTTCCACACCACCAAAGATGCAAGCAGGCCGAAAATCAACGTGTTACGGATCGCACCGTGAAGCATTCCTTCAAGATCTGCATCCGTTACGTCAGAAAATATCTGCAACTCATCGCTCATGAATCCGTGCCCGAGTCTCCCGTCCTGCCGGATTTGTCAGCCTGATTCCCGTTTTTGTCCAACTTTTTCATCCCGGGATCGTTCGAGTAAACCGTCGCCATGCGGATGGCGGCAACCAGTCCGGCGATGATGCCAAAGACCACCCCGGCTATCGCCATCCATGTCTGCTGAAAGTGGCGATCGAGCCAGTAGCCAGGCAGCCAGCCGATGAAGGCAGCACAGGGCAGCACCAGCGCAATCTGGATCATCTTTTCGGCCTGCACCCATGCGCCGATCATCCCGCCGCCAAGTCCGTCATTGGACTTGTTGGATGCAGACGCCCCCTCGGGCTTGCCGCGCTGCTTCTGCTCCGGGATGGGATTATGGTAAGGCACTTTCGTGGTTATACACGATGAGCGTGGCACAGCGCGACGCGACAAGCCGCGCCCAGCGCAGCCGCTATACTGGCGGTTGGACCTTCGATCTGTAACGGAAATCGATCGGTTCTGGACGGGCAGGCATGGAGTTCGAATCAGAATTTGAGCAGAACCTGTTTGAGCTGCGCCAGGCGAAGCTCTTGGAAATCGAAAAGCTCGGGCAAGCGGTGTATCCGAACCGCTTTCCTCGAAAGCAAGGTGAGACGGCGATCTCGCTCGCCGACGTGCGGGCCAAGTGGGACAAGTCCACCGCCGAAGAGCTTGAGTCCAATCGCACAACGGTTGTCGTAGCCGGTCGCATCATGGCCATTCGCGCCCAGGGCAAGGCGGGCTTTGCCACGCTGCAGCAAGAGGGACAGCGGCTCCAAATCTACGTGCGGCTCGACGCGGTGGGCGAGCAGGCCTTCGCGCTTTACAAGCTGCTCGATCTTGGCGACCACGTCGGCGTCACAGGCTATCTTTTTCGCACGCGTACCGGCGAGCTCACCGTACATGTGGAGACCCTCACCTTCCTCTCCAAGGCCATGCTCGCGCTGCCGGAGAAGTTCCACGGGTTAGCGGACGTGGAACTGCGCTATCGCCAGCGCTACGTCGATCTCTTTGCCAATCTTGACGCCCGCGAAGTCTTCGTGAAGCGCGCCAAGGTGCTGCGCGCGCTGCGCACATTCTTTGACAGCCGCGGCTATCTCGAAGTGGAAACGCCCATGATGCAGCCCATCGCAGGCGGCGCGGCAGCGCGGCCTTTCAGGACGCATCACAACGCGCTCGATATGGACCTGTTCCTCCGCATCGCGCCTGAGCTCTACTTGAAGCGCCTTGTCGTCGGCGGCCTCGATCGCGTGTATGAGATCAACCGCAACTTCCGCAACGAAGGCGTGAGCACGCAGCACAATCCCGAGTTCACCATGCTCGAGTTCTACCAGGCCTATGCGAATTACCACGACCTGATGGATTTGACCGAAGAACTGATCAAGTTCGTCGCGATGGAAGTGAACGGGACGACAGTGACGGAGTTCAACGGGAACACGATTGATCTGGGCAAGTGGGAACGGCTGACGATGGTCGAAGCGATTGTTGAGTTTTGGGACGTGGATTATCTAGGGCCGAAGCCAGTGACAAGCGACTTCGCGAGTCATGCCAGTATTTTGACGATGTTAGATCGGACCGCCGCTCATCTAGGAACTCCGGAGCAAAAGCGAGAACGCAACCCGGATAGCTGGAAGACTCAGGAGTCCAGAGATGAAAACCGCCCGCGAATCATTTGGTCGGCAGTCTTTAGTGAGATTCGAGTTCGACATCGTAAAGCACAGGGTGCCGGAAAGGCAGTCTACGAGATGTTTGAAGCTATCGTAGAGCCCAACCTCGTCCAGCCGACCTTCATTTACGATTACCCGACGGTTGTTTCTCCTCTCTCGAAGCAGAAGCCCGACGACCCGGATCATGTGGAGCGGTTCGAGATCTTTGCTGGCGGGTTCGAGTTGGGCAACGCGTTCAGCGAGCTGAACGATCCGGTGGAACAGCATAAGCGGTTTGAACAGCAACTCGCCGAGCGCGCGCATGGCGACGACGAAGCCCATGCCATGGACGAGGATTACGTGCGGGCTCTTGCGTATGGCTTGCCGCCTACGGGCGGCGAGGGCATTGGCATCGATCGCCTTGTGATGCTGCTGACGGGATCGAAATCGATTCGCGATGTCATACTCTTTCCGCTCATGCGAAAGGCAGCGAGCGACGGGCTAAAGGAGCAAGGAACCGAAGAACCCGCGGGTTGAGGTTTGTGGTTTCCCACCCATTCGGTCGCCGCGGCGACCGAATGGATGGGGCACGGAAATCTGTGGCGGAGCGAGCGAAAAGCAACCGCAGGTCCTTCGACTCCTCGCTGCGCTCGTCGCTCAGGATGACAATTTCGTTATGATGCGAACTTTTGACTCACCACGATAAGAGCCAGAAGGTAGAGGTTAGAAGTTAGTGCTAGAAGCTAGGATCTGGAAGCTGGAAGCCAGGAGCTGTTCTTGAACATCCTTTTCGTCGGCGACATCTTCGGCAGCGCGGGGCGCAGGATCGTGCGCGAGCACATCGGGCACGTGCGCGAGGCGCACGACGTCGAACTCACGATCGTGAACGCGGAAAACGCGGCCGGCGGCTTTGGGCTTACGCCGCAGATCGCCGAGGAAATCTTCGACCTCGGCGCCGATGTGCTCACGATGGGCAACCATGTGTGGGACAAGAAGGAGCTGATCGATTACCTCAACTCGGCCGCCAATAGTGTGAGTGTGAGTGCGAGTGTGAACGCGAATGCGAGTGCGAGAGTGGACCGCCCGCGGCGCGTGATTCGGCCTGCTAATTTTCCGCCGGGATCTCCGGGCTTCGGCGTATTTGAAGGCTCGACAACCAGCGGTGTGGATTTCGCCGTGATGCAACTGCAGGGACGCGTGTTCATGACGGCGATTGACGATCCATTTCGCACCGCCGATGCGCTGCTCGCTGGAATCAAAGCCAAAGTGATCGTCGTCGACTTTCATGCCGAGGCTACCAGCGAGAAAGTCGCGATGGGATGGTATCTGGATGGGCGCGTGACGGCGGTTCTGGGCACGCACACGCATATCCCTACCGCCGATGAGCGCATTCTGCACAACGGAACCGCATTCCAGACCGATGTGGGCATGAGCGGGCCGTACGACTCGATCATCGGCGTCGAAAAAGAGCTGGTGCTGCATAAATTCCTCACCGGCATGCCGGGCAAGTTTGAAGCCGCCAAAGGAAACCCCAAAATGTGCGCCGCACTGATCACGTGCGACGCAAAGACCGGCCGCGCCTCCGCCATCCAGCGCATCATGCTGGGAGAGTAATCTTTTCGCCTCACGTTCCCCGCGTAGGGAGAAATAGGGGGGTGGGGGGGAGGGGGGTACGGACCGGTCACATACCTGACAGATTGAGCCGAAAAACCTCTGGAATGCAACGAGAATGGTGCAGTTCGGCTCCCCGGTCTGAGTTACTTTTGCGACGATTTATCGGCCTATCGCATTGAAAATAAATAACTTGAGTCGAAATGCGCGTATACCCTACCGGGGTATGGGTGGGTGGTTTTTTTATTTCTTTAATTAATTTTCCCGGGGCACGGAGACCTTTGGGAGCGGACGTGCCCGTGGATCGAGAAGTTTCGACAATGCGCATGGAATGATTGTGCGGCTTAGCTGGGAAATTTTATGCAAAACGGATAACGATTTTGAAGACGCGTTCTTCGTGAGTTGCGGTGGCGGGAAGGATTCGGAGCTTGACTAGACGAGCGCGGGTCTGGAGACCCGCGCTACAGCCGGTCGGGAGACCGGCGCTACACAGGGGCGGCGGCGCGGTCTGGTGGGCGCAGGTTCGTCCCGCACAGAAAAAAGGGCGACCCGCGATGCGGATCGCCCTTTCAACTTCCCAGAAGCGTGTTGTTCATGGGGGCCTGATGCAAGGTCCCATGAACCATGGTTGACTTACATGCCCGGATGGTGTCCCGCAGCCGGCTTTGCCGTATGATGCACCGGCGCCGCCTTCTTCACTTCCTGCTGCACGAAACCGTCATTCAGCACGATCTGCACCGTGGGACCTGCCGTACCGGCGCCCGGAACCTTGGTGTAGGTATCGTAGGTGCCGTTGAGTTCAACAGCGGGTTGCAGCCCGAGAACTGCACCGGCCATCGGAGCTTCTTTGCAGGAGAGCGGGTCCTTCAGGTTGACCGTGAAATCGGCGTGCTGGTTGTCCTTGGCGTCCTGTGTCACGGCCACATTGATGGCCGTTATCGAGGGCTCGATGACAATCTTGCGCAGGTGCGCCGGGGTCTCCGTGAGCACATCGCCCATGGCGTCGGTATCAGCCTTGACACCGTTGGCCACGATGTAATCCTGCGCGTCCTTGATCTTCAACTCGGTGGGCGCGGGAGGAACGGCGCTGCAAGCCACGGAATTGGTGAGCTTGACCACGAATTCCTTGGGCTTGGCGGGCGCTGCGGCCGTGGTGACGGAAATCTTCAACACGGTTGCGGGATCGGAGATTACATTGCCCGGAACCGGCGTCGGCTGGCCCTTGAGCAAAGCCCAGAGACTGGTGGCATCCGCGTCAGTACCGTTGGCCAGGATGTACTCCTTGTCCTCGAGGTTCAGGTTGTGGGGGTCGCCGCTGATAAGAGCCTGATGCGCGATTTTGTCAGGAGTCGGCGCAGGCTCGATTTTGAAGTCCGCCGGCGGGAAGAGGGTTGCCTGGGCCTGGGTCTTGATGTCGTTGATCTGCTGCGTAATGGCGGCATCGCCGTCGAGGGTGCCGTGATAGCGCTTGTACCAGTAGTCGAGCTGCTGCTCGATGGAGGGTTTGACGCTGGCAGGCGCGTAGTCCCACGCGCGGGCGTAGAACCAGACGGCCTTAACTTCATCCCTCGAGTCGCCGGGCTTGGCGTAGGCGGAGGCAATTCGCAGCGTGTCCTGCAGTCCGGGGCCAGGAACGGTGGTCTGCTGCGGCGTGTACAGCATCAGCTCGGCCGTGTATTCCTTGATGGCTCCCGCGTAGTCCTTCTTCGCGACCAGGTCATCGAAGGCGATCGCCGAGTGGTAGATCGGGTAGGTGCCGGTCGTCAGAGTCTTCCAGTCGGCGTCCGACGTGGCGGCCGGCTTGGCAACTGTGAGGCCCTTCTGGGCCAGCGCCGCGGCATCGTCGCAGGTCTGCGGATCGGTACTCGCCCCACTGGGATCGAGAGCCTTGCTGCACTGGGTGCTCTTCACGTAGACGGAGACGAAGATGGCCTTCATGTTGTTGGGATCGATCTGGAGCAGGCGGGTTGCCGCGCTCAGAAGGTTATCCATCTGGCCGGTTGCCTGATAGCAGTCGATCATCTGATCGAGTGCGGCCGACTTGGCGGAGCTTTGCGGATAGGTCTTGAGAAAGCTATCGAGTGCCGCGCATTTTTGCGCAGGATCGTTCTGGGTGGTGGCGTTTTGATAGCTGTTGAACTCGGCCGGATCCTGAATCTGGATGGTCTGGCCGTGAGCCTGAAGCGCGGGCGCGGAAACAAGGCACATGCCTGCCAATGCCATCGCAGATGCAAAGACTAACTTATTCATGCAGTGCTCCTGGGAACTGTCGAAATGGGAATCACAATTTGCTCATTCGCCTGCCAATGTCTGACCATCTGGCTTGGCGGCAGAGAGCTATAGCAACGGATATTACGATACCACGGCCAACAATGCTGCGTAGGAGGATTATAGAAAGCCATGGTGCCCCTGACAAGCAGGTTGATGCGGAGGGTTCCGACAATCCCACGCCACGGTAACGTTATGGGCGGCCGACCCGATCATATGACCGACAAATGACGGTCCCCGGCAGATGAAATGCGTCATTGCAACAGCCGCACCAGCTCTGCTTGCTCGGCCAGAAAGGCGTCGTGGCCGTGGTCGCTTTCCATCTCCCTGTAATCGGCACGGGCTCCGGCCTGACGGATGGTTTCGGCGAACTGGCGCACCTCTGCAGCGGGGAAAAGCCAGTCGGAACTGATGCCGATGAAGCTGAGCTTGGCGCGGATGCGGCCAAAGGCTTCTTCGGGTGAACTGTAACCCCGAATCGGATCCCAGGTGTCCATGGCGCGCAGAATCGCAAGGTAGGCGTTGGCGTCGAAACGGTCGATGAACCGCTTTCCCTGGTGATCGAGATAGCCGCCGATGTCGAATCGGCCGCCAACCAGCCCGCCGCACGCGCCCTCGGCCACGTAGGGATCTTCGCCGCTGCGATCGGGATTGCGCCCGTAACGCTCGTTGAAGAGCGGCGCGGACTTGTAGCTGATCATGGCGATCTGGCGCGCCAGCGACAGCCCTCGGCGCGGGGGCCGTTGCGGCAGATAGCGTCCGGCCGCCCACTCGGGATCGTGCTGAATGGCCTGCCGCTGCAGATGATTGAGGGCCAGGCCCATGGCGTTCAACGGCGTAACGCCGATGATGAGAGCGCGTTCGACACGCTCGGGATGGAGAATGGTCCACTCCAGGGCCTGCATGCCGCCGATGGAGCCGCCCAGCACCAGACGCAATTTGCGAATGCCGAGCGAGTCGAGAAGCTTGGATTGCGCGCGCACGTTGTCGCGCACGCTCACCAGGGGAAATTCGGACCCGTAGGTTTCGCCTGTTTCGGGATTGACGGACCCGGGCCCCGTGGAGCCGTAACAGGAGCCCAGCATGTTGATGCAGATGACGAAGTCGTGCTCCAGCGACAAGACTGCGCCGGGAGCAAAGATTTCAGGCCACCACGAGCCCACGAGGGCCGAGCCCGAGAGTGCGTGGCAAACCAGAACGGCATTGTTGCGCGCCGCATTCAGCCGGCCGTAGACGGCGTAATGCAGCGTGGGACAGGTCAGGCGATGGCCGCACTCGAGCGGCAGAGAGCCATCCAGCACGAAGTCGCCTTCGTAGGTCGGGTCGATGGTTCGGGGCGGCGAAGCGCCGCTGCGGCTGTAGGTGTCAGACATCTGTTTTATTGTGCCTTATCGTGCCGCTGCGGCCTGGGTTGAGCCGACAAATTTGTGTCCGTTCGCGGCTTCAATCGCCTGGTCGAGATCGGCGATGATGTCGCGAATGTCTTCGATGCCGACAGAGAGCCGCACCATTTCCGGCGTGACTCCGGTGGCCGCCTGCTCTTCCGCGGACAGTTGCTGGTGCGTGGTGGAGGCAGGATGAATCACCAGCGATTTGGCATCGCCGATGTTGGCCAGGAGCGAGAACAGCTCCAGCGTGTTGATCAGCTTCTTTCCCGCATCGTAGCCGCCCTTAATGCCGAAGGTGACCAACGAGCTCGCGCCATTCGGCATGTACTTCCTGGCCCGTGCCGCATAGCGGCTCGATTCAAGGCCGGGATAGTTGACCCACTCCACGCCGGGATGCTGCTCCAGATGTTTAGCCACGGCGAGCGCGTTGGCGGAATGCCGCTCCATGCGCAGGTGCAGCGTTTCGATGCCTTGCAGGATCAGGAAGGAGTTGAAGGGCGAAAGCGCCGCGCCGGTGTCGCGCAAGCCCTGGATGCGGGCTTTAAGAATGAACGCGAGGGGGCCGAAGGCTTCAACCAGTTTGAGGCCGTGATAGGAGGGATCGGGCTCGGTGAAGTCTTTGAAGCGGCCCGAAGCGGCCCAGTCGAACTTGCCGGCGTCGACGATGACGCCGCCGATGGAGTTGCCGTGGCCGCCGAGGTACTTGGTGGCCGAGTTCACCACGATGTCCGCGCCCCACTCGATGGGCCGCGTCAGAGCCGGCGACGCGCACGTGTTGTCGATGATCAGCGGCAGCTTGTGCTCGTGAGCGATGGCGGCGAGCTTCTCAATGTCGACTACGTCGAGCTTGGGATTGCCCAAAGATTCGGTATACACGGCGCGAGTCTTCTCGTTGATGGCCTTGCGCAGACCATCAAAGTCGTCGGCGTCCACGAAGCGCACGATGATTCCCAGCTTAGGCAACGTGTAGTGGAAGAGGTTGTAGGTGCCGCCGTAGAGCGAGGTGGTGGAGACGATTTCGTCGCCCGCGTTCGCTAGCGTCAATATGGTGAGCGTCTCCGCCGCCTGGCCCGAGGCCGTGGCCAAACCCGCTGCTCCGCCTTCGAGAGCAGCCACGCGCTTCTCAAAAACGTCGGTGGTGGGGTTCATGATGCGCGTGTAGATGTTGCCGAACTCCTGCAGGGCAAAGAGGCGGCCGGCGTGGTCGGCGTCGTTGAACAGATACGAAGTGGTCTGGTAGATGGGCACGGCGCGCGCGTTGGTAGCGGGGTCGGGCGATTGGCCGGCGTGCACGGCCTGGGTGGCAAGCTGATAATGCTTTTCTTCCGGCATGATGATCTCCTTCTTGGTTCGCAGATTCTTAGATTCATTGCTGGGGGAACGGCCAGGGGAGCCGCGGACCACAATGAAAACGGCCCGCATCCGCGTTAGGACTCGGGCCGCTCGATTTGAGGAATCGGTTGCGCTATTTCCGCATTCGCCGCTCAAAGGTCGCACGGACGGGTCCACGTGGCATACACATGGCCATGACCTCTGTTCCGTATTCCCTTGAGTTCAGCATAGTTGGAAGTATCAGGGGAGTACGGTGCGGGTGTCAAGCAATTGTGAGTCGGCGTTTCGCTGTTGACTTGTATCCTGCTATTCTACTCTTCCGGCTTCCACACATACGCGCCGGGTTGGGGCAGGCCGATGTGCGCCAGCACGCGGCAGGCGAATTCCTTTGCCATTTCGGACGAACTTTTCGGGTTGGCGTAGTACGCGGGAATGCAGGGGAAGATGGTAGCGCCGGCCTCGGCGGCCAGTGTCATATTGCGCAGGTGAATGCGGTTGAAGGGGGTTTCGCGCACGCAGAGGATCAGCGGACGGCGCTCTTTGAGTGTGACGTCGGCGGCGCGGGCGATGAGCGAGTTGGCCAGGCCGTGTGCGATGGCGGCGAGCGTGCCCATGGAACACGGCAGCACGATCATGCCGTCTGAGGGATGGCTGCCCGAGGCGATGGGCGCGCCGATGTCGGCGTCGGAAAGCTGAGTGGTTTTCTTCGGGGCCGCGCCGAGTAGTTTTTCGAGGAGATCGTTGCGGCCGGAGACGCCAAGTTCTTCCGCCAGCACGCGGAGCGAGTTTTCCGACGCGACAAAATGCACGCGAGTCACGCGCTCATCGGCTTCGAGCGCGCGTAGCAATTGCTGCGCGAGAATCGCGCCTGAGGCTCCGGTGATGGCGAGGGTTAAATGCAAGCTCCTAGCTCCTGGTTTCTAGCTGTTCTACACAGCCTCGTGGTTCGTGCTACTTTCCAAAGTCATCTTGCCAATTCTGCGAAACTAACCGGTACCGTTTGCCATTGAAGTGGAAAATCTTTGCGTGGGTCTCATTCGGAGACCCCCAGACGGTCTGAATGTCGCTCAAGCCGTTGGATCTGCTCATGAGCACTTCAACGGAAAGGGTGCTATCGAATAGCACGACTCTCGGATGTCCCCGCACGAAATGGATCACCCAGAAGTGGACGCAGTCTGCTCCAGGAATTCGTCCAAGCACGACGTAATCGGTCTCGCCAGGGGCTGCGAGTTGGATTTCCTTCGCGAGGAAATAGTTGCTCGCGTCGGAATCGTTTTTTGCTCGCATCCACTCACGAGTTTGACTCGATTGTCTGGAAGACAACAGTGCCTTAACGACGTTGCCCGGAAGCGGGTCGGGATTATCAAAGCCCGCGTCGAGTCCGAAGACGTTCTGTCCTGCGAGCTTCTTTGTGCTTGACGATTGAGCGAGCGATTGAAGCGATAAGAAGAGCAGAGCTGCTGTGAGAAAAAGGGGTGCAGGCAATCGAGGGCGGCGATCCTTGGTGCTGAAAATGCATTGAATGAAATTGCTCGCGTACGTGTGAGCCATTTTGCACCGTCCCTACGGGACTCCGATTCTACAACCGCTACTCCTACCCCACGCTGAAGCGCGGGGCTAACAAACTCTGCGCCTACGGCGCGGAGAGACGCATCACTCGCCCAGCACGCGCTTGAAAATCGCGTCAACGTTTCCGAGTTGCCGGGTGTAATCAAATGTCTTCGCCAATTTCTCTGCGCTCAGTAGCTTCGTAATCGCGGGGTCTTTTGCCACTTCCTCGCGGAAATTCAAATCTTCTTTCCAGGCGCGTGTGGCGTGGGACTGCACCAGTCGGTAGGCCTCTTCGCGCAACAGGCCGGCCTCCGATAGATCGAGCAGAAGCTGCCCGCTGAAAATCAGACCGCCCGTGGATTCGAGGTTTTTCTTCATTCGCTCGGGATACACCAGCAGGCGGTCGACCAGATCTGTAGTTTTGGCCAGCGAGGTAATCGGCGAGAATCGTCGAATCGGGGAAGATTACGCGCTCGACAGAGGAATGTGAAATGTCGCGCTCGTGCCACAGCGGAATATCTTCGAGCGCCGCCTGCGCGTTGCCGCGCAACACGCGCGCGAGGCCGCTGATTTGCTCGCCGGTAATGGGATTCTTCTTGTGCGGCATGGCGGAGGAGCCTTTTTGCTTTTCGCTGAAGTACTCCTGCGCCTCGCGCACCTCGGTGCGCTGCAGATGACGCAACTCGACGGCGATCTTGTCGAGCGTGCTGCCCATGATTGCCAAAGTTGCGATGTAGGCGGCGTGACGGTCTCTCTGGATGACCTGCGTGGCCACCGGCGCGGGCTTCAGTCCCAACCGCTCACAGACCTTTTCTTCTTGCTCTGGTTTGAGATGGCCGAAGGTGCCAACCGCGCCCGACAGCTTGCCGACGCGCATGTCCTCGGCCGCCGCATCGAAGCGGCGAAGATTGCGCTCCATCTCGGCGTACCAGTTGAGCAGCTTGAGGCCGAAGGTCGTCGGCTCGGCATGGATGCCGTGGGTGCGGCCGATGGTGGGCGTGTGCTTGAACTCGAGCGCGCGGCGCTTCAATACCGCCAGCAGCGACGCGATTCCCTCGCGAATGATCGCGGAGGCTTCCTTGACTTGCAAGGCCAGCGCCGAGTCAACGATGTCATTCGACGTGAGACCGTAGTGCAGCCAGCGCGACTCGGCGTCGAGGCCCTGGCTTTTGAGAGACTCCGCGACGGCCGTCGTGAAGGCAATGATGTCGTGCTTTACTTCCGCCTCAATCTCCGCAACGCGTGCGGCGGAGACCGTAGCTTTCGTCGCGATGGCCTCGGCAGCGGCGACTGGGATTATGCCGTCTTCGGCCAGCACGGTGCTCGCCGCCGACTCCACCTGGAGCCAGCAGCGGTACTTGTTTTCGTCGGTCCAGATGGCGCCCATCGCCGGGCGCGTGTAGCGTTCGATCAACGTTAGCTCCTCTGAAAACAGCTCTCAGTTTGCGCCGTCCCTACGGGACTCCGGGGTGACTTGTGCGGACCGCCCTCCCCACGCTGAAGCGCGGGGCTAACGAACCGTGCGCCTACGGCGCGTGTGCCAGGAATTCCTTATGCAGTCCTCAGTAGGTGCTGGCTAAGGGCTACAAGCTACTGTCTGAACAGCGACAACAAGTCGGACCTTCGTTCGAGGTCTGTTCAACGCAGGTCCACTTTAAATTGTACGAGGGTAAGGCGTTTATCCGCGAGGAATTCCCAGGCGCTGGCGCAGTTCTTTCACCAGCAGGCCGCGGCCGGGCGTGTAGGGCTGGAACCACTTGCCGTCGATCACCAGTTGCGGCACCGCGCGCTTGCCCGCATGCTCAATCACTTCGGCCGAGGCAGCGGGATCCGCGTCCACGTCAATCTCAGTGAACTGGATGCCATTCTCGTTCAAGAACTCCTTGGCAGATCGGCAATCGCGGCACCAATTTGTGGCGTACAACAGCACTGTCATAGGCAAATTCTACCGCCAACTCACTGCTATGCTCTGTGATGAAGGCCACTCGGGAGAATGTTGCCTGCAATGACCGCAGAAGAGATCAAGGCGTTGCTCAAGCTGGAGCCGCACCCGGTCGAGGGCGGATGGTACCGCCGCACCTACACCTCCGCGGGGACAGTCGAGCTCGAGCGCGGCGCGCGCGCCCAGGGCACGGCCATCTACTACCTTCTCGAAGAAGGAACTTTCTCTGAGATGCACAGGGTCGCTTCCGACGAGATTTTCCATTTCTATCTTGGCGACCCGGTAGAAATGCTTCTCCTCTACCCTTCAGGGCACTCCGCTGTTTTGAGCTTTGGGTTAGATTTAGCTGCTGAACAGCGGCCGCAGATCCTGGTTCCGGCGGGCGTTTGGCAAGGCGAACGGCTTGTGGAGGGTGGAAAAGTGGCGCTCTTCGGTTGCACCGTCACGCCGGGCTTTGACTTTGCGGATTACGAAAGCGGGAGTTACGCGGAATTGGCAGCAAAGTGGCCGGGGGAGGCGGAAAGGATTCGCAAGCTGACGAGAAAGTAGCGGAGTTGGCGGAGCTAGCGGTGTTCGCGGAGTTAGCGCCGCTCCCGAAAGAATCCGCGCAGCAGTTCGGCGGATTCCTCCGCCCCGATTCCCTGCTCCACCTGCATCTGGTGGTTGAGTCCCGGATGATTCAAGACTTCGAGAACGGACCCGCACGCGCCGGCCTTGGGATCGGCCGCTGCAAACACCAGGCGGTCAATGCGCGCGTGAATCATGGCTCCGGCGCACATGGCGCAGGGCTCGAGCGTCACGTAGAGCGTGCAACCCGCGAGCCGATAGTTGCCCAGCGCGAGGGCTGCCGCGCGTAGCGCAACGATTTCCGCGTGGGCTGTGGGATCTACACCGCGCAGCACGCGATTCTGCCCGCGGGCGAGGATCGCGCCTTCGTGCACCATTACAGCCCCGATGGGCACTTCGCCGGCTTCGCCGGCAAAACGCGCCTCGGCCAGTGCGGCTTGCATGGCTTCGCGATCGGTCATTAGCGAAGACCCCTATATGAGCTGTTGCAGCTTGCGCAAGTCGCCAAAATTAAGCACAGCAATACCCTTGCTCCGCAATACGCCTGACAGGCGATAATCCTCAGTTACAACGAGTGCATCTGCAGAAAGCTCGGTCACAGCGGCGTCTGTGATGCCGAAGGCGATGAATTCAGGTATTTGCGAGAGTTCCGTTGCTGGCGTCCATCGCTCCCGAAGGCCCGGAGTATCCTGCTCCGATGCGATGAGGGCGGCGAAGTTACGATGCCAATCCGGCTTCAACCATTCCGGCAGGCTATTCGCTAAGTTGCTTACCTCGGTAAGAATATGCGGCGTCGTTAACAGGGTGGTAAAAGCGCTGAGCAGCCGGACAAGCAGTTCATAATCGTTGATCGTGTACGCACTTACCCGCTTGAACTGACTAAACAAACGTGGACTGAGAGAACCCGCAAGGAAAACCAGGAGGAGGTTGGAGTCAAGCAAAACGCTCTTTCCCCTATGCGTCGCGAAGAGCTGTTCTTCTAGCGTCATTGAATTTGCTCAATCAGAATGGGACAGACGCCGGGGGGTTTTTTACTGCGATCAATGAGCCATCGTCAGCACCGACATAGACGACCTTTTCAACCCTTTGCCGACGAAGCAGATCGACTAAAGTTTCAGCATTCTCATTATCACTACCATAGGCGAAGAAAATGATTTTCCATTCTGAAGACCTTGAGTCCAGAGCCATTTCCTCAACCTTTGGCTTTAGAGCCGCAAATTCGGGTACCACCTGATCCAGGTAGGTCCGCGCCTTATCTATGACTTCGTTGGGGGCGAGCATCGTCGGTTCTCCGTGGTAGCGATTATATCGCAGGATCGGAGTGCGCCGCCGGCTGCTGCTGCGTCATGCAGTGCAACGCCCCAAGTCCCCAGATCAGATCCATCGAGTGCACGCCGATCACTTCGCGGTCGGAGAAAACTTCGGCCATCAGATTCAGCGCTACGCGGTCGTTGGGATCGTGGAAAGTGGGAACCAGCACGACTCCGTTGGCGACGTAGAAATTGGCGTAGCTGGCGGGAAGACGTTGCTCGCGAAATATCACGGGGCGCGGCATGGGCAGTTCCACAATCGTGAACTGCTTCCCGTCGGCCGTGCGCGCGGACTTCAATCGCGCAAGATTTTCCTTTAGCGGGGCGTGGTTGGGGTCGCTGGTATCGGGCTCGACAGCGGCAACAATCGTCGCGGGACCGGCGAAGCGCGCGATGTCGTCCACATGGCCATGCGTGTCGTCGCCGGCAATGCCGCGGCCCAGCCAGATGACCTGATCGATGCCGAGAAAGTCGTGGAACGCACGCTCGAGCTGCTCCCGGCTCAGGCCCGGATTGCGCTGCTGCACTTCGCTCAACAGGCATTCTTCAGTGGTTAGCAGAACGCCCTTGCCGTTTACGTCGATTGATCCGCCCTCAAGCACGACCGCGCGCTTTGCACTGTCTTTGTTTTGGACGGCCGGCTGCCAATGCAGACAGCCGAGTAGCTTTTGCACACGGCCGGGCAGCTTGTCGTCGAGACGCCAGTCGTCGTACCTGGCCCACCCATTGAAGCGCCAGTTGGTGAGGCCGACCTGCCCCTTTGCGTTGCGCACAAAAATGGGGCCTGAGTCGCGCGTCCATCCACGGTCCGTGGGCCAGCGATGAAAACTCACTTGATCGAGGTTCGCGCATGCGCGTTTTAGCATGCTCTCAACGCGCTGTTCGGTCCTGGCGTCTTCGACGATCAGATGTACGCGCTCGCGCGCGGCGAGCAGGCGCACGATCTCGGCGTAGAGCCAGGGAATGGCATGCAAATTTGCCCGGCCAATCTTCGGGATTGTGCGGCCACGCGAGCCATGTGGCCTCGTGAGGCTCCCACTCCGCGGGCATGCGGTAGCCAAGCTGGCGCGGGGTTTTTGTCGATCCGTTCAAAAATCCCTCAGGGGCTAAAGCCCCGACCTCATTTTATGGATTTGGATCGGCACGACTGAAGTCGTGCCCTTTCAAAACCGGGTTGAATCTTCCCTCACATCGTATCCCCGGTCCCTCCGCCGCGGCGGACAAGGGACCCGGGGGCACCCGTTATTTGGTGTTTTTGGGCTCCGAGCTAGCGGCGTCGAGAAAGCGTTGGGTAATCCCGGCGTACGCGTCCACGCGGCGGTCGCGCAGGAAGGGCCAGTTGCGGCGCGTCTCCTCGATCAGCTCCCGGTCGACCTCGCCGAGCACGATCTCCTCGGCATCGTGCGCGGCCTGGGCCACGATGCGGCCGAAGGGATCGGCGATAAAGCTGCCGCCCCAGAACTCCAGCCCCGGTCCCAGCGCGCGATGGCCCAGCACCTCGCCCTGCTCGTGACCAACGCGGTTTACGGCAGCCACGTAGACGCCGTTGGCGATGGCATGCGCCCGCTGGATGGTCCGCCAAGCGTCGAACTGCGCGGCGCCAAACTCATCCTTTTCCGCCGGGTGCCAGCCGATAGCCGTGGGAAAGAACAGCACCTCGGCTCCCTGCAGCGCCGTGAGCCGCGCGCCTTCGGGATACCACTGGTCCCAGCAGACCAAAGTGCCCACGCGACCGGCGCTCGTATCCACGGCCTGAAAACCGAGATCGCCCAGCGTGAAGTAGTACTTCTCGTGGTAGAGCGGATCGTCGGGGATATGCATCTTGCGGTAGATGCCGGCGATTTGTCCGTCCGAATTCAGCGTGACTGCGGTGTTGTGATAGAGTCCCGGCGCGCGCCGCTCAAACAACGACGCCACAATCGCCACGCCCAGTTCGCGTGCCAGCGCCGAAAGAGCGTTTGTCGATGGCCCTGGAATCGGCTCCGCCAGATTGAACAACTTCAAATCTTCGCTCTGGCAGAAGTATTGCGTGCGGAACAGCTCCGGCAGGCAAACGATCTGTGCACCGCGGCGGGCGGCATCGCGGATGTGTTCCATCGCCGACGCGAAGTTCGCCTCCGGGTCAGCGCCCATGCTCATCTGCACAAGGGCGACGGTAAATTTAGGCGCCGTGGTCATGGTGTGTCTTTCGATCCTCTCTCATGGGTAGCCTCGGCCCAGACAGCAAGGCCAACCCCGCGCCGGCGGAATTGGCCTCCGATTCGTCTCGATCATTGCGTGAACTGCTCTACGCATCCCTCAGCACTAATCCAAAGGGCTGCTGCATGCAATGCCTGCTGCATGCAATGCTTACTCTTCCAGGATCAGCACCGCAGCGGCGATGGTTGTCGTCCACTTGCCGCGCTTGTCGCCTACCGCCGACTGGGTGATGTTGCTGGTGCGGACGATTTTGTTGGAGATGCGGTAGATCTCCTTTTTCTCGTCCCAGCTGGTGTCGGGATCGAATTCCACGTCGAGCGTAGTGGCGAGCATTTCGGCAGCCAACTCCTCGGCATACTCGCCCGCCTGATCTTCGGTTTCGCCGAAGCTGTGATGCTCGCTCAGGTAGCCGTAAGTATTGCGGTCGGCTGGAATGGCCACGCCGATGCTGCAGGCGACCAGCCGGTGCGGCTCGCGCGTGGAGTTTTCCGCAATCACCGCGAACACTACCTCGCCGTCGTGAAGGTACTTGAGGCCTTCCTTGCGCGGAATCATTTTGCACTGCGGCGGAAAGATGGAAGAGACGCGCACCAGGTTCTGCGAGGCGATGCCCGCATCCCGAAGGGCCAGCTCAAACGATGTCAGGCGCTCCTTGTGTTTGCCGACGCCTTTGGTGAAGAAAAGCCTCTTCGGAACCATGCCTTTTCCCAATTTCTATGTGCCCTCCGTGGGGGTGGAATTTGTAACAGATTTTGAACGTCCCGCATGAGTCTATCGCATCTGGGCGGGTGCGAACAGGGTTTCGCGGCAAATTAATCAACGCGTTGCACCGGCATCGTACACGAGGAGTAACACCGGCCCCGTGCGGACCGTTTCCCACGTCGCAAAAATCCCGCAAACGGCTCTCCTGTCCGGTTCAGGTTTGTGCTTTCCCACCCTTTCGCAAGAAGCCGCGAAAGGATGGGGCACGGACTCATTGCGGCCGGCGCGCGCCGGACAATTTGCAGACCTGGCAAAACGAAAATGCTATAGTCGTGCCTAGATTCCTGGCGGAGTTCTTAATCGATGCCGACTGGTAGGTTGACCTCAATCCTCCTCGTCATAACGGCGGCGGTTGGGTGCGCTCGACTGGCGCGCGCCACGGTCATTGAAGATCCAAGCGGATCGCTCGCAACCCTCACCAGCATTGGCGACGCGCTGGATGCGCCGGACCACCACCCCGTGCACATTCTCTACGTACACGGCATCAACCAAATTGGCTCCGGCGATTCGTCGCTGCTGCGCGAATCGATTTGCACGCGGCTCAAGCTCTGCGACATCAAGGATTGGAAAAACGCGGGCGTGGAGTTTCCCGATCGCGGCGAGTTTGCCGACGGCGTCAATCCGCCCACGCTCGCCTACCTGGGCAGCGCGGTGTGGAAGAGCGCCGATGAGTGGCATGCGGCAGCGCCTTTTGTTGTGCACTGGGTGGTGCATCTCCGCGGGCACTCGTCCCCGCTGATCGTGGACGAGATCAACTGGTGGCCGCTGCTGCTTTCGCTTAAGTGCCGCCGCGTGATGGCGCCCGAAGCGCGTCTTGCCGGGCCCGATCCCGCGTTGTTGGAATTTTGCTCGGACCCCAAAGCGCAGGCACCGGATGGAATGAGCCGGTTTTATGCCTGGATAACCCCCGAAGACGCCGCGCAACTGGAAAAAATTAAGCCGCAGGGCGCATGGCTCAACCGGACTCTGAAGGACAGTCTCGTCGACTGGGGGCTTGCCGACGTGCTGCTCGCCACCGGGCAGCTCGACGGCATTTTGCGCGATGGCATTCGGCAACTGATGGCCAAATCTGCCGCCTTCGATCCCAACGAGGCGGCCGCTTCCCCTAACCCGGGCCAGGCCAACGAACACTACAACTGGAAGGCGCAATTGGACAGCAGCAAGGCTCTCGACCAGGAGTTCGTCGGCGTCACGCACAGTCTCGGCGCTTATCTTTTTTTCAACGCGCTCAATCCCGATGTACGTTCGCCGCAGCAATCGGCCGAGCCGGCGGCGGTGAAGGCCAACGAAGATTCGGCAGTGCAATATATCTTCGAGCGGACCTCGCTGGTTTATTTCTTCGCCAACCAGATTGAGATGCTCGAAATCACGAATCTGGAGAACACGTCGCAGCCGTCCGCTCCTGCTTTCCAGTCGCGCGGGCTTGATGCGCCACTGATTCCCACGACGCCTGCCGAGAATTTCAGGGCGCTCGTGACCCTCTGGAAGCAGATGCAGATGGATTTTCAAGCCGCCCTGCACCCCGGCGATGAAGCGGCGCGAAGCAAGGTGCAGGTGGTGGCCTGGAGCGATCCCAGCGACGTGATCACCTTCCGCGTTCCCAAGATCGGCGATGTGGACGTGGTGAATCTCTACGTGCAGAATGCGCATCGCTGGTTCGGGTTATTCGAGTCGCCCAGCGCGGCGCACGCCGACTACGCAAAAAACAAAGACGTGCTGCGCGTGATGTTCGACAGTACCAAGACAACGCACACGCATTGAACAAGCCGCCGGAACGATTCGCCGGTCGGCGCAGCACTGAAGGAAAACCCAATGCGACTTCGATTTCGGGGTTACACTACATGCAATGCGATTCCGAGCCCAAACCGCGCATGAAAGTTTGTCCCGAATTCTGGCATTCGGCATCGTCGTGATCGTGGGACTGGCGCGCGTCCTGTGGCGGCCTCATTTCCCGCCCGAACTTCGTGCACCTGGCGTCATTCTCTATCTGGTTGCGATTTTGCTGCTCGGTTACAGCTTTTTCGCCGGCTTTTGGGAGATGGACGCGGAAGGCCTGCGCCAATGCAGGCTGCCATGGTTCCGTACCAGGATCGATTGGCAGGATGTGACCCGCATCGAGAGCCTGCCGCTCGCGGCCCACCTTCGAGTCAGGATCAAGATCGAGTACAACCGGCACGGTATCGGACCCAAAATTGGGCGCATCTGGCCAATCTACGCCGACCGCGAACGGTTTCTGGAGTTTCTGACCTCTCTGCGGCGCTTTGCACCTCATGCTGAATTCATCGATAAAACGAATAAGAAATTTCTTCCCGCCTGATTCCGAAGTCGTGCTGCTTCGGCAGCCGCGATCGACGACTCGGAAAATCGCTCCAGTCCTGCCGCCATTGCCACCTCTAAATTGCGGGTGTTAGCCTCAACTTTGGACGATTCTCAGAAGGGGTTTCCAGAAACATCATGCAAAGCACGTACAACGGGCTTGAATTGCCGAAAAACGGCCAGGCGATCGACTACAAGGACGGGCAATTTTCCGTTCCCGACCATCCCATTATTCCCTTCATTGAAGGCGACGGCACGGGCCGCGACATTTGGAAGGCTTCGCAGCGGGTCTTCGACGCAGCCGTAGAAAAAGCCTACGACTGCAAGCGCGCTATCCGCTGGTTTGAAATTTTTGCCGGCGAAAAAGCTTTTCGCCAGTTCTCCAACTGGCTGCCCGACGACTCGGTGGCCGCTGCGCGCGACCTGCGCGTTTCGATCAAGGGGCCGCTCACCACGCCGGTCGGCGGGGGGATTCGCTCGCTGAATGTGGCGCTGCGCCAGATTCTCGATCTCTACTCCTGCGTGCGGCCGGTGAAGTATTACCAGGGTGTGCCCAGCCCGGTGAAGCATCCGGAACAGGTCGACATCGTCATCTTTCGGGAAAACACGGAGGATGTGTACGCGGGCATTGAGTTCAAAGAGGGTTCGGAAGACGCCGCGCGGTTGATCAACTTCCTGAACGACGATCTGCTGAAGGGAAGCAAGAAAAGAGTGCGCGCCGATTCCGGTGTGGGGATCAAGCCAATTTCCATCTTCGGCACCAAGCGACTGGTGCGCGCAGCCATCAAGCATGCATTGGAGTCCGGCCGCAAGACGGTGACGCTGGTGCACAAGGGCAACATCCAGAAGTTCACGGAGGGCGCATTCCGCGAGTGGGGATATGAAGTGGCCACCGAGGAGTTCCGCGACCAGACCGTGACTGAGCGCGAGAGCTGGATCCTCGGCAATGTGGATTCGAAACCCGGCATCACTGTCGAGGAGAATGCCGCGCTCATCGAGCCGGGCCTCGAATTCGGCAACCAGGCCTTCCGCGATGCGCATCTACGCTGAGATCAAGAGCGTTCTCGATTCCATTGGGAAGACGCACGGCAACGGCGCGTGGAAGTCGAAGATCCTGGTCAATGATCGCATCGCCGACTCCATCTTCCAGCAGATCATCATTCGTCCGTCGGACTACAGCATTCTGGCCACGCCCAACCTGAACGGCGATTACATCTCCGACGCAGCCGCGGCGCAGGTGGGCGGCCTGGGCATTGCGCCTGGCGCCAACATCGGCGACGGCTACGCGGTGTTTGAGGCCACGCACGGCACCGCGCCCAAGTACGCCGACAAGGACGTGATCAATCCCGGCTCGGTGATTCTGTCGGGCGTGATGCTGCTCGAGTTCATCGGCTGGAAGGAAGCGGCGCAGATGATCGAGAGCGCGATGGAGAAGACCATCCAGCAGCAATTCGTGACCTACGACTTCGAGCGGCAACTTTCCGGCGCGACGAAGGTGGGAACGAGCGAGTTTGCTACGCGGATAATCGGGAATATGTAACCCATTAAGGCCTAGAAAAACGAAAGCAGTGAACCGCATGGCCGCCCCAGATGGCGAAACCCGTAATAGTCATTCGGTTTGGTCCGGACGATTCCATTTTCTAATCAATGCGGAGTGCAACATTGATTATTTGCGTGGCAGGATGGGTGGATATGTCAGTGCGATCTGCCAGGCGGGATCAAAGGAGGAATTCGTTGCAAGGGTGTTCGAGGCACTTCGAGACCGACAGTCGAGTCCGAATGAGGAGTTTGAAGAAATAGAGGATATTTCTGATGCAGTATCACGACGGAACTTTGTCTGATGAATGGATGGCCCTCTGTAAATTAGCCGCCGAGACAGGGGACGTTGTATTCAATTGCTTCGATCTGTATACCGTAGTTGACGAGAATTAGTTTTTTAAGGAGAAAAGAAATGCGGAAGAAAGTTTCAATCGTCGGCGCGGGCAATGTGGGCGCCACTTGCTGCGCACTGGATTGCAGCCAAAGAACTGGCCGATGTGGTACTGGTTGACGTGGTGGAAGGCGTGCCTCAGGGCAAGGCTCTCGACCTGCTCGAAGCCATGCCCATCGAGAAGCGCGACGTGGCTATCGTTGGCTCGAACGACTACGCGGCCACGGCTAACTCCGACATCGTGATCATCACCGCGGGCATCGCCCGCAAGCCCGGCATGAGCCGCGACGACCTGCTCAACACCAACTTCAAGATCATGTCCGACGTGGTGCAGAAGGTGGTGGCGCAGTCGCCGGAGTCGATTCTCATCATCGTCTCGAATCCGCTGGACGCCATGGCCCAGGCCGCTTTCCGGCAGGCAGGTTTCAATCGCGAGCGCGTCATCGGCATGGCCGGTGTGCTCGATTCCGCCCGCTTCCGCTCGTTCATCGCCGCAGAATTAAATGTGAGCGTCGAGAACGTGACGGCCTTTGTGCTGGGCGGCCATGGCGACACGATGGTGCCGCTGGCGCGCTACTCCACGGTCGCCGGAATTCCCATCACCGAACTCATTGCGCCCGAGCGGCTGGAGCAGTTGATCCAGCGCACACGCGACGGCGGCGCAGAGATCGTAAAGCATCTCAAGACCGGCAGCGCCTACTACGCGCCGGGCGCAGCTGCGGTCGAGATGGCTGAAGCCATTCTCAAAGACAAGAAGAAAATTCTGCCTTGCGCGGCTTATCTCGAAGGCGAGTACGGCATCTCCGGCTACTACATCGGCGTGCCCTGCAAGCTGGGCGCGGGTGGGCTCGAGCAGATCATCGAAATCAAGCTCACGCCGGAGGAAGACGCCGCGCTCAAAAAGAGCGCCGACGCCGTGAAGGAGCTTTGCGCGGTGATCGGCGTTTAGAGCGAGACTCAACCGGCGCAATCCCGTCCGCCCAATTTCGATTTCCGTTGACAGACGCGCGAGCTGTAAGGCAAGCTCAAACTCCGATTACAGTGGAAATGAAGGAATGGAAATGAGATTTCTCAAGTACGTTGCATTCGGCGTGACTGCCCTCGCGGCGATCCAGGTCTGTTCGGCCCAGAACAAGTTCCCTCTCCGTTCCGGGGAGTGGGAGGCCAAGATGTCCGTTCCCGGATCCCCAAGCTCGTCCGTGTCGATGTTGTACTGTCTGAATGACGCATTATGGCAGAAAGCTCTTACTCAGGATCCCCAGTGCTCCATTCAGCGCCTCGCGATCACGTCCAGCGGCGGCACGTACACGATCGATTGCGAGATGAAGGCTTTTCAGATGAAGGGTAAGGTCGACATGACCTTTGATGGAATGGAGCATATGGTCGCCAAAGGACAAATCGACATTACGATGAACGGAAAAACCACCAGTTCATCGTCCTTGGCAGACTATCGCTGGAAGGGCGCCACCTGCAGTCCTAATGATGCAAATCTAAAAGCGAAAAAGCAAAACTAGGGGCGGCAGCTGGGGTCTTCACAAACAGATTTTGGTGTTTGAGGTTGAATTCCCGCACTCGATTCGGTGCAGGTTGCCGCAGATCCGCCGAATAGTGTGCCCGTGTCGAAGCTTGAAACGGTGCCCGTCAATCGATCACCAAGCTCAATTCGTGGCGCAGGTCGGCGCCGCGAACCCAGAAGATCACGTCGGTAGCGATATTCGACGCGTGATCGGCAATGCGCTCCAAATTTTTCGCGACCAGGATGCCGTTCATCGCCTGCTGCGTGAACTGCGGCCGTTCCTCGATCACCTTGAGCAGATCGCTATGCGCGCGGCGGTTCATGCGATCGATCTCGTCGTCCATGCCGCGCACCGTTTCGGCCAGGCGCGCATCGCCATCCAGCAGCGCCTGCAGCGCGGTGCGGATCATCTCCCCGGCAAACTCGCCCATGGCGGCAAAATCTGCCGGCAATTCCACCGCATCGAGCGGCAGCACCTCCTTGGTGCGCCGCGTGATGCTCATGGACTGATCGCCAATCCGCTCCAGGTCGCCATTGATCTTGATTACGGCCAGAATAAAGCGCAAGTCGATCGCCATCGGCTGTTCCTTGGCCAACAGCTCGTAGGCCATCTCGTCCAGCTCGCGCTGCGCGGTATCGATCGCCCTTTCGTTCTGCTTCACAAACTTGCACAGGCCCTTATCGCGCCGCAGATAGGCTTCCAACGCGGACTCGACGGCCTGCTGCGCCAGCGCGGCCATGGCCAGAAGCTTGTCCTTGAGTTCAGCCAACTGCTGTTGAAAGTGAATACGCGGCACTAAGGTTTTCCCCCATCTCCCCATTGTGCATCAAGCAAGATTACAGGAGAACAAATTTCCATAAATGCACCAGAAGTGGTATACCCGGCGGAACTGATCCCGGTTTGATACATGGTTGCGTTCCAGAGGAGTTGCCGCCGCGCATCGCCGCTGGCGGCGTGGACGCCGCCAGTACAGCCGGTCAGGAGACCGGCGGTACGATTTTCGGGGGCCTCGCCGGCAATTCAATCTTGCCGAGCAGGAAGATATAGCCGGCAATGCCGACTGCCAGGTATGCGCCCGCCACGGCAAAGGCCCACGCGTAGGAATGGAACGCCGACACCAGGTAGCCCGTCAAGATCGAGGCGGCAATTCCGGAAATCTGCCCGCAGAAATTGATGATTCCGCCCACTTTCCCCACGTTGCCGCGCACCGCGATCAGCGAGGGCAGCGACCAGGCCACCGGCGCAGCCGCCGCCAAACCCCCGATCGAAACGCTGATCCACGCCAGGGCCTGGGTGGCATTGTGCGCATGGGCCGCGCCCAGAATCCCCAGTCCAAATGCCGTTCCGCCAATCAACACCACGCGGCGCACTGCGCTCGCATTCCATCCGCGCTTCACGAGGGAGTCCACCAGCCAGCCGCCGATCGCGAGGTCCGTCGCGGTGGCGAAGAGCCAGGGCACGCTGGTGTAAGCGAACGAATGCAGCAGATCGATGTGCAGGGTCGAAGACAAATAGGTCGGCAGCCAATAGAGCAGCAGATAAAACACGTAGTTATATGCGCCAAATCCCAGCGCGAGGCCGAGCACCTTGCGCTGCGCAATCAGCTCGCCCAGCGAAGACGATCTTTCGTCGTCGTGCGCCGGCGAGCTGTGGGGATGGTCGCGGTCGGCAATGTGACGGCGCTCGGTCTCGGTCAATTTCGGGTCGTCGACAGGATCGCAATAGACGCGTGAGAAATAAACAAAGTAGGCGAGGCTTATGATTCCGGTGAACGCGAAGCTCCAGCGCCATCCGGCGTGGATAAGCACGATCCCGATGAGCGGAATCCCGATGGCGGGGGCAAACTTTGCCGCGGAGTCAAAAAGCGCTGTAGCGAAACTGCGCTCGCGCGCCGGAAACCAGAGACCGATGGCCTTGGCGTTCGCAGGAAATGCCGGCGCTTCGCCGACGCCGAGCAGGAAGCGCGCGCCAAAAAAGCCGCCCAGGTTGGGCGTAGCCGCCGCCGCAAACGAAGCCGCGCTCCAGAGAAAAGTTCCCACGCGCCCCACGCGCCGCACGCCGAATTTGTCGAGAATGACGCCGATGGGAAGCTGGCACGCGGCGTAGGTCCAGTTGTAGGCGCTCGAAAGATAGCCGAAAACCACATCGGAGATGCCGAAGGCGCCGACCAGCGCATTGTGCGATACGGAGAGATTGACGCGGTCGAAATAATTGACCAGGATGCCGATGCCGAGCAGCCACGCGATGCGCCAGCGGCGGCCGGGCACACGCGTTGGCGTAACAGCCTCCTCCATCTCCACGATGTATCCTCGCTGGGTACTCGCTCAGTTTTGCGCTTGCGCCGCGAGCGGCCCTCTCTGCACCACGTCGTTTTCGAGCGTACCGATGGGATCGATGGTGATGCGAATCCTGTCGCCCGCGGCCAGCGAAAATTCGTCGGGTGGCACAACGCCCGTTCCTGTCATTAGAAACACGCCGTTGGGAAAGCTGTTTTCGCAGAAGAGATACTCGGCCAGCTCGGGGATCGGGCGCTTGAGCTCAGCCAGATTTGTCGATCCGCTGAAAACTGTCGCTCCCCGGCGCTCGATCTCCACTCCGATGGGTGTTTCCTTCGGCAGCCGCCCGCTCCCCAACAGAATGCACGGGCCCAGCGCGCAACTGCGATCGTAGACCTTGGCCTGCGGTAGATAGAGCGGGTTCTCGCCTTCGATGTCGCGCGAGCTCATGTCGTTGCCCACGGTGTAGCCGACTATCCGGCCATGCGCGTCAAGAAGCACCGTCAGCTCGGGCTCGGGGACCGACCATTTTGCATCCCGGCGAATGTGCACGTGCTGGCCCGGTCCCGCTACATGTTCCGGACTGGATTTGAAAAAAAGCTCTGGACGCTTCGCGGTGTATACGCGGTCGTAAAAATCGCCGCCTCCCGCATCTTTGGCCTCGGCCATGCGCGCGCTGCGGCTGCGATAGTAGGTGACGCCCGCGGCCCACACGCTCTGGCTTTCGACGGGCGCAATCACCTTTCGCGCATCGAACTTCTCGGCCGGCTTCGCGCTCGCAACCAGCGACACCAGGAAACCCGCGAGATCGGGATGGTTCACAATCGCGTCCCAGCTCGCGATGGGGATGCGATAGAAGCGTCCCTCGTGCTCCACGTAACTCGCGTTTGCAATTCGGCCGTGGCTGTGTGCTGTCCGGTAAAGTTTCACGCGCGCTTCTCCAATCGGGCGACAATCTGATCCACATCGTAGACGCAGCCGCCCCAAACGCCGCCGCTGGCTGCGACCAGCGCCGCCCATAGCTTGGTATCCGCGGGCAATTCAGGATGCGGCGCGAGATCGGCTCGCGGACTGCGCTGCGCCAGCCGCCGCGCGCCTTCGTCGGCGCTGAAACTCTCGCCCTCTTCGCCTACAAAATTCACAGTCCCGGCAAGCCGGGCGCGGTCAATCACAATTTCAATCTGGTCGCCATCGCGCACCTTGCCGATGACGCCGCCGGCGAGCGCCTCGGGCGAAATGTGGCCGATGCATGCGCCCGTTGAAACGCCGCTAAAGCGCCCGTCGGTCAGCACGGCTACGTGCTTGCAATGCGGCAGTTGCTTGAGCGCCGATGTGATCTGGTAAATCTCCTGCATGCCCGCGCCCGCGGGACCGCTGCAGATGAGCACGATCACGTCGCCCTGCGCGATTTTCCCGGACTTTATGGCTTGAATGGCTGCCGCCTCGGTGATAAATACCCGTGCCGGGCCGGTGTGCCGGTAAACATGATCCGCGCCCACGAGCGATGGATCGATGGCGGTGCTTTTGATCACCGCTCCCTCGGGCGCAAGATTGCCTATGGGGAAACACACTGTCGAAGTGAGCCCGTGAGACCGCGCGCGATCGCGGGACATGATCACGTCGTTGGGATCGATGCCGTCGATCTCCTGCAATCTGCGGCGCAATGCTGCGCGACGCTCGCTGGCACGCCACCAGTCAAGGCACGTGCCTAGTGTTTCGCCGCTCACCGTGCGCACATTCTCATCCAGGAGCCCTGCCGCACGCAGCTCGAGCATCACCTCGGGCACGGCGCCGGCCAGAAACACCTGCACCGTGGCAAAATTGCGCGGGCCATTGGGCAGCGCGTCGACAAGGCGCGGCACCTGGCGATTGATTTCGGCCCAATCGTCGACTGTAGGCCGCGGCAATCCCGCCGCGTAAGCAATGGCGGGCAGATGAATGAGCAGATTTGTCGATCCGCCGAACGCCGCATGCAGCACCATGGCATTGCGCACGGACGCGGGCGTAAGGATGTCGCGCGCGCCCATCCCAGTTGATGCAGGCGCAGCAAGGCGCGGGCGGAACGGCGCGCGGCGTCGAGCCACACCGGCTGGCCCGACGGTGCAAGCGCGGTGTGCGGCAACGAAAGCCCCAGCGCCTCGCCGATAACCTGCGCCGTGGCCGCGGTGCCCAGAAACTGGCAGCCTCCGCCCGGCGACGCGCAGGCGCGGCAGCCCACTTCGGCGGCATATTCGAGCGTGATCTGCTGCTGCGCAAAGCGTGCGCCGATGGTCTGCACTTTGGCCGCGTCTTCGCCAGACTCGGGCAGCAACGTGACCCCGCCGGGCACCAGCACCGCGGGCTTCGCGCCCAGCGACGCCAGCGCCATCATCATCGCGGGCAGACCCTTGTCGCATGTGGCCACGCCCATGACGCCTTTGCCCGTGGGCAGCGAGCGCATCAGCCTTCGCAGCACCGTTGCGGCATCGTTGCGATAGGGCAGCGAGTCCATCATGCCTGTGGTGCCTTGCGTGCGGCCGTCGCAGGGATCGGTGCAGGCTCCCGCGAAAGGCGTGGCGCGCAGACGACTTCAACTCGCGCGCAGCCTCGGCGACGAGCAAACCCACTTCCCAATGACCGGTGTGAAAACCCAGCGCAATGGCTTCGCCGTTTTCCGCGCGCAAGCCGCCGTGCGTGCTCAGGATCAGGAATTCCGGATCAAGCAGCCGCGTTGGGTCCCACCCCATGCCGGCATTTTGCGTCAGGCCGAAGAGATTTCCTGAAGGCTCAGTCAGCAGCATCTCCGGCGAAAGTGGTAATGCGCCGGCAGGGCCCGCGGCGTGCGTTTCGACACGGAGCCAATGCGCGGCGTCCGCGCCGGAATCCGTCTCCAAAACCGAGCTGAGAGGAATGCTTGCGATGGGAAGGCCCTTTCCGCAGACAAGTATAGTGGGCGCGACCATGATTCGGTTCGAGTGGCAATGCGCTTGTTTGGAGCGGCCGCGCATGAGGATGCTATAAAGCTCATGTGCCCCGTAACCCATCGGACGATACTGCGCGAGTTCAGGCGACGCAAGCTCAAGGGGACCTGGGCCGCCGCTGGCTCTATCTGATGCCGGTGGTCTTCGTCACCTACAGCCTCGCCTACCTGGGCCGCTCCAACTTTGGCTTTGGCGCAGCCGCGGGCCTGGCAGCGTCGCTCCACATTACCGAGTCGCGCGCGGCTTTTCTCGGCTCGGTCTTTTTTCTCGGCTACTTTCTCTTCCAGGTTCCGGCGGCCGCATACGCGGTGCGCCAAGGCGCCACGCGGCTGATCTTTTTCGCGCTCATCAGCTGGGGCATTCTCTCCGGACTGACCGGGATCATCCATAATTTCTGGCTTCTGGTTGCAGACCGGCTCCTGCTCGGCGTTGCAGAGAGCCTCATCTTTCCTTCCATGCTCATCCTGCTGACCCACTGGTTCACGCGCGCCGAGCGCTCGCGCGCCAACGCCATTCTCATTCTCGGCAATCCCGTCACCGTCATGTGGATGGCCGCCGTCACGGGATTCCTGATCCATGCCGTCGGCTGGCAAATGACATTTGTGATCGAGGGCATTCCCTCGGTGTTGTGGGCCCTGGTGTGGATTCTCGTGGCGCGCGACCATCCCAACCAGGTTCGCTGGCTGCCGGAAGAGAGCAGCAACCAACTCGCCGACGCGCTTGCGCGCGAGCAGACTTCCCTGCCCGCTCACACCGATCTGCGCTCGGCAGTGCGCGTGCCCGGCGTGCTCCTTTTTTGCTTGCAGTTTTTCTGCTGGAGCTTCGGCGTGTACGGCCTTGTGTTGTGGATTCCAGCGATGATTCGCTCCGGATCGGCGCGTGGCATCGAGCAGGTAGGCATCGAAAAGGTGGGCATGCTGAGCGCAGCGCCGTTTCTCTTCGGCGTCGTGCTCATGCTCACGGTCGCGCATTTCTCCGATCGCGCGCAGCACCGCAAGCTGTTCGTATGGCCGTTCCTCATGCTCTCGGGCGCGGCTTTGTTTGGCTCGTTCGCCGCTGCGGGCAGCCACTTCTGGCTTGCCTACTTTTTTTTGATCGTGGCGGGCGGCGCCATGTATGCGCCCTACGGGCCGTTCTGGGCCATCTTTCCGGAGATGCTGCCCCGCACTGTCGCAGGCGAAGTAATGGCGCTGGTGAATACCTTCGGCGCCCTGGGTGGATTTGCCGGCACTTGGCTCGTGGGCTGGCTGCAGGCGCTCACGGGAAGCGCGCGCGCAGGATTTCTTTCGATGTCGCTGGCGCTGATCGCTGCCGGAGCGATTACGCTGTGCCTGCCTTCAGCCCCGCGCTCACCGCGTCCCGCGTAAACTCGCCGTCGACCATTCGCCAGATGCCGAGCGGATTCTGGTTTTTCAGCTCGTCGGGCAGCGCGCCTCCAGGAAAATCCTGATAGCAGACGGGGCGTGCGAAGCGGTAGATCGAATACGTGCCGACCGACGTCGCGCGGCTGTCGCTGGTCGCGGGGTAGGGCCCGCCATGCACCATTGCGTGGCAAACTTCAACGCCGGTGGGGAAGCCGTTCACGATCAGCCTTCCCGCCTTGCGCTCCAGAATCGCAACCAGATCGGCAAATTCGGCCAGGTCGCGCTCCGATCCGTGCAAAGTCGCGGTCAGTTGGCCTTCGAGCGAGCGCGCCAGTTCCAGCAACTCTTCGCGATTGTCGTAACGAATCACCAGTGCGCTGGGACCAAAGATCTCTGTCGCGAGTTCGGGCTCGCGCAGCAGGTCTTTGGCCCCGATCTGCATCACTACTGGCGCGGTATAGGTCGAACCCGCTCCATCTGACGGAGCCTGCGCGACGGTTTCCACGGTCGCTTGCCGCATGGCCGCGCCGGAACGATAGTTCTTCGCGATCCCATCAGTAAGCATGGGAGCCGGGCCTGCCTTTTCAACTTGAGCTTTTAATTCTTCGACGAAAATATTCCCGGTGACGTCGCGCGGCAAGAAAATCAGCCCCGGCTTGGTGCAGAATTGGCCCACGCCCAGCGTGAACGAGCCAAACAGTCCGCGCGCAATCTCCTCGCCGCGCGAGTAAAGCGCGTCGGGGAGCACGAAGAGCGGATTCACGCTGCTCATCTCCATGAAGCATGGGATAGGCTCGGGCCGCGCGGCAGCCCGCTGCATCAGCGCCTTGCCGGCTGCGAGCGAGCCGGTGAATCCGACTGCTTTGATTTTGGGATGATCGACGAGCGCCGCGCCAATCTCCGAACCCGCTCCGAAGAGCAGCGCAAACACACCCGGCGGCAGTCCGCAGTCCTTCACGCTGCGCGCAATCACCTGACCCACCATCTCGCTGGTGCCGGGATGCGCGTGGTGCGCCTTTACGATCACGGGATTGCCTGCGGCGAATGCGGCCGCCGTATCGCCGCCGGCCACGGAAAAGGCGAGCGGAAAGTTGCTGGCGCCGAAGACCGCGACCGGGCCCAGCGGCCGCATCATGGAGCGGATGTCGGAACGCGGCAGCGGCTTGCGGTCAGGTTGCGCGGGATCGATGCGCGCGTTCACCCATGAGCCTTCCTCGACCACCTGAGCGAAGAGCCGAAGCTGGTTGATGGTTCGCGCCGACTCGCCTTTCAGGCGCGCTTCCGGCAGAGCCGTCTCGAGATGCGCGCGCTCCACAATCGCGGGCACAATGGCTTCGATGCCGTCTGCAATGTGGCGCAGAAAGCGCGCCCGCTCGCGGCCGGATAACTTGCCGTAACTCGCAAACGCTTCCTCAGCCAGATCGGCGGCGAAGTTTAAATCCTCGATCGACGCGCCATGGTAGACGGGCTCAAGCTGTGCGCCGGCGGTGGGATCGAAGCCATGAAATGCGGGCCCGCTTCCCTGCCTGGACTCGCCGTTCACAATCGAGCTGCCCTGCAAACTCAAGTTGGTCTCCATCTGCGCCATGATTCACCTTTGTTGATTCAGGACCCAACTCTCAAATCTTGATGCGCACACCGTCCCTACGGGACTCCGAAGTACATTTGTGGAAACCGTGTTCCCCACGCTAAAGCGCGGGGCTAACTAATTCTGCGCCTACGGCGCGCTCCAAAGGGCATTGCCCATGCTGCATTCAATAAGATCATCGCTCGCCGCGAAAAAGCTGAATGCTTGCGGCTAATAGCTGCTTTCGCCAATGTCCTCGTTCCAAACTTCAGGATGCGCGGCGATGTAACCCTCGAGCAGCTCCCGGCACTCGTTATTGTCGAGATCGATTACTTCCACGCCGTTTTCGCGCAGCCAGTCGATGCCTCCGGAAAAGGTGCGGCTTTCGCCCACCACCACCGTGCCTATGCGGAATTGCCGCACCAGGCCGCTGCAATACCAGCAGGGAGCGAGGGTGGTCACCATCACCAGGTTGCTATAGCTGCGCTGGCGGCCGGCGCGGCGAAAGGCATCCGTCTCCGCGTGCATGCTGGGATCGCCCTGCTGCACGCGGCGATTGTGGCCGCGGCTGACCAACTCGCCGGTGCGCGTAAACATTGCGGCGCCGATGGGAATGCCGCCCTCGACAAGGCCATGCCGGGCCTCTTCAAAAGCTGCAGCAAGCATTTTTTCGTAGAGTTCGTTCACAAATCCACTGTATCGCAGCGGGGTTAATTAATTGTCAGCACCATCTTGCCGAAGTGGCTGCCCTCTTCCATGCGCTCCAGCACTTCGCGCGCCTGGCTCCAGTCGAACTCCTCGCCCACGGGCCGCAGTTCGGCGAGAGAAATAGCCCGGTTCATCTCCGCAAAATCCTTGCGCGAGCCTACGTAGATGCCGTGAATCCGCGACCATTTGTGGAGAATGAGGCCGAGAGGAATGGATTCAGCTCCCGCAGCAAGCACGCCAATCTGTGCGATGGTTCCGCCCATGCGAATGGCCCGAAGAGAGCGTGCGAGCGTTCCCAGGCCGCCCACTTCCACCACCAGGTCCACGCCGTCGCCGCCGGTCTGATCGTGCGCCCAGCGATCCCAGTCGGGGTTGTCACTGTAGTTCAGTCCCGCGTCCAGACCCATCGCGCTGGCACGCTCCAGCTTCTCGTAGCTCGAACTGATGCCCAGCACCCGCGCTCCCTTCAAGCGCGCGAACTGCAGCGCAAAAATGGACACGCCACCAGTTCCCTGAATCAGCACCGTCGATCCCGGCTTGATTTCGACGGTGGCGAGAGCGTTCCACGCCGTCACAGCGGCGCAGGGCAGAGTTGCCGCTTCCTGAAAGCTCAGGTGGTCGGGAATCGCCACCAAACCCTGCTCCTTGAGCACCACATAATCGGCCAGCACGCCGTCGATGTCGCCGCCCAGAGCGCCACGGGCTTTGGTTGGTGTCAGCGGCCCTTCCAGCCAGTTCTGCATAAAGATGCCGGCTACGCGGTCGCCCGGCCTCCACGTTGAGACGCCGGCACCTACGGCCGCCACCTCGCCCGCCGCGTCGGAACAGGGAATCCGCGGCAGCCTCATTTTGGGGTTGTAGAGCCCCTTCACCACCATCAGGTCGCGACGATTCAAAGAAACCGCGTGTACTGCCACCAACACCTCGCCGGGGCCCGGCGTGGGCGTGGGCCGCTCCACAAACTCCAGTGAATCAATGCCAAAGGCCGAAACCTGCCAAGCGCGCATGGCAAATTTTATCCTTTCATGGTTCGAATCCGTCATTCTGCGGGACGCAATCGGACAACTGCCCCGTAGAATGAAGATATGGCTCGTGGATGGGAAAGTAAATCGGTGGAGGAGCAGATGGCAAATGCCGCGGAGGTCGCCGTAGCCGACTCCAGCAACAGGATGGTCACAGAGGACGAGCGGCGTGCCGCCGAACTTCAACGCACCACACGGGAACGCCAAATCCAGGCGCTCAACCTGCAACGCGAAAACATTTTGTCGCAGAGGACTTCGAATCCAGGCCGCCGCGCCGCCCTGGAAGCGGCTTTGGCGCACATCGAGGCGCAGATTCACACCCTCGGTTAGGCCGGTGCGGCGAGAACCGCATCGCTCGGGCCGTTTCCGCGCAAAATGCGGATGCGCGCCCGCGATTTGTTTCGCCGTTTCGATTACGGCCCGCGCCATTAGTGCTCTCTATGCGATTACTGCTCTCGGTGGATGAGCAGCGTATTGGCCTGATTCACTGACGTCAGCGACACGCGCGCAATGTTCACATGCTCGGGCCGCGTCACGGCCCACAGAATCACATCGGCAATGTCTTCGCCAGTCAGCGGCGTAATGCCTTTGTAAACCTTGGCGGCCTTCCCCGCATCACCGTGGAAGCGCACCATGCTGAACTCCGTCTCCACCAGGCCGGGATCGACGCTGGTTACGCGCACCGGCGTGCCCAGCAAATCCTCGCGCAGCCCATCGTTGATGGCCCGCGCCGCGGCCTTGGTGCCGCAATAGACCGCGCCGTTGGGATATACGATCTCGCCGGCCATCGATCCCAGGGTCACCACGTGGCCGCGCCCGCGCACCACCATCCCGGGAACCACGGCACGCGCCACGTACAGCAGTCCCTTGATGTTGGTGTCGATCATCTCTTCCCAGTCTTCAATGCGGCCGGTGTAGAGCTTCTCCATGCCGCGGCTCAGGCCGGCATTGTTCACCAGGATGTCGATCTCCGCCCACTCCGGCGGAAGCTCATCCATAGCCTGCTGCACGGCGTGGCGGCTGCGCACGTCCAAATCAATGGAGTGCACGGCGGCGGCGCCGCGGTCGAGCGCGCGCGAGGCAACTTCGGCCAGTTTTCCGGCGCGCCGGGCGGCCAGCAGCAGGCGCGCTCCCTCGCCCGCAAAGGCCATGGCTGTGGCCGCGCCAATGCCGGCGCTGGCCCCGGTGATGAAGACGATTTTCCCTTTCAGCTTCATCTGCACCTCGACTCGATTTTCATGCGTCCATCTTACGGCTGCACGGCGCTGCGCATTTGTGACATGCGGTACTGGCCCACGGCCCAATCTTCCTGCGCCATTCCTTTGGCGCGGGCCTCGGCAAAAACTTCGGCCATCAAATCGGCCAGGCTCAAATGCGTATCGCGGCTGGCGGCGGCCTCGCGCAACAGCCGCAAATCTTTCTCGCCCAGTTCCATGGTCGCGCCCGGCCGCTCCGGCGGATGCAGGATCACCTTGCTGTACGCCGCGTAAAACGGCGACTGGAAGAGCGCGCTGTTCACGGCCTCAAAGAAGATCGCCGGATCGATTCCCTGCTTCTCCGCGTAGACAAACGACTCGCTCAACGATTGCACCATCATGGTGATGAGAAAATTGCCGCCCAGCTTGACGGCGTGCGCCTGCCGCGGCTCCGTGCCCACCACGGAGATGCCGCGCGAAAGCGGCTCCAGCAGCGGACGGGCTTTCGCGACTGCGTTCTCCGCGCCGGCCACCACGATCCACAGCCGTCCCTCTTCGGCCACGTTGGGCCGTCCAAACACCGGCGCGGCCACAAATTCCTGCCCGCGCCGCGCGTGCTCCTCGGTCAGCCGCTCGCTCAGCGCCACGCTGATGGTGCTGCATGAAATGTGCAGCGCGCCCGGGCTCAACGCATCCATCAGTCCGTTCGGGCCAAACAGCACTTCCTCGTTGGCCGCATCGTCAAAGAGCATGGTGAACACGGCATCGGCGCCCAGTTCGGCCTCAGCCGGCGTGGCCGCGGCAATCGCGCCCTCGCGGATCAGCGGCTTGGTCGTGCCTTCGGTCCGGTTCCACACGCGCAATTCATGGCCGGCGGCAATCAGGTGCATCGCCATCGGCGTTCCCATCTTGCCCAGACCCAGAAATCCAATCTTCATGCCGCAGTCCTCCTTGCATTTTTCGTTCGATTAGTGACTATGTGCCATCCCAATCAATACGGATCGCAAAGGGAATGCGGCACTGCCGGTGTACATTGGGCACATGAGTGACGCCTCCAAGCATCTCGAACCACGCTGGCCTGCCATGGTCGCGCTACTTTCCGTGGGCGTATTACGCCTCGCTCTTCCAGAGCCACTTTCGCTGGGCCCCGGTTGGTTGCTGATCGCTGTCGTCGCAGTATTGCTCATTCCCACAGCATGGGCACGTCAGCCGCGGATTCAATCGTGCTAACAAGATTATGGGGTATGTGTTGGCTTCGATCGTGACGGCCGATATGATCTGGTCGCTTTGCCTGCTGGTTTCAGCTTTGCTGTCGCACCAAATAGCGCCGCCAGACCTGTTGCGAGCCTCGGCTGCTTTATGGATTTCGAACATTCTCGTCTTCGCGTCCTGGTATTGGCGGCTCGACGCGGGCGGCCCGCACGCCCGTGAGGCACGCGGCGCCCATACCGACGGAGCATTTCTGTTTCCGCAAATGACCCTGGTCCGCCAAACCAGGATGGACCTGCACGAGCAAAGCTGGAGTCCCGGTTTTGTGGATTATCTGTTTCTTGCTTTTAACACCAGCACCGCATTCTCGCCGACCGACTGTCCGGTTCTTACGCGCTGGGCCAAAGTCCTGATGATGCTTCAGTCGCTCATCTCGCTCGCGACCGTGGTGCTGCTTGCGGCGCGGGCGGTCAATATTCTTTAGGATGTCGGGACCAAGGGCTTAGGTCTTTGGCTGATTAAAAAGACTTCCCGTGCCCCATCCATTCGCGTTTTTTGCGAATGGGTGGGAAACCACCAAAGCCAAAAGCACGAATTCATGAGGCCAGAGAACTAATTCGGCGTTCCCGTAGTTTCTTCCGCCGCAAACGTGCACTCCCGGCACTGGCACACGCGGCGGAGATAATCCCACGAATAAATGCCGCCGGAGTGGCCGTCAGCCCAGTTGAACTGGATGGCGTACCGGCCCACTGGATGCACGCTCGCCGGCTTGGGCGGCGGCGCGTACATGGGCAACAGCGCAGCCGGTTTGGGTTTAGGCTGGCCCGCCTTGCGGCCTTGCTGTCCGCGCTCGTCCACGCAGGTGGCGCACGGGCAAGCCTCGCGCAGCCACGCAAAACCCCAAGCGCTCTTGTGGCCGTCGGCCCAGTCAATCTCCAGGCCCTTGCCCTCGGTCATCAGCACGCGCACCTTCTCGGGCGTCACGGCGATCTTCGGCAGCGGCTGATTGCGCATTTCGTCGTGCGCCTGGTCCTCTTTGCTCGCGATGCGGATGCCCTCGTGGCTCATGAATACAGTTTACAGTTCGCAGTTCGTAGTTCACAGTCCAAGCTCCGCCGCTCGAGGCGAGCCGCATGATCGGTTCCTGCCAGAGCAGTGACCTTGCGCCGTCCCTACGGGACTCCAGAGAGTTATCCGGGGCTGCATTCCCAGCGTTGAAACGCTGGGCTAACGAACGTTGCGCCTACGGCGCGGTTGCGAATTCGTCCCTTATGCAGCTCGTAGTCGCCGGCCGTGATTCGAGAACTGCGAACCATGAACTACGAACTGCTTCTCCAGAAGAACCACGCCGCCATCGACAGCCCTATCGCCACCACGAGCCCGCGCAACACCGGTTGCGGAACGCGCCGCGCCAGGCTCGCCGAAACGTATCCGCCGATGGCCGCCGCCACCATCGCCGCCAGGCAGAAGCGCCACACCACCTGCCCGTCGACGATGAAGATGACAAAAGCGATGCCGTTGGCCAGCAGATTGGCCACCACCTTCAGCGCGTTGATGGCGTGAATGTCCTCGTAGCCGAAAAGCGCGAGCAGCGTCATAAAAAGGAAGCCCGCTCCGGCGCCAAAGTAGCCCACGTAAAAGCTCACCACCGCAGTGGCCACAAAAAGCGGCAAGCGGCGCGGCGCATGGACCTCTCCGCTCCCGCTACTTGCGCGGCGCTTCAGCTTCAGCCGCTCCAGGGCCCGCGTCACCGGCCCGCTCACGGCAAAGGTGCATGCGGCAAACAGCAGCAGCCACGGCACCAGATGCATGAAGGTTTTTTGCGGCGTGTTCAGCAGCACCACCGCCCCGGCCGTTCCGCCCATCAAGCCCGCCAGCCCCATCAGCAACGCCGCGCGCAGATTTTTGCGCACATCCTCGCGGTACGCGGCAACCGACGTCAACTGCCCGGGCCAGATCGCCACCGTATTCGTGGCGTTGGCCTGAATGGGGAGTATGTTCATCCCCAGCAACGCCGGAAACGACAGAAACGACCCGCCGCCGGCCACGGCGTTCAGCACGCCAGCCAGAAATGCGGCCACCACCAGCCACACCCAGTGCCAGTTGATGGTTGCCAATGTGCCGGAAAAAGCTGACATGAGATTTTTATTGTAGAGTGCCCCGGGGCCCTGCCCAGCTTTCCCCGCGACCGCGCGGAACCGCCGGCCCGAATCACCCGCAAATTTTGCTTTTGCAATCACATCCGGCACGATATGCTCATGCCATGCTTCGCTGCCGCTTCCCCACACCGCAGAGAGATTTGCGCTCCTCACTCGGCGCGCGATGAGCAAGAAATCGATGGCGCACCTGACGGCTCCAGCCCCGGCTCCGGCTTCGTCCAGGGCGTAAGAACTTCACCGGCTCGAGTGTTGTGCACGAGGTCAAGCATGCGCAAAGCGATTGCGATATTTTTCGTGCTTCTTTGCGCGACGGCCGCACTGGCGGCCCAATCCGTCATTATCGTTTCTCCGCAGCAGTGCGTCTGGCGCGCTGGCGATTATCCCGCCTGGGCCGCGCCAAATCTTGATGAAAGCGCCTGGAAGCCGTATACGGGTTGGAAGCTGAACCCCGACCAGCCACACTATTGGGTGCGCTGCCACGCGGACCTGAGCCCGCTTCAAGGACTGGCGCATCCGGCGATCCAGGTGACGCTCTATGCGGCGTATCAGATTTACCTGGATGGCGCGCCGATCGGCGAGGCGGGAAACCTGCGCAGCGGCAACTACAGCATGGACTCGATCCGGAGGTTTCCGGTGCCGGCGTCGCATCTCCTTGCCCAGCCCGCGATTATCGCCGTCAGAATCACCTACCGCTATGCCGACCCGTGGGTGGGCGCTTCGGACCGGTCCCTCCCGACCCTGCAAAACGGCGCCTCGGTGAACCTCGAAGCCGGAGACTCGACCGTGCTCGAAGGCCGCCGCGCAAACGCGATTCTGGCGCAGCTTCGCAATCCGTTTATCAGTTTTGTCTCCCTCGGGGTCATCGGAGTCCTCGGGCTTGTGCTACTGGCGCAGTTTTTTCAGGATCGCAGCCGTTACGACCTGCTGTATCTCAGTCTCACTGCGGTGGCCACCACAGTCGTCAACACCCGCCTTTTGTGCATCGCGGCATTGTGGGACTTTCCCGTATACGCAAACGTCGGATTGTATGCGAGCGCAGTGATGGTTATCGTTTTCACACAGCCTTTTTTTTCCTTTTCCGTGGCGGCCAGGCGTGTGCCGCTGGTTTTTTGGATTCTGGTGGTAATTTCGCTCTTCAGAAATGTGCTGCAGAGCCTCGGGCTGTTTCTTTCGCCCGCTCACTCGTTGGCCTTTGAAGCATCGGTAACCGCGTCGGTCTGGGTAAGAAGCCTTTCCTATGCCGCCATCTCTGCGGCCTCCGCTGCACCCTTTGTCGCCTTCTGGCCCTACCGGAACCTTGCGCGGCGCATGATGCCGCTGGCTGCACTCTGCATGGCCTGGGGCGCAACCATGGTGCATTACTATGCGACCGACTTGCTCTTGACCAACACCGCGGCGCTGGAGCACATGTTCCCCGGGGCGCAGCAAGTCGTGATCGCATGGCATTTTGCCGCAAGCCGCGCATTCACGGCTGTTTCTGCCTGCGTAATGATTGTCTTGATGGGGCTGCTCTCGCGCGATCAGCAGCGGACGGCGCGAGAACGCGCTGAGCTGGCCGGAGAGATGGCAGTCGGCGCGCGAGATTCAGCAGTACCTCATCCCCGATCAGCTTCCACCCACTCCCGGGCTCGCCATCCACAGCGTCTACCAGCCATCGCGCGAAGTGGGCGGAGATTTCTTTCAGGTTCTTCCCTACCCGCGCGATGGAAGCACCTTGATCGTGGTCGGCGACGTGGCGGGAAAGGGACTGCAGGCTGGGATGCTCGCGGCGCTGATTGTCGGCGCCATTCGCACTGCATTTCAATTCACCCAGGACCCCGCCGGGATTCTATCGGTCCTCAACGAGCGCCTGCAGGGCCGCGGACTGGTCACGTGCCTGGCCATGCGCATCGATCCCAACGGAAGCGCCCAGGTGGCCAATGCCGGGCACCTGCCGCCCTACATCAACGGCAAGGAGCTGGCACTTGAAGGCGCTTTCCCGCTCGGCGCGCTGCCGGCAGTCTCCTTTCCGATCCCAGCGTTTTCAGCTCAGCGCGGGCGATTCCCTGCTGCTCATCTCCGACGGCGTCATCGAAGCGCGCAACACGGCGGGTGAATTGTTCGGTTTCGAGCGCACCCGCGAGATCTCCACCCAATCCGCCGAAGCCATCGCCCAAGCCGCGAAGAATTTCGGCCAGGAAGACGACATCACCGTGCTGACGCTCGCCCTCGCACCCGCCGAGGTGCTCCATGCGTAAGACTCTTCACGCGCAGCTGCTGTTTTTTATTTTTGCCCCGGCCTGGCTCGTCCCGGGCTCGCTTGCCGCTCAATCCGTGGTGAATGTCCCGACAAGCCAGTGCGTATGGCGCGCCGGCGACGACCCCGCCTGGGCCGCGCCCGGTCTCGACGAATCGGGCTGGCAGCCCTATTCCCAGTGGAAGTCAGCCGACAGCCAGCCGCGTCTTTGGGTGCGCTGCCACGCCGATCTCAGTTCACTTGAGGGCGCGGCACAGCCTGCCATCCAGATCGCCGTTGATTCCTCCTACCAGCTCTTCCTCGACGGCCAGCTCCTGGGCGGCTCCGGCGATCTCTCCAGAGGGAACTTCAGCATCAACGCGATTCGTTCCTATCCGGTTTCCCGCAGCCTCCTCCAGCACTCGCCCACTACGCTCGCCCTGCGCCTCGCCATCACTCGCAACCTGTCGCAAAGCGGCCCCATCCACACCCTTATCACGATGCCCCTGCGCATTCGCGCCGGCGACGCGTATCTGCTCGATGCCATCCGCGCCCGCGAGATCCTCACCCGAACTTCGAGCTACGCTTTGACCGCCACCTGCTACGGCATCATTGGCGTCATCGCTCTCATGATGCTGGGCCTCTTCCTCTCCGACCGCAGCCGTATCGAAATTCTTCTGCTCAGCGTAGCCGGTCTCAGCCTGGCTCTCCTGCGCCTCAACGAATTCTCCGCCGCGGCCCTGCTCAACTACTCCTTCCTCTCCTGTCTCGCCCTGATCCTCGCCGGCAATTTCGGCCTCACGTTTACGCAGGTTCCTTTTTATTACGCTCTCGCACGGCGTCGCGTCCCCATTGCCTTCTGGATTATCATCGCGTCCGCCGCGCTTACTTCCGTCCCCGCCGCTGTCGGGATCTTGGTGATCGCCCATCAGCCTGAGTGGTGGGGATTGTTCAGCGAAGCCTTCCTGCGCCCTTTTGGCCTTGTGGTTCATATCTCGCTCGACATCGCCCCCTTCATCGCCTTCTGGCCTTATGCCAAAATCGCTCGCCGCATGCGCCCACTCGTTGCCTTGTGCATGCTTTGGGCGGCCGTCGACATCGTCTGGTTTTTGATCGAAATTACCGCGCTGCGCATCCCCGGCATTCCCGACCTGTTTGCCGTCTGGGGAGTCGTGGCGCTCGATGCCCGCGCCTTTACTACAACCTGCGTGCTCGCGGCCCTGCTTATCCTGTTCCTGCATGAGCAGCGGCAGATCTTTGAAGAGCGCGCCCATTTCAGTGGCGAAGTGCAGGCCGCCTGCAACGTGCAGCAGTACCTGATTCCCGATCACATGCCGGCTACTCCCGGATTCATGATCGAGAGCGCGTACCGCCCGGCGCGCGAAGTGGGAGGCGACTTCTTTCAAGTGCTACCCCAACCCGCCGACGGCAGCGTGCTCATCATCGTGGGCGACGTTGCCGGCAAGGGCGTCGAGGCCGGCATGTTGGCCACTTTGATTGTGGGCGCTGTGCGCACCGCGGCCGCGTTCACCTCCGATCCCACGCGCATTCTCGCTCTGCTCAACGACCGGCTGCGCGGGCGCGGGCTTGTCACCTGTCTGGCTCTGCGCATTGAGTCCGATGGAAGCGCGACCCTGGTCAACGCCGGACACTTGCCCCCTTATCTCAATGGCAAAGAGATGGCGGTCGAAGGCGCTCTGCCTCTGGGCGCAGTTCCGGGCACACAATTTCCTGCCTTGCGTTTCAAGCTCGACGCGTGCGATTCGCTTGTGCTCATCACCGACGGTGTCGTTGAAGCCCGCTCAAAGACCGGCGAACTCTTCGGCTTCGCTCGCGCCGCCGCCATCTCCACCCAATCCGCCGACTCCATCGCCCACGCTGCGCAGGAGTTTGGTCAGGAAGACGACATCACCGTGCTGACGTTGGCGCGCGCATGACGCAAAACCCATTTGGATTCCTCGACCGCTGCGCTATAGTTGGGGCGATGCCCCGACAACGCCACTTCCCTGCGTTGTGGATTCCGCTGCTGCTTGCGGCTTGCCTTTGCTCTTTGGCTGCAACCGCTCAAGATCGATCTCCCGTTCCGGGCCACAATCCGCGCAACATCGACGCCACGGCTTACGGTCAACGCATTACTCTCGGTCCGCTCTGGCTCTTCGCCACCGGCGACAATCCGGCCTACGCGTCACCCGATTACGAAGACAGCGGCTGGATGATCCTCGATCAACACCGCGTGGTCGCCGACCTCAGCCTGGGTTCGGCTCGATATGGCTGGTATCGCGCCTACATTCACCTGCGCCCCGGCGCTGCCGCGATGATGGTCGGCCTCGATCACATGCGCGGCAGCTACGAAGTCTACGTCAACGGCACGCGCATCGGCGCATCGGGCGATATCAACAGTTCCCTCTACCAATACCAACGCGCGCTGATGGTTTACTCCGTTCCTCAGCCGCTCCTCACTGCGCACGGCGACATCGTGCTTGCGATACGCTGCGTGCTCGACCACACCAGTACCTACATGCCGATCGAACCCTCGGCGGGCGTTTATTTGATCAGTAGCGAGAGCGCGCCGCGCGAGCAAAGCTACGATCACGCGCATACCACATTGGACGATTGGATCCTCGAGTTGCTCAGTTTGCTCACCGGTTTGGTGGCCTGCAGCCTTTTTCTTGCCCTGCGTAATCGCCGCGAGTATCTTGCCGTCGCGGTGTATTCTTTCGGTTCCGCCGGCTACAACGCGACCTGGCTGTGGAACGACCTGGTCGTCTACAACTGGCAGACCCAGGTTCTCACGGGGATCGCCTTCGGCATTGCCAGCGTGGCTCTCATTGAGTTTGTCAGGCTGGTGCTTGGTCGAAATCGGACGCGCACGCTTTTGTCCCTTGAGGCAGTCTCGTTTGCCGCATCATTCGGGCCGCTGGTCAATGTCTCCGGCCTCGGCCATAGCATCCATCTTGGGTTCTTCGCCTACTACTCGGCGGCAATCACCGTCGATACCGTGCTGCTTGTGCTGCTGATCCGCGGCGTGCGGCAAGGCAATCGCGAGGCATTCGTCCTGCTTCCGGCCATTGTTGTTTACAGTGTGGGGCAATGGTATGGCTTCATTCGCTTTCTGGTTTTCTATATTCACCTGGTACGTACTCTCTGGCCGGCGTTTTCTCTGCCCGTTGGAACGTATTCCTTTACCGCCGCCGACGTTGGCTTTTTCGTCTTTTACGTCACCATGCTTCTTTTCCTTGTGCTGCGCACCGTGCGCATCGCGCGCGAGCGCGCCCACGCCGCGGCCGAGCTTGAGGCCGCGCGCACCATGCAGCAGATCCTGTTGGCGCGATCCGCCCAGGCAACGCCCGGCTTCAAGGTGGAAAGCATCTACTATCCGGCCAGCGAGGTCGGCGGCGACTTTTTTCTTGTGTCACCCGGCGCGGATGGATCGCTCCTCGCCATCGTGGGCGACGTCTCGGGCAAGGGCCTCATCGCAGCCATGCGCGTGGCCATGCTTCTCGGCGTCCTGCGTCGCGAGGATTCACGCAGTCCGGCCGAGACGCTCCACAATCTGAACAAGGCGCTCTACACCAAAGGCGATGGGGGATTCACCACCGCGTGCTGCGTGCGCATCGATCGCGATGGCCTTTGCACCGTGGCCAACGCCGGCCACCTCGCGCCGTACATCGACGGCAAAGAGATGGCCGTGCCGTCCTCCCTGCCACTGGGTGTCACAGAAAATGCGCACTTCGAAGAAGTGACTAGAGAGCTCAATCCCGGCCAATCCCTCGTTCTGCTCTCCGACGGCGTCGTCGAAGCCCGCAACCCTGCGGGGGAACTCTTCGGCTTCGAACGCACCGCGGCGATTTCTACCGACTCCGCCCAAGACATTGCCAGCGCGGCTCAGCGCTTCGGCCAGGAAGACGACATCACAGTGCTGACGTTGACCAGGCTGGCCCTGGCTCCTGCGCCTGCCGCTCAAGTACGTCCAGAGCCACTTCCCACGTCAGCCTGAGCGAGCCGCACAGGCCTCGCCGCCGCTCCAATCCACCCAATCGAGCCATAGAACTGTCCCCCAAGCCATTTAGATACAAAGCATTTCGTGTAATTCTCGGTATATTAGCGTATTACGCTCACATTTTATGAATCATTTGCGCTATGATTTCATCAAAGGAAGTGATGGCCGGGAGCCAGGCTCCCGCTTAACTACAAATTCTGGATACACCTGGAGAAAATCATCATGGCTATTAACCGTTGGAACCCCGTCCGTGAAGTTGTTGTGCTGCAAAGCCGCTTGAACCCGCTATTCGGCGGCCCGAGCACTGAAACCGAGAACCCGCTGTCCACGGCCAGCTTTACTCCCGCTGTCGACGTCTATGAAGACGAGAAGAAAGTCGTCCTCAAGCTCGACGTACCGGGCATTGAAGAAAAGGACCTCGACGTCAATGTCGAAAAGAACGTCCTGACCATCAAGGGCGAGCGCAAGTTCGCTGGCGAAGAGAAAGAAGAGAACTTCCATCGCATTGAGCGCCGCTACGGCAGCTTCTATCGCGCCTTTACCCTGCCCACCACGGTGGACACGGAAAATGTCGACGCCAGCTACAACGCCGGCGTGCTCAAGATTGAGCTGACCAAGAAGCCCGAAGCCCAGCCCAGGCAGATCAAGGTCAACGTTGCTGCCTGAGGGCAGCAACAAGCTGCTAGCTTCTAGCCGCTAGCTCGATCTGCTGAAGGCAACAGCTGTAATTTGAACGCGCCGGGAGATGAGAAATGTTTTTTCCACCCGGCGCGTTTGTTTTCTTTGCAACAAAGTACAAGAATCAGAATCTGAAAGAGCAACTAGACGCTGGCTCCCGGGAGGATCAAGCTAGGAGCTGGAAGCTAGCAGCCAGGAGCTGTTTTTATGGCCATTCGTTTTGACAAATTTACCGTGAAGGCGCAGCAGGCGATCCAGCAGTCGCAGTCGCGCGCCGCTGAGCTGGGCAACCCCGAGTTGCAGCCCGTGCACCTGTTGCTGGCGCTCATTGAGGACCGCGAGGGCGTGATTCCCGCCGTGCTTGAAAAGATTGGTGTGCCCACAGAGCGCTTGGAAAGCGATCTGCACGTCATCGAGGAAAAACTGCCTCGCGTGGCGGGTGCGTCCGCGCAACCGGGCATCAGCCAGACGCTGAACAAGGCGCTTGAACAGGCGTTCAAGGAAGCCACCAATTTCAAGGACGAGTACGTGTCGACGGAGCATTTGTTGCTGGGCATCGCCGGTCTCAAAAGCGATCCCGCGCAGGCCGCGTTGGTCGCCCTCGGCGCCACCAGGGACGCCATTCTGAAGGCGCTCACCGCCGTGCGCGGTTCACAGCGCGTGACTGACCAGAATCCTGAGGCCAAGTTCCAGGCCCTCGAAAAATACGCCAAAAACCTCAACGAGTTGGCCGAGCGCGGCAAACTCGATCCTGTGATTGGCCGTGACGAAGAGATTCGCCGTGTGATCCAAGTCCTTAGCCGCCGCACAAAAAACAATCCTGTGCTCATCGGCGAGCCCGGTGTTGGAAAAACGGCCATAGTGGAGGGTCTGGCACGACGCATTGTGGCAGGGGATGTGCCGGAAAATCTGAAGAAAAAGCGAGTGATTTCGCTGGATCTAGGCTCCATGCTCGCTGGCGCAAAATATCGCGGTGAATTCGAAGACCGGCTGAAAGCCGTGCTCAAGGAAATCGAGGAATCGAACGGCGAAATCATTCTCTTCATCGACGAGCTGCACACGCTGGTCGGCGCGGGCGCGGCCGAAGGCGCCATCGACGCCTCGAACATGCTCAAGCCAGCTCTGGCGAGAGGCGAGCTGCGCGCTATCGGCGCGACGACGCTCAATGAATACCGCAAATACATTGAGAAGGACGCGGCCCTCGAGCGCCGTTTCCAGATTGTCTACGTGGGCGAGCCCAATGTCGAGGACACGATCGCCATCCTGCGCGGCCTCAAAGACCGTTACGAGCAGCACCACCATGGCATAAGAATCAAAGACTCCGCCATCGTGGCGGCCGCCACGCTGTCGCATCGCTATATCAGCGACCGCTTCCTACCCGACAAGGCTATCGACCTCGTCGACGAAGCCGCCGCATCACTGGCAATTCAAATTGGATCGAAGCCGACTGAACTCGACCAATTGGAGCGTGCCAGGACGTCGCTCGAAATCGAGCGTGCCGCGCTCAAGCGCGAGACTGATCCGAACAGCACCGAGCGCCGCTCAGCCGTGGAGCGAGAAGTGGCCGAGCTCACCGAGAAGATCACGGCCCTCTCCGCGCGCTGGACCAAAGAACGCGAGGCGATCAGCCACATTGGTGAACTAAAAAAGAAGATCGAGACTCTGCGCCTCGAGATGGAGGAGCAGACCCGCAAGGGCCAGCTTGAACGCGCCGCGCAGATCCAGTACGGCGAACTGCCCAAGCTCGAAGCCGAGCTGAAAAAACTGAATGCCGCGCAGGACGGAGTCGGCAAAGACGGGGCCGGCGCCGCGCGCATGTTGAAAGAGGAGGTCGACGAGGAGGACATTGCCAGGATCGTTTCCAAGTGGACCGGCATTCCCGTTTCGCGCATGTTGGAGGGCGAGGTGAAGAAGCTCGTCAACATGGAAGATCGAATGCGCGAGCGTGTGGTCGGTCAGGATGATGCGCTCAGCGTGGTGGCAAACGCCATTCGCCGTTCGCGAGCCGGACTGAGCGATCCCAAGCGTCCCATCGGTTCGTTCATATTTTTGGGGCCGACCGGCGTAGGCAAAACCGAAACCGCGCGCGCGCTGGCTGAGTTCCTCTTTGACGACGAGCAGGCCATGGTGCGTATCGACATGAGCGAGTACATGGAAAAACATGCCGTGGCACGCTTGATCGGCGCGCCCCCGGGCTACGTGGGCTACGACGAGGGCGGCCAGTTGACCGAGGCCATCCATCGCCGGCCTTACGCGGTGATCCTCTTCGACGAAATCGAAAAGGCGCACCCCGACGTCTTCAACGTGCTGCTGCAGGTGATGGACGACGGCCGTTTGACCGACGCGAAGGGACGCACCGTCGATTTTAAGAACACAGTGCTCATCATGACCTCGAATCTGGGCGCGGCCATGCTCACCGGCGAATCGCTCAAGACCGAGCACGACTTCGACATGGCGCGCGAAAGCGTGATGCGCGTTCTGCGCGAGCACTTCAGGCCGGAGTTCCTGAACCGCGTGGACGACATCGTGATTTTCAAGTCGCTGGGCAACGCGCAGTTGAGCAAGATTCTCGACATGCGTCTGAACGACGTGCGCAAGCTGCTCGAAGACCGGGCCATCTCGCTCGAATTGACGGAGGCGGCGCGGCAGTTGATCCTTGCCGGTGGCTCCGATGCGGCTTACGGTGCGCGACCCCTCAAGCGTGCGCTGCAGCGCATGGTTCAGGACCCGCTGGCGATCAAGATCCTCGACGGCGAAGTCCTGCACGGCGCGCACGTCAAAATCGACGTTGACCGCAAATCGAATCAGTTGAAGTTCGAACCGATGGGCCGCGAGGCGATGGCGTGACCATTGCGTGGAGCAACCGGCGTTTTGTGCGGAAACAAATGGCCTCGGACAATTCTCCGAGGCCATTTGATTAGCGAGCGCGGAGTTCATCGCGCCCATAGGTCTGACCGATTCTTCTCTACTTCGGCACGGAAAGCTGTACCAGGCCAATCAGCGCCTTGAGCGCTGCAATCTGCTGCGGCGTCGCATCGGGCCGGATAAGAGAGCTGATGGCGGCAATATGCGTATCGTCCAGCTTGGCCATAATCAGCTTCATCTGCAGGACCACTTGGGGCTCGGTGAGGGTGCCATAAAATGCCTCGCCCGTGTGTCCCACCACCGTGCCCGGCTCCTCACGGGTATACGGCGTAGCGCCAGCAGTCTGAAAAACATTTGCGGCAACGGCCTCGAGAGTCGTGGCCGCCACCCCCTGGTCGGTAATCATGCTGAGCTGGAGCCCGGCTGAATGATCGCTCGCCACGAATTGCAGATTGCCATTGGTGTCGTAGCTATAGGTCCATCCCGTCGGAACATCCACTGAGAACGCGGGATCTCCCGCCTTGGGCAAGCGCACCGTTTGGGCGCGCGACGGAACACTGCCGGCTGCCAGAGCAAAACCGAGCAAAATCGATAAACCCAACGATCGCGACATGCCTGTCCTTTTCCCGGGCCGTATCGAAGGGACGCCCGTGTAAAGAGTAATCCCGCTCCGGCAATCAGATGTTGATCCGTTGTCCGCCATTCTACACCGCGCTTGCTGCGTATCGTCAATTTCCCGCCGAAGAATGAAAGAGCGCCTATTGCCGCAATTCCACCAGCGTCGCGCCCTGCCCGCCCTCGTTCTGTGGAGCCTCTGCAATTCCCGCTACATGCGGATGCTTCTTCAAGAACTCGCGCACGCCGCGTCGCAAAATCCCCGCGCCGTGGCCGTGAATCACGCGCACTTTCGGCAGCCCCGCGAGAAACGCGCGATCGAGATATTTTTCAAGCTCGTCGGTCGCCTCATCCACCGTGCGCCCAATCAAATTGATCTCCATCCGCATCTCGTCCGTGTTGGCGCTGGTCACGGAAACATGCACGCCGATCTGTTTCCGCGCCGCGCCGAGCGGATCGGCCTTGGCCGCAACCGCGCCTGACGCTTCGCCAAGCTCATCTCTCTTCGCGCGCATCTTGATCGGGCCAAGAGCCACTTCAAACAGATCCTTCTCCACTTCGCGCTGCACGATTCCGATTTTGCCGATCGACTTGATGAGCACGCGATCGCCGGGCGCGATATGCTGCAGCACGTGCGGCTGCGCGTTGGCGTCGCCCTGGTCGGCGCCGGTGCGATGGGCGACGACGGCTTGATTGAAGCTCTCCTGGAAATCCCGCCGCAGCCGCTGGATGCGCCGCTCGGCTTCTTTCGATAGCTTCTGCTGCGCCACGCGGTCCTCCACGGCGCGTACATTCTCGCGCATCTGGTACTCGAACTCCTTCATCAGCGAGGCCAGTTTACTTTCGAGTTCGCGCGTGCGGTTGCGCATCTCCACGTCGCCCTCGCGCTCCAGCTTCTTGCGTTCCACATTGAGCGCGTAATGCTGTTCCCTTGCCGCCTTGCGCTCCACTTCCAGAACCGCGAGCTCGCCGTGCAGCTTGTCGAGGAATCGCGCAATGTCGGCCTGTTGCGAGCCCAATCGCTCCCGCGCCGCCGCAATGATCGCCGCATTCAGCCCCAGCCGTTGCGCCGTCTGGATGCCCGCCGATGCGCCCGGCACGCCAAGATGAAACTGGTAATTCGGGACGAGAGTTTTTTCATCCACGCCTGCCGCCGCGTTGCGCACGCCCGGTGTATTCGCCGCGTAGACCTTGAGCGAAGTGTGATGCGTTGAGATCAGCGTCCACGCGCCGGCTGCAAGAAAATACGCGGCCACTGCCACGGCAAGCGCCGCACCCTCCTCGGGATCGGTCGCCGAACCTAATTCATCCAGCAGCACCAGCGAGCGCGCATCGGCCAGACGCGAAAGCCGATCCAGATTCGTGATGTGCGCGGAAAATGTCGACAGCGCCGCCTCGATCGACTGCGCATCGCCGATGTCGGCCAGGAACGCCGTGAACACAGGAAAATTTGCGGCCTTGGCCGGCACCGGAATCCCCGCCTGCGCCGTCATGGCCAGCAGCGCTGTGGTCTTCAGCGCCACGCTCTTGCCTCCGGTATTCGGCCCACTGATAATGAGCTGCCGCTCTTCCGCCGTCATTTCGAGATCCAGCGGAACAATGGCTCCTCCCGTTGCGCGCAATCGCTTCTCAAGCAAAGGATGGCGTCCGCCTTCAACAGATAACGACTTTGCTCCAAAGGTCGGTCCCATGCAGTGGAAGTCACGCGCGAAGCGCGCCCGCGCCAGCAAACTATCGACCAACGCCAGCACCCGCGCGCCCTCGACCAAACTGTGCGCGTACCCGGCCACTTGCCGCGTCAGCGCGACAAAAATGCGGTGAATCTCCGCTTGCTCTTCTTCGATGAGGCGCACCAGTTCGTTGTTCTGCTCGATGGTTTCGAGTGGTTCTACATACACCGTCTGCCCCGATGAGCTCGCCCCGTGAACCACGCCCGTCACGCGCCGCTTCAACTCCGCGCGCACGGGAATTACGAAGCGCTCGCCGCGAATCGTAATCAGTTCTTCCTGGGTCGCGCCTTCGCCCGTCAGTTTGCGCAGCGCCGATCGCAAACTTTCCTCAATCACTTTCTGTTGGCGCTCCTGCTCGCGCCGAATGCGGTTCAGCTCCGGCGAGGCATTGTCGGCGAGCGACCCGTCGGGCTGAATCGTGCGCTCAATCGATTCCGCGAGCGGCCGCAGACTGGTGGTGAGAGCCGCCGACAATTCCGAAAGCCCCGGCAGCTTGCCCACCAGCCGCATGGGCGGCTCGCGCAAGAGAGCCTGCCACGAGGCCACGTCGTTTGCCAGCCGAGCCACACTCTGCAGCTCGGCAGCTTCGAGGGCCGCGCCCGCAATCTGCGCCTTGGCGGCCAATTGCGTCGGATCGAGCAGGCCCCCGAGAGGAATTGACACCTGCTCCTCGAGCAGCAGGCGCACTTCGCTCACGAGCCGATGCTGGCGACCGATCCACTCCTCATCGCTTGAGGGCTGCAAAGTGAGAATCGCTTCGCGGCCCACCGGCGACGCGGCGTAGCCCGCGATCAGCGCGAGCAGCGGCTCCCACTCGAGAGCGGCATAGTCGGCGTGCTCCACCGGCGACGGAATGGGATCGAGAAGGGACATATTCATCCATTATCTCAGCGTTGGATTCGCGCTCATCGGCAGCGCGCTTCTCTATTTTCTAATTGCTGTTCGTTCGCAGCTCGCCTTCCCACTGCGCCACCACCGCGCTCGCCATGCAATTGCCGATCACGTTCATCGCGGCACGGCCCATATCGATCAACGTGTCCACGCCGAGCAGGAGCATGATCGCCGTGATGGGAATGCGGAACGAAGCCGCGGTACCCATCAGAATCACCAGCACCGAGCGCGGCACGCCCGCCACGCCTTTGCTGGTCAGCATCAGCGTGAAGACCATGATCAGCTGCTCGCCCGCACTCAAGTGCATGCCCGCCGCCTGCGCGGCAAAAATCGCAGCCATGGAAAGATACAGGCTCGATCCAGTCATGTTGAAGCTGTAGCCCGTCGGAATCACGAAGGAAACAATCCAGCGCGGCACGCCGAACTCTTCCATGCGCTCCATCGCCAGTGGCAATGCGGCCTCTGATGTGGTGGTGGCAAAGCCAATGGCCGCCGGCTCGCCGACCGCGGCGCAGAACCGGCCCACGGGAATGCGCGCCAGGAGAATGATCGGCACGAGCACCAGGAGCACGAACAATCCCAGCGCCACATAGTACGTTCCCACCAGCTTGGCCAGCGGCACCAGCGTCAGCAATCCCATGCTGCCCACCGCGTAGGCCAGCGCCGCTCCCGCGGCCACCGGCGCCATCAGCATTACGATCTTCGTGATGCGAAACATGACATCGGTGAGTGATTGCAGCACCGAGACCAGCGGTGCGCGGCGCGGTTCAGGCAGCATGGCCAGCGCAACGCCAAAGAGTAGCGCGAACACCGCCACCTGCAACACCTGGTTCTGTGCCACGGCCTGCGCAATGTTCTCCGGAAATACGTTGAGGATGACGTCCTGCCATCCCGGTGCATGCGCCGGCGCCGCAGCAGTCTGTGTCGCCGCGGGCAACGCCACGCCCCATCCCGCCCCGGAGAGATTAATGGCGATGGCCCCGAGAAAAATCCCGAGCGTCGTCACCACCTCAAAAAAGATCAGCGCCTTGAGCGCCACGCGACCCACTCCGCGTAACTCGCCGTGACCTGCGATTCCCGTCACCAGCCCGCCAAAGATGAGCGGAGCCACGATCATGCGGATGAGGCGCAGAAAGATGTCGCTGAGGAATCGTGTTTCGACGGCGAAATGCGGCGCGTCCACGCCGAGCTCAGCGCCGGCAACCATGGCCAGGAAAGTCCACACAAGCAGCGAGCGCCGATTCACGGCAACTGGGACGAAAAACGCAATTCCCGCCCAGCGTAAAGCGGCTGCAACATCCGTGCGAACGCGCAACGCGGCGGCCACAATGCCCGCCGCAAGCAACACCAGTGCTGCCGCAGCAAGCGCGCGCAGTGCCAACGGAAAGGCACGCGCCGATCGAGCCTCGCCGGGAGCCGTTGCAGTTTCGTGCGGGAGTTTGGAATTCATGCCGGAGCCTTGCGCTGCAAGGTCTCCATTATCTTATGACGGCGCGGACGCGTGTCACTTCTCCGCTGCCTTGGGGGCCTTGGCAGGAGCAGAGTTCGTGGAACCAGTCGAACCAGACTCGCCGGTGCTCGCGGACTTTGACTCGCTCTTCGGCTCGGTCTTTGACTCGCTTTTCGACTCGGTCTTGGCTTCGCTTCCAGTCTTCTTTTCCGCTGGCGCGGATTCTGTGGAGGAACTGCTGCCCTCGGAGGAACCGCCCTTCGCCGCGTAGTCGTTCACATACCATCCCGCGCCCTTGAAACTGAGGCCCGGCGCTGTGAGCGTGCGCTCCAGCGCGCCGCCGCATTTCGGGCACACCTTTTCCTGCTTGGCGCCGAATTTCTGGATTTTTTCAAATTTGTGACCGCATGACGTGCAGCGATACGGATATAAGGGCAAGCTCTTACCTCTTCGGCAGGAATCTCCCGCTAGTTTCCATTCTATCGGGAAGGCGGTACTTTTTCAGCATGAGCCGCCTTCCCGTTCAATGCCGGAGATTCCGAAAAGAAGCCCTACTCAGTGCACCATGATTTTCACCGACGCGCTCACGTCTTCCCACGCCAGCGTCAGCGTGCCCTTGCCGCCGCCATCGTCGGTCAAGGTGTAGGTCAAATTCTCTACCATCGCCGGCGGCTTCGACGTCATCATCGGCGTCTTGCCCAGGTCCTTCGTGGCATCGTAGGCCAGTCCCCATTCGCCGGTCGCCTTGCTCACGATCAACACCCAATGCGCCGGGTCGGAGATATCGACGAACAACGTGTAGGTGCCTGCAGGAACCATCAGATCACCGATCATCAGGTCACCATCGGTCTTGAGCGTCGTGGCCGCATTCGCGCCTGCACGCCAAACGGGATAGTGCGGATCGTGGCTGATGAGACCGTCGCTGGTGTAGATCTTGCCCTCGCGACCTTTCACGCCGGGCGAGCTATAGGCAATGGAGATGGTCTTGCCGCCGATGGTCGCCGTGCACGTGGCCGGCGGGCTGGCCGGGGCCTTCTTCGGCGGTGCCATCTGAGCCAGAAGTGTGGTTGCGGCAAAAAGCAAGCCTGTACAGAACAATGCGCGTTTCATGCGATGCTTCTCCTCCGGGCAGAGCCGTTTCTTTCAGGGATGGCCCCGACGGAAGAATTGTCGCATCACGCGCCCCACTTGCGGAAGCCGTACAGATGAAAACCCTGTTATGATGCGCCAAGGAAAGGCGATGGCAGACACTCCCAATCAAGAAACTCCCGGCGCGCGTTTTCGCGCGGCGCTCGCGGCAGAGAAGCCGCTGCAGGTGGCCGGCGCCATCAACGCCTACGCGGCGCGGCTCGCCCAGGCTACGGGTTTTCGCGCCATTTATCTTTCCGGCGGAGGCGTGGCCGCCAACTCGCTCGGCATTCCCGACCTCGGCATCAGCACCATGGAAGACGTCCTCATCGACGTCCGCCGCATCACCGATGCTTGCCCGCTGCCGCTGCTCGTCGACATCGATACCGGCTGGGGCGGAGCCTTCAACATCGCGCGCACCATTCGTCAGATGATCAAGGCCGGCGCGGCCGCTGTTCATATCGAAGACCAGGTAGGCGCCAAGCGTTGCGGCCATCGTCCCGGCAAAGAACTCGTTCCCGCGGAAGAAATGGCCGATCGCATCAAGGCCGCAGTCGACGCCCGCACCGATCCCGATTTCGTCATCATGGCCCGCACCGACGCCCTCGCCAGCGAGGGAATGGCTCGCGCCATCGAACGCGCCCAAGCCTATGTGGCCGCCGGCGCCGACATGATTTTTGCCGAAGCTGTCACTGAACTCGCGCAGTACACCGCGTTTCGCAAGACCGTCGGCGTGCCCATCCTCGCCAACATCACCGAGTTCGGCAAAACTCCGCTGTTCACGCGCGAAGAGCTCGCCGCCGCGGGGGTCGACATTATTTTGTATTGCTGCGCGGCCTATCGCGCCATGAACGCCGCCGCGCTCAAGGTGTACGAGACCATCCGCGCCGAGGGTACGCAAAAAAGCGTGCTCCCGCTGATGCAGACCCGCGACGAGCTCTACAAACACCTTGATTACCATGCCTACGAACAGAAGCTCGACGAGCTCTTCGCGAGGGGCAAGAAATCCGAATAGACATTCCGCGCTTTTATCGTCTAACTTAGTGCTTTCCCGGGGGTCAAAATGAGCGTTCAAGAGGCGAGCCAGGCGCCCGCCGCTTTCAAACCCAAAAAGTCGGTTGCGCTGTCGGGCACGCCCGCGGGCAACACCGCCGTCTGCACCGTCGGCCAAAGCGGCAACGACCTGCACTATCGCGGCTACGACATTGCCGACCTTGCGGAGCACTGCGAATTTGCAGAAGTGGCGCACCTGCTCATTCACGGCAAGCTGCCCACCGCGGCGGAGCTGGCCGCATACAAGAAGCGCTTGCTCGGCTTGCGCAGTTTGCCGCCGGAAGTCAAGCATGCCCTCGAACAACTCCCCGCTGCTGCGCACCCCATGGACGTTTTGCGCACCGGCGTCTCTGTGCTGGGCTGCATACGGCCTGAAGCCGACGACCATAGCGAAGCCGGTGCGCGCGAAATCGCCGATGCGCTGCTGGCCTCGCAGCCGTCCATGCTTCTCTACTGGCACCACTACGCGCATCACGGCAAGAGAATCGAGACAGACGCCGACAGCGAACCGCTTGCCGAACACTTTCTCCACCTATTGCACGAAAAGCCGCCCAGCAAAGAGTGGACCCACGCCATGCAGGTTTCGCTCATCCTCTATGCGGAGCACGAGTTCAACGCCTCCACCTTCACCGCGCGCGTCATTGCCGGCACCGGCTCCGATCTCTACTCCTGCATCTGCGGCGCTATCGGCGCGCTCAAGGGACCGAAGCACGGCGGCGCCAACGAAGTGGCCCTCGTTATCCAGCAGCGCTACAAGACTGCCGACGAAGCCGAAGCCGACATTCGCCGCCGCGTCGACAATCGCGAAGTCGTCATCGGCTTCGGCCATCCCGTCTACACCATCAGCGACCCGCGCAGCGATGTCATCAAGAAACTGGCGCGCGATTTGGCCGTCGACGCCGAGGGCCAGCGCCTCTTCTCCATCGCCGAGCGCATTGAGACCACCATGCGCGATGCCAAGCGCATGTTCCCCAACCTCGACTGGTTCTCCGCCGTGGCCTATCACCTCATGGGCATTCCCGTTGAACTTTTCACGCCGATTTTCGTGATGGCGCGAACCGCCGGCTGGGCCGCGCACATCATCGAACAGCGCCAGGACGGCAAGATCATCCGCCCGTCGGCGGTTTACACTGGGCCGGAGAATCTCAAGTTTGTGCCGATTGAGCAAAGGCAGTAGGAGACCACCGGCGGCGTCAGAGGCTCGGAGCGGCTTATCCATCTAAACTAGTAATGGCCCCGCGATAAAAAGCGAAGCTCGTATTAAACAGCCATGTCAAAGATCGAATCATCCATTTTTCTAGCAGCCATCATGCTTGCGGTCGGAATTGTCGGATTCCTCGCGTCGCTCAGTTGGGGAAAAGTGATCGGGCGCGATATGGACCGCGACACCGTACTCTTCCTCGCCAAGATGTGGGGAGGGATCGTTCTTCTCTTTCTGGTGATCGACTTCATTCGATGAACTGCTGCGATCACAAGGAGCCCGTTTGTCCGCACCCATCAGCAACGAACGCCCCGCGGCTGACCAAGTCCTCGCCGACATCGCCGACTACGCGCTGAGCTACACGATCACCAGCGATCTCGCCTACACCACCGGCGCAGCACTGCCTCATCGATACGCTCGGCTGCGGCCTCGAAGCTCTCGAATATCCGGCCTGCACCAAGCTCCTCGGCCCCATCGTCCCCGGCACCGTGGTTCCCAACGGCGCGCGCGTTCCCGGCACCAACTTCGTGCTCGATCCCGTGCAGGCCGCCTTCAACATTGGCGCCATCATCCGCTGGCTCGACTTTAACGACACCTGGCTCGCCGCCGAATGGGGCCATCCTTCCGACAATCTCGGCGCCATCCTCGCCGTCGCGGATTGGCTCTCACGCTCCGCCGTCGCCGAGGGAAAAACTCCGCTCACCATGCGCGACGTATTGGCTGCCATGATCAAGGCCCACGAGATCCAGGGCTGCATCGCGCTCGAAAACTCCTTTAACAAGGTCGGCCTCGATCACGTGGTTCTGGTCAAGGTCGCCTCCACGGCCGTCGTCTGCCAGTTGCTCGGCCTTACGCGCGAACAGACCATTAATGCCATCTCCAACGCGTGGGTCGATGGCCAGAGCCTGCGCACTTATCGCCACGCGCCCAACACCGGCTCGCGCAAGAGCTGGGCCGCGGGTGACGCCACCAGCCGCGCGGTTCGATTAGCTCTGATGGCCCGCGCCGGCGAAATGGGCTACCCCTCCGCACTCACCGCAAAAACCTGGGGCTTCTACGACGTTTCTTTCCGCGGCCAGGCATTCAAATTTCAGCGGCCTTATGGTTCGTACGTGATGGAAAACGTGCTCTTCAAAATCAGCTATCCTGCCGAGTTCCACGCGCAGACTGCCGTTGAAGCCGCGATGAAGCTTTTCGGGCAACTTGCCGCGCGCAGCCTGAACGCGGCGGCAATTCGCGGTATCACCGTGAGAACGCACGAAGCCTGCCTGCGCATCATCGACAAAAAAGGCCCGCTCTCAAACCCCGCCGACCGCGACCATTGCGTGCAATACATGATCGCCGTGCCGCTCATTTTTGGACGCCTCACCGCAGCCGACTACGAAGATGCGGTCGCATCCGATCCCCGCATCGATGAGTTGCGCGCCCGCATTACCTGCGTCGAAGACCCGCAGTTCACGCGCGACTACCACGATCCCGACAAGCGTTCCATCGCTAACTCACTCCACGTGGAACTCAACAACGGCGAAATTCTCGAGGAAACAGTGGAGTACCCCATCGGTCACCGTCGCCGCCGCAGCGAAGGCCTGCCACTGCTGGTCGAAAAATTCAAAACCAACCTCCGCCGCCGCTTCCCCCCTGCGCAGCAGCAACGCATCCTCGATGCCTCGCTCGATCGTGCGCGCCTCGAATCCATGCCCGTCAACGAATACGTGGACCTCTACATTCCCTAGAGCCGATTCGCGCGATTGCGACTGTAGTGACCAAAGGAATTTTTCTCCCTGCGCAAAACCCGTTTCTGCACTATATTGGTCCCACAGCATAATTCCGCACTTGGGGCTCGCTCTATGAACATTCGAGTTCGTCCGTCTTTCTTTGTCCTTCTCCTGGTTTCCGCGGTCAGCCTCAGCCCGCTCTCCGCGCAACACGCACCCAACGCCAACGCGTATTACCAGCAATTGCGCAGCTTGCTTCCCGGCGGCGATGTCATCACTGTCAAGGATTTTGTCCTCCAGCGCGATGCCGCCACCTTCACTTTCCATAGCGGCAGCTTCGCATTTTACGGCCAGGTTAACGGCAAGGTTACGGGAGCGGTTTTTCACGGGGCAGGCCATCTCCACATCACGCCGCCCACGCCCGAGGAGCGGCACAATCTTTCGATCCAGACGCACGCTGAGCAGCTCGACGAGGACTTCGACGAAGTGGTGCTGCGCTTCACCGATTCCACGGCCGCGGAGTTGCGCAAGGCCTCAACCGGTGCGGGCCAGCCTGACAACGCCTTCGCGAAATCCGCGCAGGAGCTGCAGATCTTTCTGCGCCATCACGCTGAGGGCTCGGTTGTGAGCCAGGGGGGCACGTTCTACTTTAGCAAGCTTTACGGCAATCTCGATCTGCGCCTGCTTGAAGACGTCCTCAGCCCCGCCCCCGGAGAGTATTTCTTCGCCGCGATACACGGCAGCAAGAGCCCTCATCTCTATTTCATCTTTGACCCACACGGCGTCGCAGATGTGTCGCCCGAAGAAGTCGCGCTCCTCCGGTGGGACGCGATGAGCGAGTCGGAGACCATCCCTCTCGCTTTCCATCGCGCAGCGGAGTACGCAAACGGCACCGCAAGCGGCAATGAGCACAACGCAGCCTACAAGATTCTTCATCAAGATCTCGACGTGACCATCGAGAAGAACGGATTCCTCTCGAGCCTGGCCACCGTCAACGTACGCGCCGAAGAGGATGGCGTCGCTGTGATCCCGCTCGATCTCTATCCTTCGCTGCGCGTTAGCCAGGTCGACTCTGCTTCAGGCGGCGCACTCGACTGGGTTCAGGAGAACAAGGACCTCGATCCCGATTTCGCCGTCATCCTCGCTGCTCCGCTGAAGAAAGGCGAAACCACCACGATCAAGATTGCCTATGGCGGCAAAGATGTCGTCATCAATGAAGGCGGCGACAACTACTACCCCGTGGCGCGCGAAGATTGGTTTCCCAACTCCAGCCAGGGCCTTGGCGACTACTCCACCTACCACATGCTTTTTCACGTGCCCAAGGGCCTCGAGCTCATCGCTACGGGAACTCGCGTCAACGAGACCAACGAAGGCAAAATCACCACCTCCGAGTGGAAGACTGAAACCGCGCTTCCCGTGGTCGGATTCAGCCTGGGCGCATTTGAAAGCAAGGAAACCAAAATCGGGACGCCCCTCACCGGACAGTTGACCGTCGATGCCTACGCCAACAAGCAACGTCCCGATTTCGTCGCTGCGTTCGCTGAGCAGCTTTCCGAAGCCGGGCCTGCTGCGGGAGTAGCTCTCGGCTCGCTCGACACCACGCCCATGCTGGCCAACGAATTAAGCCAGGGTCAGGTGGCGGCACAAATTTATACGGACTATTTCGGCCCGCTCCCCTTCCCGCACATCTCTCTCACGCAGCAGTCGGCATGCAACTACGGCCAAAGCTGGCCCATGCTTGTGTATCTACCCATCTGCGGCTTCTTCGACTCCACGCAGCGGCATTTCCTCGGTCTGAGCGATTTCACCGCGGCCACGTATTGGGACGTCGTCACGCCCCACGAAGTCGCGCATCAATGGTGGGGACATACCGTCGGCTTCCGCGGCTATCGCGATCAGTGGATGAGCGAAGGTTTCGCCAACACTTCGGCCTCCATCTTTCTCCAGCTCACGCGCCCCAAGCCCGACGACTTTCTCCGCTTCTGGAAAGAGGAGCGCCGCTTGCTCACGGAGAAGAACGAGTTCGGCTTCCGGCCCATCGATGTCGGCCCGGTCACCATGGGAATCCGCCTGAGTTCGCCGAAGACCGGCTATAGCGTTTACGACAATCTCGTTTATCCCAAGGGTGCATTCATCCTGCACATGATTCGCATGATGATGTGGAACCCCAAGGACGGCGACGCGCGCTTCAAGGCCACCATGCACGACTTTGTGAGCACCTACAGCCTGCAGGCCGCCACCACTGAAGACTTCAAGGCCATCGTTGAAAAGCACATGAGCCCCAACATGGATCTCGAAGGCAACCACGCCATGGATTGGTTTTTCCGCGAGTACGTCTACGGCACCGACCTGCCCGCCTATCACTTTGAAGGCGACGCCACGCCCAGCGGCGACGGCTGGAACCTGCACTTCAAGCTGGTGCAGTCCGGCGTGCCGCCGCAATTCAAAATGCTGGTCCCAATCTATCTGGAACTTGCCGATGGCAAAGTGATGCGCCTCGGATCCGCGAACATCACGGGCGACAATACGATCGATAAAACCGTGCAGTTGCCCAAGCTCCCCGCGGCCATCAAACGCGTCCTGATCAACTACAACTACGACGTGCTGTGCACAGATAACTAGAGCGGATTTGCGGCGCTACGCGGCGCGGAGGAAGGCCTGAATCTTCAAATCATCGCGTCAGGCAGCTTTTTGAACCTTCATCTTGACGCGCAACCCTGCGGCCGTCGCCATCTTAACCAGCATATCGAGACCGAAGGAGTTGATCTTGCCGCGCATGAGGTCAGAGATGCGCGGCTGCGTGACGCCGAGGAGCTTTGCAGCCTTCGCCTGCGTCCATTTTTCGCGCTTGATATGGCGTTCAAGCTCGATCATGAGAAGTGAGCGCAGTTTGAGGTTCTCGGCGACCGCGGGATCGTCTTCAATGGCGTCCCATACGTTATCGAAGGTTTCTTCTCTCATTGGCTCATCTCCCGGACCAGTTCCTTGTAGCGCCGCTGAGCGAGGGCAAGATCGTTGGGCGCGGTTTTCTGTGTCTTCTTCTGGAAGCAATGCAGCACGTAGATTGCTTCAGCGAATTTAGTGACATACATCGCGCGATATGCGCCACTTTCCTGGCGAATTCGGATCTCCCGGACGCCCGCGCCAACATTTTCCATCGGCTTCCAGTCCTTGGGTTCCATCCCCAATTGCACCCGAAAGAGCTGCTGGCCAGCTTCCCGGCGCGCGGCCTCTGGAAAGCTACGAAGATCTGCCCGTGAACTGCCGCGAAACTTGATCTTGCGCGACGAAGAGTCCACGTGATCAGTATACAAAATTTTGCATATTCACGCAATCGAATTGTACCTTCGAACCGGCGCAATGCCGAGGCCGAATCCATCCAAAGGGTCAAAGGCAGAGCTGGGCACGAGCCATACTTGACAATGTTTTACATTGTTTTATACTGACAAATATGCGCACCGCGAAGACCATTTCGATTACGCTTCCCCCTGATCTGCTCGTGAAGGCGCAGAAGACTGCCGAGCGCGAAGACCGGACGATCAGTGAACTTTTCCGGGAGGCACTACGCCGCTACATCACCGCCGATCCGGAGTGGGATGCGCTGCTGCGCCGCACCCGGGCCACTGGCAAGACACTGGGCATCGCTACCGAAGCCGATGTGGAACGCCTTTCGGACGAATTCCGGCAAGAGCGGTCCAATCCGCGGCCCGCTGATGCGCGTGGTCGCGGACACGAATATCTTCATCTCCGCATCTCATGTTTGGAGGATTGCCGGGGAGATTCCTTGATCTGGCGCTGCAGCGGAAATTCACTCTGGTCACTTCAAGCGCGCTTCTGGATGAGCTGGACGAGAAACTGCGCGGGAAATTCGCTGTTTCCGAGCGCGATGCGCTGGCGATTCGAGCGAAACTCGAAAGCAACGCAACGTAGCCGAGCCGGATTTTGAATTGAACGCGGTTCCTGACGATCCGGACGACAATCGCGTTCTGGAATGCGCCGTCGCGGGCAAAGCCGATACATCGTCAGCGGAGACAGGCATCTGCTGCGGATTGGCACTTATGAGGGGATTGCAATTGTCACGGTTCGGCAGTTCCTGGAAAACACCGAAGTCCTGACGGCAGATCTCTAAACGGAATTCGGTTTCGTGTTCATTGCAGGCAAAACAAGAGCGCGGACCCTCGGGTCCGCGCTTCGCGTTGGTTTAGATTGCCGACGTTTACGCCTTCGCCAGCACCGGTTTTCCCAGCCTCTCCGCGATCATTTCGTGGGCGTGGGCGAAGAACTCGTCCTTCGCGATCTTGCCCGCTTCGAGGTCGGCGAGAATCGCCTTCTGCGCCTGGTACTCGCGGTTGACGATTCCGGCTTTGGATTGCAGCATGCGCCAGGCTTTGCGGCGCTCGGTGCAGAACATCACCAGTTGCCGCGAGAGCGCGTAGTAGACATTCTTTCCGTCCTGATCCATCTGGATGTACACGCCGAAGTCGGGAATGAAGCTGCGGTGCTCGGGCAGCAGGTAGTAGCGGTAGACCACATCCTGCTGCGTGATGCGCACCAGCATGTTGTCGAGCGGAATCATCTTCTCCGCCTGCTCGGGCTTGATCTTCTTGAGGTGATTGCGGAAGCGCGCTTCCGTGGTGCACCAGTGCGCCACGGTGTAGCGATAAGTCTCGCCCGTCGCCTTCGACTTGGTCTCGTACCAATCCAGATCGATCGACGGATTGCCCTTCACGTCGAGCGCTTCCTGATAGGTTTCGCCGAGGCGCGGGTTGAAGACGAACTCCGGCACGCCGCGCGAGTCGCGCACGCGCTGCGCCTGGTGCAGAGCCATGTCGTCGGCCACGCCGTGCTCCGGCTGGCAGGTGGTAAACGCCTGCAGGAACATAGTGCCGCGATACTCGAGGCCGTCGAGAATCGCCCGGTAGAGCTTGGGCGCGTTGGCCATCGAAACCTGCGCCACAAACGGCGAACCGTGTCCGGCGAGGAAAGTCTCAGCTACAGTCTTCTTCTCGGTATTCTTGCCCTGCGTCGCCGCGCCGAAGACATTCATGTCGTTGCCGCCGAGCATCGGGGTCGAGTCAGAGTTCTGTCCGCCGGTGTTGGAGTAAACCTGCGTGTCGAGCATGAGCACCTTGACGTTGGGCCGGTTCTGCAACATCACCTTCGACGTGTTCTGATAGCCGATGTCGCCGATGCCTCCGTCGCCGCCGACCACCCAGACCTTGGGCAGTTCCCTGATCTCGTCGTCGGTCATCAACGCGTCAGTGAAGTGCGTGAACTGGTAATACTCTTCCTCACTCAGGCACTTGCCTTCGCGCATGAGCACGATGTCGGCCAAACGCTCGGGAATGACGGAGCGGCGCGCGTGATCGACGATGAAGCTCTCGCCCATGAGCCAGCCCACGGTTACACCGTCCTGGAAGAGCGAGTTCATCCATGGATAAGGATGCGGGTTGTTGGGCGCAGTCGAGCCGTAAACCGTATTGCAACCCGTGTGCGCAGCCATCGCCATCACGCTCATGCCGTTCGCGAGCCTTCCATCGATGGGCTGCAGGTTCTTGTGGTTGAAGGCTTCGGTCAACAGCACCGCGGCAATGGCTTCGACGAGTTGCGCGTCGGTGATTTCGCCGTGCTCCTTCTCGTAGTCCGCGATGCGCGATTTGGTGTCATCCGTGTTTTCGCCGCCCAGGCCCATGATCATGTGAGCGATGCCCTGACGCAGGCGCGTGTAGCCCTCTTCGTCCGCCGCTTTGAGCGCAGCTAACCGGGCAGCGCCATTTTTCTCCAAGTCGCCGGCCTTGGCAAACGAAGCGCTCGCTCTTGGCGTGGTAGAGCGGGCGCATATACGCCTCGGTGACAGCGGCAATGGAGCGCAACACGCTCTTTTCGCCGCAGCCCGCGCAGGCGCCGTCGCCGGAAACCAGCGCGTCGTAATTGGTCCGCACCATGAGCATGTTGCGCAGGGTCGCGGTCTTTGAGTCCGCCGGATTCGCGCCGTTGTAGAGGCCGAGGAACTTCTGCGATGTGTCGGGCAGCAGATCGAGGAAGGCCGTGCCGGTGGTGTGCTCGGCATTCACTTCAGTCGGTCTCCTGCACCATCTTCAGCGCCTGGTGATCGCCGCAGGCCGTAACGCAAGCCGCGCAGCCCTTGCACAGATCCGAAACAAAAATCGAGAAGATGCCGCCCGATCCCGGAGCCTTGCGCTCCGGCGACGAGAAGATGGCATTCACCTTCTGGTAGGCCATCGGCACCTTGTCAACAATGCTGAAGAACTGCGCTTTGGCCTCGACCGAGAACCCGTCGACCGTCTCGGTGACTTCGCGAATGATCTGCGGCAACGGCGTGCCGGTCTTAATCTCAGCGACCATGCGCTGGCGCGCGAGCTTTTCAATCTCCGGCAGCTTCGCGATCATCTTGCGACGCTCCGCCGGATCGGCCACGTAACGCGTGACTGCCGTGCTCAGCAGCGTGCCCAAATCCTGCGAGCAGTTGGGCAGCGCCGTATCCGGGCACACCGAAATGCACTCCATGCACTGCGTGCAGTTTTCCGGAATGTAGAGCGGTGTTTCGCGGCGCGCGACGTACTTCGAAGCAGTATCGCCTGTGGCCGCGGCAATCACGCCCATAGCGGAGAGCGGCGTTGCTGGCTGGTTGTAGCCAAAGTTCGAGCGGAACTCCGCATCGAATGTGGCGACACTCGAAACCGGTGTGCGCGGGCCCTGACCTGCGGGCGCGGCGTGCGAACGGCAGCCGGCGCCGGTGGTGCAGGCCGCTTCAGCAAATTCCGGAATGTCTACCGCCTCGAAGATCGGCAGCAACGCCTGGCCGCGCAGGCTGGAGTGATCGGCCGCGGTGATTTCACCGATCGCGATCTCCTTCACGAGCTCGAAGCCCTGCGTCATCACTTCCATGTTCGACTTCACAACGGCATCGCCCAGCTTGCCGAATTTCTTCACGTACTGCTTGAAGACGACTTCGCGAAATTGCTCCGGCGTGATGCCGAACTCCTGCAACATGGGGCTGACTGCGAAGAACGCGCCCAGAAATGCGTTGCCCTGCATGCGCAGTTGCAGATCGGCGCGGTCCGTGGCCTTGCGCGCAATGTCGAAACCGGGCAGCGTGAACACACGAATCTTCTTTTCGATAATCTGCTTGCGCGCCCAGATGGGCAGATTCTGCCAGGCACGCTCGCCGTCTACATCCGACTCCCACACCAGGGAGCCGCCCTCCTGCATGCCGTCGAGCGGGTTGGTATGTGTGAAGGCCTTGGGATCGCAGCACAGCACAACCGTCACGTGGCGCAGATCGCAGTTGACGCGAATACGATCCTTGGCCGCGACCATGAAGTAGCTGGTGGGCGCGCCTTTCTTTTCCGATCCATATTTCGGATTGGCGCTGACGTGAATCACTTCCTTGGGATTGCCCAGCGCGTCCACTTCGTGATCGCGCTCGTAGAGCAGATCGTTCAGGTCGCCGAGAATCGCGCCGAGATTCTTGCCGGTGGTAATCGCGCCCCATCCGCCGATGGAATGGAAACGCACGGCCACTGCGCCTTCGGGAAGCAGTGAGGGCATTTCGTCGGCGATGACCGAGTAGGGATGATCGATGCCGAGAACCACAAAGTTCGCGCCATCTGCTGCGGTCTTGCCGTCTTTGCGCGCGCGACCCGCTGTCGCGTATTCAAAGGCGCCGATGATGTGCTCGGGGCGGAAGTCGCGCGATCCGAGACCGTAGCTGCCGCCAATGAACCGCGGAACTTCGGCCAGCTCAACCTTGGGCAGGCCTTCGGTTCCCTGCACTGCTTTCGAAAACGCAGTGCGAATGTCGCGGCCCAGTGGATTGTCGCCGGCCAGCGCCTCGTCGGTGCGCTCCAATATGATGACGTTCTTCTTGCCCTTGAGGGCGTTCACCAGTGCCGCCTCAGGGAAGGGCCGGATCACGTTCACGTGAATCGATCCCACGCTCGAATTACGCGTCTGGCGCAGATAGTCGACTGCAGCTTCGATATTTTCTGCTGCAGATCCGAGCGAGACGAAGACAGTGTCGGCGTCAGCGGATTTGTATTCGGTGACGAGCCCGTAGCGGCGGCCCGTGAGCTCGGCGAACTTTTCGTAGGCCTCTTCGAGGAATTGCAAAATCGGCTCGGCGAAGTTGTTTCTCCGCGCGACCACGCCCTGCATGTAGTGTTCCTGGTTCTGCACCGGGACCGAGCAGGACGGGATTGGTCAGATCCATCATCTTGGGCACGCGGCGGCGCGTGGGTCCGAACAGAACGCGCTGCGCTTCGGTGGGGCAGTCAATCGATGTCGTCCGGCGCGCCGAGGTACTCGCGGATCAGTTCGGATTCGTGCTTGTAGAAGGTGCGCTCGAGGTGCGTGGTCAGGAACCCGTCCATGATGTTCATGCCGGGCGTGAGCGAAAGCTCCGTGACGCGGCGCAGAATCAGCGCCTGGTCGGCGGCCTGCTGCGCATCCTTGCCAAAAATCATGATCCAGCCGGTGTCGAGGGCTCCATAAATATCGTCGTGGCCGCAGTGCACATTCAGCGCGTGCTTGGTGAGACGCGCGCGCGCCTACCTCGAGCACCATGGTCGATGCCTTACCCGGCGCGTGATAGTACTGCTCCACGCCGTAGACCACGCCCTGACCGGAGGTGAAGTTGACGACGCGCTTGCCGCAAACAGAGTGCGCAATGGCGCCGCCCTGGGCCGCGTGCTCGCCTTCCGTCTCGATGGCAATCGTGTTGCCGCCGAACACATTCAATTTGCCTTCGGCATAGGCCTGCTGGAAAAGCTCGCCGCCTTCAGTCGAAGGCGTGATGGGATAAAACACGCCGGCGTCGGCAACGCGGGTTTCGGTGTGGTACGCGACCAGTTGATTGCCGTTGGCGGTAACGCGGATGCCTGGATAGCGAGCAGCCTTCATAGATCCCTCACAATGAACCATGATTTCAAGTTGGTCAGACCACGTTGTGTACATCGGAGCGCGGAGGCGGGACCTGACCAGCGTCCCCATCCGGCGCCCAATGCGAAAGATGTGCGGTGCGTGCGCGTCTGCCCGTGCGTCAGCAGCCGATCAATAGGAGTCAAAAGGAGTCAAACAGCCCTTATCAAAAATTTGCCATGCAAGGGATTGCCATGCAAGCGGAACGGCCGGAGCGACAAACAGGACACCTAAGGGGAAGGTTACTCCACACTGGTACAGCCATCTTAAGTATGCGCCTTGTATAGAGACGGTGTTCCACTATTTGGTACCAATTCCAGCCCCAACTCGTAACTGGGAAGGACGCCTGCCCTCCCGGCTTGCCGCCATTGCGCTACCATAAAGACAAGATTCGAGCGGTTCTCTAGTCATTATGTGGCGTTTCAAACCTCTTGCAGGGTGGCTTTTTCTTGAGAATGAGCCACTTAGCACTTGAGACTTCGATTGGTGGCAACTGGAGTACCGCTGAAAGGTTCCCAATGTTTGTGGTGGTCTGGCAGTTTGAGATTTCTGAGGATAAAGTGGCCGGCTTTGAGGCCGCATACGGGCCCGAAGGCGCCTGGGCGCAGCTTTTCCGCACATCGCCTGACTACAAGGGCACCGAACTGCTTCGGGATGCTTATGTTCCGGGTAGTTACCTCACCATCGACCGCTGGACCAGCGAGGAGGCCTTTCGCGCCTTCCGCAAGGACCACGACAGCGAGTATGAGGTTCTGGACCGCCAGTGCGACGCCTTGACCAGCCGGGAGACGCGGGTGGGGGCGTATACGGTATAGCCTTAAAAAGGCGCTACTCGAGGATCTGGAGGTTGTTCTTGAATTCGTCTCCAGCCATATGTCGGAATCCCTTGTCGAACGTGACCAACACACGATCCTCTTTGATCGCAAGCCCCAAAAGATAGGCGTCAGTCACTTGTTGATGGCCGCGTATGCGCGAAGCGAATCGAGCCGTGAGAGTCATCCAACTTTGATCGATCGGACAATAATCGCACATGCCCTTAATTGCTTGAAGGATTGCGATGGCCTGCTCCAAAGTGCGCGGGCCCGGCCGGAATGCGGGATTCGTTGTCACGCGCAAGAATCCTGCCTCGGTCAGAGGACAGAGCGCCCAGGTCCCTCTACCGGGCGAAGTAAACCATTTTCGCGCATGCTGGTGATGTTTGTGCTCCGGATCCGAGAGGGCGACCAGGACGTTTATATCAAGCAAATTTTTCCGGGTCATATTCTTCCGCTTCGAGTTCCTTCACCATTTCATCGGTGACTACTCTGCCGTTGCCAACTGGAGGAAACATCGGGAAACCATCGGCAGAAAACACGATGAGAGGTTCAGTGTCCGGCGGCTTCTCCGCCTTGCGGACGAGTTCGTTCATCGCCGCGCTCAGGGTGATTCCCCTGGCATTGGCGTAATAGGTCGCGAACTCATGGACGTCTTCATCGAGTGTGATCGTGGTTCTCATGACTTGATTCTACATCATTTTCGAATTTGATGCATAGTTAAATGATTAATGCATTATTGACCATTTGATGCATTAGCGAATTTGTGATGCGGGTCACGCATGGTGGGTTAGGGGTTTCAAATATTCTCCCTTTCTTCGCTGTTTTTCCTGTCCTTTCACTGTCTCATCCTGCTACAATCCCTTCGAAATCCAAATTTAACCCCCGCCATTTCCTGCAAGGAAAGCACGAAATGCGCAGGGCGAGCATTTTTGAGGAGCCCTCCCAAATGGCCATCGTTGACGACCGCGCCAAAGCCGTAGAACTAGCCCTGGCACAGATTGAAAAGCAGTTCGGAAAAGGGTCGATTGTCCGGCTCGGTTCGCGCGAGGCGCTGCTGCCAATTGCCGTAATCTCCACCGGTTCCATCAGTTTTGACGCGGCGTTGGGCGTCGGCGGCGTCCCGCGGGGACGCGTTTCGGAGATCTTTGGCCCCGAGTCCTCGGGCAAAACCACCATTACTCTGCAGATCATCGCCGAAGCGCAAAAGGCCGGCGGTCTGGCAGCGTTTGTCGACGCGGAACACGCGCTCGATCCCGCTTACGCCAAGAAATTGGGCGTCGATGTCGATAACCTGCTGGTCTCGCAGCCCGACTCGGGTGAACAGGCTTTGGAAATCACTGAAGCCCTGGTCCGGTCGGGAGCGATTGACGTGCTGGTCGTCGATTCCGTCGCCGCGCTGGTTCCCAAGGCCGAGCTCGACGGCGAGATGGGCGATTCGCACATGGGCCTGCAGGCACGCCTGATGTCGCAGGCGCTGCGGAAGCTGACCGGCACGGTTTCGAAATCCCGCACCGCACTCATTTTCATTAACCAGATCCGCGAAAAAATCGGCGTGATGTTCGGCAATCCTGAAACCACCACCGGCGGCCGCGCGCTCAAGTTCTATTCGTCGGTGCGCATCGATATCCGCCGCATTGCCGCCGTTAAGGAAGGCGACGTCGTGGTCGGCTCGCACACCAAAGTCAAGATCGTGAAGAACAAGGTCGCCGCGCCCTTCCGCGAAGCCGAGTTCGACATTCTCTACGGCGAGGGCATCAGCAAAGAGGGCGACGTGCTCGACCTGGCCGTGACGCATAATATTGTCGAGAAGTCCGGCGCCTGGTACAGCTACGGCGGCGAGCGCATCGGACAGGGCCGCGAAAACACCCGCACCTTCCTCAAAGAAAACAAGGAAGTCTTCGCCAAGATGGACGCCGAGTTGCGCAAGCGGCTCGGCATCGGCGCCGCCAAGGCCGATGTGCCCGAGGTTCCCGCCGGCGGCGAAGTCCAGGCCAAGGAAGCCGTGCGCGGGCGCAAGGGCTAGGCTTTATCGATTCGGGCCGATTGACTTGAGGCCGTGCTTTTAGGTTGCCTCCGTCCGGAGTTCCGGAAGCAGCCCCGGCGCCGTTGCCATCCGCCAGCCAATCGAAATCTGTGCGAGGGAATCTATGATTCGACGCGGCACTTTCCTCACCGTTGTCTTGGCCGTGCTGTCGTGCGGTAGCTGTCTGGCGCAGCAAACCCAAAATGCCCTGCAAACCCAACTTGACCGCTATTGCGAGCAGCGCGGCAAGGAGCAGATTGGTAATGATGACAAGCCGCTCCGGGTGGAAGCATTTTTCAGCCCGCGCATCAATACCTGTGTGCAGTTGGAAGTTAGCGGTGACCCAAAATACTGGCATTACACAATTAGCGACATCACAAATGGATTTATGCGAGGGCCGAAGTGGACGAAAACAGAAATCCCGCTAACGGTGTTCCATGACGATCAAGTGGGAATGGCAAGTGCTGAAGGTTACTGGGTGTCTACTGACTCAAACCCTGACAAACAGTTAGTAGGTCAGACCGCCGTTAAGATCGAATGCACCCAGTACGATCACGTTTGCAGGGAAAACGATGCGTCCATGCTTATGGGGATGCTTGAAGCGGATACGGAGGAATATGAAATTTCAAGTTGGACGAACAGCGGCATTGAGGCGGACGAAACTGGCACGGGTAATTGCGGGATCGGGCACAAATTGTCAATCGATTTTGCCAGCAATAGTGTAGTAGTCACCGATTATCCAACAAAGATCGAAAACAGTAACCCCAAGAACTCCCTGCTCTCGTGCAAAGCATTCCAGAACGCAAATTCCTATGCTCTTCATGGCGGCAGTTTGATTTACTACGGCCAGAATCTGCTTTTTGACTGTAGCAGCGACGGCGTAAATAACGCGATACTATCGAAGGTGATGGATTTCCACGGAGATGTCTCCGACAAGGGCTATTCGCTGTGGATGGATAACGGCGAGGGCGGTCAACCCGCGACGATGAAGACTCCACCGAAGTCATACACTCGGAACGATTGCGAACGTCTCACTCAGAAAAAATTGGAAGAGCTGAAACTTCAGTGACAGACCCCAAAGCCACAACCAAGAGAGCAAAGGTCATGGGGTTTCCCGGCGAAGCGCAGGGCATCGTTGCTGTCCCCATTACATCGGCGACAAGGCTCACCTAAATGCCCATGGTCCTCTAGGTGCTCCGGGGCTGTACACCGTCGCGTTCGTTCTCGCCAAACCGAACACGCGCAACTCACCCGAAAATGAGGTCAGGTTTTTTTCTGATGCACTCCGAGGGGACTCACACCTCGCCATTGCGAAGCCAGCCGTGGTAATCGACATTGATCCTGATGAAGTGCAATTGTCCTACCGAAGCGCATCGGGCACATTACTTTTTCACGGTTATCCGAACGAGGCGGGATTTCTCGGCAAATTGATTACCGATCCGTTCTTTGCGGCTAACAGGGCCTTTGCGGAAAGGCTTGCGTCAACGGCCGTACAAGGACTATTGAGCAATCTTTCATCTCAGCTCGACATTCCGCTGATTATAGAGGCAGTGGAGGTGACTGAAGTCGCTACTAAGGCTAAGAGTATTTCGTTCATTGCGGCGTTTCCGCCTGTTTCGATGGCCGTTCGCGCAGCGGGGACGTTCAACGACCCGGAATTTGAGCACGCCGTTGCTCTTTACAGGGAAGCCTTGAATAGCAACACGCCCGTGTACCGATTCCTCTGCTTCTACAAGATTCTCGAACTGAGCAGAAAGCGGCGCGAAAGTCTTGGTAGGAAGTTTAAGTCGGCATTAAAACAGGCGAGACCGGGCGAGCAAATCCCGCTGCAAGACAAAGCCGCTATGGAAGAGTGGCTCAACGCGCTTTTCTACGTGAATCGTGATTGGGACGATGGAGTCTTTGGCCAGATTTTCATACCCGAGGCTCTGGGCAAGAAGATCAACAACATTTTCGATAGTCAGCTCCGTCCTCTGCGCGACAAAATTGCTCACGGGAGATTGGACTCGGGAGATTTCTTGCTGCTGGACAAGGCGGAGAATAGAGAGGCGGTCACGAAGTGGCTCCCGCTGATGAGGTGTTTGGCCCGCCGCGTAATGAAGAATGACTTTAAGGGGTATTTGGAGTATTTGAACGAAGACGGCACCGTCTCCGAATAACGGGAGGCAGGGGCCCTGGCGCAGTGGGAACGAAGCTAGTCCACCTCTGGATCTGGGTGCCTCGGACCCCGGGGTGGCCGCCGGTCAAATCATTCCTCAGCGGCTAAAGCCGGGGCGTTTTGATTCCAGTCCGGCAAACTTTGAGTCCGAGGCAGGGGCAGGAGGATGGGATGAAAGCCCTTTCACGCCGAGAAATGCTCAAAGGTAGTCTGCTGGCGCCAGCCGTTGCAGCCGCGGCCAGTGGCATGAACCCCGTTGCAGCCGCAATGCAAGCTGCCGGAGAGACTGCCGGACCGCTCCCTGCCTACAAGCCTGCTTCATCTGGCGCAGCGCAAAAACCGGCGCAGCCCAAAACGGCGCGCGAGCGCCTGCTGCTCGATTTCGGCTGGCGCTTCCACTTCGGCGACGCGAACGATGCGGCCAAAGACTTCGGATTCGGCAGCGGCCGCGCCGGCAACTTTCAAAAGACGGGCGGCTTTCTCGCCGCCAGCTCCCTCGCCTTCGACGACAGCGACTGGAAGCCGGTCGATCTGCCGCACGATTGGGCCATCGAGCTGCCGTTCACAAACGATCCAGCGCTCCTGAGCAAAGGTTTCTATCCTCTGGGCCGCAATTACCCTGCAACAAGCATCGGCTGGTACCGGCGCGTCTTCGAGATGCCCGAGTCGGACAAGGGCAAGCGGATTTCGCTCGAGTTCGACGGCGCTTACCGCGAGACCATGGTGGTCCTCAACGGTTTCTACATCGGCCAGCACAGCGGCGGCTACGATCCTTTCCGTTTCGATGTCACCGACTTCGCCAATCCCGGCGGAAGAAATGTCCTGCTGGTTCGCGTGGACGCCACCGAAAGCGACGGATGGTTCTACGAAGGCGCGGGAATCTACCGCCACGTGTGGCTCGTGAAAACCCATCCCGTCCACGTGAAGCAGTGGGGAACCTTCGTCCGTTCCGAAGTCGAGCCCGGCGCGGCCACGCTTTCCATCCGCACGGAAGTCAAGAACGACGGCCAGGCCAGCGCCAACGCACGCGTGGTCTCCACTGTTCTCGATCCCAGGAACAAGCCCGTAGGCAAAATGGTGACGGCGACAGTTGCCATTCCCGCCGGCTCGGAGCAGACCTACGAGCAGAAAATGACGGTCACTCAGCCGAAGCTCTGGTCGCTCGAAGACCGGAACCTGTACATGCTGGTCACGGAAGTGCGCGTGGGCGGCGATGTGGTCGATCGCTACGAAACCCTTTTTGGCATTCGCACCATCAAGTTCGACGCGCAGAAAGGGCTTTTCCTCAACGGCAAGCCGGTCAAAGTAAAAGGCACCTGCAACCACCAGGACCACGCGGGCTTGGGCGCGGCGCTGCCCGATGCGGTGCAGTACTACCGCGTGCGCAAGCTCCAGGAGATGGGCTGCAATGGATTGCGCACCTCGCACAATCCGCCGACGCCGGAGCTGCTCGATGCCTGCGACGAGCTCGGCATGCTGGTCTTTGACGAGACGCGCATGATGTCGTCGAATCCCGAAGGCCTGAGCCAGTTCGAAAATCTGATCCGCCGCGACCGCAATCATCCCAGCGTCTTCATGTGGTCGATGGGCAACGAGGAGGGCACGGCCAACACCGAACGCGGCGTGCTGATTCTCACGGCCATGAAGGAAGTCGCCACGCGGCACGATGGTTCGCGCCCTGTCTCCATCGCGCCCACGGGCGCCATCGGCACCGGCGGCCTCGCAGTCTGCGACGTCATCGGCTACAACTACGCGGATCCCGGCGCAGAGGCCTATCACAACGCGCATCCCGGCAAGCCCGTCATCGGCACGGAAACCGTGAGCGCCGTGGGCACGCGCGGCATCTACGTCACCGACTACGACAAGGGCTACGTCGGCTCCTACGATCCCTACACCACAACCGGCCGCGCTTCGGCTGAGGGCTGGTGGAGTTTCTGCGACGCGCGCCCCTGGCTGGCCGGCGGCTTTGTGTGGACCGGCTTCGACTATCGCGGCGAGCCCTCGCCCAACGGCTGGCCCAACATCAGCTCGCAATACGGCATCATCGACACCTGCGGATTTCCCAAGGACACCTTCTACTACTACCAGTCGTGGTGGACGGAGAAGCCCGTCCTGCATCTCTTCCCGCACTGGAACTGGCCGGGCATGGAGGGCAAGGAGATTGCGGTCTGGGTGCATTCGAACATCGAGAAGGTCGAACTTTTCCTGAACGGCGAGAGCGTCGGTGCCGGGGAAGTGAAGAAGGACTCGCACCTTGCCTGGAACGTGGCCTACGCTCCCGGCGTCCTCGAAGCGCGCGGCTTTAAGGATGGCGAACTCGTGATGACATCCCGGCGCGAAACCACGGACGCTCCGGCCGCGCTCGCCATGTACGCGGATCGTGCCGAAATCGCCGCCGATGGCGAAGATGTCGCCATGTTCGCCGTGGAAGTTCGCGATGCCCGAGGCCGCCTTGTGCCCATCACCGACAATCTAGTCACATTCAAAGTCATCGGATCGGGAAGACTGATCGGCGTAGGCAATGGCGACCCCACCGATCAGGAATCCGACAAGGCCGTATCGCGCAAGGCATTCAGTGGCAGGTGCATGGGTATCGTCCAGTCCACGAAATTGGCAGACAGCATCACGGTCGAAGCCTCGTCGCCGGGTCTCACTCCAGCGCAAGTAACTATCTGGGCCGGTGCGGTCCCCCTGCGTCCGCAGGTGGCTGCATGGGAACGCGTGGTGCCGAGAGGCTCGGGTATCAACGGCCTGTGGAGGCCCTCGCAGGACGGCGGCACACAACTCTTCGTACTGCGCCAGGATGGAAACACACTCACAGGAACCGTCGAAGGAATCGGCGGAGGCTGGGCAGGCGGATACGACGCGCCGACTCCGATTACAGACGGTCAAGTCGACGGCGCCAATGTCAGCTTCAAAGCCGGAAACAGCGCGTTCTCCGGCCGTATCAAGAGCGACGCAACCGGGGGAAACACCATCGAGCTCGAGCGCGCCCCGAATTTAGGCCCGCGTCAGCCGCAGCCTCCGGCTCAACCCGAAACTTCGCGCCCGGCCATCGGTCCCCCGCCCGATGGATCGGATCCGTCAAGCAGCCCGTTGCGCCGTCCGCCCGGGCCCGTCGCGATCGTACTGCATCGTGCCGAACGGTAGGCGCGGGCAGGCGGCCTAAACGACGCCACCGCGACATCGATCCACAACTGGGGTCATTTCCTCAAGTACGCCGCATCGAAGGACACGCATGCGCATTTCTTTTCATTGGCTGATCGTGCCGTCGCTCGCGATCTGTTGTTCGGCGAATCCGCTTACCGCACAACAGCGCCTCACTGTGCCGCGTTCCGACGGCCATTCCACGCCGCTCATGCTCTACCCCGCCCTGGGCGCGAGCTCCGACTGTGCCCCGCTCGCTGTCATCTCGCATGGCGCAGGCGGCTCCGAGTACGGCTATAGCTATTTGGCCCGCGCGATGGCGCAACTCGGCTACACCACGGTCGTCATGGGCCACGCGGAAAGCGGCCTGTCCGCGTTGCGCAACGACGTGCGCCAGTATGGCCTCGTGCCCGGTCTCACAGCTCTCGTCGCTGACCCTACCGCGGAGAGCGACCGCCTCCTCGACGTGGATGCCGCGCTCAAGTGGGCCGATCGCCAGTGCCACGCTCCCTTTCGCGTACTCCTCGGCCACTCCATGGGCGCGGAAACCGTCATGCTTGAAGCTGGCGCGACAAACATTCTTGGCGTCGCGTCGCCGCCCGCCGGCCAGAATCATTTCGATGCCTATGTCGCCCTTTCGCCTGAAGGACCCGGCGTTGTCTTTTCGCAGAATGCATGGAACGGCATTCACAAGCCAATCCTGATCCTCACGGGAACCAGGGACCAGTCGCTGAAGGGCGGCCCGCAGGCACGCCTGGTTCCCTGGACCGATCTGCCCGGCTCCGCATCGCACTGCCAGTGGGAAGGCATCATCGATGACGCCACGCACATGAACTTTGCCGGCAACGGCGACGGCAGCGACAAGGTGGAACCAATGGTTACGCAAACCATCGCGTCGTTCCTGGCAGGAGCGCACAATTCGAGCTGCGCTCTGCCTGCCCCCATCCGTGGCATGACCTTGAAAGCCAAGTAGGCCAGACGGGCCTCGACTCCATTCCAACCCTGTGACGTCCCGCCTTCCGGCCCCGGCGATCCTGCAAATGCCGTAGAATCCCCTTGGAGACACCATGCCCGTGAGAGCCCTCTATCCCGGCACCTTCGATCCGCCCACCAGCGGTCACGTTGACCTGGTCGAGCGCGGGGCAAAGCTCTTCGACCATCTGACCGTCGCCATTCTCGTGAATCCGGTCAAGAATCCTCTCTTCACAGTCGATGAGCGCGTGGAGATGCTCAAGGAAGCTACAGACGGAATCGGCAATGTTTCTGTGGCCACGTTCGATGGCATGATGGTTGATTTCGCGCGCCAGCAGGGCGCTTCGGCGGTGCTGCGCGGCATCCGCGCCATCTCCGACTACGAGCACGAGTTCCAGATGGCTCTCATGAATCGCCGCCTCGCTCCAGAAATCGAGACCGTCTTTCTGCAGCCGGCAGGCCGCTACTCATTCGTCAGCTCGCGAATGGTCAAGGAAGTCTTCAGCTTCGGCGGCGACGTGAGCGGCCTGGTGCCGCCCAATGTGCTCAAGCGGCTGCGGGCCCGCATCAAGAACGGCGCGAACTAGGTTTCTGGTTACATGAAGTCAGAAAGTACAAACTCTTGCGCTCGAGCCACCGCGATCTACTGACTGCGTTGACGCAGAAACGATGGAATGTCTCGCGCGCCCTGGGTGACCGCCACAATTTCAATGAACTCCTTTTGAGCGCGGTAGAGAACCAGGTATGCGCCTACCGGCCAGAAGAGAATCGGGTACGCGGTCAGGTCTTCGCGCTTGTGCCCCATCCAAGGGTCTTGCGACAGTGCCTCGAAGGAGTCGAAGAGTTTTTCTATCCAGCGATCCGCGGCGCCAATATTATCCGCCGCGATGTATTCCCAGATCTCGTCCAGGTCCAACTCCGCGCCTGCGCTGAGAACATAATCCTTCATGCTCTGAGCTTGTGCCGTTCACGAGACTTCCGTTCCAGTCGCTGCCGCACGGCGGCCGGCTTGACGTGCTCACCCCGGTCCAACGAGGCCAGCCGCGCGCCGACCTCCTGGTTGAAGGCGGCAACCTGCGCGCTGCGCGCGCGATCGTGCTCCTCCAACAGACGCAAAGCCTCACGCACAACCTCGCTGGCCGAGTTGTAACGGCCGGATTCAACTTTCCCGGCGACGAACCTGTCCAGTTCAGGGGTCAACGATACATTCATGGGGAAACGCTCCTGTATTCAATGCTGGACCGGATAACATACTTTGTCAATCTTTGGCATTCGATTCTTCGATTGATCGCCCAATTAGGCACTGCGCACTCATCCACTTTTTTCGCAAAACGCGCGGAAAAAGAAAGATGCAGCAATTTGTTGCCGAATCGCTGGAGAAGCATTTTGCGCTCACCCGAAAATCTGTCAAGATAGAAGTGTCATGACCGTTACAGCTCCCGCAAAAGTCTTTGCCGATCGCATTGGCCGGATCGAAGTATCCGCAACCATGGCCGTGGCCGCCGAGGCGGCCAAACTGCGCGCTCAAGGCGCTAACCTGGTGGATTTCGGGGCCGGCGAGCCTCACTTCGCCACTCCGCGGCACATCAAGGACGCCGCCATCGCCGCCATTGAGGCCAATTTCACCCGCTACACCGTGGTTCCCGGCATTCCCGACGTGCGCAAAGCCATCGTCGAGCGCCATGCCTGCGACTTCGGCTCGGACTACTCGATTGACGAGGCCATCTTCACCACCGGCGGCAAGCTGGCGCTGTTCAACACCCTGCAAATCCTTGTCGACCACGGCGACGAGGTCATTCTGCCGGTTCCCTACTGGGTCAGCTTCAAAGACATCATCCAGTACGCGGGCGGCAAAGTCGTCTATCTCGAAACCAGCGAGGCTGAGAGCTTCCGCATCACTGCCGACGCCATCGAGCGCGCCATCACGCCGCGCACCAAGGCCATCATCCTCAACTCGCCGTCGAACCCCGCGGGTTCGGTGGTCACCGCCGAGGATCTCGAGCGCATCGTCCACCTCGCTCACGATCGCGGCATTTTTCTGCTTTTGGATGAGTGCTACGTCTACCTCAACTACGCCGGCAAACCCGTCTCCGGCGGCTCGTTTACCTGGGCCAAGGAGCACATTGTCATCCTCGGCTCGCTGTCGAAGACCTATTCGATGACCGGCTGGCGCGCGGGCTATGCGCTGGCCTCGAAGCCCATTGTCGCCAACCTGAGCAAACTGCAGTCGCAATCCACCTCGAACGCCACGAGCTTTGTGCAGAAAGGCGCCATCGCGGCGCTGACCGGCTCGCAGGAGTGCGTCGCCGAGTTCCGCGCCGAGTTTATCGACTTGCGCGACTACATGCTGGCCAAGCTCGCCAAGATTCCCGGCGTCACCTGCACCAAGCCGGAAGGCGCGTTCTACGTGTACCCCAACATCTCGGCCTATCTAGGCAAAGGCGGCATCAGGACGGCGACAGAGCTGGCGACGCGCCTGCTCCACGAGGCCCATGTCGTCACTGTGCCCGGCGAGGCCTTCGGAACCGGCGAGCACATCCGCATCTCCTATCCGGTAACCAAGCAGAACATCGACGAAGGCACGCGCCGCATGGGCGAGTTCCTGACCAGTCTGAAATAGTTCTAGTTGTCGCGAGCCTCCCGCGTACAGCCGGTCTCCGGACCGGCGCTCGTCCGAAGATCGCTTCAAAATTACGCGGGCGATGCATCGCATTCCGCATCCCGGGCGGCCTCCGTCGGAATGCGGTATCTTGGCGTGAAAATAATTCGCCCTGCCCTGTGCAAACGTTATCTTCGTCCGGTAGGATGTCTCTTCAATGTCGAACGCTATCGATTTCCGTCCTGTGATTCTGGCCGGTGGCAGCGGCACCCGTTTCTGGCCCCGTTCCCGCCGCGCCCGCGCCAAGCAGGTTCTCGCGCTCGACGGCGAGCGCTCCATGATTCAGCAGACCGTGGAGCGGCTCAAGCCGCTCGCTACGCTCGAAAAAACCTGGATCATTACCAACGAATTTCTGGCCCACGAGATTGCCGACCAGTTGCCCGGCATGCCCGCCGCACAGATCGTGCAGGAGCCGGTCGCCCGCAACACCGCGCCCGCCTGCGGTCTGGCCGCCTTCCTCATTGAGCGCGATAACCCAGACGCCGTGCTGGGCGTTTTTCCTTCCGACCATGTCATCGCCGACGAGCCGCGCTTCCTCAAGGCCCTGCAGAAAGGCATTGCCGCTGCCGCAGCCGGCGACAACATGGTGGTGCTGGGCATTGAGCCCACTCGCGCCGAAACCGGTTACGGCTACATCGAAACCGGCGAACTGACCAAAGACGACTCCGCTCTGCATGTGCGCCGCTTTATTGAAAAGCCCAACCAGAACCGCGCTGAAGAGTTTGTTGCCGCCGGCAATTACTACTGGAACTCCGGAATGTTCCTGTGGTCGGCCCGCACCCTGGCCAACGCCGTCCGCGAGCACCTGCCTGAAACCGCTCCGCTGCTTGAGTCCATCGCCGCCGCCTACGGCACGCCGCAGTTCGACGAGGTCTTCCATCGCGCGTATCCCAAGTGCGAAAACATCTCCGTCGACTACGCGGTGCTCGAGCCCCGCTCCGCCAAGGGCGAGCACCTGTCGAACCTCTACTGCATTCCCGCCGAGTTCAGTTGGAACGATCTCGGCTCATGGGCCTCGCTCTACGAGTACCAGTTGGAAACGCGCCTGCGCGGCGACGGCGAAGGCAATGTCACCGACACCGGAGGTCACATGGCCATCGAAGCCAACGACAACTACATCTTCAGCCCTAAGAAATTTGTAGCGCTGGTGGGCGTCAAGAACCTGGTCATCGTCGACACCGAAGACGCGCTGCTGATTGCCCACCGCGACCACTCGCAGGATGTGGGCAAGATCGTGAAGGAGCTAGGCGTCACAGGCCACTCCGAGCTGATCTGAGTTTGGGATCGGAAAATTCAGGTCGAAAGCGACGCGCGGCCTACGCCGCTACCACTTCTACCCGTCCCGCAGTCCTTTTGCCCTCCGGCCCAACAACGATTTTCACCCCACGCCCGAGCCGTACCAGGCATTCCATCATCTTGACCTCGCTGATGCCGCGGAATTGCCCGCGCAGCATCCCGGAGAGCTTGGGCTGCGTCATTCCCAGCACCTTCGCCGCCTGCTGCTGGCTCCATCCGCGCTTGCGCAGAGTCTCGGCAATTTTTATCGCCAATTGCGCCTTCAAGAGCATCTCATCGGCGTCCCGAAAGCCTAACTCTTCGTACGCGTTTTTCGCTGCCTTCACTTTGCTCATCGCACAACCCCCAATGCACGCGCCTCGGCCCCTTTGAGCCGCGCACGAATCAGATCCATCTCCCGCTTCGGTGTCTCAATCCCGCGTTTCGATTTCTTCTCAAAACAATGCAGAACATACACAGCCCCTGCGAATCGCACCGTGTAAACGGCACGGTAGGCGTTGCCGCGCCAATCCTCGACGACCTCCACCACTCCTGCCGAGCCAAACCCTTTCAGCGGTTTTGCCGCCGGGTGCATCTGGCCGATCTGCGCCTGAAAAAGCGCAAACCCAAAGACCTGTTGTACCTCCTCCGGCATGGCCAGCAAATCCTTCTTCGTCGATCCGGTCCAGCGCAGCGGCTTGAGAACTTCTGGCACACCTCCATTATACCCAATTGGGAATAATGCGGCCCGGAGAGTTCACCGCTGTACAATTCTTGCGTATCTCAGTGCGCACAAATCGCCTGAGTGGAGCAAGAAATGCCCGAAACCATCGATTGGCCTCCGCCGTCAAAGCCGCGGCGTCGCAACCTGGCCATTTATCTTCCGATTGCTCTCGTCGTCCTTGTCATTATTGGCGGTCGCGCCGCCATTTCCTATTGGGTTGACCTCCTTTGGTTCGACTCGCTTGGGCTTGCTCCGGTTTTCTGGAAGAGCTTTAGCCTTCAGTGGGGGACGTTCGTAGTCTTTGCCGTGCTGACCTTCCTCGTCCTCTTCGGCGCATTCCTCGCTTTACGCCATGGTCACGGCGGTGATTTACCTGAGACGCATACCATCTTTTTCGCCGGCCGCCCCGTCGAACTGCCGGTGGCAAAATTCCTGCGTTCCGTCGGCGTCATCGCTGCGCTCGTCATCTCCATCGCCACCGGCTTCGCCATGGAATCGCAATGGCCCACGCTTGCCCTTTATTGGTACGCACCTGCTACTGCCACGAGTCCTGTCGACCCAGTCCTCGGCCGGCCGCTTGGCTTTTATCTCTTCACCTTGCCTGCCTGGGAACTTATCGCCGGATGGTTGCTCACGCTGGCAGTGTTGATCTCGATTCTCGCGGTGCTCTTTCTGATCGCCGCGGGCGGAGCACAAATGCGCGGCGGCAAATTCGGTAGCGCTACACCCTCAATCTGGCGTGGCGTTTCCATCGCCGCAGGCTTTTTGCTTTTCACACTGGCCATTCGCGAATACGTCGGACGCTTCGATCTTCTCTTTGACCAGCACGCGATTTTTTCCGGAGTCTCTTACACTGACGCGCACGTCACGCTGATCGGCATGTCTTTTATCAGCATTGCGCTCGTCGTCGGCGCGGTGATTGCCTTCGCTTGCGGCCTGCTCAAGCGACGCGTGCGCTGGCTGCTTGCGGCCATCGCTCCAGCAGTCGCCTGCTGGATCGTGACCGTCGTTGCCGGATGGTACATGTCGACCTTCATCGTCAATCCCAACCGCCTTAACAAGGAACGGCAGTACATCGAATACAACATCGCCCTGACGCGCCAGGCCTACGGCCTCGACGAATTCGCTCAGCAGGAGTTCCCCGCCGAGACCACGGTCGCCGCAGCCGACCCGGAACACAATCAGGCCACGCTTGAAAACATCCGCCTCTGGGACGTGGGCGCACTGCAGGCCACGTTAACCCAGCTACAGGAGATTCGCACCTACTACGCCTTCCCTGGCATCGATATCGATCGCTACCAGATCAACGGTTCGTTGCGGCAGGTGATGCTCGCGGTGCGCGAGCTGGACGTGAGCAAACTGCCCGACACCAGCCGCAACTGGATCAGCGACAAGCTCATTTACACCCACGGCTACGGCATCACCATGAATCCCGTCAACGGATTCTCAACTGAGGGCCTGCCCACGCTCTATCTCTCGAATATGCCCGTGCAGAGCACCGTGCCCGGCCTCAAAGTCACGCGCCCCGAAATCTACTTCGGCGAGATGACCGATACCGATGTCTACGTCAAAACCAAGCAGCAGGAATTCAATTACTCGCAGGGTCAGAACGACAGTTATTCGAACTACGAAGGCACGGGCGGCATTGTGATGGGCGGCTTTTTGCGCCGCGTCATGCTGGCCTTCGATCGCGGCGACCTCACCAAGGTTCCTTTCAGCGACGACATCACGGCCGACAGCCATCTACTGATGCGGCGCAACGTGCAGGAACGCGTTGCGGCCCTCGCGCCGTTCCTCACATTCGATCACGATCCCTACATTGTCGTCGGCGACGATGGGCGCCTCTCCTGGATCATTGACGCCTACACTTCCTCATCCACTTATCCTTACTCCGCATCAGACGATCTCTATGGGCAATCGGTCAATTACGCCCGCAACAGCGTGAAAGCTGTGGTGGACGCGTACGATGGCACGGTCACCTTCTACGTCTTCGATTCTTCAGACCCTATCCTCGCGGCATGGCGGGGTATTTATCCGGGACTGTTCAAGGACGCCTCCGCAATGCCCGCGTGGCTGCGCGCCCACGTGCGTTATCCCGAAGCGCTGCTCAGTCTGCAGGCCGATGTGTACGGTCTTTATCACATGACCAACCCCGAGGTTTTTTACAACCGCGGCGATCAGTGGACCGTGGCTACCGAAAATGGTTCGAGCCAGGGCAGCGACCAGCCCGCGCAACCCATGCAACCCAACTTCGTGTTGATGACGCTTCCCGGTGAATCGGGCGGCCTCGAGTTCGTCGAGATTCTGCCCTTCACGCCCATCAGCCGCAACAACATGATTGGCTGGATTGCGGCGCGCAGCGATGGCGCGCATTACGGAACCGCCGTGGTGTTCAACTTCCCGAAGACGCGGCTGGTCGACGGGCCGCAGCAGATTGAAGCGCGCATCGATCAGAATGCGCAGCTCTCCGGACAGCTCACGCTCTGGAATCAGAATGGCTCGAAGGTGATCCGCGGCAGCCTGCTGGTGATTCCCTGCGGGCAGGCCCTGCTCTACGCGGAGCCGATTTACCTGCAGGCCAACCAGAGCCCCATGCCGGAACTGCGACTGGTCGTGTTAGCTCTGCAGGATCGCCTTGCCTATGGGCCGACCTTTGAGGCCGCGCTCGGTTCGCTCTTCGGATCGCAGACGCCATCGCTGACCGGTGCGGAATCGCCGCAACCAACCACAGCGGCTTCGCCCTCCGGCACGCCCGCCGGCACGCCAAAACCTTCAACTGACGTCAACTCGCTCATCAGCCAAGCCAGTCAAGACTTCGCCGACTATCAGCGCCTGACGTCGGAAGGTAAACTGGCCGAAGCCGGGCAGAAACTCGACGACCTGAAGCGCGTGCTCGCTCAGCTCAGCAGTCACGGGAAATAATTCCGGCGCGTCGACGCAGATCACATGCAGCTCACAATCTGATCATGGAGTCCATGCCGTGCCTCGCTTTGCCGCCAACCTGACCATGATGTATCAGGAACACAAGTTCCTCGACCGCTTTGCCGCCGCTGCGCGCGATGGCTTCACGGCTGTCGAGTATCTGTTCCCTTACGAACATCCGCCTGCCACGCTGGCCGCTCTGCTCAAGGAGCACGGACTGCGCCAGATCCTCTTCAACTCGCCTCCTGGCGATTGGAAGGTCGGCGAACGCGGCATCGCGGCGCTGCCCGGCCGCGAAAAGGAATTTCGCGACGGTTTTCTGCAGGCTCTGGAGTACGCGCTGGTGTTGCCATGTCCGCGCATCCATTCCATGGCTGGAATTTCTCCGCCTGGAGTCGACCGCGCCCACCTGCTCGGCGTCTACACCGAAAATCTCGCCTGGGCCGCGGATCAGGCGCGAGTTGCCGGAATCCAATTGCTCATCGAACCCATCGCACAGCGTAACATCCCGGGCTTCTTCCTGAATCGCCAGGAAGATGCGCACGCGATTGTCGCGGAAATCGGCGCGCGCAATCTCAAAATTCTCCTGGACCTTTTTCATTGCCAGGTGGAAGAGGGCGATCTGGCCATCAGGATCCGCAAGTACCTTGCCGACCCGAAGCAGACGCGCGTGGGCCACATCCAAATCGCAGGCGTGCCCGAGCGCCACGAACCCGACACCGGCGAAGTTCGTTACGAGTATCTATTCGATCTGATTGACGAACTTGGTTACGAAGGGTGGATCGGCTGCGAATACATTCCCGCCGCCGCCACGTCAGACGGCCTTGGCTGGTTCAAGAAATGGAAAGCGACGTAGCGCCGGTCTCCTGACCGGCTGTACTGGCGGCGTCCTCGCCACCAGTGCTCGGAGCAGCCATCTAGATAGCGCGGGCCGGGAGGCCCGCACTACAGCCGGCCGGGAGGCCGGCGCTACACATTACTACTTCTCCACTCCGAATGTGAACGTAGTCGTCGAGTGCATCGTCTCGCCGGGCTTCAGCTCCGTAGTCGGGAAATTCGGATGATTCGGCGAATCCGGAAAGTGCTGTGTCTCCAGGCAGAATCCGGAATGTTTCTCGTATTTCACGCCGCTCCATCCCGTCAAAGTACCATCCAGAAAATTGCCTGAGTAAAATTGAACTCCCGGCTCGGTTGTTTCCACCGTGAGCTTGCGTCCGCTCACCGGATCGGTCACGATCGCCGCCACGCGCAGCGTGCCCATCTTGCCGTTCAGCACGAAATTGTGGTCGTATCCGCCGGCCAGCTTCAGTTGCTCGTTGTCGGCATCGATCCGCGCGCCAATCGCTTCGGGCTTGCGAAAATCGAGCGGCGTGCCCGCAACCGGCGCTAACTCACCGGTCGGAATCAGCCCCGCGTCGACTGGGGTAAAGCGATCGGCGTTGATTTCAATCCGCTGGTCGAGATTGTTGCCTTTGTCGTCGCCATGCAGATTGAAGTACGAATGGTTGGTCAGGTTCACCACCGTGTCTTTGTCGGTGGTTGCCGTGTAGTCGATGCGCAGTGTATTGCCCTTGAGCGTGTAGCGCACCGTCGCAGTCAATGTCCCCGGATATCCCATGTCGCCATCGGGGCTCACATGCGTAAACTCGACGCCGTCCGGTACTTCCTTGGACTGCCACACATATTGATCGAATCCTTTCGTACCGCCATGCAGCGAGTTAGCGCCGTTATTGACGGGAACCTGGTAGGTCTTTCCGTCCAGCGTAAACTTGCCCAGCGCGATGCGATTGCCGTACCGCCCTACGATGGCTCCCAGATAGCCGTTCGGAATGGTCGTGTAGCCTTCCAGACTGCCGAAGCCCAGCACCACATCCGCCATCTTGCCGTTGCGATCCGGAGTTTTTACGCTCACCAGGTGCGCACCGTACGCTGTCACTTTCGCTTCAATCTGCCCACCGGTCAATGTATAAATCGGCACGGCGGTTCCATCCGCGGTATGACCCCAAATCGACATCTTCACCTCTCCCTGCGCAATGGGCGCAAGCGCCATTGCCATTCCTATCAAAGTTGCGACCACTCCAGCTGCTCGTTTCACGATTTACCCCTCTGCCTTCCGGCCAGCGCCGTTCTCACCGCGCGCCGGTCTCGGCCTGCTTCAGTAGAGGGGCCGCAACCGTCGCGATAATGTTCCTTGGAAACTATAGCTGATGCGGCTGGCAATGCGATCCCGTGCCCCGCGGCGGGGAGGGAGCGGTGAAACCCCGGCAACTGTGCCAGGCAAGTTTTGCTAGTAAATCCTGCTCGCAATCACCTGCGTCCCGGTGGCGTTTGACTGGATGCTCGTTGACCGCAGCAGCACTTCGAAATTGCGCAGGGATTTATCCGGACGCGTGGCTCGCTTCAGAATCGGATCGATGGCCGATGGATACAACAGCATCTCGGCCGCAGCCTGTGTTCCCGCCACATCCAGTCCCTCCAGAACCAGCAGATGTCCGCTGCCGCTCAAATTGGGAAGAAAATCGATGAGCGCGAAGGTCTCGTGCGCCGGCTCGTTCCAGTGGCTGGAATACGTCGCAAGTTCTCCGGCCTGCGGCTTGAGATTGATAATCTGCGCGCCATTCATGCCGGGCCGGTCGACAATGCGGAAGTTGGCATTGCTCTCAGCAATCGCCGCCCAGGGATTGCTGCCCACCGATCCGATGATGACGGCGTTCGCGTTCTTGAGGTCATCCAGCCGCAGATCTCGCGGAAAGCGAATAAAAACCCGCTGCGGATCGTCCTCCGTCAGATGCGCGAATGCCGCGGCGATCTGCAGATCGACAAAAGGCGTCAACTGCTGGGAGCGCAGATCCGAGGCGCTATGCGCATCCACTCCAGACAGCGGCAATCCCTCGTAGCTGCCTGCAATGTAATCCGCCAACGGCACGGGCCGGCGCGAAATGTCTTCCAGGAGATTGAACCCCGCATCGGAGGGAACGATGTAGCTGTTTTCAGGACCGCTGAACAGTTCGGCCCACAGCAAATGCGCCGGCTCCTGCGCAACGGGCGACGCCGGCGCCAACGATCGCCGAGCCGTATACCAGGTTACGGCGATCAAGGCCGCGCTATAGGCCACAACCAGCACCGCGCCCAGCGCCCAGCGGCTTGCCTTTGACAGAACCGAAGCCTGCTCCGCAGATTGCGCCGTCACCGCAGCTTCCGCTTGGTGTGCGGGAAGCGCATGAGGCTGCATCTGCGCCGGAGCCGCCGCCGGCGAACCCGGCGTTTCCTCTTTGTGGCCTTCCTGAGTAGCGGGAAGAAAAACCGGCACATAGCCGCCAACAGGAATATCGATGCGCACCGGCTCCGAGCTGCCCTGGTCGGCAAAGTGCTCAGCCAGCCGTTTGCGCAATTGGCGCGCATAACTGCGAACAATATTGTCCTCAAGCGTGCGATAGTCCACCGGCCGGTCGAAGACGTGCACGCCGATCTGGTGCTCTGTGATCTCGTCTCCCCGCCCCTCCAGGGTTTCTGCCACCACAAACAACAGAAATTTCGTAAGCAAGGGGGAACGGGCGAAGTGCGGCCCGGCGATCACTCGCTGCGCCAGCGCCCAGCGCGGCTCTTCCTGAAGACTCGACAGCCATGCCTCCTCGAGAGGAAGCGCCCTGGGCTTGGATTGGGGCTTGGATTGGACGGCTGTAATTTGATCCATGAGCCTTATCTCCAGACTGGCATCGAGGGATGGAGAGTGGTCTCCGGTTCAACAATGAAGGAATGACGCACGGCTAGACCTGGTACTCGGTTTTCCTGCAAACACATTTTCGTACGATGCGGCGTTGACTTCTATTTCAAATCCATGAACGCCAGAAGAATCCGAATAAGTTCCCGGCATGAATCCAGTTTTTCCTAGCGGCCTTGCAGCGTATCGCAGCAGCATTCACGCTCGGGCTTCGAAACCGATTGCAACCGAAGCCCGCACGCGGCTTCATGTGCCGCTTCATCGTCCGCGCCCTGTATTTTTAAAAAACCGCCCTGAGAACGCGCTTCCGACCGAACAATTCCCACAGTTTACCAACAATTCAAGAAGTCAACAAGTCCTTTTCAATCAGATAATTAAATGCTTTGAACACTAGTGTATACACTGGCGTGCACCTAGGGTAAACACTCCCGCTCGCATTGCAACTGGAATATTGTTGCGCTGCTCGCAAAACTGCGGGTGAGTGCAAACGTGTGAAAAATCTTCAAATTGGAGGTAGCAAAGCACAATGAACATCAAACAGCAATTCAGAATTGCCGGACCATGGCTTACCCTCGTGGTCACGCTCCTTGCTCTGTGCCTTCCGGGCCGCCTGGCGGCTCAGCTAGACCGGGGAGAGATTACTGGAACAGTGGAAGATCCGTCCGGCGCGGTCGTACAAAAGGCCACGATCGAGCTCATCAATAACGACACCTCCGCAATCACCACGACCAAATCCACTGCTACGGGTACCTATGTATTCGATGACGTGCTCCCAGGCAACTACACGGTTGAGGCTGAGGCCCCCGCGTTCCAGAAGTATGTCGTGCACGGAGTCATCGTGCAGGTACAACAGGTCGAAACCATCGATATTCACTTTGCCACCGGCAATGTGCAGCAGAGTGTTACCGTTACCGCTGCAGCTCCTCTTCTTGAAGCAGAGAGCGCCCAGGTCGGCCAAACCATCACCAATCAGGCCGTCAACGATTTGCCCCTGGCCACGCGCGATTGGACCTCGCTGGCGCAAATGTCCGCCGGCGTCAGTACCACACCGACCGGATCGGGCGGCGGAGGCATTACCCCCGACGCAGGCAGCTCTGAGTCTGGTTATTTCAGGGTGAACGGCGTTGACGAATGGCAAAACGATTTCCGCCTGAACGGCATTAACGACAATATCGAGATCTATGGCGGCAACTACACCCTGACCAACGCGGCAATCGTTCCGCCGCCAGATGCCCTGCAGGAATTCACCCTGCAAGCCGGCGACTTCAATGCCGAATTCGGCCACTCCACCGGCGGCGTCGTCAACGCTTCCATCAAATCAGGCACCAATGGCGTGCACGGCGACCTCTGGGAGTACGTGCGCAATGACGATTTGAACGCCAACTACTTCTTCAACAGGACCTGCTCGGGCTCGGGCTGCGTCTCCGGCGCTATACCCGATTACCACCAGAACCTGTTCGGCTTCACGGCGGGCGGCCCGGTCCTGATCCCACATCTTATCCACGGCAGGAACCGGCTCTTCTGGTTCACCGATTATCAGGGCGGACGCTACGTCCTGCCCGAGTCGCCGGGCGGCCAAAACGTTCCTACCTGCGACGTGGCCGGCGCAACAGCGGCGTCTTCGTGCTCTGCCACCAGCGAGTTTGGCAGCGGCTTTACAAACCTGCAGGACAACATCAATTTCAATAGCGGGTCGGCGCCGGCTGACGCCCTCGGCCGCGTATTTCCCAACGGCACCATCCTCGACCCGGCTACCACGCGCCAGATTCCATCCAGTGGCGTCGATCCGATTACCTTGCTCACCGGCACGGCGGGCTCCTATATCCGCGATCCGTTCTACAAATGCTCGGCAAGCGGATGCCCTGCCGGCAACTACACAGCCGGCGGCCTGGCCGGCGCCACCTACACCGCTGCCAACCTCAATATCATCCCAACGTCGCGCATTGACGCGAACGCGGTCAAAGTCCTTGACCTTTTTCCGCTGCCCACCGTCCTCAACAAGCTGAGCAGCAATTTCCCCAGCTACATTCCCATCGAAGACAAGAACACCAACACCTGGGACGTCCGCATCGACGCCAACATCAGCCCCAAAGATGTCCTGTTCGGCGTTTATGACCGCAGCCTGCTCAACGCCTACCTGCCGGGATACTTTCCGGGATATGCCGTGGGCCAGACCGACGCGCGCAACGACAGCCTTCCCGCATACGCGTGGGCCGTGGGCTACACGCGCATCATTACACCCACACTCACCAACGATATGCACATCGGCATGGTGCACGCCGACAAGTTCCAGCAGTCCATCTACGGCAACGTCATCGGCAGCACAGCCTGCACGGGAACCAATACAACTTCGGGTTCGTGCAGTATTCCGCTCGAGTTCGGCATACAGGGGATTCCGCAGGTGGCCAACAACGGCGGCTTCCCGTACATGAACATCGGCGGCCTTCGCGGCATCGGCGTTGGCAACTACACCCCCACCATTCAAACCGTCTATAGCCTCGAGGGTGTCGACGCGGTCACCAAGCTCTGGCGCAACCACGCCTTCAAGACCGGCATCCAGGTGGACGATATGACGGCCAACATCTCGCAGCCGCCGCAAGGCCGCGGCGACTTCTCGTTCAACGGTATGTACACCGATGTTCCCAACCGCATCTCCCAAACTGGCACCGGCCTGAATGGCATCGGCGATTTCCTGGTGGCGCCCGCCGCTTCCAATGTCAGCGCCGTTCCCGGAGTCGGAACGACGGTCAATTACGTAGGCGGCATGAGCCAATTCTCGGGCTCCAACATCGCCGCTACGGACGACCATCGCTGGTACATTGGCGCCTACTTCCAGGACGACTGGAAGGTGAATCCCAAGTTGACCCTCAACCTCGGCCTGCGCTGGGATCTCTTCACGCCCTATGCTGAAACCCGCGGCTATCAGGCGAACTTCATCGCTTCGGGCGGCGGCAACGGCCCCACCGCCACCTACGAAATGTCCAGCCAAGGGTGCGCGGTGCCGCGAGCGGCAATCTTCAATACCATTGCCGCTCTCAGCAATGTCAACATCACTTGTAACGCCGGCCTCGCTACCGGGAACGCACAAAAGGACAACTTCGCGCCGCGTGTGGGATTCGCCTACAAGATCCGGCCTACGCTGGTGGTGCGCGGAGGATTCGGCACCGCCTACGGAGCGCTGGGCAATCTCGGTTACGGCGGCACGCTGGGATTCAACTACCCGTTCGTCTACGTCCAGACCGTCCCCGCTCCCGATTCCAATCACCCGTTGCTGCTGACTCCTACTCAGGCGGCGACCATGGAACAATCCTTCACCGTCTTTAACTTCCAGAGTCCGACCGTGCTGCAAAGCCCGACACCGTACACAACGACGCCGGTTACTTGCCCAGCCGGCAACTCTTGCGATGGAGGTCAGTACATCGGTAGTGACTATCTGGGCCTTCCCTTCGATGCCCGCCAGAACAACTTCCAGACGCCGCTGGTCCAGACGGAGAATTTGACCGTCGAAGATCAGTTCTCGCCCCACGACGCGGTCCAGGTGGGATACGTAGGCACCCAGGGGCGTCACCTGGATATTCTCGGAAACACGAACGCCAACTCCCAGATTTTGCCTCCCGGCACCAACACTCAGTACTACATTCCCTACCCGTACTTCTCGCGCAACTCCACCTACGAAACCACCAACGCCGCCAGCAGCTACAACGCTCTGCAGATCACGTATCAGCACCAGATGAGCTTTGGGCTTTCGCTGCTCAGCAACTACACCTGGTCCAAGTGCCTGAGTGACCAGCACGCGCCGCAGAACTCGCAGTACAACGTGGGCTACCGCGCCCAGTGGATGCCCGGATTCGGCATCGCGGGCGACTACGCCCTGTGCGACGGGGATGCTGCCGGTCTGGTCCACGTAGCCGGGTCGTACGTCCTGCCCTTTGGCCGCGGGAAACAGTTCGGAGGCTCAATCAGCAGGCCCGCAGACCTCATCGTGGGTGGATGGGAGATCAACGGCTTCTACACCTTCCAAAGCGGGCAGCCGCTCACAGTCTCGTGCCCGAATTCCACGTCTGCCGACTTTGGCTGCGCTGCCAATGTCACCGGGCAAAGTCTCTATGCCGGCCCACACAACTACACGCAATGGCTGAATCCCGCTGCATTTGCACAACCACCGGTAGCGACCGCCGTCGGGCAGACTAGCATTGCCCCGCTCGGCGGCCCACTCCAGCAGGTGCGCGGACCGCATTTCACTAACCTGGATTCTTCGATTCTGAAGAACTTCAAATTCACCGAAGCGACGATTCTGCAGTTCCGCGCTGAAGCCTTCAACACCACCAACACGCCGCCCTTCGCGCAGCCGGGGCAGTTGAACTTCACCACATCGAGCTTCAGCAATATCTCGGCCACCAAGAACAGCAACCAGAACAATGGCGCGCGCACTCTGCAGCTCGCGCTCAAGCTCGACTTCTAAGGCACACGGCCTCCCAATCGTGTCTTAGTTAAATCCCGCATCCGGCGCAGCACACCGCTCTGGATGCGGGTCTTTCTTTGTGAAAGCGTCGCGGCCACTGGTTCAGGCCGGCATTCTGAATCGCCACCATCCTGAGCCATGCGACAGGAACGATAATGTCCTTATGAAGAGGAAACCATCGGGTCGTGCAACACCGTCGCTCCGACTTGTGGCGCCATTTTGCTTTTTTCTTGTTTTCTCTCTCGCCGCCGCCACCTCCATCGCACAACAAGCCCCTCCCGTCGCGGATTCTTCCGGCACCGATTTCACCCTCCAGGGCATCGTTCGCGGCTCCCAGAACCAAAGCTATATCCAGGTTCCCTTTGCGGTGCCCGACGGCACGGAGCGCGTGACCATCACCTTTGCCTACACCGAAAAAGAGCAGCACACCGCACTCGATCTCGGTCTGCTCGATCCCGCGGGGCTGCGCTGCTGGAGCGGCGGCAACAAATCCACGCTGACCGTCGGACTGATGGACGCCACGCCATCCTGTTTGCCGGGTGCCATTCCATCCGGCACCTGGAATGTGCTGATCGGCGTGCCCAACATTCGCGCCGGCGTCGAGTCGCATTACACCATTCACGTCTACCTCACGCGCACCGGCGCAGTGGTCGCGCTGCCGCCGATCCTTCGCGAACCGCTACGCGCGGGGCCCGCCTGGTTTCGCGGCGATCTGCACATGCATACCGCGCACAGCGACGGGCAATGCCCGAGCCAAACCGGCAAAATGGTTCCCTGCCCGCTCTTCTTCACAGTCGACGCCGCCGCCCGCCGCGGACTCGACTTCATCGCCATAACCGATCACAATGCCAGCTCGCAGTATGATGAAATGCGCGAGCTGCAGCCTTATTTCGACAAGCTGCTGCTGATTCCCGGCCGCGAAATCACCACCTTTCAGGGCCACATCAATTTCCTCGGCAGCACCGATTACATTGACTTCCGACTTGATGGAAAGAACGTTCCCGACGTGAACACATTGCTCGAAAGCGCCGCGCGCGTGGGCGCAATCACCTCCATCAATCATCCTTTGTCACCGAGCGGTGAAATCTGCCTCGGCTGCGGATGGACGCCGAAGACACCCGTCGACATGCATCTGCTCACCGGCGTAGAAGCCGTCAACGGCGGCAGCGAGCAGCACGGTCTCTCCGATCTCCCCTTCTGGGATCAGGAACTCAATCGCGGTTGCCGCCTCACGGGAATCGGTGGCAGCGATAATCACCGCCCCATGCAACCCCTCGATCAAACCGGCTCCATCGGCAGCCCGACGACTGTTGTGTATGCTAGCGAGCTCTCCACGCCCGCGATTCTCGACGGCATCCGCGCCGGCCACGTCTTTCTTGATGTGGCAGGAACCCACGACCGACTTCTCGAAGTGACGGCGCATGCAGACGCTCGTATCGCACATGCGGGAGACATGCTGAACGCCGCAGCCGGCGCTCAACTCAATTTTTCCGCGCATGTGACCGCTGTTGCAGGCGGAACATTGCACTGGATTGAAGATGGCCAGGATGTCGCACTCCCGCAAGGCGTCGCCACCTTCACAGCGGACTCCACGCAAACCCTGCACTGGACGAGCGACGGACGCCGTCACTGGTTTCGCGCGCAAGTTACCGGGCCTGACGGAAAACTGTGGCTCATCGCCAATCCCATTTACGTGAATTGGGATGTTGCGAATGATTGCACCGGCAACCAGCCAGTTCACCCGAGCGAATGAATGCAAAATGTTCTAATGGATCAATGGCAAACCTCGAAAACTTCCGCCTGGTTGTCTTCCGTACCGTCGCGGAACAGCAAAGCTTTCGCAAAGCTGCCGAGGAGCTTTACCTGACGCAGCCCGCGGTAAGCCTGCAAATCAAGGCTCTTGAGGAAGATCTCGGCGTCCAGCTTTTCGATCGCTCCGGACCGAACGCCGGATTGACGGCTGCGGGAACGGTGCTGCTCAAGTACACGCGGCGCGTGCAGCAGATTATGACGCGGGCGGAGCAGGAAATCGCTGCTCTCACCGGCGATCATGCCGGCAGGCTCACTCTCGGCGCCTCCACAACCATTGCGCAGTACGTTCTGCCCCGCCTGCTCGGCGAGTTTCGCGCGGAAAATCCCCGTGTCTTGCCCACGCTGCTCAGCGGCAATACCGAACACATCGTGAGCGCTGTCAGGGAAAAGAAAATCGCGCTCGGATTTATTGAAGGACCGCCGCGAACCCGAGACGTGAGTACCGAACCCTTTCTGCGCGACGAAATTTTGCTCATAGCGCCCGCGGCGCACGAGTGGACGGAACAGGCCTCCATTACATGCGCCGATCTCCTTACGGCCCCGCTGCTGATGCGCGAGCGCGGATCGGGCACCCGCAGAATTACGGAGATGGCGCTGGAGCGGCAAGGCATCAAGCGCCGCGCCCTGCAGATCGTGATGGAACTCGACTCCACAGAGGCAATCAAATCGGCGGTGGAAGCGGGCCTCGGCGTTGGCTTCGTTTCGCGCTGGGCGATTGCCAAGGATCTGCGCCTGGGGCACAGCTTCAAGATTGTCGAAATCAAAGGCCTCCGCATCCACCGCGATTTTCTGCTCGTTGCCGCGAAGGGCCCCGAACCGCACGGCCTGGCGCAGGAATTTCGCAAGTTCCTCGCCGCGCGCGCCGGAGCAAGGCGGGCCGCAGTCAAGGCCTGAGAAGCCCGCCTGCAAAAAGCGCTCGCCGCCGATAAGGGCGGCTAATGCCCCATCATTCGTTCTGCTTGGACGCGCAGGCTTATCGAGCCACACACTGAACATGTGTCAAAAGCCCTCTTCTTCGCCGGCTTGATCCTCGCTGCCACGGGCCTTGTATCCCCGCCGGTCGCATTGGCCGGCGGCCTCGTCTTCGGATTCTCATTCGTACACCCGTTCAACTCAGAATCCAAGCGGCTCTCGAAATTCCTCTTGCAAGCCTCCGTCATCGGCCTTGGCTTCGGCATGGATCTCCACGAGGTGATCAGCGTCGGCCGCTCCGGCTTTGTCTACACAGCAATCAGCATTGCCTTCGCCTTGTCGCTGGGATGGGCTCTCGGCAAGTTTCTCAAAGTGAGCCGCGGAACTTCTTTCCTGATCTGCGCAGGCACCGCCATCTGCGGCGGCAGCGCCATCGCCGCCATCGCGCCCATTACCGATGCCGGCGAAGAAGAAATCGCCATTTCGCTGGGCACGGTTTTCGTCCTCAACTCGGTTGCCCTGCTGACCTTTCCTCTCATTGGAACTCTGCTGCACATGACGCAGACCCAGTTTGGCTTGTGGTCGGCGCTCGCCATTCACGATACTAGCTCGGTGGTCGGCGCAACGGCCAAGTTCGGCGCACTGGCGCTCGCTGTCGGCACCACGGTCAAGCTGGCGCGCGCACTCTGGATTGTGCCCATCTCCATGGGAACCGCCGTGGCCAGGAAAAGCAGCGCGCGCATTAAGTGGCCGTGGTTCATTCTCTTCTTCTGCCTCGCGGCCGTCGCCAATACTTACATCCACATGTTCCACCCGGCGTATCCGGTCCTCAAGCGTCTCGGCGTCATCGGCCTTACCGTAACGCTCTATCTCATCGGCACAGGGCTTTCCATGAAGACCATTCGCCAGGTGGGCGTGCGGCCGCTTCTGCAGGGCGTGGTGCTCTGGATCATTGTGGCCGGGCTATCGCTATCGCTGATCCGCGGCGGCTGGATTCATCTGTAAATATCGATCGATGCAATAATGCCGGAGTTCGACAGTTCGCCGAACTCCGGCATTCTTGTTTTAGAAAATAATCTTGGCAACAAACTGGAAGACACGTGGCGCGCCTGCAGTAGTAGCCGAATTGACGGTTCCAGTGCTGGTGCTGGTTGCGGTGATGGTTCCGAAGGTGCCGGAACCGGCGCTCCCTGAAGGATTCGCGAAGTTCGTGTGATTCCAGGCGTTAAAGGCTTCTGCCTGGAACTGGCCGTGAATGCGCTTTTCCGAACCAATGTCCTTGAAAATTGAAAGGTCGGTGTCTTCGTAAGCGGGTCCGCGCAGCGAGTTGCGCGGGACGTTTCCAAACGACTGCGTCCAGTTGTTCGCCGCCGAGGGAACGGGGTTTGTAGTGAATGCCGCGGGGTTGAACCACTCCGTCTTGAGAGCACCGGCGGGACGCGCGGCGCTGACGCCTGCCACGTAAACTCCATAGTCATTGCCGACGCCCGATTTCGAGTTGTCGGTCTGGCTGCTGGTGATGCTAAAGGGCAGGCCGCTTTGCGAAGTCACGATAGCGTTTGCTTGCCAGCCGTTGACGAATGCTCCCGCGAAATTGTTCACGTGGAATTTCGGGATCGGATAGTTCACTGAGCCGGTGACGCGCAGCGCCTGGTCAAAATCGGCGACACCACGAAATGCATTGAAGTTGTATGGATTCGACGGTCCGGCATTCCCTTCGGTTCCTGACGAGCCGATGTCGATGGTCTTCATCCACACTATGTTAGAAAGCAGCGTGAGCCCGTGTGCCGACCGACGGGTCACGTTCAGTTCCAGCGCATTGGTCTTCTCCCAATCGTACGAGTCGGCGAGTTCGACCGCGCCAAGCCCGTTATAGGTCCGGGTGGTTTCAATCGTCGTAGCCGAGGTGGGCGGGATAAATGGGTTGAACTGGCGCGAGGCCATCACATGTTCCGCGCGGTTGCCCACGTAGCCCAGATTAAAGGCGAACCCATGGCCAAGATCCTGCTCGATGGCGAAGTTATAGGCTTGTGTGTATTCCACCTTCGACGCAGGATTGAGCACCCCGCCGGCAAGCGGTAACAGGAAAGTATAGTTCTTGAATTGCGAAGGGCCGACATGCCCGCGCGGGAAGGGATCGCCACCAGGGTAGCCCAGGAACGGCTGATCCCATGGCACATTGAACGGCAAGAGTTCGAGGTAAAGGTCGACGGGTTGTATGGCGTCGGTCCGTTGGTAGAGCAAGCCTTCCGGGAACCCGTAGAAGAGACCGTAGGCTCCGCGCACTACCGTCTTGCTATTGCCGAACATGTTATAGGCAAAGCCTGCTCGGGGTGCAAAATCCTTGAAGTTGTTATTGAACACCGTGTTCGAAAGCCCGGAATCGCCGACAAACATCACGCCCTTCGGTGCTCCAGGGGCGACTGCGGATTGAAAATTGGGATTTGCCAGATTAAAGCCCACCAGCGTTCCGTTGTCGTCGATCGGCGGCATCCACGGATCCCAGCGCAAGCCAAGATTCAGGGTCAGCCTCGGCGTCGCTTTCCAGTCGTCCTGCAGGTACGCACCCGGACGCCATTCGCGCAGATACGCCTTGCGGCCATTGTCCATGTAATAGTCCTGCTCGTAGCCGGTATAGAAATCGGCGAGGGCGTTGCCGCAACTGTTCCCGGTTGGGCAGCTTATCGCCGCCGGATTTGCCGTTTTCGTGCCGTTGAATCCGGGCGATGTGCTGTCGCCAGGAGTATAGGAGTAATCGTCCATGTCGATGCGGCTGCGTTCCAGGTCGAAACCCATCGCAAGCGTGTGTTTGTGCCAAAGCTTCACTGCCTGGGCGTGAAGATCAAACGTGGTTGCATCTTGTGTGAGCGCGCCGCCCGAAAAAGCTTCGACGTACCCCGAGATTTGCGCGCGCACGCCTGGGAATGGCACCAGGCTCTCGTTGGGGCTACCGAAAGGAGCGATCTGTCCGAGACTCTGGAGCGTCTTCAGCCCCGGAGCTTCGGGAATCTGTGTGCGCGCTCCGCGGTAGAAGCCGAAATACACAGCGCCGGTGAGTGTGGGCGAAAATACGTGCGCTTCGCTCACATTGAAGGCCTGGTTACGGAAAAGGTTGGCTGCAAAAAAGCCCAGGGGCGCCGTAAACGGCCGCTGGAAGTTGTCCTGGTTATAGAAGTAACGGCCGCTGATGTGGTCGTTTTGGCCCAGCGAGTAATCGAGGCGGGTAAGGTACTGCGTGTTATCGATGTTGTTATTCGTGGTGGTGGTAAATGAGCTATAGGTCGCCACCGGGTATGTGGCGTTCACCACGGGCGTAGCCAGCGCTTCTTCGGGGGCGAGATATTGCGTGTTCACCGCCTTCGAAAGCGCATCAATTGTAAGTGCGGCGCCCGGGGCCGCGTCCGCAGCAGAAACATCGTCGGTGATGGTGCCGCTGCAGGTGTAACCGCCGCCGCCGTTAGCCGTTGCAACCTGGCCGAAGCCGCAGCCCGTTGCCGGGTTATATAACAACACGGGAGTAGGACTTTTGTGCAGGAACGCCGAGAAGTTGCCGCCGAGCTCGGCTGCGGTGGGGTATTCGGTGGTGATGGTCGATGGCGCCGAGCGCTGCTGCAAATCTTCCGCCGAGAAGAAGAAGAAAGCCTTCTTGCTCTTGAATACCGGTCCGCCGACTGTGCCACCGAACTGGTTCAGTTTGAAGGGCGGCTTGATGATCATACCCGCCGGGTTTTTTGCCGGGAAGAAATTGTTGGCGTCGAGCACGGTATTGCGGAAGTACTCCCATGCGGACCCGTGAAGCTGATCGGTGCCAGAGCGCGTGGAAAGCTGCACCAGCGCGCCCGCGCCCGCATGGTCGGCGCTGTAGTTCGAAGACTGGATTGTGAACTCCTGCAATGCATCCGGGTTCGGCATAGTCGGCACGGAGTCGAAGAAACGGTTAACGTAGATGGTGCCGTCAAGCGAATAGGTATTCTGCGTTGCCCTCAGGCCGTTTACCGAAAGGCCGGTGTTGTCTTCCTGGCCGCTCTCGGTGCCGGTCGTCGTCAGAACTGTTCCGGCCGTCAGCGTGGTCAGTTGCAGCGGGTTGCGGCCATTCAGCGGCAAGTCGCGCATCTGTTGCTGCGTTACCGATTGTTCTACTGTCGAAATACTGGTTTCGATCTGCTGGGTTTCCGAAGTGACGGTGACTTGCTGTGTCTGTTGGCCTACCGCCATCGCAATCGGCAGATCGATCACCTGTCCGGTCAGCAACGTAAGATCGGGGCGATTTTGCGTCTGGAATCCGGTCGCGGAAATCTTCAGCACGTAGGTTCCGATGGGCAGATCTGGAAACACAAAGATGCCGCTTTCGTTAGTGACTGTGTCGCGGCCGATACCGGTGCCGGCGTCCGTCACCGTCACTGCGGCTTTGGCAATGGCAGCGCCGCTCGGATCGCTCACCGTGCCGCGGATGCTGCCTGTGGACTGCGCAAAGGCGGGGGATACAACGCCCAGCGAGAGCAGCACTGCGAAGCTGGCGAAGAGTAGTTTGCGAAGTATGTGATTCATTTTGTCCTCTCGTTGGGGGAAACGTCCTGGTTCAACGGTTGTCATTTCCGCATGCTCTGCAAAAGCCATGCGGGGCCTCTAAGAAAGTTCTGCTTCCGTACAAAGCTTGCGCGACCAATACGATTGGAGCGCCATCATAACGGGCACGCTGGCGGCTATTCCAGCGGCCAGCGGCGCGTTCACCTTGCTGCCATTCACAATGGCATCGATGAAATTTCCGGTGTGCGCGCGCTCCAGATCCTGTTTCGCGTCGACCTGCGTTGCCGCGCCGTCGTTGGGAGTGAGCGTGTATCCTTCACGGCTCAGGTCGAGCGTCCCTTCTGTCCCCTCGAAGTAAACCGAAGGCCGCGGATTGCGGATGGAGAGCACGGACGATTCAAAGTTGAGATTCCAGTTCTTGTAGCGGACGACTGCGCTCACCGTGTCGGGATTGCTAAGATCGCCCGTGAGCTGGAAGTCGCCGCCCAGCGCGGCCGCAGTCTCGGGCTTGTCGTCGTTCAGCATCCACTGCGCGACATCTGCCCAGTGCGTCAGGATGTCTGCGAGCAATCCATTGCCGTAGTCGTGATAGGAGCGCCACGAACTGTACCTGGACATCTCAAACGGAACCTTCGGCGCCGGCCCGAGGAACAGGTCCCAGCGCAGGTCGGCCGGTTTGGGCACATTGGGAATCACGCGTCGCTGCCAGGGAAAATTGCTCCACACCGCGCGCGCAAAAATCACCTGACCCAGCTTGCCCGCGTCGAATATCTCCTGCTTCACGCGCTGGTAATGCGCGCCGCTGCGCTGCTGCGTGCCGCATTGCAGAATGGCTTTGCTCGCTGATGCGGCCTTCATCAGCGTCCCGCGCTCGCTCCAGCGATGCACAGTCGGCTTTTCGAGATAGGTGTGCTTGTTCGCTCCCAGCGTGTCCTTGGCGATCTCGACATGCAGGTGATCAGGGGTTGTAACCAGCACCGCGTCCACATCTTTGCGATCCAGCATCTTCTGGTACTCGACCGAAACCTGGGCCTCAGCCACATGCTCTTTGAACCGGCCTTGAAAATCCGCAACCTGCTTCGAGTAAATGTCGGCCAGCGCCCGGATCTCGACCCTGGGATCCTGCACAAAGCCACCGCAAACAATGGTGCCGCGGCGACCCAGGCCGATCACGCCCAGGCCCACGCGGTCGTTGGCGCCGGGAATCGCGGCATAGGCCCGCGCATCCATGCTGCGCGCCGCGGCGGTGGCGGCGACTGCTCCGGTCAAAAGAAACTCACGGCGGTTCACGATGTAAAAGCCTCCCTCATGGCCTTGTAAGCCGGCGCAATCACTTGCACGCCGGCCTGCGAATGGTCTGCGCGCTCCTCTTCGTTCTCCACCCACCCCTTCCAGCCGATCTGCTCGATGGTGGCAGCCACCTGGCGAAGCGGGAAATCGCCCGTGCCGAGTTCGACGTATTGATCATTCTTGAAATCGCGCAGATGGAATCCGATGATGCGCTGCGAATGCGCACGAATGAATGCCGGAACGTCGGCGCCGCCGTGGTACGCATGGCCGGCATCGAGCACAAAATGCACCAGCTCGGGATCGGTCTGGGTATATAGAGCTTCGATTTCCCCGATTTTCGATTCGAATTCCCACCAGTGATTGTGATAGGCAGCGGTGATACCGGCGCTGAGCGCGAATCGGCCCGCGGCATTCAGTCCGTCGATTTTAGCCTTCAGTTGATCGCCATTTTCCGCCGGCGCGCCGCTCAGGATCAAATGTTTTGCGCCCAGCGCCGCGCCACCGCGCGCCACCGGCTCATAAATCGACGGTGCGGCGATTCTCGTTCCAGGGTCGTACATCCCAACCGTCGGGAAAAAGATATGAATGCCGAAAAATGTGAGGCCGGTGCGCTCGATGCTGCGGCGCGCCATTTCCGGCGCAGCGAACTGCTCGCTCAGAAAGCGGAAGCCCGCCTCGAATCCCTGATAGCCGATCTGCTTCACTTGCTCGAGTGTGGCTTCGAAGGTCTCGAAACGTTTCGGGTCAATGGGGAACGCATTCAACTGCACGCCGAAACGGATTCCCGCCGGAACATGGCCAGCTTGCCCGAACGCGCGCGCCGATCCCAGCGAAGAGAATGCTCCACCGGCCGCAAGCATTCCCATTGCCTGAAGAACTTCCCTTCGCGTTGTCGATTCCGCCGTTCTCGGTAATGCCATCATCCAATTCCTTCGTTCAGATACATGCGCCGACAACTCGGCCTCACTCCGCCATCATGCCGCTCAAATTTGAATGGGAATCACAGAATCTCCCGGAAATGAAAAAACCCACCGCGCCTCATGGCGGGTGGGTTGCAGGGATTCAGAATTCGCTTCTGAGCTTATCCCGTGGAACACGCCCGCATTGCGCCGCAGCAGCAGCGACACATACACATCGCGGGAGTGAATCCGGAAATCATCGCTTAGTAACCTTGAGAAATTTTCCCGCTCGCTGGCAAATCCATCTTGCCCCCGTTCGGGTATGGCTAATTTAAGGCCTGCTTCCAGCCCTGTCAAGCGCCGCCGGTTTTTCTGCTCAGATTGCTTCATAGCAATGGTGGGTTCTCGTGCAAAATTCGAAATTGCGAATCTGGATCGGGAACCACCGGCAGCAAGCAGGCAGAACGTCAATCCACTCCGACCTCGAAGAGTTTTGCAGTCTGATTTTGGGCAAAAAAACTACGGTCTCTGATTCGGGGCGAAGTATAGGCAGAGACCATAACAACTGTCAATCAATTTCAATAGATTTTATGCAAGTGTATGCAATATAAAAACTTATGAGCCAACAGCTTTCACGGTCAATGGCAAGTCAATGCACCTGGTTGGAATCGGCGCCCGTTATGTGTCCGTCGGTGTGCCTTTCATCTCTCCTCTGCGGACTGGGAGCTCTTCTCAGTTCCTCTTGCAGCGGCTGCCGCTCTAAAATCATTGATTATCAGTTATCATCGATTGACACCTCCAAACTCAGTCCGATATAGTTCTTGCGACTCGTTGGTCCAGGCTTGAGCTGTGCGTCCATTGCGCTTTCCCGTTGCGTCAGTCTCCCGCGCGTCATGAGTGCCGAGAATCTCCAAGTGGGAGAAGTCCATGCCAATTAAAATGACGCCCGGTAAGATCGCCGGCATGAAAGCTGTCTCCGATAGCCGCGGCGTGATCGCCGCGTTGGCCATGGATCAACGTGGGCTGCTCAGGAACATGCTGGCAAGGGAGCTGGGGGGCAGCGAGCCGCCGCCGGAGATGGTGTCGGAATTCAAAACTCTGGTTGCGAAGACCCTGACCAAAGAGGCCTCGTCCATTCTGCTCGATATCGAGTACGGCCTCGAGGCCACAAAGCACATCAATGGCAAAGGCCTGCTGCTCGCCTACGAACACGCGGGATACAGCCCCGACAAGCCGGAGCGGCTGCCTTCACTATTTGAAGGTTGGTCGGCGCTGCGCATCAAGGAAGCGGGCGCCAACGCGATAAAAATTCTCGTCTACTACAACCCTTTTGAAAAAGATTGGGTCAACGATCGCAAGCGCGCCTGGGTCGAGCGCATTGGAGCCGAGTGTAAGGCCGTCGACATTCCGTTTTTCCTCGAGTTCCTTCCCTACGACGTGCATGGTGAAAGCGAGAAAAGCATCGAATACGCGCGCCGCAAGCCGGAGATCATCCTCAAATCGATGGAGGAGTTCAGCAAAGAGCGTTACGGCGCAGACGTGCTCAAGATCGAAGTCCCTATGCAAATGGCGCATGTCGAAGGCACCCGGGCGTTCAATGGCCAAAAGCTCCACACCCGCGCGGAGGCAATGGAGTTTATCCGCGCCGAAGCGGCACTCACAGACAAACCGATTATTTTCCTTTCGGCCGGAGTCAGCAGCCAGGTGTTTCTTGAGACGCTGGAGTTGGCAGTTGAGAGCGGCGCGCACTTTCACGGTGTGCTGGCCGGACGCGCCACATGGCAGGACGGTGTTCCCGTCTATGTCAAAGGCGGAGCCTCTGCGCTTGAAGCGTGGTTGAACACCACGGGACTCGATAACGTCAGAGCCATCAACAAAATCCTCAAGTCCGCGTATCCTTGGCATGAGGCCCGCAGCCTGAAAGGGCGAAACCGCTTCGTGTAGTCTCGCGAAATTGTAGCGCCGGTCTCCAGACCGGCTGTAGTGCGGGCGTCCTCGCCCGCACAAATCCTTGAGAGGCGATCGAACCGCGCGTCAAGATAAAAGGCCTGGAGGAAGTTTGCCGCACGCTGAAGAGATCGTCCGGACTGAGAGCGGGCAGGCACTCGAAACCTCCAGCAGGTCGCGTGCGTGGCTCATTCTCTGCCTGCTTTTCTTTCTCACCGTCATCATGTTCATCGCGCGCCAGGCGCTTTCCGTCATGGCGCCGGTGCTGCGCACAGTTTTTCATCTCTCCAACGCCGCCTACGGAAGAATCGTCTCCGCGCTGGGCTTCGGCATGATGACCGGCGAATTCCCCATGGGCTACCTCATGGACCGCCTGGGCGCTCGCCTCGGTCTCACGGCCGCTATCACCTGGTGGGCGACCGCGACGGGATCGTTCGCGCTCGCAAGCTCCGGGCTCACGCTCGGCCTCTCGCAATTCTGGAAAGGCACCGGCGAATGCGCCGCCTACTCCGGCGGAGTCAAGACAGTCACGCGACTCTTTGAGAAAAAAGATCGCACTCTCGCCATCGGCATCTTCAACGGCGGCAGCGTCATCGGCGCAACCCTCGCCGTGCCGGTCATCGTTTATCTCCTCGAGCACTACGGCTTCAAGGTCGCGTTCCTGGTGCCGTCGATCGCCGGGTTCCTTTGGATTCCGACCTGGTGGTTCATGTACGGCAAGGAACCGAAAACCGCGGCTCAATCTGCGCACCCTCCGGTTTCCGCACGTGAACTCCTCGGCAACTCCTCCGCATGGGCGGTCATGCTCTGCCGCTTCTTCATCGGGCCTGTCATGCAATTTTACTGGTACTGGACGCCCAGCTATCTCTACAGCGCACGTCACATGACCATGGTGCAGATTGGATTCATCGCCTGGATTCCGTTTCTGATGGGTGACGTCGGCGGCATCGCTGGAGGCTGGGCGGCGGGTGTGCTGATGCGTCGCGGATTTTCGGTGCGCAATACGCGCCGCCTGTTGATGTATGGCAGCGCGCTTGTCTGCCTGCTGAGCTTTGCCGTGCCTTATCTTCGTGGCATCGGCCCGGTCATGATCATGCTCTCGATCACTATCGCCGCAGACAATTTCCTCTCCGCGCACATGTTCGCCGCCGTCACCGATCTCTTTCCCGAGCACCAGGTAGGCCGCGCTGCCGGCCTCATGGGCATGGCCGGCGGCCTGGGCGGATTGTTGTTTCCGCTGCTCACCGGCGTTCTCGTCGACCGCGTTTCCTACACGCCGGTCTTTCTGCTGGTCGCACTCATGCCTCTTGCCGGCACGGTTGCGCTCTTCGCCGTCGGCCGCAAATATCGCCAGCTCGATCAGCCCGCAACTGCCGCAGCATAGTCCTCGCTCGAAAGGATTCCATGCCCACCCTCACGCGACGCGATGCCCTGGCGCTTCTTTTCGCCGCGCCCGCCGCCATTCGTTCCCTTCCCGCCCAATCCGCGGAAGGTATTTCACTCTTTGACGGCACATCTCTACGCGGATGGCGCACCCATGGACGCACCGACGCATTCAACGTGGCCAACGGCCAGATTTCCGTCCACGGCCAGAATGCGCGCCTCTTCTACGCCAGCCCCTCAGGTCAAGCTGACTTCAAGAACCTCGAGCTCAGCGCAGAAGTTGCGATGCAGCCCGGCGCCGAGTCCGCTATCTGCTTCCACACTCCGCTTCCTGCCGTCGTTCAGCCCGTAACTGGGCCCACTTCTGGCTTTCAGGTGCTGATGGCCAATGACGCCCGTGGCCCGAATGGCTTCATCCAGCGCAGAAAAACCGGCTCGCTCTGCGGCGTGCGTCACGTCTGGAAGCAATTCATCCGCGATAATGAGTGGTTCACCCTAAAGATTCTCGTCCGCCAGAAACAAATCCAGGTCCGCCTCAACGACATGCTCGTCGTCGACTACATCGAACCTGCCGACGCCTTCTCGGCCAACGCCGAATTCGACTGCCGCCTCGGCCATGGCACTTTCGCGCTCGAAGCGATCAGTCCGCAGAGCGCCACATTCTTCCGCAATCTTCGCGTCCGCCCGCTGCCCGATGCCGTCCCCCAACTCTCCGACGAGCACCCGCAAGTTGACGACGTCTATCGCGACATCATCCGCCTCGGCGCGGCCAATATTCCCGTGGTCGATTACCACACGCACCTGAAAGGCGGCCTCACGCTCGCTCAGGCCCTCGCCAACTCGCGGCGCGTTGGCATTGGCTACGGCATTGCCATCAATTGCGGCCTCAGCTTTCCGGTCCACGACGACGCCAGCATTCGCGACTACCTCGAAAGCATGAATGGCCAGCCGTGCTTCGCCGCCATGCAGGCTGAAGGCCGCGAATGGAGAACTCTCGTCTCGCCCGAATCCGTCGCCCGCTTCGATTACGTTTTTACCGACGCAATGACGTTCACTGACGACAGCGGCAAGCGCATGAGGATCTGGATTCCCGAGGAGATCGGTGTCATCACCGACAAGCAGGCGTTCATGGAGATGCTGGTCAAGCGCATTGAAGGCGTGATGCGCGAGCCCATCGACATCTACGCAAACGCTACGTATATTCCCGACCAGATCGCCGCAGATTATGACGCGCTCTGGACGTCCGAGCGGATGCATCGAGTGATCGACGCCGCCCTGCGCAACAATGTGGCCATCGAAATCAACAATCGCCGAAAAATTCCCAGCCCTGCGTTTCTCAAATTGGCCAAGGCCGCCGGATGCACATTCTCCTTCGGCACCAACAACGCCGAAGCCGAATTGGGCCGCCTCGAGTATCCGTTGCAGATGGTGAAAGAGTGCGGCCTCGTCTGGCAGGACATCTTCGTCCCAAAACCAGACAGCCAAAAGCCCATCCAGATCAGGAAATAGCTTGAGGCATAGGCCTGGTTGCCGGAGTAGCCCGTTTCACAGCATTGATCGCCGGTTTTCCATCGAGCACCCTCGCCACGTCCTCGCAGATCGCCGCCGTCACCCGGTCCTGCGCTTCGTGAGTAAACGCCGCGATATGAGGCAAGAGAATCACGTTCGGCATGGACTCGAGCTCGCCGATCTGCGGAGGCTCTTTGCTCCTCACATCGAGCGCCGCTCCGCCCACGATGCCGGCTTTCAACGCCTCCACCAAGCCCTGCTCCACAACCACTTTGCCGCGCGAAGTGTTGATAAAGAACGCGCCCGGCTTCATGCTCATGAACCGCTCGCGATTAAACACCCCCATGGTCTGCGCCGTAGCCGGCAAATGGCACGAAACCACGTCCGCGCGCGCCAGCAACTCGTCCAACTCCACCAGCTCCGCCTGCACTTCGCTCAACAGAATGTTGTCGCGGCTCAGAAATGGATCGTAGGCGAGAACCTTCATGCCAAACGCCATCGCGCGCCGCGCCGTCAGGTATCCGATCTTCCCTGCGCCCACGATGCCCAGCGTTTTGCCGTACAGTTCCGTGCCCACAAAGCGCTGCCGGCTCCAGTTGCCTTTCTTCGTGTCCGCATCGGCGGCGGGAATAAATCGCGCCAGCGACAGCATCATGCCGATCGCAATCTCGGCCACGCTGATGGCATTCTGGTCGGGCGTAAATGAAACCACGATGCCCGACTTCTCGGCGTGCTTATAGTCGACATTGTCGAGCCCCACGCCTGCCCTGCCGATCACCAGCAATTCCTGCGCCGCGTCGATGAGCGACGCCGTTACCGGCGTCTGGTTGCGCACAATCAGCGCCCGGCAGTTCTTCACCTTTTCGGCGAGCAGCGCCGGATCCTTCCACATATCTGGCTGGAAAGCGACACGAAACCGCGCGCCCAACGCATCAACTGCGGCGCCTTGAATGTTTTCCGAAATCAGAATATCGGTCAAAATATCCTTCATGGCTTTCCAACCACCTCATGACAATTGAATGCGACGTTCAAGCGGGAGCACCACTGCTCGATCTCCGCGACGGTCTCCGGCGAAACGGGAATGCCCTCTGCGTTGTTGATGGCAGCCTTCCGCGCGGAACGCTCACCGGGAACCAGAATCTCTTCCACGCCCGGACGTTTTTTCGAAGCCTTGATGCGATCGATGGTCTCGTCGATTCGCTTGAGATATTCGTCGTAATCGAGAAACGCCTTCACATCGAACAGGCAGAAGAAATGGCCCACATCCTGTTTGCGATCGAGATTCTTGTACATCGAGCCCACGTCGGGACCGATCGCCGCGCCTGAAAGCACGCCGCTGAAAAGCTCCACCATCATCGCCAGCGCATATCCCTTGTGCCCGGCCATGGTGAGCACCGTGCCCAGCAGCGCCTGCGATGCGTCGGTCGTCGGATTGCCGTCGGGATCGAGCGCCCATCCCAGCGGAATCGCCTGGCCTTTCTTTTGCGCGGCGATAATGTTGCCGCGCGCAACTCCTGAAGTCGCGAGATCGATCTTCACCGGAAATCCTTTGCCGGTTGGAAACGACGCGGCGATAGGATTGGTGCCAAAGAAGGCTTCGTATCCGCCCTCCGGCGACATGGCCGGCTCGCAGTTCGTCATGGCCAGCAAGATCATGCTTCTGGCTGGCCGCGAAATTCGCAGTACCACGAGAGTGCGCCGAAATGTTGCGAGTTGCGGATGGTCGCGGTCGCCACGCCGTTCTTCAGGGCCATCGGCATCAGCAGATCGAGCGCCTTGCGTGCCTGTATCTGCCCCAGCCCGTTTCCGGCGTCGAGCACCAGCACGCTTCCCGCCTGCCGCTCGATCTTGAGCGCGGCTTTCGGATCGATGAGTCCCAGCTCAATGCGCTTGAGATAAATATTCAGCCGCGAGACGCCGTGGGTTGACACGCCGCTCAAGTCGGCATCCACCAGCACCTCGGCAAACAGCGCCGCATCGGCAACAGGCACGCCCATCGCGGCTGCCAGTTGCGTCACGACGCCAACGAGTTCCTCTTTGGAATAACGATTCATGATTGCACCGAAAAATTCCTGATTGCTTGTTCCTGCACTAACGTGGGGTGCCCCGGGTCTCGTCCGCCGCGGCGGATGAGACCCGAGAAACCACAACTGTTTGTCGACGTACTACGCGCTGCGATAAAGCTTCGTCATCACGAACTCGCGATGGCCCAGCGCTTCCGCCGCCGTATTTCGCCCGTTCGCCGTGCGCACGATCATGTCGATCAGCAGATCGCCTGCCTCGTCGAGCGTCATCTCGCCCTTGCAGAATCGGCGACACATCCACGTCGATATGATCGGCCATCAACTTCACGGTATTGGGATTTCCCGAGAGCTTGATCACCGGCTCAATGGGATTGCCAATCACGTTGCCCTGTCCGGTCGGAAATAGATGCACCACCGCACCCGAAGCCGCCCAAAGCGTTACGGCTTCTGCCGCAGCGCTAGAGGTATCCATGAACCACAGGCCCTTGTCCGTGGGCACCTCTGCCGGTTTCAGGCAGCCGACAAACTTCGTATGCTTGCCGAGCTTCTCCACGTTGCCCAGCGCCTTCTCTTCAATGGTCGTCAATCCGCCGGCAATGTTCCCCTTCGTCGGCTGCGACTCGGAAAGGTCGTTCGTCTTCTCGCCGAAGACCAGTTGCTGGTAGTCGTCGAACATGGCCTGGAACTGCGCGCGCACCGTGTCATTCGCGGCTTTTGCGGCCACTATGTGCTCGGCGCCGGTCAGCTCTGTGGTTTCGCCGAAGGAGGCCATGCCGCCGTTAGCGCAGTGCTTGTCAATCACGTTGCCCACCGTCGGGCAGCTTGAAAGCCCGGTGGTGGTGTCGCTCTCGCCGCACTTCACGCTGATGTAAAGTTCGCTGAACTTGCATTCCGTGCGCTGCAGCTCCGTCGCCCACTGCACAAACTCCTTCGCCTTCCTTGAAGCCTGCGCGATGCACGCGATATCGCCCTGGCCCTCGATGGAAAATCCGGCCACCGGCTTCCCGGTCTTCGCGATGCCGTCCACGATTTTCTGCGTCCAGCCCGGCTCAATGCCGATCACTACCGCCGCAGCCACGTTGGGGTTCGCGCCCGTGCCGATCATGGTGCGGAAGAAAAGATCGAGGTCCTCGCCGAACTGCAAGCGTCCGTACGCGTGGGGCAGACCCAGCGTTCCCTTGATATTGTTGGCAACTGCCTCAGTCGCGGCATTCGAAATATCGTCCACGGCCAAAATAATCACGTGATTGCGAATCGCCCACGCGCCCGTTTTCACGCCGATACGCGTAAATTGTCTGGTCCTTCATTATGCCCACCTTTTCGTTTTCAGGTTGTGCACGTGCACGTGTTGCCCGGCCTTGACCGGCTGTACGATTTTTCCGATTTCGCAACCGTACTTGATCACCGTGTCGCCCACGGCCAAATCCTTGAGCGCCAGTTTGTGGCCCAGCGGAATATCCTGCGCCGACTTTGCCGTCAGTGGCTTATTAGTTGAGAGATCCCGGCCGGTCAATTCTGCTCCGGCCGCAATATCCACGACGGCCACGCCCACCGTGTCCGCTGTGTCGTGAACGAGAAATTGAATCATCGTATTTGCTCCTTCATAAGTCCTTCCGTGAAAAAATCACATTCCGCCAAAGGAGACATGCTTCGTCTCGAGGAATGCTTCCAATCCTTCGCTGCCCAGCTCGCGTCCCCATCCGCTTTGTTTGAAACCGCCGAAGGGGGCATTGCTCGTGGTCGGCGCGCCGTCGTTGATGCCCAGCGTTCCCGCCTCGATCCGCTCGGCCAGCCGAAAGATGCGCGAAATGTCGCGCGTCATGGCGTAAGCGCTCAGACCGAACTCGCTGCCGTTCGCCAGTTCGATGGCCTCGTCTTCCGTTTCAAATGTTGTAATGGGAGCCATCGGCGCAAACGTCTCCTCGCACATGCACAGCGACTCGCCCGCCACTCCGTCAATCACCGTCGGTTCCAGAAAGTAGCCCTGCGTTCCCATGCGCTTGCCTCCGCAGAGAACTTTGCCGCCTCGGCCCACGGCTTCTTCAATCTGCGCCAATGCCGCGTCCAGCGCCTGCTGGTTGATGACCGGCCCAATGTCGACGCCCGCCTCAAGTCCGGAGCCGGTCTTTAATTTATGCACTCCGGCTACAAACCGCTTAACAAATTCGTCGTGAATGGAGCGCTGCACATAAATGCGATTCGCCGCAATGCACGATTGCCCCGTGTTGCGGAACTTCGCGACCAGCGTCTCCTGCACGGCCTGGTCCAGGTTGCAATCGTCGAAGACCAGCAGCGGCGCCAGTCCGCCCAGCTCGAGTGAAAGCGGCTTGACGGATTGCGCCGCTCCTCGAATCAGTTCCCTGCCCACCTCAGTGGAACCCGTGAACGTGATCTTGCGGCAGATGGGATTGGTCAGGAACTCTTCGGCAATCATCCGTGCGCTGCCGATCACAAGCTGAAAAACGCCTCCAGGAATGCCCGCTGCCTCAACGCACTCCGCAAAAGCAATGGAGCTGAGTGGCGTAGAAGAAGACGGCTTCAGCACCACCGGACAACCCGCCGCCATCGCCGGAGCGGCCTTGCGAATGCCCAGCACCAGCGGGAAATTCCACGGGGCAATCGCGCCCACCACGCCGATCGGCGTCTTCACCACCATGTTGCGCTTGCCTTGTACCTGGTGCGGAATCAGCCGCCCGTACGCGCGCCGGCCTTCCTCGGCAAACCAGCGCAGATGGTCCTCAGTCATCGCCATCTCGCCTTTGCTCTGCGCCAGCGGCTTGCCGTTTTCGAGTGTGATCAGGCGGGCAATCTCGTCCGCGCGCTTATGCACCTCGTCGGCCACGCGATGCAGGTGAGCGCCGCGTTCCTTGGCCGTAATCCCGCGCCACGCGGGAAAAGCTGCCTGTGCCGCGTCAAACGCCGAATGCACCTGCTCCCGATCGAGCGCCGAAACGCTGGCAAATTTTTCCCCGGTCGCCGGATTCGTAACTTGGATCTTTTCCGCGGTCTCAACCCACTTTCCGCCGAGATACACCTTGTACGATTTTTGCTGCTCGCCGCTCATCCCATTCGCCTCGCTTGTCGCTCCGGTCTCATTTGGACGACCCGTCTCCAGCGTAGTTGTAGCGCCGGTCTCCAAACCGGCTGTAGCGCGGGCGTCCACGCCCGCGCACGCATACTTCCGCGACTACACTTTCCAGTTGCTATTCACACCACTCCACGCCCAGCGCTCTCGCCAATCTCCGGAACGTCTCTTGCTGCTTGCCAAACGACAGCAGCACATGATGCGGCATCCCCGCATGCACCAGTCGATCAAAACGCGCCGGCACATCGCCGCTGCCCGCCGTTTCCGCAACTTCCACCAGCACCATGTTCCCAGTCACCTTGCGCCGCGGCGCCACCGAGCGCCCTTCGAACGCCGTCATATGGTAGCGGCCATCGCAACGCCACAGCCGCGTAATCGTCACATCCTCGTTGACGCGCAGGCTTCCGTCCATCACCATCGGCTTCACAATATTGAAGTGCTTGGCCAGCGTCGGCCCGCCCTCTGAGCCTATCGGTTCGCACATATCCATCGGCGCCATGCCCGGATGCCAGAAGAAAATCGAGTTGCGATCGTGCTCCAGCCAGTCGCTCAGGTAGCCCGGTCCCAGCTCCCAACTCGCGGCTCATCAAGCTGCCGATCGAGCCATCCACATCGCCTTCAATCGCGACCGCGCAGCCCTCGGTGCTCAGCCGCGAAACCGCCAGGTACGGCCACTGCCCAATCATGTTCGGCAACTCAGGCCAGCATTGAATCGTGATCGCGTCCAGGCTTTCTTCTTCCATCAACTCCCGCATCGCCAGGTAGCAGCGCGAGCTCATCGCCAAATCGTCCTTCGTTACGTCGCGCATCGGCAGCTTCAGATCGAGCACGCGTTCCACATCTTTGCGCGCGGCATCGTCGGGAATCGCATGCACGCGCTCAATAAACTGCGGCAGGCTCAACGGATGCATCTGCGTGCCCAGAGTTCTCTGAATCAGGAACGGATCAGCCGCGAGATCGATAAATCCCGGCGCGTGGGTTCCGATCACGCCCACCTTTGCGCTGCGCAGCACGGCCACTGTGCGCGCAATGGCAATCGCCCGCATCATTTCCGCGCGCAAAGTTTTATCATCCGGATCGCCATAAACCAGCTCAAACGCATGGCCCGCCTGCCGCAGTGTCGATCCCCACAGATGCTGCCCCACCAGCGAGCACGAGCTCACCTTGCCATCGCCCGGCCGCTCCGGCGTGGCCCACAAAACCACGGGATCGGGCCACTGCTGCGCCACCGTCAACGCCAATTGCCCATTCCCCATGGAGGGATGCAGCATCACCAGCGCCTGGCAACCGGCCGCGCGAATCTTGTCGAGCGCCACTGCGATGGTGGCATCGTCGATAACCGGCGTCTCGGCGCCAACCGTCGCGAAACCAAGATCCTTCAACGCCGCTAGTGCGCGCCCGCAAATAATCTGGTTCCACTCCTGGTCGAAACCCGGGCGCTTGCGCCCCAATATCAGCACGCCAATCGGCTTTTGCGCGGCCGCTGTTGCAGACTTCTGCATGTTCATCCTTTCCACATAATGCTTCAGTTACTAAAAGGGTCCCAATAGGGCACAAGCTCGCCTATCAGCGGCTCCAGATATTGAAAGAACTCGTCGCCAACGGGAATCGCCCCGTCGCGCGTCCACTCCGCGGGGATCGGTCTTTCCACTTCCGCGACCGCGTCGAGAGGAACAAACGAATTACCAGTCTCGCCGGCATCGCAGAGCGGCAGTAGCGCCACCATCTTGCCGGTTTCGCCGGCCAGCAGACCGCGCACAGCCGCGCGGCCAACCAGATCGGCATCCTTTAAATCCTGCGGCGCCGCATGCAGCATCGACGCGCGACCCAGCAGTCCCGGCTTTTCGCTGCGGCAGCGCATCTTCAAATTGCGCGCCACTGCCTCCGACAAAAACTGCGCAACGCCGCCCGTGATCGGGCGCTGCAACGGATCGCTTTGCGCCGGATCATCCACCTGGAACACATACTTCCCGTCAGCGTCGCGAATCCCCTCCGACACCACGACAATCGCCCATCCCTGCCGGGCAACAATGCCGTCGAGGCTCGAAAGAAAATCGTCCATGTCGAAAGGCCGCTCCGGCAGATACACCAGATGCGGCGCGTCCTGCTCATCGCGTTTCCCCGCGGCGGCCGCGGCAGCGAGCCACCCCACGCTTCGGCCCATCGTCTCCAGAATCGAAACCGGCTGCGGCAACGAGCGTACATCCATGCCCAGGTCGCGCGTCGATTGCGCAATGTAGCGCGCCGCGCTGGCAAAGCCGGGGCAACGATCCGTCACCGCAATGTCGTTGTCCACCGTCTTGGGAACGCCGAGCACCTGCGCGTCATGGCCCGCGTCGTGGCAAATCCGGCCGATCACCTCGGCCCCGCGCATGGTCCCGTTTCCGCCCACGAACAGCAGGTCGCGCACTTCGTAATGGCCGAGCAACTCCGGCAACCGCGCCAGTTCTTGCTCGCTCGGTTTGGCGCGCGATGAACCGAGTGCCGCGCCGGGAGTGGCGCGCAGCATCGCCAGGTCGGCGGCATGCAATCGGCCCAGATCCACAATTTCGTCTCTGAGAAAGCCGGAAATTCCCCGCCTCGCGCCATAGACATGCTCGAACCGGCCGTGCGCCTGCGCTTCTTCTACGATCGCAGCCAGAGTGGTATTCAGAACCTGGGTAGGCCCGCCCCCCTGCACCACAAGCAGATTGCGCGCTGTCATCTGCGCCTCATTTCGAACTCCGGTTGGCGGTCACTCAACGGTCCACGGTCCAGGGCGTCCAGGCCCATCCTATCCACGATGTTCATCAAAGCAGCAACTCTATAATCGATTAAGATCGATTGTCAAGCGTCTTGCCAGCTTTAAACCGTTGCTTTTCTTCGATCAAAGCCGCTCTCGGCCCAGCCGTTTTCTCGCTGCCGAACCCTTCCGTTCCGAACTGCAAGCAGCGCTTGTCTTTAACTTAATTCAGCCAAGTGTCTGTGCGATTCTTGACAGTATTAATCAATGATAATAGATTTTTCCTGCCCCTAAGTTTGCTCTTTTCCGCGCCGTCTATCGAATCGTTCGCTGCGGCAGTGGCCAACCCATCGATCGTGTACGCTTGCCTTGTTATTTCACTGGTTTTGAGGAGAAATCATGATGCCTACCAGACGAGAATTCGTCGCCGGTGCGGCCGCGTTCGCTTTGGCGCCGCGCGCCTTCGGCAAAAAAATGGATCGCCCTGTCGGCGTGCAGCTTTACACCGTGCGCAGCCTGGTCGACAAGGACTTCCCCGGCACCCTCGCCGCCATCCGCAAAATCGGCTATCGCACCGTGGAAACTTACGTAGCCGAGTACAAAATGGCCGCGAAAGATCTGCGCCAGGCCATTCTCGACGCCGGACTCACCGCTCCCAGCGCGCACTTCGCCTACAACGACTTCGGCACCCGCCTCGACTACGCCAAGGAGCTGGGCGTGGAGTGCGTGGTCTGCTCCTCGGTCCCGGGCACCGTGGGCAATTCGGCCGAGGGCTTCAAGCGCGCGGCCGATCAGTATAATTCGTGGGGCTCCCAGGCCAAAAAGATGGGCCTCCGGTTCGGCTTCCACAACCACAACACCGAGTTCAAAGACTTCGGCGGCCTCACCGGCATCGACATCCTCCTCCAGAACACCGACCCTGCGCTCGTCCAATGGCAAATGGACTGCTACTGGGTTGCGCAGGCCGGCTTCGACCCCGTCGAGATGCTCAAGAAGCACGGCAAGCGCATGCAGTCGCTTCACCTCAAGGACCGCAAGCCTAACTTTCCAATCTCCACCGAAACGGGCCCCGGCTCCGCGCATTTTACTGAGGTCGGCACCGGCACGCTCGACTGGACCACGATCCTGCATCTCGCCGGCGAGGACCACATTCCCAACATGTACGTCGAGCAGGACCAGACGGAACTTCCGCCCCTCGAAAGCCTCCAGATCAGCTACACCAACATCGAGAAGTTCCTGAACGCGTAAAGTAGCGCCGGTCTCCTGACCGGCTGTAGCGGGGGTCTCCTGACCCCCGCTGGCGCGAAGCGCAATTGCCCGGTTTATTCATTCCCAGAAATTTCGGCGTGGGTAGTGTTTCTTTCGCTCCCTCGCTCCCTTGCTCCCTGTATTTCAAGTAGAATTGATCAAATTCGCGGAGACCTCGCCAATTCCTGAAACACCTCGCCGATGAACACTGTTTCGAGTGATCCCGTTGTGTTGGAACCCGCCGGCTCTCCCGCCGCCGCTGCCCCGCGCAGCCGCCGCGGCTTCTGGGCGTTGATTGCCACGCAATTTCAGGGTGCCTTCTCCGACAACATTCTCCGCAATCTCCTGCTCTCGATCGTCATCGGCATGAACATGGCGCAGACCCAGCGCGAGACCTTTGTCTCGGTGGTCACGTTCCTGTTCTCGGTGCCGTTTCTCATCTTCAGCATGCCCGGCGGCTGGCTGGCAGACCGCTTCAGCAAGCGCCAGGTCACGATCTGGACCAAGGTCATGGAATTCGGATCGATGCTGCTCGCCACAGCCGGTCTGGCCACGCACATGCTCACGCTTTCGCTGGTCGCGCTCACGCTGGTGGCCAGTCAAGCCGCGCTCTTCGGGCCGTCGAAGTATGGTTTGCTCCCCGAGTTGTTGCCTGAGAAGAATCTCTCGTGGGGCAACGGCGTCATCGAGCTGTGGACGTTCATGGCCATCATTATTGGTACGGTCGTTGGCGCGTGGATGGGTCAGCAATTCGCGGGGCGCGAAGTGATAGCGGGTTACATGCTGCTGGGTCTCTCGGCAGTCGGCTTCCTCACCAGCTTCGGCGTCGACAACGTGCCTGCCGCCGCGCCGGAAAAACCCTTCCGCTTCAATATCGTCGGCGATCTCTGGACGCAAATCGGCAAAATGCGCAAGGACCGGGCGCTGTTTCTTGCCGTAATGGGCAACACCTACTTCTGGTTTCTCGGTTCCCTGCTCTTCTCCACCATCGTCATCTACGGGCCCGACGTGTTGCACGTCAGCCAGACCAAAACCGGCTACCTGAACGCCTTGCTCGCCGTGGGCATCGGCATCGGCAGCATGACCGCCGGTTGGGTGAGCGACAGCAAGATCGAGTACGGACTCATTCCGCTCGGCTCGATTGGCATGACCGTCACCGGTTTCATCCTCGGTGTTTCGCCCCACGGCATGGTTTCTTCCGCGCTGCTTCTCGGCATGCTGGGATTCTGGGCGGGATTCTTCGCTGTTCCGGTGAACGCCCTCATCCAGCACAAACCAGCGGATGAGGATAAGGGCGGCATCATCGCTGCCGCCAACCTGCTCTCTTTCGTCGGCATAGCGCTGTCGTCTGTCGTCTACTTCGTATTCACCCAATACATCCATCTCAATCCCCAGGGCGTCATCGTCGCCGGCTCCGCCATCACCGCATTCGCCACGGTTTATGTTCTCTACCTGCTCCCCGAGTGGCTCGGCCGCCTCATCCTCTTCTTCGTCACGCGCACCATCTACCGCGTGCGCGTAATCGGCCGCGATAATTTTCCAGAAAAATCCGGCGCACTGCTGGTTTGCAACCACATGTCGTTTGTCGATGTCGCGCTCCTCATCGCGGCCACTGACCGCCCCATCCGCTTTCTCATGTACAAGGGCATTTACGACCACCCCATCGTCAAACCCATCGCCAAAGTGCTGAAGGCCATCCCCATTTCGAGCGAGCTCCGTCCGCGCGAAATGCTGCACTCGCTGCACGTTGCCAGCGAAGCGCTGCGCAACGACGAGATCGTCTGCGTCTTCGCCGAGGGGCAGATCACGCGCACTGGGCAGATGCTTCCCTTCCGCCGCGGCCTTGAGCGCATCATGAAGGACGTCGACGTTCCCATCATCCCGGTGAACCTCGACGGCGTATGGGGCAGCATCTTCAGCTTTGCGCGCGGACGCTTCCTGTGGAAGGTGCCGCATCACATTCCCTACCACGTCACGGTAAGTTTCGGTACGCCCATGCCGTCCACGTCGACGGCAATCGATGTGCGCACAGCGGTGCAGGAACTGCATGCCGCCGCCTTTGAGGTGCGCAAGCCGTACATGAAGACTCTCGACCGCGCGTTTGTGCACACCGCCCGCCTGCACCCGTTGCAGTTCTTCATGGCCGACGGCAAAACCCCGCGCGTCTCCTGTGCATCCGCGCTCAGCAAGACCATCTACATCGGCCGCCGGTTGCGTCGCCAGGTGGGTGAACAACCCATGATCGGCATCCTCATTCCTCCCAGCGTCGGCGGCGCTCTCACCAACTACGCGCTCATGCTCGCGGGCCGCATACCGGTCAACCTCAACTACACCGCCTCCAACGAAATCATTTCGAGCAGCGCGCAACAGTGCGGCATCGACGTCGTCATCACGTCGAAGGCGTTTCTCGATCGTTTCCCCAACATGATCATCCCGGGCCGCACCCTGCTGCTCGAAGACGCCCTCACCGCCCCGCGACTCAGCGAGAAGCTGGCCGCGCTGGCGTTGGCCTGGCTCACGCCCGTCGGTCTTCTCAAACGCGCGCTCGGTGCTAATCGCGTAAAGCTCCAGTCAGAATTCGCAACCGGCAGTGGCCGCGCCGCACAAATGGACCAACTCGCCACGGTGATTTTTTCCAGCGGCAGCACCGGCGATCCCAAGGGCGTCATGCTCACGCACTTCAACATCATGTCGAACATCAGCCAGATTACCCAGGTGTTCATGCTCGATTTCCGCGACAAGATTCTCGGCATCCTGCCTTTCTTTCACTCCTTCGGTTTCATGGCTGGACTCTGGCTGCCCGCGGTGCAAGGCGTCGGCGTCGTCTTCCACGTCAATCCTCTCGACGCGCAGACCGTCGGCGCGCTCATTGAGAAGTACAGAGTCACACTCCTCGTCGCTACGCCCACTTTTCTGCAAGCCTACATGCGCCGCTGCAAGCCGGAGAGCTTCGGCTCTTTGCAGTACGTGCTGGTCGGCGCGGAGAAGCTGCAGGAGCGCGTCGCCCTCGCCTTTGAAGACCAGTTCGGCATTCGACCTCTCGAAGGCTACGGCTGCACGGAGTGCTCGCCGATCGTCGCGGTCAACGGAAAAGATTTTCGCGCGCCGGGATTCCGCCAGGTCGCCGCCAAGCGCGGCAAAATCGGCCATCCGCTCCCCGCCGTCAGTGTCAAGATCCTCGACATCGATACCGGCCAGCCCGTCCCGCCGGGAACCTCAGGCATGCTGCTCGTGAAAGGCCCGAATGTAATGCGCGGCTATCTCGGCAAGCCGGAGAAGACGGCCGAAGTTCTGCATGATGGCTGGTACACCACGGGCGACATCGCCATGATGGATGAGGACGGCTTCCTCACCATCACCGATCGCCTCTCGCGCTTCAGCAAGATTGGCGGTGAGATGGTGCCGCACATTCTCATTGAAGAAAAGTTGAACGAGCTGGGCGACTCCACCGAGCAGGTCTTCGCAGTCACTGCGGTGCCCGACGATAAGAAGGGCGAGCAGCTCGTCGTCATCCACACGCTGCCCGAATCCAAACTTGCGCCAGTGCTCGAAAAATTCGCTCAGTGCAATCTGCCCGCCTTGTGGAAGCCAAAACCGAGCCAGTTCGTCCACGTCGATGCCATCCCGGTACTCGGCACAGGCAAAATGGATCTGCGGGGAATCAAAGTCCTCGCCGCGGCACAGTTGCTCACCGCCGAAGCGACCAGCGAGCCCGACTACCGCATTTGACCCCGACTACCGCATTTGATCTTGACGCGCCGCACCGGTCGCCGTCTCGAGCGGGAGCCACGATTGCCGCCCCCCCAAAAAGCGTCCGTGCCCCATCCTTGCGACTTTTTTCTGTCGCTAGGGTGGGAGCGTCATCGTTGGGTACAGCATCTCCGGTTCCGGTTTAGTCGTCCGGATCGCTGAGTTCGAGAATCTGCGCGCTGGACGTACTCGAAGAGTACGTCGTGTCGCCTTCGTAAACCGCGGTGATGCTGTTTTCGCCGTCCTCATAGAAGGCCTGCGAATACGCCGCCTTGCCCGACGAAACCGCCGCGTGCCCCACCAGGCTGCCGTTATCGTAAAAGTCGACCTGCCCGGTTGCCGCCGAAGGATTGACAGTCGCCGTCAGCGTGACAAAATCCCCATCGTAGCCCGAGTATTCACTCAGCGTCAGGTTTGTCGCGGTCGGCGTCGGTCCCGGATTGCTCACCTGCAATGGAACAGCGCTGCTGGTGTTCGAAACATACGTCGTATCTCCGCTATAAACGGCCGTGAGACTCTGCGAGCCCGCACTCATAAAGGTATTCACGAACGTGCACGTGCCCGCGGCCACCGTGCACATGCCGATCTCCTGGGTTCCGTCGTAAAAGTCCACTGTGCCGGTTGCCGCGGCCGGCGAAACGGTGGCCACCAGGTTCGCAGAGTAACCAATGATCAGCGACGAAGGCGAGACCTGTAGCCCAACCGTCGAGGCCGTGTCACCGGTTACAAAAAGAGAAACCTGATTCGACGTGCTGGTTTCCCACGAAGAGTTTCCGCCAAACACCGCCTTCAGCGCGGTACTGCCCGCAGTCGCAAAAGTCGTATTCAGCGTGGCCGCGCCCGCGTTCACATTGGCCGTGCCGATCGCAGCCGATCCGTTATAAAACGTGACCGTGCCCGTGACCGTAGCCGGGGTGAGGTTCGCGGTCAAAGTCACGCTGCCGCCGATCGCGACGGAGCTGCTTGAGGCCTCGAGACTTGTCGATGTCACCAGCGGACCGCTGACGTTCATGGTCAGCGAATTCGACGTGCTGGAAAGATAGTTATAGTCGCCGGAATAAACGGCGCGTGCTGTATCCGTGCCTCCCGCCGCAAACTGCGTCGTCAAAACGGCAGCCCCTCCGCCGACAGCAGCGCTGCCCATATTGTTCGACCCGTTATAAAAGGTGACCGTACCCGTAGCCGCCGCAGGAGAAACCGTAGCCGTGAACGTCACGTTGGTCAGGTATTGCGGCGTCGTGGTCGAGGCCTGCAGACTCACCGAAGTGGACGTCAAATTTTCGTTGTACACGCCGATCGTCATGGGCGCGGACGTACCTGCCAGATAGAAATCGTTCCCGCTGTAATGCACGGTGATACTCTGCGCACCAATGGAATTAAACGACGTCTCCAGCAGAGCGATGCCGACAGTCGCAAACCCGCCCGCGTCACTGATCTGGGCCGTCCCGATCGCAGTCGATCCGTTATAGAAAGTCACTGTTCCGGTGGCCAGCGTCGGACCCACGTAAGCCTCGAGAGTCACTGCCTGACCCTGCGTCACGCTGACCGTAGAAGCGCTGACCGATACATACGCGTTCGACTTGTCCGCCAGGCCGCCGGAACCACCAGTTCCGCCCATACACCCGGTAAGCCACAAAAAGAAAACCAGCAGAAGCGGAAACAAGATGGAACGATGAGAAAAAAGAAAATGGCGATGAGAATAAGGTACGACGTTCATATCCCCTCCATTCGTTCGGGAGCGGTCTTGCATGACACTTTCACCCAATCCAACCCCGATTTAGAGACGATCAATACCTATTTAAAGACGAAGCAGCGAGAAATTCGTGATTGCAGCTCGCTAGGATACCGGCGCCCGATCCGGGTTGCACCGAATGCAGGAGTCCTGCCCGCAGGCTCCCTTCTGCGAGAATTCAGAGCCGGAATATCCACGTTCCCCGCTCGACAAAGACGCCGCCCACAGCGGTTTCGGAAATGGAGTGTCCGCATTCGAGCCAGCCAAGTCGTCGCGACCCCAAGGAGCGACGACCCTGAGTATCACTTTATCCGGACATAGTATTTCCGAAACCGCTCTCGTCTGTTATTTGTTGTTCATGGCCACCAAGATCAAGCGCATCGGGATTCTAACCGCCGGCGGCGACAGCCCCGGCCTGAACGCAGCCATCCGCGGCGTGGGCAAGGCCGCGCTCGGCACCTACGGCATGGAGATCGTGGGTTTTCGCGACGGATTTCGCGGTTTGGTCGAGAACCGTCGGATCAATCTGGATCGCACCGCTCTCTCCGGCATCCTCACCTTTGGCGGCACCATTCTCGGCACCAGCCGCGACAAGCCGCACCGCATGGAGATCGACGGCCGCACCAAGGACATGACCGGCGTCAATCAAAGACAATCTCAAGAAGTGGGGAATCGATTGCGTGGTTTGCCTCGGCGGGGGCGGCACGCAGAAGAGCGCGCTGCGCCTGCACAAAGCCGGCATCAACGTGATCACGCTGCCCAAAACCATTGATAACGACGTGGCCATGACCGACGCGACCTTCGGCTACGCCACCGCCCTCGACATTGCCACGGAGGCCATCGATCGCCTGCACAGCACCGCGCATAGCCACCACCGCATTATCGTGGTCGAAATCATGGGCCATCGCGCCGGCTGGCTTACTCTCGGCGCCGGACTCGCCGGCGGCGCCGACGTGGTCCTCATTCCCGAAATTCCCTACGATGTCGAGAAGATCGCTGAAGCCATCGGCCAACGCAGCAAGCGCGGTAGCAACTTCAGCATTGTCGCCGTGGCCGAGGGCGCGATGAGCCGCGACGACGCGCGCGTCTTCGATAGCGCCGAGAAGAAACTGGAACGCGCCAAGAGCCTGAACGACAAGATCGAGGCCAAGCATGCCATTGCCGCCCTTGAAGTGCGGCATCAGGACAACACCTTGCGCCTCACCCACCAGCTCGAAGGGCTCACGCACCTCGAATCGCGCGTGACGATTCTCGGCCACGTACAGCGCGGCGGCACACCGAGCGCGGCCGATCGCATCCTGGCTACGCGCCTCGGCACAGCCTGCGCCGATTTGATCGCTAAAGAACAGTTTGGCGTAATGGTAGCGGCCCGCGGCGAAAACGCGGTGCCGGTCCCCCTCGATCAGGTCGCCGGCAAACGCAAGTCGGTTCCACGCGACCATCCATGGATCCAGGTAGCCCGCCGGTTAGGAACTTGCCTCGGGGATTAGGGGTCAGTATTTCAAGACATTATTGTCCCGAGGCCTGGGCCGCTCGCCCATGCGGAACATGCGCGAGCAGGCTCTCAAAGCATCCGGGTATCTGGCTGTCCCATTCCGTCCAGTCATGGCCACCCGGCTTGCTATGGAACTCGTAGGCGTAGTCGCGCTGCTTCAGAAGTGCGACGAAGCGGCGAATCGGAGCCAGAAGCGCCTCCTGGTCTCCTGCAGTGATGTAGAGATACGGCGTCTTGGCAGTGTCGGCCGTTTTGACCAGGACGAATGGGTCGCTGCGAACACGCGTATCGCTGCCCACAGGCCCGAAGATGGCGCGAAAGCGCATACTCTGCGACCACCTTCTCCAACTGAAATTACGGCTCGGAACATCGACAGCGGGACTGATTGCACCGACAAAGGCAAACAGGTCCGGACGCGTGAGGGCTAGCTTCACAGCGGCGAATGCGCCCATGGAAACGCCCACCACGGCACGATTCTCCCTCCCAGGGAGGATCGCAAAGCGCGACTCTGCGTCGTTAATCAAATCGTGAACGAAGTAGTCCTCGTACTTGTCTTTGGCATCGAGGGCGGCGTTCATGTAATACGAGCAGGCGCCATCCACCATTACCAGCACCAGGCCCTCGGTCGCGTAGGCGCCGACATCCGAGTAATTCGACCAGTCCCTGAAGCTCGTGCCGCACCCGTGCAGCAGGTACACGGCGGGCAATCGTGTGCCTGCGGCCACGTCGTTTGGCAGATACACGCGATACTGCATGTTGCGCCCGAGAGCCGTTGAATAGAAAGTCGCGTCCCTGCTCGCCACTCCCGAAAAGCTGCGCGGGTGATCCGTGAACGCAATCTGGCCGCGATGACAGCCTGCAACCGCGCTAAGCGCAACCACGGCGACACCGCAATAATTGAAAACCGCTTTCATCGGAAGGCCGATTATACCGATCGGGAGATGATCAGTGTCCAAGGGCAGGATGAATTGGTGCGCCTGAGGCAAGTCCGCCTCCGCTAAAGCTAGGCGCGACAGCCTTCGCCGTGCAAATGGCTTGCCGAGCCGAAGCCTGCGCAGCAGGCGAAGGCTGGTGGGCGGTGCAGGACTCGAACCTGCGACCTCCTGCGTGTGAAGCAGGCGCTCTAACCAACTGAGCTAACCGCCCGGAATGGGCTTTGGAGGGGCTTCGATCGCCGTCCCGAAACAGGAAAATTCCCGGTCCCCCGAGAGGCGTGACCTGCCGGACTTTCCTCCCCAGCGACCAGCCCCGGAAACCACTTTGGAACCGCCGCCACAGGAAGGTCGCCGCAGAAGGCTTCCCGTAGGGTAGAGTAGCACCAGCAGGGATTTACGTCCAAATCCGAGGGCCCTTTCGGGCGCGGTTTGCCCTTTGCGCAACGCGGCTGGGCTCGGGGCGCCGGACGGGAAACCAGGTATGTTCGGGAGAGTGCGTTCAATCCGCCGGGAAAGTCAGCTGCCTTTCGTCGGGCAGGCCGTAATTGGCCCTGTTCCCGGCCTGGCGGGCTCCGCATTACCCCCCTCGGTTTCGGGCCGAAAGAGCCACATCACCGCACCCGCCCGGAGCGAGACCCCAAGCCCCCGTACGGAGGCCCAGAAAAGCGGAAGTTCCGGCGACGAAACTGGTTACGAAGCGCAACCTTCTGGCGAAGATGGGGTTCCAGAAGATATGGCAACCATGGTCCTTAACGGTCCCGCCTTGGATGCTGGCTCGGCTCGTTTGCCGGGCACGGCTCCTGACCCGAACATGGGCGTTCGGGAGGGACTGGACCCCACCAGCGACGCGGCCATTATGCTCCGCGTGGCCGAGGGGGACGAGGCCAGCTTTACTTACCTGGCGCAGAAATTCCACCGGCCGATGATTCATTTCCTCTTCCGGATGGTGAACAACCAGGCGATTGCCGAAGAGTTAGCCCAGGAAGTGTTTTTACGCGTCTATCGTGCCAGGGGAAGCTACCGCGCCGAGGCCAGGTTTACCACCTGGCTCTACCGCATCGCCACCAACCTGGCGGTGAACTACGCGCGCGACACCAAGAACGAGCGCACGGCGCAAACCGTGTACCTGGACCAGCCTGACCCGGAGACCGGTACGACTCCGGATCTGGCCGACGACGAGCCTTCGGCGGAAGAGCGGCTGTTGACGCGATGAGCGCATGGCCGCGATTCGCCTGCACGTGATGGCGTTGCCGGAGCGGCAGCGCATGGCAGTGCTGATGCACAAGTACCAGGGAATGGATTACCGGCAGATCGGCGAGGTGCTCAAGCTGAGCGAGTCAGCGACCAAGTCGCTCCTCTTCCGCGCCTACCAGACGCTGCGGGAAAAGTTGAAGGAATTTGTTTGAGGGAAGGCCAAGACGGAAAGAAGCCGGAACCAACCGGCAGAGAGTGGGGTAGCAAGCCATGAAAAACACAAACACGAATTGCAAAATGGTGGACGAGAAGCTGGCTGATCTGCTGCTCGATCCGCATGCTGTGCCTGCCAAGGTTCAAGTGCATGTTGCCGAGTGTACCGACTGCCAGGCTGAGCTTGCGAAATTGCAGGCCACCATGCAGCTGCTGGATACCTGGGAAGCTCCCGAACCGAGCACTTACTTTCTCACGCGGCTTGGCGCCAGGATGCGCGAAGAGCGCCAGGCTGCGCCGGCCGGTTGGCTGGCCCGCGGCGTCGCGCGCATCCGCGCCAGCATCGCGTATGGCCCTGGCTTGCACGTGCGTCCTCTGGCCGCGATGGCGTTGACCGTCGTGCTGCTCGTGGGCGGCGGCACTTATCTTGGCGTGACCGACTGGATGCAGCCTGTGCAGGCCACCCCACTTGCCGCCACCGTGCACGATCTGCAAGTACTCGATAGCAATGCTCAAGTGCTGGACCAGATGGAAGCTCTCTCCAGCAACCCGAGCGGAGACTGATTTTTTTGAGATGTTGGCAACCAACAGGGAGAACGACTAGTGAACTGGACCTGGAACGCGGAAAGAATGCGTCGGGCGGCCTCTACCGCCGGCGCGGTCCTGCGTTTCTGTCTGCCCACCGCCGCGGTCCTGCTTCTCTGCCTGCCCGCCCTTGGCCTGCACGCTCAGCGTCGCGCTGGGTTCCGCTCCGGTCCTGCCATGCGGATGGGGTTTGCTCAAAATCGTCCGCGCGCGGGGATGCAGCAGGCCCCTCGCCGCCGGGTCCAGAATCCGCCGCGCGTCAACCCCAACCAGAAACGGCAGTACCCGAATCAACAGCGGCCGTATCAGAATCAGCAGCCGCAGTACCAGAATCAGCAGCGGCCCTATCAGCAGAATCCGCAATATAACAGCGGCCAGCGTCCCGCGCCCGGGTACGGACCAAATGGCCAGTATGGCGTGCAGGCTCCGGCTATGCGTCCCGGAAATGTGTATCCCGGCGCCGCTCCTCCGGGACATCTCGGCGACTGGCTCAATCAGCACCGGAGCCTTCCCGCCAATCAGCAGGAGCAGTTGCTGCGTAGCGATCCCAGCTTCAACCGCTTGCCTCCGGCGACCCAGCAGCGGCTCGTCCAGCAGTTGCACCAGCTGAACCAGATGCCGGAACAGCAACGCGATCGCCGCCTGGCGCGCAGCGAGATGCTGGAGCGCATGTCACCGCAGGAGCAGATGCAGGTGCGACAGGCCGGCCGCAGTTATCAGGCGCTGCCGCCCGGTCGCCAGGAGATGGTGAAGCAGGCCTTCCGCGATCTGAGTTCCGTGCCCCTCGATCAGCGCGACACTGTGCTCAACTCCGCGCGTTACCAGAACACTTTCTCGCCGTACGAGCGCAATATCCTGTCGAACCTGTTGCGCGCCGAGCCCTACGATCCCCCGCGTTAGGGCAATCACACAATAGCTATACCCATCGTTTCCGTGCCCCATCCATTTCGCGCTTTCTGCGAAATGGATGGGAAAGCAAGTACCCGGGCACATCGATCCAGAAATTGACATAGGGCACAACACTGGCGTCGGCGAGTGCTACTCTACTTCTGCACAGATCCAAGCCAGCGCAGTTCCTCATCCCGCACAGGGGGTCCTCTACTCCATGCTCATCATTGGCATCAGGCTTTTTTTCTGGGGCTCCGAACTAACTTCCGAAATGATGCGCTGCGGCAAGTGTGGAACTGTCGCTCAATTCTTGAAGAAGAAGGGCATGCGCTTTATCACGCTTTTCATTTTTATCCCGGTAATTCCTGTAAGCGGAGTCATGCACGTCGCAGAGTGCCCTAACTGCAAGACCCGCTACAAGGCAAACTAGAAAAGCCCTGGAACCGGTTCGCAGAAATGCGGTTCTCGAAAGGGCACGACTTGAGTCGTGCCGCAAACCACGCAAAAATGATTGCCGGCTTTAGCCACGGAGGGATGTCTTTCGCGGCGATATCGGCTCTCGCCGCAAGCCGCTGGGGCCGATTGACTATCGTCTATTGAGCGAGTTTACTTCGAAAATAATCCAGCGATTTCTCCAGCCCTTCCCTGAGCGCGACCCGCGGCTCCCATCCCAGCAACGTGCGCGCCTTGGTAATATCGGGGCGGCGGCGCATCGGATCGTCCACCGGCAAATCGACAAAGCACAGTTTGCTCTGCGATACCGTGACCTCCAAAATGGTTTGCGCGCACTCCAGAATCGTGAACTCCACGGGGTTTCCAATATTGACCGGGAAGTGCTCTTCGCTCTTCGCCAGTCGCACGATTCCCTCGATCAGGTCGTCGACATAACAGAAACTGCGTGTCTGCTTGCCGTCGCCGTAGATGGTCAGCGGCTCGCCGCGCAGCGCCTGCATCATGAAGTTCGAAATCACCCGGCCGTCGCCCGGATGCAAACGTGGGCCATAGGTGTTGAAGATCCGCACCAGGTGCGTATTCACTCCGCGAGAACGGTGGTAGGCCATTACCAATCGCTTCGGCAAATCGCTTGGCCTCGTCGTACACCGAACGCGGACCCACCGGGTTCACGTTTCCCCAATAGCTCTCGCTTTGCGGATGTTCCAGCGGATCGCCGTAGCACTCTGAAGTCGAGGCGTGCAGATAGGCCGCGTTGTAACGCGCGGCGATTTCGAGCGTATGCTCCACGCCTGCGGAACCGACGCGCAGCGTCTCGATGCCCAGCCGCAGATACTCCGGCGGGCTGGCCGGAGACGCCAGATTAAAAACGCAATCCACCGCGCCCGGATCGAATCGCGTGCAGATGTCCCGCTCCTCAAAACGAAAGCGCGGATGATCGGCGAGATGGGTAAGGTTTCCGAGATCTCCCGTCGACAGATTGTCCACGCCAAGAACGGTGTGTCCGTCGCTCAACAAACGGTCGCTAAGGTGAGAACCAAGAAACCCGGCAGCGCCGGTAACGAGAACGTGCATGCTCAAATTGTCGCGCTCCAAAAAACAGCGATGAGTTGTTAATGGTTAGTTCGGATCTCTCGGTGGTCAGTGGTCGGTGGTCAGCGGTCAGCGAGCAGTGGACCCTGGTTAGTTCACAGTTCCGGCACGCTCGCGATAAATGAGTCCGTTCCCTCGGGTCCAATTCATCTCGTTCCCACGTTCCCTGCCTTTGCGTTCCCTCGTCCCCTTGTTCCCTTGTTCCCTTTGTCCCTGCCTCTGCGTTCCCTACTCCCTGTTCTTACGCGGCTTTCCTTCCTGCGCATGATATGCGGTCGGCCTGCCCACGCTCACATAAGTAAATCCGTGGCTCTGCATCTCTTGCGGCTTGTACAGATTTCTGCCGTCGATCACGATCGGGAAGTGCATGGCCCGGTTCAGTCGCGCCAGGTCCATCGTGGCAAACTCCTTCCAGTCGGTCAGAATCAGCACCGCATCGGCATCCTTCGCCGCGCTGTACAGATCGCTCGCATAGCGCATATTCTCCGCCGGAGGCAGCACTTCCTCGGCGCGTTCCATCGCCGCGGGATCGTAGGCCGTCACCATCGCGCCAGCCTGAAGCAGCATTTCAATCATGCTCACGGCCGGCGACTGCCGGATGTCGTCGGTCTCGCCTTTAAAGGCCAGGCCCAATGCGGCCAGCCGCTTGCCGCGCAACGTCCACAGCGCGGACCGCACCTTGTTGAAAAAAACTTTCTTCTGAGTTTCGTTGATCTTGCGCACTTCTTCGAGTAGTTGAAAATCCACGCCGCGTTCCTGCGCCACCCAGTGGAATGCCGCCACATCCTTCGGGAAACAGGAGCCGCCATACCCCAGACCTGCATGCAGAAACTTGAGACCGATGCGGCTGTCGAGCCCGATGCCTGCGGAAATATCTTCGATATCCGCATCCACCGCTTCGGCCAGATTCGCGACCGCGTTAATGAACGAGATCTTCATTGCAAGAAATGCATTGGACGCGTGTTTGATGATCTCCGCGCTCTGCGTTGAAGTCACAACCAGCCGCGCCGGGTTTGCGGCGCTGCACGTTCCTGGAAGCGCACCCGGCTGGCCGTAATAGCTGCCGTCCGTCAGCGGCTCGTAGATGCGCTTGAGCACCTGCGCCGATCGCTCATTGTTGGCGCCCACCACGATGCGGTCGGGATGCAGAAAATCTTTGACCGCCGTGCCTTCGCGCAGAAATTCGGGGTTCGACACCACATCGAAGCTCTCCGGCTCAATGCCATGGCGGTGTAATACGCGCCGAATCCAGTCGTTGGTATACACCGGAACCGTGCTCTTCTCCACAATCACTTTGTAACTGGAAATGCTGCGCGCAATCTCTGCCACCACAGCTTCAACGTACGACAAATCCGCTGCGCCGCCGCTGTCGCCCTGCGGCGTACCCACGGCGATAAACACCGCTTCGCTCTTTTCCACCGCCTCGCCCAGGTCCGAAGTAAAAACTACGGAGCGGCCGCGGTGCTTGGCCAGCAACTCCGGCAGGTGCTCCTCGAAAATGGGCACGCCGCCTTCGCGCAGCTGTTTCACCTTGGCTTCATCGTTGTCCACGCAGACCACGCTGTGCCCGATCTCGGCAAAACATGCAGCCGCCACTAATCCCACGTAACCGGATCCGATAACACAGATAGAAACTGGCTTGCCCATGCGTTGAAATTTCCTCCCTTGCGGTCTTTCGCAGGCGTATCGATATTCTATATCGCGCCTGTTAGAGTCCTGTTTCCCTTGCTCCCTCGCTCTCTTGCTCCCTGTCAGGGTCCCCGGCGAGCGGTCTTTGCTCGCTGGGCTGGCTCGTTCCCTGCCTTCACACCCGCTGGTCTACAATTGTATGAAGGCCAAATGGCATAATTCGTTGCGCGCGGCGCGCAAATTCAGCAAGGAGCTGTACTATCTATGGCGATTCCCGCCACTCAACTTCGTCCGGGCATGATCATCAAGCACAACGACCAGCTGCACACGGTCTTCAAGGTCGAGCACCGCACCCCCGGCAACCTTCGCGCCTTCATCCAGGCCAAGCTGCGCAACCTCAAATCCGGCGCCATGTTCGAGCACCGTTTCCGCTCCGCCGACGCCATCGAGAAAGTCGTCGTCGACGAAATCCTCATGGAGTTCCTCTATGCCGACGGCGACGATTACTATTTCATGAACCCGCAGGACTTCGAGCAGACTGTGCTCAAGAGCGCAACCCTTGGCGACACCGTGGAATACCTCACGCCGAACTTGCAGATTCACGTGAGCTATTTCGATGGCAATCCGGTGGGAATTGAGCTGCCGCAAACCGTCGACCTCGAAGTCATCGAGACCGAGCCGGGATTGAAGTCGGCAACGGCCTCCAGCGTCACCAAACCCGCAAAGACCGAAACCGGCCTTGTGGTCCAGGTTCCATCCTTCATCAACGAGGGAGAGAAAATTCGCGTCGACACCAGCGAAGGCGCCTACATGAGCCGCGCTTAGAAATTCACCGTCTTTTCAAAGAAAGGCGTCCTTCGGGACGCCTTTTCCGTTTTCCGCGCCAACTCGCGTCGCTTGACCGCGCTGGCCTCGATCAGGTATTCGGTATGCACCTACCCGCGCACTCACAGCGCGAATCCAGCCGCAAAGGAAGGTTCCATGCCCGTTCCCGCAGTCATTGCAACGGCCGCAGAAAACTACCGCTTCAACTCGAAGTCGCTCAAGGAGGCGGTCAGCGACCTCTCACCCGAAGAATGGCTCAAGCGCCCGGATGGGAAGCTGAATCACATGGCTTGGATCGTAGGCCACATGGCCTATTGTCGTGGCCCGGTCCTCCATTTCATCGGCGTCGAGTGGCCGCAACCGGCGCTTGAAATCTTTGGGCGCGGCAAAAAGCTCCTGGAAGACTCCGCCTACCCGTCGCCCGAATCGCTGCTCAGCAGCTGGAGCGAATCCGGCCACGCGCTCGCCTCGGCGCTTGAAAATGTCTCGGAGGATTTGTTGGCCCAGCCCGCCACTGCGGGCCCGCCCAGCCTCGACGGCAAGATCAGCGGCATCGTCAGCTTCATGGCCATCCACGAAACTTACCATCTAGGCCAGGCGTCCTATCTCCGCGGCTGGCTGGGCCACAAGAGTCTGATGGGTTAACTGCAAACCCGTCGCCGAATCCGGCTCCGAAATCCGGTCATCGATCGGCCACGTTTTTCCATGCAAGAAAGGTCGCACCTTGCGTTCTACGGTCAGCTGGCGCCTTTCGCCAGCCCAATACAGGAGGCATGTATGAAGCCGCTGCTTTCGATTCTTCTTTCGCTGTTCTCCGTTCAGGGTGCTTTCGCCGCTACGCCGCCCACTGCCCCTCCTGCCGATCAGGCCCAAGCCGTCAAAGACAGTAATGCTTTCGCCGTCGATCTCTACGGCCGGCTCAGCGCGCAACCCGGCAATCTCTTCTTCTCGCCGGAAAGCATCTCCACGGCATTTGGCATGGCCTACGCCGGTGCCCATGGCCAGACGGCCACCGAGATGGCGCACGTCTTTCACTTCACACTGCCCCCTGAGCGTCTCCACCCCGCCATCGGCGCATTGCTTGCCGGGATGAATGCGCAGCACCCGGGATACGCTCTTAGTGTCGCCGACGCGCTTTGGGCCGAGAAGGATGAAAATTTCCTCCCCGCCTACCTCAAACTGGTCGAAGCCAATTACGGCGCTGGGTTTCATCCCGTCGACTTCAAATCCGCTCCCGACAGCGTGCGCGCCACAATCAACCAATGGGTTGAAAAACAGACCAACGACAAAATTCAAAACCTGCTAGGCCCCGGCACCGTCACGCCGCTCTCCCGCCTGATTCTCACCAACGCCATCTATTTCAAGGGCGCGTGGGCCGACCAGTTCGGCAAGAACGCAACCGAGAACAAGGATTTTCATCTCTCCGCAAGCAAAACCATTCAAGCCCCTACGATGTACAACTCGGGAGCCTACTACTATCTGAAAGGCCCATCCTTCCAGGCGCTCGAGATGCCGTATGAGAAGGGCGAAATATCGATGTTGATCCTGCTCCCCGACAACGTCGACGGCTTGCCCGCTTTGGAGCGCTCGCTCTCAGCGTCGAATCTCGCAAAGTGGATGACGTCGCTCAACTACCAGCACGAGGTGATCGTCTACCTGCCGCGTTTCAAAATCACCCAGCAGTTCGAGCTGAGCTCCACGCTCGAAAGCCTGGGAATGAAAACCGCCTTCGACTCCAACACCGCAGACTTTTCCGGAATGACGGGCGATAAAAGCCTCGTCATCTCCGCTGCCATTCACAAAGCCTATATCGATGTAGATGAGAACGGCACCGAGGCCGCCGCGGCCACGGCAGTCGTGATGCAAATGGCCATGGCCATGCCACAGAGGACCCCTCCGCCGCCGCCAATTTACTTCACCGCCGACCATCCCTTCCTGTTTCTCATCCGGGATAATGCCAGCGGAGCCATCCTCTTCATGGGCCGCGTCACCGACCCCACGAAGTAGCGACGTCGTTAAGCCGAAGTGTGGGCGCAGCGAGTTAATGTGCCATCGTCGGGGCCGGCGACCCATCGGACCATTTGTCAACCCAGAACATGAAGACGGTCACCCGCTCCTGAGGGTCATTCGAGTAAAAAATCGGCGAATCGTCCTTGTCGGCCCCCCAACTCTTTGCCGCGTCCCCCGGATCAAAAACCATCACGTGCGGGTGCCAGCTCTTGACGCTGTCGTTCAGGTACTGCTGCTTCGACATCATGTAGCACATCGCGCCCCTCTCCAGCGCGGGCAGTTCGCCCTTATCCAGCGCCGCAGTAGTCGCCGCCAGGATTTCCGTCCTCGATTTTCCTTCGAGCACAAGTCTCGTCTTCATCAGAAAGATCTGCACAAAGCTGCTTGCGGCCGCCGCATTAAAGCAAATGGGCGCGCGAAGTTTGGGATTCCAGAACTCCGGATCGTCGGTTGCATTGGCCCACGATCGCTCCACCAGGCAGAGAAAGCCGTTCGTGCCTTTGACTGCGGTCGTGAAGCCGCTCTTCCCAAGCACCATCACTTCGGCTTCCTTCCCGATCGATGCCGGAGCAGCACTGCGGGCCAATGCGATCTCCGCATTCTGATCGGCAATCAGATACGCATCCAATGGAGCCATCGCCGGATATGCAGCCTTCTCAGCTTGCGCCCGCACCTGACGTGCTGCGCCGGGCAGGCAAAGCTGCACAAGAAAGACAAACGCGATGAGCTTGAAATCGTTTTTCCGCATGGGAATCTCCAATAGGCGCATCTTATCTGATTCCCGGCTGGCTGAAACAAGCATTTCTACGGCTGGCGGCTCACTTCGCCTTTGTCTTACTCTTGGCTTTGAGATTCAGCGCCACCGCCGCGCCGATCAGATTCTTCAATGCCGCCTCATTGATCTTCTCGCCTTCGTGGATGTCGATGGCGCGCCGCACATTTCCCTCGAGCGAGGAGTTGAACAGGCCTGCCGGGTCCGGCAACGCAGCGCCCCTGGCAAATGTCAACTTGACGGCGCTCTTGTAAGTTTCTCCCGTGCAAACAATGCCGCCGTGAGACCAGACGGGGATTCCCGGCGAGCTCGCCTTGGCCCATTTCCGCTCTTCCACAATCTCGGGGTCGGCCTGGAGGATGAGTTCGCGCACCTTGGCGAGCGTCTTGCCGCGCCAGTCGGCGAATTTGTTAATCTTCGCGTCGATAAATGCAGACGCGGGGAATGCCGATGCGGATTCCGCGTGGGCAGCCTTTTTCATGGGTACCTCCAATACTCGCACCCATTTTCGCGCCGCCCAGGAACAATCCGCAACCCACGCCACCGATCCTGCGAATTCATTCTGCCCGGAACCCGGCCCGCCTCATATTTCATCAACCCTCAAAATTCCCTCTTGACAGGCGGATCGCTTTATGTGTTACAGTACGTAACATTATGGCAAGTAACACTCAATCCGAACATGACCCCGCGGAACTGGGAGAGCTGGAGAGGGACATCCTCTCGATCGTGTGGCGCCTCGGCGCAGTCACCGCGGAGGAGACGCGCGAAGAGCTCGATCGCCCTCTCAAGGATTCGACCGTACGCACGGTGCTGCGCCGCCTTGAAGAGAAAGGCTACCTCGCGCACTCCGTTGAGAATCGCACCTTCCTGTATCGCCCGGCAGAATCGCGCCAGCTTGTTGCCGGCCGCGCCGTCAAACGCATCGTTGACTGGTTCTGCGAGGGCTCTGTCGAAGAACTGCTGGTTGGCATGGTTGACTCCAAAGTCCTCGATCGCGCGGAACTGCGGCGCCTCGCAGCGCGTATCTCCGAAGCGCGGCAACACGAAGGCCGCTCCGGCCACGCCGCCCACAGCAAAGCAAAGGAGGCCCGCAAATGACCGTCGCCCCCATGATCCCCGATCCCGGCTTCTATGGCCCCGCGATCCAAGGCCACATGTTCTCTAGCCTGACGACCTCTCGCCCGATGATCTCCGCCCACTTCATCTTTTCCCAAATCATCTCGGCATTGCCCCAGGCCGCCCTGCGCTCTCTGGCCCTCGCCATCGGCGTCTGGGCAATCCTGCGCCTCTTCCGTGTCCGCAACGTGCTCGCCCTCAAGTGTGCGTGGACGCTGGTGCTCGCCACGGCCTTTTTAATGCCGCTGCTTTTGCCCATCGCATCGCGCTTGCCTCGAGCCACGCTGGTCCTGCCGGCCTTCATGCATCGCACCGCGCCGGCAACTTCAGCATCTGGTTCCGAAGAGACCGCACCTTCGCAGACCCCAGAACCGCCCACGCCGCAACACTCCGCGAGATCCGCAACGCCCACAAAATCTCGCGCGCATCGCTCCGTTGCCCCGGAAGCAGTGCCCGGCGAACACAGCGTTCCCTCCGTTCCGGAAGCACCCCCTCCTCAAGCGCCCGCGCTTCCAACTTTCTCTGTCTTCGCAGCAATCGCGCTTCTCTATCTCGCTGTCTCCGGCCTGTTTCTCGTGCGGCTCGTTTATGGTCTGATGCGCGCTCTCCTTCTCTGGCGCTCCGCTCAGCCGGTCTCAGCCGAACTTGCCGCGGCCCACGGCCTCCGTCTGCGCGCGAGCGCCGCCGTCTCCTCACCCGTCACCATTGGATCTTCTGTCATCCTGCCCGCGGACTTCAGGTCGTGGGACAGCGAGAAGCTGCGCATCGTTCTCGCGCACGAGCGCTCCCACGTTCGCCAGGGCGATTTCTATTTGCAGGCCCTTGCCGGCCTTTACACCGCCATCGTCTGGTTCAGCCCCCTGGGATGGTGGCTCAAACGCCAACTCTCCGATCTGGCTGAGGCCATCAGCGACCGCTCTGGTCTCGAGCAAGCGGCCAGCCGCGCCTCCTATGCCAAGATCCTCCTCGAATTCGCGGCCGCGCCGCACCTAACCGAAATTGGAGTTGCCATGGCCCGTTCATCGAATCTCTCGCATCGCATCGAGCGCCTGTTCAACGAAAGCGCATTCCGCCAGGCCTTCACCGCAAGCCGTCGCACGCTTGTCACCGCACTGCTCGTCCCCGTGGTCCTGTTTGCCGCCGCCACATTTGTGCGCGTAACGGCCGCAGCGCAGACGCCGGAACAAACCACCTCCGCCCAGAGTCCGACACCGGCCACACCACCATCAAGTCCAGAAGCTGCGCCCGCAGGGGTCGCCGCGCCTGAGGTCGTGCCGGCTCCGCCGCAAGCGCCGGCGCCCGGTTCCAATGCGACGCCCGCGCCGCCTATGCACGTCGACGTCCCTCCCATCCACGTCAATGTGCCTGCGGTTCACGTGAATCTGCCCGCGCAACACATCGATATTCCCGCCGTCCACGTTGACGTGCCCGCCGTACATGTTGACGTTCCGGCCCAACATTTCGACGTGCCCGCTGTCCACGTCGACGTTCCGGCTCAGCACATCGACATTTCAGCCAAGCACATCGACATCCCGGCGAAGCACATCGATATTCCAGCCAAACACATCGACATTCCCGCCCGTCACATCGATGAGCCGGCTATTCACATCGATGAGACGCCGGCCACATCGCCGAGCAGCTTCGACGACCGCAATGCGCATGGTCCTGGCGGTGAATTGCTGGCCATGCTCAACGGTTTCGGGCACGCGCTGTTCTTTCACGCGAGTATTGCCGACGCACCCGAATCCACCTTCGACCGCAACTTGACGTTCAGCGGCAAGCTGGATCTTTCAGTTGCCACCGGCTCGGGATCCATTACGATCACGCGCGGCGCCTCCAACCAGATCCATATCCACGGCATCGTCAAAGTGAGTCATGACGGCGACCCGGCACAGGCGCAACAGATTGCCGCCAATCCTCCCATCGACCAACAGGGGAACACGATCCGCATCGGGGGTCGCCAGGAGAACCTGCACAACGTCAGCATCAGCTACGAAATCGAAGCGCCTGCAGACACGGCTCTCAATGCCACAACCGGTTCAGGCAATATCACCGACACCGGCGTTGGACAGGACGCAAAGTTGTCCACCGGTTCCGGCAACATCACGGCCAGCGGAATCGACGGCGGCTTCAAGGCTCAGACCGGTTCCGGCAACATCGCAATCGACGGCGCAGGCCAGGGCGATGCGAAAGCCCAGGCGGGTTCAGGCAACATCGATTTGAAAGGCGTGCACGGAGCGCTCGTGGCCCAAACGGGTTCAGGCACAATCAAGGCTTCCGGAGCTCCTTCTTCACCCTGGAAGCTTCAGAGTGGAACTGGATCCATTGAGCTTTCGACAGGCGATGCGCCCATGGATCTCGACGCGTCCACCGGATCGGGCAGTATCTCCACCCATGCGCCGACCATGCAGACCGCCGCGGACAAGCATCACATGCACGTGCAATTGAATGGCGGCGGACCCGAAGTCCGCGTTGCAACCGGCACAGGAAGTATTCGCGTCGACTAACAGCCGAACATAACTGCGGAGTTGCGGGGTCAGCGTCTGAGCCACTTGGCGCTCGACCCCCATCTCTATGTTTGTGGTTCAAACGATCGCGACAAGAACTGTTCATACTAGAGAAACCTTCAGAGCAATTGCGTAGTCGCAGGGTTTCCGTGCCGGAAGCTGGATGCGCAGGGCGGAGGCGCTTTGCCCAAACCTGATCTTCTCCGGGAACCCTAATAATTCAACGTTGGCGATCCCAGCCGACAACTGCGGGCTGGATGTGCCCAACGTCCGGACGACAACTTCCTTCTCTGGCCACCCGAGAACGATTGCATACACAACTGTGCCCGCCTTGTTGCGCGTAAAACGGATGTCTTCAGCGCCAAGCTGGCTAACGTTTCGGGTATCGGACGGCTGGCTCTTCATCGTAGCCGGTCCCTCGCCAAACACATTCCATGGGCGTGTTTCATAAATCGCCTCGCCGTTTACCTGTATCCAGTCCGTAATCCGGTCAAGCACTGCGACCTCTTTGCTATCGATGGTGCCATCTGCCCTTCCAGGGATGTTGAGGATGAAGGTGCCGTTCTTGCTCACCGTATCGATGAGCCAGTGAATAATGTCGCCGGGATTCTGGTAGCCGCCGTACTCTCCCGCCTGATCGAAGAGCTTCCGATCGTAGTGCCAGCCCCCGATACAAGTCTCCGATTGCCATGGGAAGGCCGCAATGCCGCTGGTGACGCCGCGCTCAATGTCGGCGACCAGCGCTTTGGCAAGCCGGTCGGGCACCTGCTTGGTAGTTAGCACACCCTCCATCTTTCCGCCCCTGGTTTTGAGAATGTGGTTATAAAAGTATGCAGCGGCGTTCATCCCGCCCCAGCCGAGGGGCAGCATGGAGTTGTCGAGATAGAGCAGATCGGGATCGTATTGGTCGACAAGATCGCGCGTGCGGTCGTAGAAATTTTTCACGTACGAAATGTCAGGCAGCGCCATCGGCGGGTGTTTTGGTGCGTAGAGTTGCTGCGGATCGAATCCCTGCCACGATTGCCCCTCGCCGTCGGCCGCGGTTAATCTGCCGTCGTATGGCACACCCGCCAGCGGACCCGTTGCATCTGCGCCGTGTGCGGTTTGAAACCACCACCAGTTGCGCGGCTGGTGCACCGTCACGCCCAGGCGCAGCCCTTGCTTGCGCGCCGCTGCCGCCCACTCCCCTACCACGTCGCGATGCGGGCCGACGTTCACCGCATTCCACGGGTTGTGACCTGAATTCCACGTGTCAAAGTTGTCGTGATGGTTGGCCAGTGCCAGAAAAAACCTGGCTCCGGCCTTCTTGTATCGCGCAATCAGCGCGTCCGGCTCCCAGTTGTGCAGCGTCCACTGCGGGCATAGATCCTTAAAGCCAAAGCGAGACGGATGACCGTAATGTTTTAAGTGATAATCGTACTGCTCCGAACCCTGGATATACATATTGCGCGCGTACCAATCGCCGGCCTCTGGCACGCACTGCGGACTCCAGTGCGCCCAGATGCCAAACTTGGCATCGCGATACCATTCCGGAGCTTCGTACGCGAGCAGAGAATCCCATGTGGGTCGATACGGACCGTCTCCAACGAGGCCGGAGATTGGCGAAATCATCGGCACGCCATTCCAGGATCCGCCGGGAACGGGCAAGGCCGGAGGCATCCTGGGGCCGGATTCCGAATTGGGGCTGACGGCCCAGTTTTTTTCGTCGAGCTTCTCTTCGACAAAATGCCCATCGCGCAGTTCATAGAACCGGCGCTGATCGGCCGCCGTCGCGCAAAACCTGGAGTAGTCCTCTGTGTACTGATAGAAATCTGTGGGTGCGGGCTCGACGCTGCTTCCTGCACTCTGAGCGGCGACCGGCAGAGACTTCACAACAGCCGCACCCGCAACCAGTTTGCAAAACTCTCTTCGCCGCATCGAGCCCGCCTTTGAGCTGAGAGATCGAAGCTGTGCTTATTTTCCGTTGTTCAACTTAACCAGCCTGGCTTCGAGCAGCGCCTCGATCGTCTTCAGCGCTTCCAGCACCTTGTTCCGAAACCGGCGCGTCCACCTGCACCACGGCCAGCGCCTTCACCGGCTTTGCGCCCGCGCGCTCGCGGCCCAGCGCAAAGTTGGCGATGTTCACGCCCTGCTCGCCCAGAATGGTGCCGATCCGGCCGATCACGCCGGGCACGTCGAGGTTGCGGCAGACCAGCAGATTGCCTTCGAGCGGCGCTTCAATGTCGATGCCGTCGAACTCCAGCAGCCGCGGCTGCTCGCCGTGAATCACCGTCGCGCTGGCGCGGCTTTCGCCCTGCGCCGTGTGCAGCACGACGGTCAGCACCGTCGCCGCGCCGCCGCGATGGCTCTCCTGCTTCTCCTCGTGAATGCGAATGCCGCGCTCCTGCGCCACGGCCGCCGCGTTGATGCGGTTCACATTCTCCGAGCCCTGCAGCAGCCCGGCAATGGCCGCGTTGCGCACCAGGTCGGTCTTGCGCCTCGGCCAGCGCGCCGCCATAGATCAGATGCGATGGCCTCGATGCCCGCCCTTGCCCGCCTGCGCCAGAAACGCTCCCAGCCGGCCCGGCCAGATCGATGTACGGCGCCAGCTCCACATACTCCTCGTGGCTCAGCGAAGGCAGTTCACCGCATTCTGCACCACGCCGAGCTTGAGATACTCGCGCACCTGCTGCGCGATCTGAATGCCCACCGCCTCCTGCGCCTCGCCCGTCGAGCCGGCGATGTGCGGCGTCAGAATCACGTTGTCCAGCCCGAAATAGGGCGAGTCCTTGGGCGGCTCGACGGTGAACACATCCAGCGCCGCGCCGGCCACCTGGCCGCTCTTGAGCGCCGCCACCAGCGCCGCTTCGTCAACCAGCTCGCCGCGCGCGCAGTTGATGATGCGCACGCCCTTCTTCATCGTCGCGAGCGTTTTGGCGTTGATGACGCCGTGCGTCTGCGGCGTCAGCCCCACGTGCAGCGTGAGGTAGTCGGCCTTCGCGAATCAGTTCCTCCAGCGTAACCAGCTTGATGCCGTTCTCGCGCGCCACGGCCGCCGAGACAAACGGATCGCTGCCGATGATCTCCATGCCCAAAGCCGCGCGCGCGCTTGCGCCACTTCCAGCCCGATGCGCCCCAGGCCCAGAATGCCCAGCGTCTTGCCGCGCAGCTCCGCGCCCTGCAGATTCTTCTTCTCCCACTTGCCGGCGTGCATCGTCGCGTTGGCCGCGGGCAGCTTGCGCGCCAGCGCCAGCATCAGGCCGATGGTCAGCTCGGCCACGGCAACGGCGTTCGCGCCCGGCGTATTCATCACCACAATGCCGCGCCGCGTGGCCGCATCGGCGTCGATGTTGTCCACGCCCACGCCGGCGCGGCCAATCACGCGCAGCTTCGGCGCGTGCTCCATCAGCGCATCGTCCACCTGCACCGCGCAGCGCACCACCAGCGCGTCGGCATCGGCCAGCGCCGCCGGCAATCCATCCGGCAACTGGTCGTGCGTCAGCACTTCCCATCCCGGCTCGGCCGCAAACACGGCCAGCGTTGCCGGAGAAACCTTCTCCGCCAGAACGATCTTCATCGCTGCTCCCTTGTCCGTCTTGGCGGACGCTTCTCGTACTCGTCAAAGCGGATGCCCTGCTGCTCGCACAGCAGCTCGAACATCCGCACCACCGCCGCGTGCGGCTTGCCCTCGCCGCGCTCGTACTTGGTCAGCGAGTTGGGATGCACCCCCAGCCGCTCCGCCATCTCGTATTGATAGAGATCAAGCTGCTTGCGCGCGATCAGCAGCTTTTCTCCGAAACTCAGTTCAGCCATGAAAAGCAGCTCCTAGCTTCTAGCCTCTAGCTTCTAGCTCGATTAGCGCTAGTCAGGTCTACAATTAGCTGGGTGCCCCCGATCTCGCGCTTCTGTGAATCGCGGATGCAACGACTGACAGCTCAACCAACGACGGCTAGCAGCTAGCAGCTAGGACTGAAGCTGCCTTCGCATACACTTCCTGCGCCGCCGCCACCGCCTGCCCATACTCCACCGGCAGCCCCAGCGTGTCCTTGGCAATGTGCTCCATCGCGCCCAGCAACGCCATCGTGTCCAGATAGTCGAAGAAGCCCAGATGCGCCACGCGGAAGATCTTGCCCTGCATCTCGCCCTGCCCGTTGGCCGTCACCAGCGCAAACTGCGCCTTCAGCGCCTTCACCACCGCGCCCGAATCCATCCCCTCCGGCACCGCAACCGCCGTCGCCGCCGCCGCCGGCGCCGTCGGCGCAAACAGCGTGAAGCCCAGCGCCACCAATCCCGCGCGCGTCGCCGCCGCATTCACCTGCGCATTGTCGATCAGCGCGATGCGGCCCTTTTCCAGATCGCCGCCCGCCTGCCCGGCAATGTAATCGAGCGCCGCGCCCAGCCCGGCCACCAGCGCCACCGCCGGCGTGTAGGCGCTCTCGCCCTTGACCGCGTTCTTGCGCTCCTTGCGCAGGTCGAAGTAGTAGCGCGGATTCTTCGACGTCTCCATCGCCGCCCACGCCTTCTCGCTCACGCTCAGATACGCCAGGCCCGGCGGAATCATCACCGCCTTCTGCGAGCCGCCGATCAGCACGTCGATGCCCCAGCCGTCCACGTCGAAGTGCGTCGTGCCCAGGCCGGTGATCCCGTCCACCACCAGCAGCGTCTCGGCTGCCGATCTCCTTGACCAGCTTCGCCATGGCCTCCACATCGTGGCGCACCGCCGTCGAGGTCTCCGTGGCCTGCATGTAGACAGCCTTGTGCTCCGGCTTCAGCGCCGCCTTCACCTCCGCCAGGTCGAAGGTCTGCCCGTAGGGCGCCGTCACCACATCCGCCTCGCAGCCGAACGCCTTGGCCAGCCCCACCCAGCGCTCGCCAAACTTGCCCGCCGTCAGCACCAGCACCCTGTCGCCCGGCGAGGTCAGATTCGAGACCGAAGCCTCCATCGCGCCCGTCCCCGAGCACGACAGCAGCAGCACATCGTTCTTGGTGCCGACAAAGACCTTCAGCTGCGCCAGCACCTTCTGAAACAGGGCGCGAAACTCCGGCGTGCGGTGGTGAATGTCGGCCGCCGCCATGGCAAACTGGGCCGCCGGAAGCAGCGGCGTCGGACCGGGTGTAAAAAGGCGTGTCTTGCGAATCATGGTTTCCCTCGTTTTGGAGTCAGATTTGGTACCCGCCAATCACAGAATACACAATTTTGTGGTTTTTGTGGTTAATTCGCGTTGTGGAAATCGATTCAATTGCCTAATTGAGGAAGGTAGGTATCTGCTTGACGAACCCTGCCCCAAGATGTAGTGTTTTGTCGTGGCAGAAGAATATCCGCGCACCCAGATGGAACTCGAATCAAAGTTCTCGACAGAAGAAGCTTGTCGGGAATATCTATTTCGCCTGCGATGGCCGAACGGGTTTATTTGTCCTCAGTGCGGCAAATCCGAGTACTGGAAGATTCGAGAGATTAAGCTTCGATGTGCAGCATGTAGGCGCCTGACATCGATAACTGCTGGCACAATTTTTCAGGATACCCACACCCCATTGACGGTGTGGTTTCGAGCAATTTGGTGGGTCACGACTCAGAAAAACGGCGCTAGCGCCCTGAGTCTGCAACGGATATTGGGTCTAAAAAGCTATGAAACAGCATGGGCCTGGTTGCATAAGTTTCGTCGAGCAATGGTTCGCCCAGGCCGAGAACTACTAAGTGGGAGGGTAGAGGTCGATGAATGTTACATTGGTGCGCCAGAAGAGGAGCTTCGCGGCCGAAGAAATGTAGAGAAAGCTCTTGTGGTTGTCGCTGTTGAAGAAGATGGTGCTGGGATAGGCAGAATTCGGTTTCGCCAAATACCTGATGCATCAGCAGCCACCCTCAATCTTTTTCTTCTTGATTCGGTTCAGCCTGGCAGTATCGTTCGCACGGATGGCTGGAGGGGATATCAAAAGGTAGAGCCCGTCGGATACGAGCATGAAGTAATCGTTCTAAAAACCAAGAAGGAAGAGGCATCGGAACTGCTGCCGCGGGTCCACTTGGTCATATCTCTACTCAAGCGATGGCTGATGGGTACTCATCAGGGTGCCGTTAGCCATAAGCATCTGGACTACTACCTAGATGAATTCACGTTTCGATTTAATCGGCGAAAGTCGATGAACAGGGGAAAGCTCTTTTACCGACTCATACAGCAAGCGGTGGCAATCGAGCCGGTGACGTTGGATATGATTCTGCATCCCGACAATGAGTTAGCGCGGAACTTCACACACGGAAAGGTACCGGCAAAGGAACAAGGGATAACGCCGATTCCGAGCCAAACAAATATCGCTTAGTCACGAGGGTTTGGCCGATAGATGGCATCCGGCTTACAACCTAAACATCGAGGATCAGCTCTCCATGGTATTAGAAAGCGACAGCAGTACGCATGTTTATCGACCGTCGAACAAGGCGAGATTGTTCTTTGTTGTACTCGGCTGCTTTCAACTCATGGGAGGTGCGTGGCTGCTTTCGATCGGCCTACAAGGCTGGTTGAAGTCTTTTGATAGAAGCGTTTCAGGCAGCGACCCTCTTGTCATGGCATTCCCGATAATAATTGCTTGCTTTCTGGTGATCAGCGGTGCTTTGAGCATCAGGACTTATTGGAAGCGCATTTTGAAGCTCTCCGTGGACGCGGTGGAAGTGGAGTTCCTCTATGGCGCGAGGAGTTTAAAATACTCAGCCATCAAGGGAAGGCGCTCAAAGGGAACTCAATATGGAAGGTGCACTGTTCTCGTACCGAGCGAGCAGCACCTGCGAAAAATGGTCATCAAAGAAGGGTTCATAGTTGATGATTTTTACAAGAACTGGCTCTCATCGATTCCTGACCTTGATTTGATCGACAAAGCAAAACGCAAAGCCGATGGCAAGCTGCATTGGTGGGAAGACTGATGCCGCTCTATTTGTTTGGTGCCGAAACGTTTGGCGTTGTTATTGTGTAACCGGCCGCCCGGAATTTGTCGGCGTCGGTACTTCGCCTACAACGCGCGGGAAGATGCTGCTTCACTTCAAACTCAGGATCTTCCGCCCTGCCGAAACACAACATCTTGGGGCAGGGTTCGTCAAGCAGATACCCATCTTGAGGAATTCAAGCCCGCTTTGCCCCCGAATCGTCTCAATCGTTACAATCACCCTTTGGCCCGCCTCGTGAATACCAACGCCAGCCCGAAAGGCCTCTAGCCAGGAGCTGGAAGCTAGAAGCCAGGAGCTAAATAAATGTCCGAACAAGGCGCACTCGAAGTCCTGATCAGTCAACAGATGGTCACCGCCATGAAAGCCCACGACGCGGAGCGCCTCGGCACCCTGCGCCTGATCAAGTCCGCGCTCATGAACAAAGCCATCGAGAAGCGCGGAACACTGAAGCAGCTCGACGCCTCCCTCACCCAGCCCGAATCCGAGCAGGTCCTCTCGAGCATGATCAAGCAGCGGCGCGACTCCATCGAGCAGTTCACCAACGGCAACCGGCCGGATCTGGCGACGAAGGAAGCCGCGGAGATCGTCATCATTGAGGAGTTTCTACCCAAAGCCCTCGACGAAGCGGGCCTGGCGAAGCTCGTGGCCGAAGCTCTGAGCGAGCTCGAGACCACGCTGGGCCGCAAGCCCAGCCAGAAAGAGATGGGCCCGGCCATGAAGGCGGTACAAGCCAAACTGCAAGCCGCCGGCGTGCGCGCAGACGGCAAAGCCGTCAGCGAGTTGGTAAAGAAGACCTTGGCCGGGTAAGCGGGATAGCGAAAACAATCCGCCCGCGTCGCGCGCGCGAGACTGGTACGGCCGGGATTTCCCATCGCCCCGACGGCTCCTCAACTATTCCTCCCCACCCGAAACAATTCCCCCATATCCGGGTCAAAATCATTAGCCCTCCCCCGGCCCTGCCGGGAAGCCCTGGCGCGGGCGTGCCGGAACCTGCAGGCCACGGGAAGGGCATGGCCGCTGAACGGCTCCGGGCACGTGTATCATCCAGCGGGCGAAGCGCGGAATGGACTGTGAGGAATCATGAGAACCCCATCAACCCTGTGCGCTTTTGTTTCGAGCGTTGCAGGCGCCGCAACCATCACCGCAGTCATCGCTCTAGCCGCCGCACCCGCGCATCTCGCGGCGCAGCAAGGCTATCCTGCATCGCCCAACGGATATTACGGCAGCCCCTACACGCAGCCACAATACGAGCAGCCGCAGGTTCAGCAACCGCAATACAACTACGCCCAACCGCAATACCAGCAACCGCAGTATCAACAGCCGGCGCAGCCATCCCCGGAACAGTCGTACGCCGCACCGTATCAGGATCAGGGAGCGCCTTATCCCGATCCGCAACTGTCCCAGCCGACCGTCCCGTCGCAGTCTCTCAGCGCCGACCAGCTTGAGCAGCTTCTGGCGCCCATCGCACTTTATCCCGACGCGCTTCTGGCGCAGATTCTTACCGCGTCCACCTATCCCGCGCAGGTAGCCGTGGCTGACCAGTGGTTGCAGCAAATGCGCGCGCAAGGCTACGGCTCGCCCGATCAGATCGCCGCGGGAGCCGATCAGCAAGGTGACTGGGACCCCAGCGTGAAAGCGCTCACCGCCTTCCCCGACGTCCTCGACTTGTTGAACCACGACCTCGAGTGGACCACGGCCCTCGGCGATGCCTACTTCAACCAGCCGCAAGACGTGATGCAGACCGTCCAGGTCCTGCGCGATCGCGCCCAGCAGGCAGGCAACCTGCAAACCACTCCGCAGGAAGACGTGACCAGCAACCAGGGTTACATCGACATTGCGCCGCCCGATCCGCAAGTCGTCTACGTTCCCACCTACGATCCGTGGGATGTATACGGCGCGCCCATTGCCCCGTATCCCGGCTTCTCGCTCGTCGGCGCGCTGGGTTCGTTCTTCGGCGGCCTGCCGATTCAGTACGGCTTGAGCTTTGCGCTTGGCGCCTTCGAGCGCACGCCCTTCGGCATGATGGCGTGGGGCCTCGACTGGTTCGGGCACGCCGTGCTCTTCCACCACTCCGGCTACTTCACCGCGAGCGCTTCAGTGCGCGACTGGGGCCTGCCCCGCGGCGGCCCACGCGCGTATAACGGCGCCTACAGCGGCTGGCGTCAGAATGCGCGCGCGCCCGGCGGATACAGCAATTCCTATCGCTCCAATGGCACGCCGCAAAACTCGTATCAAAATTTCAATCAGCGCAGCGGCGCTTACGGCAATCGCGCCCCCGCACAGAACTACGAACGCTCCGCGCCGCAGAACTACGCCTATCATCCGCAGACCTACCCCAACCGCGCGCAGACATATTCGAACCCGGGCTACGCAAACCGCCCGCAGACATTCAACAATCCGGGTTACGGCTACGGCTATTCGAACCGATCGACACAGCCTTATTCGAGACAGTCTTACCCGCAGCAGAATTACGCCACCCGGCCCGGCTATTCGTATGGCAACGGGTACAGCAATGCGTATCCGTCGTATCGCGCGCCCCAGTCTTATCGCGCCCCGCAATCGAATTCGCCCGCCTATTCCAGCCGTTCGTATCAGCCCTACGGCAATACCATGGCGCGCAATGAGTCCGGCGGCTTTCGTGGATTCGGCACCCAGAGGCAACCGAATTACAGCGCCCCGAAATATAGCGCTCCCAGGAGCTACGGCGGCGGGCATTTCAGCGCTCCCAGCATGGGCCACTCCAGCGGCGGCGGGCGTCGCCGCTAGCCATAACTTTGAGTCCGCAGACTCTCACGCGGATGTACAGTCGCGAAACGCCGTGCCGCTTGCCCGCGCAGCAAGCTCACATTAATTTTCTGCTTCGCGAATTTTCGAAATGCCTCAGCCTTTATACTTGTGCCGCAGAGGACCTGCCCAACGGCACACTCTTCTCTAGCCCGGAAGAAATCTTCGCCGTCGCACGCTGGCAAGCGCCTCAGCCTTGCCGCGCTCGCGATGCTTCTTTGCGTGGCCCCATGGCTCCGGGCGCAAGGCCCTCCCTACCAAACCGACGATCCCGTCCCCGTCGACCTGCATCACTACGAGTTCTACATCTTCGGCGGCGTCGACGGCACCCCGGCAGAGATGGACTCCACCGGTCCGGCCTTCGAGTTCAACTGGGGCGCGATTCCCCGCGTGCAGCTCCACGCCATCCTGCCCTGGGGCGTAGTCGCGCCGTCAAACAATCCCGTCTATCTTCCCGCCGGCACGGGACCCACCGAATTCGGACTCACCGACATGGAACTCGGCGCCAAGATCGCCTTCATCAAGGAGACGCAAGCACTTCCCGCAGATCGGCAGCTTCACCATGTTTGAAATGCCCACCGGCAACTTCGACAAAGGCCTTGGCGTGGGCAAGGTCTGGTACAAGCTCCCCATCTGGCTGCAGAAGAACTCCGGCAAATGGCTCTTTGACGGAGGCGGCGGCTATCAAGTCGTTCCCCAGGCCAATTACCGCGACTTTCCCTACACCGGCTGGCTCGTCAAGCGCGAGTTGAGCGAGCAGTGGGAGTTGGGCGCGGAGATTTTCGCGCACGGACGCGAGGGTTTCGCCGCCGCGCAAACCGAGCGCTCGGCCATGATCGATGTGGGCGGCTATTACCACTTCAAGCACAATACCAATGAGCAGTTTCTGTTCTGCTACGGCCACTCCATCGCGGGACAAACCGAAAACTACGCCTACGTAGGCATGTACTGGACATGGGGCAAGGACAACAAGGACGCATCGCCGGATGAGAAGAAGGAATCGGCGGCAAGCCTGCTCTTCCCCGCGCCGCCCGGCAGAACGGACTGTAGCTCTGTCGCACCCGCGACGGTGGGGATGAAAGGATCGAGTACATGGAAATCACGACGCGCAGTCTCTGGACCCTCATCCACGGCATGGGCTTCGGCGCTCTCTATCTGTTGGCCTGTTCCGGCGCGCTGGTCGAGCTTTACCGCCGCTATTGCACGCACAACCAGGCGCTGCCCACGGAGCGCGACGAAAAATTCCTCCGCATCTATCTCGTCGCCATGGCCGTGCTGGCGTGGCTCGCCGTGCTCACGGGCGCATACATCATCTATCCCTGGTATCGCGCGGTTCCCCCGCCGGGAACGGCAAATCTCGCTGCATTCCCGCAGCGCCTGCTGCTGGCAAGCCCAACAACCAGCGGCTGGCACTCGATCGGCATGGAGTGGAAGGAGCACGTCGCCTGGATCGCGCCCATCTCCATCACCATGGCCGCAGTTGTGGCCCTGCAATACGGACGCAATCTAAAAAACCATCCCCAACTCCGCGCCGCCGTTCTCGTCTTTGTGTGGACTTCACTCCTCGCCGCGGGTGTCGCAGGATTTTTCGGCGCCATGCTCAACAAGGTCGCACCTGTCGAGGGCGGCCCGGTCATTCACATCATTGAGGGGAAACAGAAATGAACACGCCGAACGCTTCAGCTTCCGTCCCATCGCCTGCTCTCCCTTCGACGACTCGCCCCAACGGCGCCGGCGCTGCGGCTATTCTCGCCGCCGGCATCGGCGCGTTTCTCGTCGCCGTCTTCGCCATCCTGGCCGATCAATCCACCGCGATCAAAAGCCTGATGATTTTCTGGAAGCCCACCGGCCCACTCTCCGGCGTCACCACGTGCGCGATTGTGCTGTGGCTTACCGTGTGGGCAATTCTGCACGCGCGTTGGCGCAACCGCAGCGTCGCTCTCAAACGCGTAAATGCCTGCGCCTTCGCCCTACTCATTCTCGGGTTGCTGCTCACGTTCCCGCCCATCGCGGATCTGTTCTGAGAAGTAGCGCCGGTCTCTCTTGCCCGATCCAACTTGCCCGCGGAGCGGGCAACAGAAGGTAGCCCCAGGCGCAAGCCTGGGGAAAAACACATCTGCGTCCCATCAGCCCGCGCAGCGGGCGTAAGAACAATCGCCCCACATATCGTCCGTCAGACCCACGTCGAGAAAGGAACAGCATTTGAATCCCGACAAAAAACTGCCGGAGTCGCTTGATCTGCGGCCCCGGCGTGTTCATAGTTCATGTGCCTGTCTTACTGCCAGGCAGTCACAGTCATATCGGTCAAGGTGAGCCCGTCAATATGACGCGCCACCAGCACCGTCTGCCCGTTGTACTTGAGCAGAATGCCGACCACGCGAATCGAGGCATTATCCGTCAAGTCGCTGAAAGCCCCGAACCCGTAGCGGAAGTCGCATCCCGTGCCCAGATAGACGGTGATGGGCGACGGAATCACCTGTCCCGCAAAGCCCGTTACATTCATCTGGAACGTGCCCTGCGCCGAATTCCTGCTGCCCGCAACAATGGTGCCGTTATAGCCCCAGTTCCGCAGGTGGATGCGTTTCACAGTGAACGGACTCGCAGTGGGATCGGGCCCGCCTACCGAAATCTCCTGACCGGCCGTCAAGGATGCATCGTTAAACAGCAGGTTGGTGAGGGCATTGTGCATCCAGTAGATGCCGTATTTCTCATTGCCTGTGATGCTCACGTTCGCGATTCCGCCGAGGGGCACCGCAGAGAGCCCAGAGGGCAATACGTGCCGAACGTAGAACTGCATATCGGTGGCCGCGCCCGTGGTGGGCGTCACGTAGGTCACCAGGCCGCCTGCGTAGAAGCCCGTGTCGGAGACAATCGCAATTTCGTCCGCATCCAGCGTCTGGTCAGCGGGATCGAACTGGCCACCCACAACCACGACGGCGTTTGAGCCGTCAGTGATCAACTGGCTTTCCGTCGCGCCGCCATCCCACTCCGTCGAATTGGAAATGTTGATGGTGAACGCTTCGCCGTGCGGGCCCGTGATCACAAACGAAGTAGCGGTCGCACTGGAAGGCGCGGAAGTCACCGATCCAATGAACTCGTCAATGTGAGCAGCAGTGTCGGTGCGAGCTACCGTTCTCACATCAAATGTCGGATCGATCGTGCCCGTAATGTTGCCGCCGCTGGTCTCGATTGACTGCCCCAGGTCGAGGTCCATGCGCAGGCCCACCGGCACTCCGCCCGTGGCGCTTACTGTAAGAGGATTGTTCAGTGTAATGTTGACAGTCGATGTCGTCAGCGTTGGCGTAATCGTGGAAATGGTTGGCGGCGCGGCGCTCGTGTTCAGGTAGTCGATTTCATTCGACGTTCCCAACGTGATGGTTACGCCGGTGTAGGTTCCGGTCTGAACATCGTTCATATCCACCAGGCCCTGCAAGCCGTTATAGCGCGCAAAGTCCACGGTGGCGGGACTTACAAGCAGGTTGTTCGACTTTGTTGATCCGTTGGTCAGCACGATACTTTCGAGCTGAATCTTGACGCCAACAACAGACGGCAATGGCGCGGGCGCATCGGTGCCGACCACGAACGCCGGGCCGGTGTTTGCGGATTGCGTTCCGCCATTGCTTGCGACCATGGAACTGCCGCAGCCTGCTGTCGCGACGAGCGCCGCACTAAGAGGTAGCAGCGCCAACTTCAGGAGCTTTCCAAGTGAATTGGGGGACGACATAGAGAGATTGTCGCTTTCCGCGTGCATCCGCGTCGCAAGCTGAACAGCCGCCGGAAGAACCCGGATTGTCGGCCGTATTATCCAGAACGGTGCTTTGGTTGAAGGCCGCGCACACGCGCATCAATGAACGAACACTGGCTCTCAACGTTAGCGTTCTAAAATTAACCGTTCCAGGACGAGCTCTCACACGGAGCCGCTGTCTGAATTTAAGTGCGGCGGCAGTTTAGAGAGATTGAAGTCACCACCCTGCCGTCGATAGGTAGTGACCCCAAAGACTGCAAGAAAGTTGCGAAAAGGTTGAAACTATTTCTATGCAATTTTCGTCAAACGCAGATGTCATCCCCTCGGCCTTTTCCCCGTCTATACCTAATAAGCGTCAATTAATCTTTCTCAGCCAGATATCGCGGAAAGAGACTTTGCAGGGCGTCCCCTCAATCTGCAATCCGAACAACCCCGAAACATTGTTCGTCGAAGCCGGATCGTCATCCACCAGCACCGCCATTAGTTGTCCATTGAGAATATGCAGAATCACACCGCCACGCGCGATGATCGTGTATTGGTTCCACTCGCCGTCCTTTACGAAAGTACCCAACTGCGCGCGGTCGCCGATGTTTCCCACCAGCCGCTGAAACTTTCCCGGCTCCGACTCCACCACCTGCCCGCGCCACGCCACGATGCCCAGCGAAGTATTCTGCGAGTAGAGCTGCCCGCTGTATTGTTTGGCATGCTCGTTCACCGGGTACCAGAAATCGGCCTGTGGCCCGATCATCACCCAGCGCGGATCGAGCGGCGGCTCGCCTTTGCCTGCCACGCGTCCCGGCGGAATGCCCGTGCTGCTGCGATACTGCACGCCGCTGCCTCCGCCCCACTCCACCTTGATCTCAAGCTTCAGGTCGAAGTCCTTCGCCTCCGCGCCGTGATACACGAGAAACGAATTGCCGGCGACGTGCTCCTTCGTGGAAACGCCCACAATGGCGCCGTCTTCCACGCTCCACACGCCGGGCTGTCCATCCCAGCCAGTCAAAGTTCGGCCGTCGAAGAGCGAAACAAAACCAGCATGATCGGCAAAATCCATCGCATCGGGCTCAATGAAAACTCCATTGCGCTGCCCCGAGATATTCGGTTTCACCTTTAAAAGTTCCGTGCGGTCCGGCGTTGCGCTGGTTTGCGGTGGCGCGGAATTCGTCTGCGGCGCGGCATTCGCCTGACTCTGTGCACTCGGCTGGATTTGCGCAGCGGCCATGTGCAGGGTGGTGAATATTACGCCGAGCGCGCCCATCGTGCGCAGCGCTCGTCCGATTCTCTCTTTGCTCATCTCGCGTCCGAACAGAAAGCCCGCGACGCGGGCGAGAGATGGTAGCCCCAGGCGCGAGCCTGGGGAAAGCGATGCCTGCGAAGCACTAGCCCCCGCAGGGGGCGTAAGAACACGTTGTCCACGCCAGGAATTATTCCTCAAACTCAAAGCCTGACTCCGCTACCAGCTAACCCTAGCTCAATAAACTTCCGACCGCACGCCCGCCGGAATCGGCATGTGCTTCAGCAGGCCCAGTTCGCCGGCCAGCCGCTCCAGCTTGGCGCGCGTGGCCGCCGTGGGAGGCACCAGCGGCAAACGCACCGTATCGCCGCAGCGCCCCATCAGGCTCAGCACGGTTTTTACCGGGCAGGATTCGACTCCCAGAAGTTCGCCTCGAACAGCCGCGCAAAGCGCCGCTCCAGTTCGCGCGCCTCGTCCCAGCGGTTGTCGAGCGCGGCGCGAATCATCCGCGCCACCTCGGCCGGCGCCTCGTTTGAGGCCACGCTGATCAGCCCGTGCGCGCCCACCGCGATGGCCGCAAGCGCCAGGTTGTCGTCGCCCGAAAAAATCTTGAAGCCGCGCGGCAGTTGATGCGCCAGCTCGGCAAACTGCGTCAGCTTGCCGCTCGCTTCCTTGATGGCCTGGATATTTCTCGCCGCCGCGGCCAGCCGCGCCACGGTCTCCGGCTCCAGGTTCACGGCCGTGCGTCCCGGCACGTTATAGACGCACACCGGCAGCGGATCGACCTCGCGCGCCAGCGCCAGAAAATGCTGGAACTGCCCCTCCTGCGTCGGCTTGTTGTAATAAGGATTGGCCGAAAGCACTGCGGCCACGCCGGGCACGCTGCTTGAGCACCGCCGCCTGCCGCACCAGCACGCGCGTCGAGTTGTGCGTGCAGCCGGCCCAGACCGGAACGCGCCCCGCCGCCGCATCGATCACGAGACGAACGGTCTGCAGCCATTCATCCTCGTCCAGCGTCGCCGCCTCGCCCGTCGAGCCGCAGGCCACAAGAAAATCGATTCCCGACTCGATCTGCCAGTTCACCAGCGCCCAAAGCGCCGGCTCGTCCACCGACCCATCGCCCTGAAAGGCGTCACAATTGCAGTACCACAGCCTGTCGTTTCCATAACAGGACAAGTTTATAACGGCTCAGTGTGTCGGGGCATCGCCAGAGAAACAATTGCGCGGTGCAAATCGAGCCATTCGCGGCTGTGAAGGCTCGCAAAATCTGCGGGAGTCTAATTTGCCGAAGGCTTCTCGATGTGATCGATGACAATCACCTCGACCGGGCCTTTTGAGGGAACGAGCTTCAGCCCCAACTGCTCTTCGAGTGCCGTAAAAAACGATGGTCCCGCATCGGCCGCACTATCAGCGCCCCGCCTGTCGTCCGGCGTCCACGCCAACTCGAAATCGAACTTCTTTCCCGCGAGCCCTGTCTTGTCCACGATCATGCGTCCGACCATTCCCGAGAATGCGTACACCAGGCTATCCGTCGAGAGAGCGCGCGCTGTCATCGCGCCGCCGCTCTTCATCGTCTCGGCGTCAACTTCGTCTGTCGCTGCTTCCTTCATCTTCAACCCGCCCTTGGCAATCACCAAATCGTAGACCGGCATCTCCTTCGTCTCACGATGGGCCTTGAGCTTGCAGCGATCCGCCAGCATCGCCTGCATCATCGGCTGTTCCTTCTTCCATCGCTCCTTGTAAGTGAGCTTCTTCCACGCCTCGGCGGTTTCTGCGTCTGCTCTCGCTTCAATGTCGTAGTTTTCTGAGTTCGCCCAGCCCGGCAGCCCCACAATCTGGCTGTCCATAATGATGTCGTACGCGCCTCGAACTAAAGAGACCACGGGGAAATTTTTCCAGCGGAATCCATCAGGCAGTGATTGCATATAACCACCGCGCTCGTCCGGACTCGCCGGCTTGATGGAAACGATCTCATAGGCCGGCGCTGAGCCGGTTGCAACTTTAAGCTGGGCGGCCTCAGCCTGCGCCCGCAAAAAAGAGCAACCGCAATAGCGCAGATCGCCAGCGCCATCAACAATGCGCCCGCTCTTGCGTGACTCTTCATGATCATTGGCTCAAATTGAAAGACGTCGCCGGACTATAGCTGATCGAATATTTCGCGGAACTCCCACGCGCCCGTCTTGCCGGCAAGCCACTCTGCCCCACGCACCGCGCCCAGCGCAAAGCCGCGCCGCGAGTGCGCATCGTGCCGCAACTCCAGCACATCGCAATCGCTCACGGCGCGCACCACGTGCTCGCCCTTGGCGTCGCCCATGCGGTGCGACTCGATGGGCACGTCGATACCCGGCCGGACGCCGACAATGATCTCCTTGAGCGTAATCGCCGTACCGGACGGCGCATCGAGCTTGGTCACATGATGCGTTTCGTCGATGGAAAACTTGTAGCCATCCAGCTTCGCCAGTTCCGCCGTCAGCTGGAACAGCTTTTGCACCCCGATGGAAAAATTCGTCCCGTACAGCAATCCGCCGCCGCGCTGAATCGCGAGCGCCTTCATGTCGTTCACCTTGCCGTACCAGCCCGTGGTGCCGACCACGATGTGCCCACCCAGCGCCAGCACGGCGCGCATGTTTTCAATCGCTGCTTCGGGAGCCGTGAAATCGATGACCACATCGACGCCCGCCAGGTTCGGGGCCGTCAGCGCCGAAGCATGCGGGTTGTCGTTGATGTCGAGCGCGCGCACGCCATGGCCGCGCTCCCGCGCCACTTCAGCGACAAGCGAGCCGGTTTTTCCCTTGCCCAGCACGAGAATCAGCATATGAGTTCCTTCGGAATCAGCTGACTAGCTGCGTCGAGTGGCCGCAGATGATCAGCAATACTTACGCACGAAGTACGAACCGAGCGGTCGTGAACTGATGCAGCTGACGCACTAGATCACTGACAGCTGCTTTCTCGCTTCCACATCGAAGATCTCCGGGTCGGGCTCTTTGAAAAACGCCGCGTGCAGCGACCGCACCGCCTCATCCGCGTCATCCTCTTCGATCATGAAGCTCATATTGATCTCGCTTGCCCCCTGCGAAATCATGCGCATGTTGATGTGGCGGATGGCATTGAACACCTGCGCCGCGATGCCGTTCTGGCCGCGAATGTCCTCGCCCACCATGCACACCAGCGCCTTCTTGCCTTCGTAAGTCACGTCGGCCAGCATCTTCAGTTCGGCGTCAATCTCCGGCAGGCTCGCATTCGAGTCCACCGTGACCGAGATCGAAACCTCGCTCGTCGAAACCATGTCGATGGGGCATTTATATCTGTCGAAGATGGCGAATACCTTGCTCAGGTAGCCGTGCGACATCAACATGCGGCTGGCCACAATGTCGATGATGGTCAGCTTTCTTTTGACGGCAATAGATTTGAACGGGCTCTCGCAGTGCGGCGCCACTGAGATGATGCGCGTGCCCTCGCACGCAGCGTTGCGGCTATTGAGCACCAGCACCGGAATGTTCTTTTTCACCGCCGGCAGAATAGTGGCCGGGTGCAGCACCTTGGCGCCGAAGTAGGCCAGCTCCGCCGCTTCCTCAAAGCTGATCACCTTCACGCGCAATGCATCGGAGCACACACGCGGATCGGCGGTCATAATGCCGTCCACGTCGGTCCAGATCTCGATGGTCTCGGATGCGAGCGCGCCGCCCACCAGGGCGCCCGTGTAATCCGAACCGCCGCGGCCCAGCGTAGTCGTCAGTCCCGCCTCGTTCGAGGCGATGAATCCGCCCATCACCGGAACCTTGCCCTCGCCGAGCAGCGGCAGCAGCTTCTCCTGCGCGCGCTTCTCGATAATGTCGTCGAGCGGCGCCGCCTTCTGAAACTCCGAGTCGGTGACGATGACTTCGCGCGCATCCACATGTGCCGCGTCGATGCCGCGCTCCCGAAAGGCCGCGGCCACGATGCGGCTCGAAAGCCGCTCGCCGTAGCTCACAATCAGGTCGGAGATGCGCGGCGTCAGCTCGCGAATCGCCGCCAGACCGCGCAACACTTCGTCGAGCGTGGCGAACTTTTCGTCGATCGTACAGGCCAGCGCGGCGCTGTCGGCTGCATTCTTCACCAAATCGCAGGCCGTGTCGCGATGCCGCGCGCGCAGGCGCGAACTGATGGCCAGCGCTCCGGCGCGGTCGCCCTGCGCAGCCGCCGCCGCGGCGCGCAGCAACTGGTCGGTCACCTTGGCCATGGCACTCACCACCACCACGGGGCTCTTGCCCAGGGCCACGCGCCCGGCCACAATGTCCGCGGTGCGCCCAATGGCCGCCGCATCCTCCACCGAGGTGCCGCCAAACTTCATCACTACCAGGTTCATGCGAAATCCAAACCAGCTTTCAGCCGAATGCTGTCAGCCCAACTCTCCGTGCCCCATCCATTCGCCGGCTTCATCGGCGAATGGGTGGGAAACTACAATCTCAGGCTCGCGCCGCTTCCACTGCAACCGGCTCCAGTTTCCCCAGGCTCACCAGCATCTCAGCATTCAAAATCGTGGCGCCGGCCGCGCCGCGCACCGTGTTGTGCGAAAGCAGCACAAACTTCCAGTCCAGCACATTGCATGGGCGCAGCCGTCCCACCGTCACCGCCATGCCGTTGCCGCGATTGCGGTCGAGCCGCGGTTGTGGCCGATCGTTCTGCGCCGCCCATCTCACGGGCTGCGCAGGCGCAAACGGCAATCCCAGCCCGCCCAGCGGACTGAACTCCGCCCACGCCGCCAGAATGTCCTCGCGCGTTACTTCACGGCCCAGCTTCTTTCCCAGCTTGATCGACACGCACTCCGTGTGCCCGTCAACCACCGGCACGCGATTGCAGTGCGCCGTCATCTTCGCGCCCAGCGGACTCGACACCGTGGCCCTCAAGGCGACCCAGCAGCTTCAGCGTCTCCGCCTCCATCTTCTCTTCTTCGCTGCCGATAAACGGAACCACGTTGTCCAGAATGTCCATCGACGCCACGCCGGGATAGCCCGCGCCGCTCACCGCCTGCATCGTGGTCACAAAAATCGTCTCGATCCCGAAGCGCTCCTCGATCGGCTTCAGCGCCATCACCAGCCCGATCGTCGAGCAGTTCGGATTGGTGACAATGTAGCCGCCTGACTCCTTGCGCGACGGCTGCTCTTCAATCAGGTGCAGATGATCGGCATTCACTTCCGGAATCACCAGCGGCACGTTGGGCGTCATGCGGAAGGCGCTCGAATTCGAAATCACGGCGCAACCGGCCGCGGCAAACTTCGGCTCCATCTCGCGGGCAATCGCCGCGTCCACGCTGGCAAACACAATCTTCGGCGCGCCTTCCGGCTCCGCCGGCGACACCACCATCTTCGCGATCCGCTCCGGCAGCGGCGTGTCCAAACGCCACTTCGCGGCCTCGCCATAAGTCTTTCCACTCGACCGGTCGCTGGCCGCAAGCCAGGTCACCTCGAACCACGGATGGTTTTCGAGCAATTGAATATAACGCTGGCCGACCATTCCGGTCGCGCCCAGGATGCCTACAGGGTGTTTGGTTTTCATGGCCTTATACCTATTTAGTGTACAAGAGGACGAGTTTAAGCGCAGCCTTTGCTCGCCGCGCCGCCCCTATTGTCGCGGCAGCAATTGCCGATAAGAACAGGCAGGAGTCCTTGCCGGATGAACCTGCGCCAGATGACCGGATTGGGAGGGTCGAACTCCACGGAGAAAAAAGCGCCCGAGCTCCCCAACCCGGAGCGCGTGCTGACCCTGGTCGTGGAAGGCGCCGCGCTGGGCGTTCCGGAAATCGACGTCGAAACCTACAAGGAGTTTCGCGCCAACGTTGCCAGCCTCGCCTTGCAGCTCCCCGACCGCCTGCCTGAAGACGAAAAGCTCGCGCAGGTGCGGCTGGTGCTACGCGAGTTCGAGAACTATCGCAGCCGCAGCGAAGCCGAAGTCCACAACCGCACCACGGAGTGGCACGCGGTGGTCTCGTTTCTCTTCCGCGAACTCCTGGGTAGCCTGGGCATCGATGCTTCCGCGCCCGATCCTTCCGCGCTGCTCCGCCATCTGCCGGGGGTCGCCACGGCTCAAACTACCCATGACTTTCAAGAGCGGCTGGAGACTTTTCTGCATCCTGCCGGCGCTGCCTCCGCTCCCGCTGAAGCCTCGCAATTCCGCGCTGCCGACCACTCCACGGAAAACCTCAATGCCTCCGGCCTGCGTGGCGGCGGCAGCGCCATCGAGCACGTCAAGCGGCTCCTCGAGAGCGGCGACAAGGCATTCATCGTCCTCTTCCGCCTGAGCTGCCTCAACATGATCAACCAGCGCTTCGGCCCGGAGGCGGTGGAAGACTGCCTGATGGCCGTTTCCGCGTTTCTCACGCAAAGCTTGCTTTCCGACGACGCCATCTATCACTGGAGCGATTCTTCCCTGCTGGCCATTCTGCAGGGCCGCGCCAACGAGCAGATTCTTACTGCGGAACTGGAACGTATCGCCATGCAGAATCGCGAAACCACCGTCAGCATAGGCGGCCGCGCCACCGTGCTGCGCATCCCCATCACCTTCGACCTCACGCCCCTTGAGCGGCTGAAAAACGCCGACGATCTTTACAAAATCACCTTGCTGAACACCAGCGGGAGAACGCGATGAAAGATAATTCTCGCTCCGCTTCCACCCCGGCCGCTCGAAGGCCGACGCTCCGCCCCGCCCGCAGGCCGATGCTCCATATCGACCACCTGCCTCTACCCTATGTGGAGATGGATGCGCGTGGAATCATTACGCGCGCCAACCGCGCCGCACTCGCCCTGCACCATCCCGAGCAGGGCAATCTGATCGGCAGCAGCGGTTGGAAAATGCTGGCCATCCGCGAAAAGGACTTGAGCACCGCCGCCTTTCTTTCTCTCATGACCTCAGGCGAGGAGCCCCCCGTCATCTCCCGCTCCATCTTTGATTGCTCCGGCAGATTCCGCACCTACGAGATTCACCGCAGCATGATCCGCACTCCCGCGGGAACGCCGGCGGGCATGCGCATGATCTTTATGGATGTGACGGAGAGGAAGAATGCGCTGGAAGAAGCGCAGCGCGCCTGTCAATGGCTTGAGAGCGCCCTGAACTCTGTGGCCGATGCCGTCGTCCTCACCGACGTTCTCGGGCTGGTCCTGTCTGCGAATCCCGCCGCTGAAGCCCTCCTCGGTTTTACCGCCCGCGAATTAGAGGGCAAAGTGATTGAAGAGGCCGCGCCGATTCTGGAGTATCGATCTCTCGATGGCCCTGCGCTCGATCGCCGCGCCGCCATCGAAAAAAGCTGCAAGGGCGTCGCAACGCTATTGGTGCGCGATGGCAGCAAGTTGAAGGTCGAGATCAGCACCTCGCCGATTCTCGATAAGAACAATTGCTCCGTCAGCGGCGTAGCCGCCATTCTGCGCCGCCTCGAAAGCACCGTCTAGCCCCTCTGGCCGTTCGCAGAAACACCTTTCCGTGCCCCATCCTTTCGCCCGTCTTTTTGGGCAAAAGGGTGGGATCGCGCGTGACCGCAAACCCCACAAAAATGCCGGCATTCGGCACAAAGATGCTACGATTCGATTTACGTAAGTCCATGGCCTACCCAGCCTTCATCGCACACTACAAGCTCACCTCAAAGCTCGGCGCTGGAGGCATGGGCGAGGTTTACCGCGCCACCGACACCCGTCTGGACCGCGAAGTAGCCATCAAGATTCTTCCCGACGCTCTTAAGAATGATCCCGAGAGACTGGCCCGCTTCACGCGCGAGGCCAAGGTGCTGGCTTCGCTCAACCATCCCAACATCGCCACCATCTTCGGCGTTGAAGAAGGCGCGCTGGTTATGGAGCTGATCGAAGGCGATACCCTGGTGGAACGCATCGCCAAGGGTCCCATCCCGGTTGACGAAGCGGTGCGCATTGCCGAGCAGATTGCGGACGCGCTCGAGTACGCGCACGAGCATGGAGTCATCCACCGCGATTTGAAACCCGCCAACGTAAAGGCTGCGAACCGCGTCAAGGTGCTCGACTTCGGACTCTCCAAGGTGAAGGAGACGGTCGAATCCGACGAAACCATCTCGGGCGCGACACAGGCGGGAACCATCCTGGGAACGCCCGGTTACATGTCGCCCGAGCAGGTAGCGTGCAAACACGTAGATGCCCGCTCCGACGAATTCTCGTTCGGCGTCCTCCTCTACGAAATGCTCTCCGGCAAGCGCGCGTTTCATGAAGTAACGCCGATTTCAACCATGGAAGCGGTTCTCCACAAGGAGCCGCGCCCATTGCGAGAGGTCGCGCCTCAAATAAGCACGGAGCTCGATTCGATTGTCATGCGCTGCATGGCAAAGGAACCCTCCGCGCGCTTTTCCGGTATGGGCCCGTTGAAGCAGGCCTTGAAAGAACTGGCGCAACCCGGGCCGCGGCCGCCGGAAACTCCCTCCATCGCCGTTTTGCCCTTCGCGAATCTCAGCGCGGACAAGGAAAATGAGTATTTCAGCGACGGATTGGCCGAAGAGATTCTGATCGCATTAAGTCAGGTCGAAGGCTTGCGCGTCGCCGCCCGCAGCTCTTCGTTTTCTTTCAAAGGCAAGAACACCGAGATGAGCGAGATCGCGTCCAAGCTTCGCGTCGCCAACATTCTCGACGGCAGCGTGCGCCGCGCCGGCACTCGAGTCCGCGTCACCGTGCAGTTGGTCGACGCCAGGAATGGCTTCCAGCTTTGGTCGGAACGCTACGATCGGCAGATGGAAGACATCTTTGAAGTCCAGGACCAGATTGCCCGCGCCATCGCCAACCAGCTCGAAGTGACCCTCGGAGCAGGCGTCAAGCCGGCCACGCAGAATCTTGAGGCCTACGAACTTTACCTCAAGGGCCGCCATCTCTGCAGCCAGCGATCGCCTGCTTCGGTGCGCCTGGGAATGAAATGCTTCCAGCAGGCGCTTGAGTTTGACCCAGGCTTTGCCCTCGCCTGGTCTGGGCTTGCCGACTGCTACGGCATCCTGCGCGTCTACGGCTGGATCTCGCATGAGGAAGGCAAACCGCCGGCGCTTGCCGCAGTAACCAAAGCCGTCGAGCTTGCCCCCGAGCTTTGGGAGGTCAACTTCTCGCGCGCCATCTACTCCTTTTACTTTGTCACCAACTGGCGTGAAGCCGGCCCGCACTTTCAGAAAGCACTCGAGAAAAATCCCCGCTCTTCCCTGGCGAACGCCTACTATGGCATATTTCTGGCGCTGGACCGTCGCCCGCAGGAGGCGTTAGCTCATATCACGCTGGCCTGCCAACTCGATCCGCTTTCCCCGTTCATTCACGGCCTTGCATCTCTCTCCCTGGTAACCGCGGGGCAATTTGAACAGGCCTTGCAGCTCGCTCAGAAATCGGTGGAATTGCAGGCCGACTACCTGTTCGGAAATTGGGCCAAGGGGCTTTCGCTGTGTCTTCTGGACCGCAACGACGAAGCCGCTCTCACCCTCGAGAAAGTCATCGTCGCCTCGCGCGCTCCGCTTTACATCGGTCTGCTGGGAACGGCATACGGCCGCGCAGGGCGCCGGGACGATGCCGCCCGCTTGCTGCATGAACTTGAAAATCGCGACAACGGCCGCGAATATATTCCTGCCTTCTCCATCTTGTCCATCTGCGCCGGTTGGGACGACATTCCGGCCATTCGCCAGGCGCTCGCCAGTGCGCAAGCGGAATCCACGCCCGCCTTCAGTCTCGCCGCAACCTCTGCCCTTTTCCTCGACGAACTCCGCAGCGATCCCGAAATCAACCGCATGCTCACCGAGATCTTCGGCTACTGAGTCCCGAGAACCGTTTGCATAAATCCTGCTTTGAAAGGGCACGACTTCAGTCGTGCCATAAAAGCCTTATAGATAGAGGGATTTTAACCCCAGAGGGATAGTCTTCCTCAAATTGAGACACTACCGGTCTTCTTGCTCCCTTGCTCTCTCGCTCCCTGCTTTATCGCATCGCCGCGAGCATCGCTTCCGTAAACTGCGTAGTCCCCGCCGTCCCCCCCACGTCGCGCGTCAACGATCGGCGCTCGCCATACACTGCTTCCAGCGCCCTCTGCGCCTTGTCCGCGGCTGTAATTTCGTCCAGATACCGCAGCATCAAGATCGCCGACTGCAGCAGCGCCGTAGGATTAGCCACGTCCTTCCCCGCAATGTCCGGCGCCGATCCGTGCACGGCCTCAAAAATCGCGCAGTCCACGCCAAGATTCGCGCCCGGCGCCAGTCCCAACCCGCCCACCAGCCCCGCGCACAAATCGCTCACAATATCGCCGTAAAGGTTCTCGAGCAGCAGCGTGTCGTACTGAAAAGGATTCATCACCAACTGCATGCACGTGTTGTCGATCAAGTGCTCGCCATACGTGATTTCAGGAAACTCCTCGGCCACCTTCCGCGCGCAGCGCAGAAACAGCCCGTCCGACAGCTTCATGATGTTGGCCTTGTGGATGGAATGAATCTTTTTCCGACCATGTTTGCGCGCGTACTCAAACGCGAACCGCGCAATGCGCGTCGATCCCTTCTCAGTAATCACCTTGATGCTTTCCACCACCCCCGGAACCACCTCGTGCTCCAGGCCCACGTACTCGCCCTCGGTATTCTCGCGCACAATCACCAGGTCCACGCCGGGATACTTCGTGTCGAGGCCAGGCAGATTGCGAATGGGCCGCAAATTCGCAAAGAGATCGAATTTCTTCCGAAGCGTCACGTTGATGCTCTTGAAGCCGCCGCCGATCGGCGTCGTCACCGGCCCCTTCAGCGCCACGCGATTGCGTTCGATCGACTCGTAAAGCGCCGCCGGAATGTATTCGCCGTGAATCTCGAAGGCTTCAGCCCCCGCAGCAAACCGCTCCCACTCAAACTTCGCCCCGGTAGCCTCCAGAATGCGCACCACCGCCTGCGTAACTTCCGGCCCAATGCCGTCGCCGGGAATCAACGTAACTTTGTGCGTTTTCGTTTCTGACATAGCTTCCAGCTTATAACTCCTGGCCTCTGGCACTTACTATCCTGCTTCTTAACTTCGCAAAGCGAATAAGCGCGCCGGAGGCGCAGTGTTTGTTAGCCCCGCGCTTCAGCGTGGGGAACGCGGATCGCCCAGATGAACCTCGGAGTCCCGTAGGGACGGCGCAAGGATATTTCCTCTGCGGGGCTTAATAATAGCCGGCAGCTAACTCTTTTTCTTCCCGTGACTCGCCAGCAACCCCTCCAGCTCTTCCTTGAACTCGTTCACATCCTTGAAGTCGCGATACACACTCGCAAAGCGAATGTACGCGACCGTGTCGAGCCCCTTGAGGTGCTGCATGATCAGTTCGCCAACTTCGGACGTAGTGCGCTCGCGCTCCGGCGCATCCACAAGGAATGCTTCCGTCGCGTCGACAATTCTTTCCAGTTGACTCGACGCCACCGGCCGCTTTTCGCACGCCCGCAGCAGGCCGCTCAGCACTTTTTGCCGGTCGAAGCGCTCGCGGCGGCCATCTTTCTTCACCACCATGTAGGGAATCTCGTCGATGCGCTCATAGGTCGTGAAGCGCCGCAGGCACTTCTCGCACTCTCGCCGCCGCCGGATCGAGTCGGCCTCTTTGCTCTCGCGCGAGTCCACCACCCGGTCCTGCCCGAAACCACAATATGGACATTTCATCTTCAGGCTGATTTTACGGCATCCATCGCAGGTTCGCAGTGGCCAGCAGCGAAACGGTCTGAAGCGATCGTGAAAGGAGGTCTGAAGCTACTCCAGAACGGCGCTCGAAACTGCCGTGAAAGGAGGTCCGAACCCGCAGTGAAATGGAGTCGGATGTCTTCGCGAAAAGCGCGCCGGAGGCGCGGCGTTTGCTAGCCCCGCGCTTCAGCGTGGGGAACGCTGCGTAGATGAACCTCGGAGTCCCGTAGGGACGGCGCGAGGACATTTCTTTTGCGTGGACCGACAGCCCCTGAAGGACGGTTTCCATCAAACAAACCCAGTCAGCCCTGGCGCTCAGCAACCAACTGCCCGCCGTTCTGCGTCTGCTTCGCCCGCGCCGTAAGCCCATCCTTCGCCGTCGTCTCCAACTCTCCCCGATAACGCGGCAAGCTCCCCGGATAATTCTTCTGCAGAAATTCGATCAGCCGTTCCCGCACCAGGCAGCGCAGATCCCACGCGTCGCCTCCATTCCGCGCGTCCATCAGCGCGCGCAACTGCAGCGTGTAGTGGTCCATATCCGACACCTGCAGCACGCACACCTTTCCCTTCCACAGCGGCGTCGATTCCAGAATCCGTTTCAGCTCCTGCCGCACCGCTTCCACCGGCGTCGTATAGTCCGTGTAAATGTAGGAGTACGCCAGCAGGTCCGCGCTGGTGCGCGTCCAATTCTGAAATGCATTGGTGAGAAAGTAGCTCACCGGCAACACCAGCCGCCGCAGGTCCCAGCAACGCAGCACCACGTACATCATCCCGATCTCTTCAATCCATCCCCACTCGCCATCGATCACCACCGCGTCGCCCATTCTGAACGGCTGTGCGAACGCGATCTGCACGCCCGCAATCAAATTAGCCAGCGTGTCTTTCATAGCCATGCCGATTACCAAACTGGCCACGCCCGCCGACGCCAGAATACTGACGCCGATGTGCTTGATCTCGGGAAAAGTCATCAGCCCCAGCGCCAGCGCCACCACCGACACCAGGATCACGGACATGCGGTGCACCATCTGGAACTGCGTCTGCACGCGCCGCGCGATCAGATTGTCATCCACGTCCACGCGGTAGCGCGCTGTCAAAATGTCCTTGGTCACTTCGATGAACAGAATGGCCAGCCACGCCAGCGCCGCGATCAGCCCCAGCCCCGCCAGGTGCTCCAACCCCACTTTGAAATTTTGCGGCAGCCACAGACTCGGCACAATCGCCAGCACCGCCACCAGCGGCAGAATCCACAACGACGGCCGCTGTCCATGCTTCACCAGCGACTCGCCCAGCACCGACCCCTTGCGCCGCGACAGCCGCCGCAATGCAATCAACGCAATCGCGCGAACCACCAGCGCCGCAACAATCACCGCCGCCAGGATTCCCGCCGACCACACCACGTCCCGCCAGTTACTCTCGAAATATTGAATCAGAAACATCGTCGCGCCCGTCCCTCGCATTCCGCCTGGTTTTTCCTATCCTTACCTATTTCGGATGCACAACCAAGCGCTACGGGTGCCCCGTCTCTGTTCTCTAGTTCGTTGCCCCCTCGCTCCCGCTTCTTTGCTCCCTTGCTCCCTCGCTCCCTTGCTCCCTGTCTTTACGCCGCCTCGCTATGCCCCGCGCACTGCATCACCCCCAGAAACCGCACCCACGGTCCCACGGCTTCGCGCACCTGGTGCGCCATGATCCGCGAAATCTGATGCAGGTGCGTCAAATCGTGCGCCGCCCAAGTGGCCAGCAGCTCCGACAAAGTGACCGAGCCGAATGTCGGATGCTTCGCCCGCCCCTCGAGATCCTGAGTTGTCAATTTCAACCCGCGAAGTTCTTCCAGGCCCTTCGCCCGCGCTCGCGCAAATTCATCCAGCAGTTGCGGCAGCGTTTTGCTTCCCTTGTAGCGCACATGTCCCTCACGATCGAAAGGCGGAAAGGGCTGCGTCGCGTCCCCGCGCAGAATGTGCCGCGTCCGCGGCATCCAGTCCTCGTGCTCGCAGTGGATCAGGTGCGCGACAACAGTGCTCACGCTCCACGTGCCCCCGCCTTCATTGGTTTCCGTCCAAACCTCCGGCAATCCCCGCAGCAGCGCACCCAGCGCCCCCGGCGTCCGCTCCAGCAATGCAATGGTGTTTTCAAGTTTGTGCTTCATTTCCCTCTCCTCAGCAAAAGTACCTCGCAACGACCAACCGCGAACTACGATCTATGAACTATGAACTGTGAACTGCGATCTGTCTTCTCGTTCCCTTGTTCCCTGGTTCCCTTGTTCCCTGCCTCTAAAACACCAACGGCCCGGGAACTCGCGTTCCCAGGCCGCTGCCGGTGATCTGTTGGGATTGGACTAAGGCCATCGCGCTGCCGCGAGTGCCAGAGCCACGGCGGAGAATCCTCCGTCTGGACTTACCTGAGTCTTGGGCGCGATGCCCTAGGCCTCAGTCACCTCACGTACCGTACATCTCGAAGAATCTTTGCTCATAGGCTGGATCATCCTCCTTTCCCGTGTAAAAACAAACTACGGCCAAAGCCGCCGCGAAGTCAAGCGTGTCCGCTATCCGGGAAAAGAAATTTCTCGCGCGCGTGCCATTTTCGAAAACGATGCGACATGAGACGGACGGATTCGCCCAGGCCGACGCCTTCCGCCACGCCAATCAGAAAAATCCGCCCCTCAATGGCTCATCTGTGCGTACGGCGACTGCACTTGCTTGTAACCCGCCGGAACCTGGAATGACGACGCAGGAATAGAACCCTGCGAGAAGTTCAACATCTGTTCCGTCGTCTGCATCAGAACCACGTTCGATGTCCCACTCGATCCGCCATTCGATCCCGGAGCCGGCGTGGTGGCCGCAGGCGCAGGCTGTTGCGCCGCCGGCTTCTTGTGAAAGCCCCCCATGATCGAGCCCAGTTTTCCCGGCAACACCGAACCCAGACCGGAACTTGTGCTGTTCTGATCGCTCGGCGGGGCGTTCGCGACGAGTTCGCAGTGGAATTCGCCGGCGCATTGCCGCCCACGCTGGTCACCGTCATCACGCGCGTGCCCTTCAACTTCGCCATCTCCTGGCCCATCTGCTGGAGTGCCGCGGCCGCGCCCGGCTGGTTGGCAAAAACCTGGGAAGTGGATGCCTTCGCCTGGTTGGCCTCCGCCATCATCGCGGACACATCCACGCCCTGCATCATCAACTGACCCATGCGCACGTCGAAGTCGCGAATCTCCTTGAGCTCCGGCGGATCCTGGAGCGCCACCCACGTGTCGGTCGTTACCACAAACACCGCCGGGTTCGTACCGGCCGCAAGCGGTTGGCTGGGATCGGTCACCGTCACCGTCAATGTCACCACCTGCTCCTGCGCGTCGATTCCATTCACCGCTTTGGTCACGCCGGGATTGTTCACCGAAACCTGCACCGTCGTCTGCAAATTGCTTTGCGGCTGCGGCGTTGGCGCTTGCGGCTGCGGCGTGGCCTGACCAACCTGTTTCATCGCACTCGCCATAGCCTGGCGCATCTGCGCAAACGTCACCGTCCAGTAAGTCTTCTTCGCCGAGTCAATGTGCGTCATGGTTTGCGCGTCCAGGTCCCAGATCTCCATCGAATCCGGGAGCACCGTGGCCTTCTGATTGCCGTGCACCATGGTGGTCGTGGTAATGGCCGCAAACGCTTTGCCCATCAATTTTGCGGTGAAAGGATTTGAGGTCATCTGGTCCTTCAGCACCCCGCCCGTGATCTGGGTTGACGACTGATAGCTCGAGTCAGCCAGCACCGGCTCCGCCGCCACGGCGCACGCCACGAAAACCACTGCCACCGACAGGAGGCAGCCTAAAAACTTCTTGCCGAGGGGAATCATCTGAATGCTCCTTGAGCTTAGTAACGATGCGAACAACCGCTTGTTGGCCCTTGTTGCGCTGGCGGGATTATAGCCCTTTCTCCCCACAATGATCCTCACCATTCGGACAGGTGGTAGTGGGTTAGTTTGAGTCTGTCGTGAAAGGCGCCGCCTAGCATTGCGGCCAGGATCACAGTGATCCAGTCCCCAATGTACGGCGTCGCGTTAAGTGGCACGACTTCAGTCGTGCCGTAAAACGCGCATAAAAGGCGGGGCTTTAGCCCCTGACGGAAGTCTCTTCACCACCTCAAGCTATTTATGCAACCGATTCCAGGCAGCTATTCTGATAGTGTGCCACCGAGCATTCCATATTTGCTGGGGCTAAGGACAGTTCCCGATCGCCTGCCCGAGGAAAGACCTTTCCCGTTCAACCTACCATTTGTTCCGGCCCTCGATCTACGCTTCGAAGCGCCTGTGACATTTTTCGTGGGCGAGAACGGCACAGGAAAATCCACGCTCCTTGAAGCCATCGCGGCAATGAGCAGGCTCCCGGTTTCCGGAGGCAGCCGAAGCGAACTTGCAGACACTCACGGCCCGGAAAAGGAAAGCTCCCTCTCGCGAGTGATTCGACCCGCTTTTCGGCAGCAGCCGAAGGACGGCTTCTTCTTAAGAGCGGAATTCGCCGCGCACTTCGCCTCTCTGCTGGAGGAGAGAGAAAAAGACCCGAGTTTTCTGGGGAATCCCTATCAGATTTACGGAGGCCGGTCGCTGCACACGCGTTCCCACGGCGAGGCCTTCCTCGCCATTCTTCAGAACCGCTTTGAAAAAGGCTTATTCCTACTCGATGAGCCGGAGTCGGCGCTCTCGCCCCAGCGGCAACTTGCTCTCCTCACCCTGATCTACGACCTCGTCGGCGCTGGTGATGCGCAGTTCATCATCGCTTCGCATTCACCGATTCTCATGACCTATCCAGGCGCCCAGATAGTCAGCTTTGATGAGGAGGATCTGCGCGGAATTGCGCTCGAGCAGACCTCCCACTATCAAGTAACACGAGGAATCCTCGAACACCCCGAAGGATATTGGAAGTACCTCTCGGAATCGGGGGAAGAAACGCCCTAGCAGGCCTTGTCGCGGCACAACCCCTCTGCCCACTTGCGGATCGCTGCCGGCGTTACGCCGCTTGCCCACAGCCTCGCTCGCCGCCAGTTGAATCGCCAGGCTGCCCACGGTCGAGCTTTCGGTTTCGCCAATCTCGACCTTCAGCCCCGTCTGCTTCTCCGTCAGCTCGATCAGCAATTTATTCCGCGTCGCGCCGCCGATCATGTGAATGCGATCCAGCTTGCGGCCCAGCATTTTTTCCAGATTCGCCAGCGCCGACGCGTAGCGCAGCGCCAGGCTCTCAAAAATCGTCCGCGCAAAAAGCGGCTCGTTGCCCGCCACATCGGGAATCGCGTCGAATCCCAGCCGCGTCAGCTCGCTGTTGATCCGCTCGCGGCATTCCGGTATCGAGCATCAGCGTCGGCGCATCCATATCCAGCACGCCCGCCGGTAGCATTGCATGCAGCAGCCTTTTGGACAATGTCCTCGATCTTCCATGGCCGCCCCTCCGCCGCCCACGCATCCATGCACTGCTTCAGCACCCACATGCTGTTGATGAGCGAGTGAAACAGCAGCCCGCCGCCCGCCGCGCCAATGTTGGTGTACCCCGCGTCGAACGCGTGCTGCGTCGTCACCGGCGTCTGCGTCACCGTGCCCACCAGCGACCACGTTCCCGAGCTGATGTAAGCCGCCGAGCTCAGATCCGTCGGAATCCCCGCAATCGCGCTCGCCGTATCGTGCGTGGCCGGCGCAATCATCTGCGTCTCGCGAAATGCATCGAGCGCCAGCCAGCGGTCCCTTCATCGGCCCCAGCACCGTGCCCGTCGGAACCAGCGGCGGCGCCGCTTCCACCGCGAGACCCAGCATCTCGAAAAGCTCCGCATCCCACTTGCCGGTCTTCAGATTCACCAGGCCCGGTGTGCGCTGGCATTGGTGTACTCGGCCACGCGCCGCCCGCCCAGCCAATAAAGAACATACTCCGGCATCATCACCCACGGCGCGCGCGTCATCGATTCCCGCCGCCGGGATCGGCCATCAATTGATACACGGTATTGAGATTGAGTCGGATACGCGCCGGTGCGCTGATAAATGTCAAAGGGAGCGATGATCGCGTCCGCCGCCTCCTTGCTCGCCACCGTGCGCTCGTCGCGATAGCAGAACGGCTCGCGCAGCATCGTGCCATCGGGCGCCAGCCGCACATAATCCACTGCCCAGCTGTCCACGCCGATCGACGCAATGCCTTCGGGCGCCGCCGCCGCAGCCTTGCGCAGCCCTTCTTCCAGCCCGGCAAGAATCTCGTCGAGCGGCCAATGCAGCGAGTCGCCTCGATGCACTGGGCCATTGGGAATGCGATGGATGACTTCGATCTGCCGGTTTGCCGTCCATCCAGCGAAGCAGCGAAACGCGGCAGCTTTCCGCGCCTAAATCAATGGCAACGCGAGCAGGTTCTTGCATGACCGCAGCAGTTCCCATCTCCCTCAGGTTCTTCAGCGTTGAAACGCCTCGGTCAGACCGCCGTCCACGGGAATCACGTGGCCCGTGGTGCAGCGCGCCCGCGGGCTGGCCAGGAACAGGATCGCCTCCGCGCAGTCGGCCGGATCGATCGCCTTGTGCGTCAACGTGCGCTCGGCATAGAACGACGGCCAGGCGGCTGCGCAGCTCCTCATCGCTGAACGATTCCTGGAAAGGAATGTTGTACTTCGTCAGCGAAGCGCGCACGCGGTCGCGCGGAAACATCGTCGACCCTTCACCACCGTCGCCGGGCTGATGCCGTTCACGCGCACCTTGCGGCGCCAGGCTCACCGCCAGCTCGCGAATCAGGTGCGAAAGCGCCGCCTTGCTCACGTCGTAGGCCTCGCTGCCGCGCTTGGCCACCACCGCGTTGGCCGAACTGGTAAACACGATGTTGCCGTGCAGCCCCTGCTCCTCGAACAGCTTTCGCCGCTTCGTCGGCCAGCAGGTAGTTCGCCGTCACATTCACCTCCAGCGTCGTCGGCCCACATGCTCGTCGGGAATCACGCCATCCGGCGACGACGGAAAGATGGCCGCCGTGTTGATCAGGATATCGATGCCGCCGAATGCCAGCGACGCGTCGCCCAGCGCCTTGCGAATCGACTCGCGGCTGCGAATGTCCACTGCCGTGCTGCCGGCAAACTCTGGCGAGGTCGACCGACGCCAGCTCCGTCGGCCACCTGCGCCGCGCCGCTCGTCATCGCGGTCGGCGATCATCACATGCGCGCCGCGCGCCGCCGCCAGCTGCGCCACTTCGCGGCCGATGCCGCTGGCCCCGCCCACCACCAGCGCCATGCGCCGGCTCAACTCCTTCTCCGGCGGCTGGCGGCGAATCTTCGCCTCTTCCAGCGCCCAGTACTCGATGCGGAATGCCTCCATCGCCGGCAGCGCCACGTAATTGGTGAACACCTTGAAGCTGGCCGGATCCATCCCCGGCGGGCACTGCGGCACCGTCCCTGGTCACCGTCGCCCTCGCCCAGCACGCTCGCGCCCTCCATCACGTGAATCGCGTTGGTGTAAAACTCGCCCGTGATGCGCGCCTCGGTCTTGTTCTTGCCGAAGCTGAACATGCCCAGCCCCGGAATCAGCACCACCGTCGGGCTGGCATCGCGCATCGCCGGCGAATCCGGCGTCGCAAACGTCTTGTAGTAGGCGCGGTACTGCTCGCGATACTCCGCCAGCGAGCGATCGATCTGACTTCTTCAGCGCGCTCAAGATCCTCGCCCGCGCCCCACGGCACAAACATCGGCCGAATCTTGGTGCGGATAAAGTGATCCGGGCAGCTCGTGCCCAGGAACGCCAGTCTCCTGCCGTGCGCCGAGTTCACAAACTGCAGCACATCCGGCGCGTCGCTGAAGCTCGCAATCCACCGCTGCTGCGCGCTGATGCGCCCGCGCAGAAACGGCGCAATCTGCGATCGCCAGCTCCCTGCGATCCGCGCGCGCCGGCACCGCCTCGCCGCCAAACCGCACCTTGCCCTTCGCTTCCGTGCCGCTCGATAAACTGCCCGAGCTGGTCGATCACCGTCAGCGTGTTCAGGTAGCACTCGCGCTGCGTCTGGCCCCAGGTAAACAGCCCGTGCCCGCCCAGCACAATGCCGTCGCAGCCGGGATTCTCCTCGACCGCGCGCTTCATCATCATGGCCAGCTCAAAGCCCGGCCGCTGCCACGGCAGCCACACCAGCCGGTGGCCAAACTCGCGATTGAACTCCTCCATCTTCGCTTTGCCGTTGGCGCTCGCGGCCAGCGCAATCGCCCCAGTCGGGATGCAGATGATCCACATGCGGGAACGGCAGAAACCCGTGCAGCGGCGTGTCGATCGAAGCCGCCACCGGATTGTTGCGGAAGGCGCACAGCGGATACATCGCCACCATCTCGTCTTCCGTGTCCACGCCCTTGTAGATGCGCTCCAGCGCCAGCAGCTTCTCCTGGTAGAGCGTGGCAAACCCGGTGCGCTTGATGCTGCCCAGGTCGCCGCCCGAGCCCTTCACCCACAGCACCTCGACCGGCTCGCCGGTCAGCGGATCGGTCTCCATGATCTTCGAGCTGGTGTTGCCGCCGGCAAAGTTGGTGATGCGCAGGTCGGAGCCAAGCAGATTCGAGCGATAGCGCAGCAGTTCAGGTTCATCGAGAGCGGCCGCGACGCTCAGAGTCCCAGCGGTCCTCAAGGAAATGCAATACAGGGGAAGCAGTAGCTGTTGTCATAGGGTAGGTGCACTCTACGGGGAAGTGTGCGAGCACATGTCTATTTTACAGCCACCGGCGCCTGGAAACCGTTTTATTCGGCGGAATTCAGGGCAGATGTAGACGCGCGTGATCAAATAGGGCCCGCCAAGAATGCAGAAGCCGCCCGTGAAGAGCGGCTTCGCGCCCAGCCACCGAAGTCGACTGGGGGGATACGAAGTATCGTCACGACCAGTCTTTGACGGTACTCGCAACAGCCGGGTGCCCCATGGACCAGCGTTTGAGACTCGGGATAGCAGCCCCAACCCCAGCACAAACACTCACTCCCTACCGGCCGCTCCCCACTCCCTGCCTCCACCAGCGCCGCCTCTTCGCGCTTCGCTTTCGTGCGCCTTCGCCTCTTCCCCCAGCGTCTCCGGCGTCACCGCCTTGTGGTGCACGTAGTTGTAAGGAGGCACCGTGTACCCGCGCAAAATCGCAATGCCCAACTGAATCAGCCGCGGCCCATAGGTTTCCGGCTCGTGCGAAATCGACCCGACCATGCGCGCTCTTGCCGCGTCGCATCTCCTCCAGCACCTCGGGAATGCAGTCCTGCCCCACGATGGCAAAGTCCTGCTCGCTGCCCGGCCTCGCGCACCGCATCCAGCACGCCCAGCGCGCTCGAATCCGTTGCCGCGGCCACCAGCGTCCGCTCGCCGCGGCTTGCTCCGCGCAGCAATTCGCTCATCGCGCTGCTGGCTGGCCTCGCGCATGCCGCGGCCCTCAATCTGCACAAATCGATCCGGCGTTCAAATCCTTCAACCGTTCGCGAATTCCGTCGAAGGCGCCCGTGATGCGGTTCTGCACAAAGCTGCCGGCCTCGATAAATCCCACGCCCACCACGCGGTCCACCTTGCCCTTCCACTTGCGCTGCGCATAGTTGGCCAGCACCGACGCCGCTTCGTACCCCACTTCGAAGTTATCCACGCCGAAGTAAGTTGAGTTGGGGTGCGGCACGTCGATCGCGACCAGTGGAATGTCGGCCTTCTTGAAGATGTGCGCCACGCGCGGCGCTGCCGCTTCCTCCACCTGGAACTCCAGCACCAGGTCCACGCGCTTGGCCACAAACTCCTCGGCGTTGCTTACGGCCACCGCCGGATCGTAGCGGTTGTCGAGCATCAGCAGTTCCACGCCCGACGCCGCAGCCGCCGCACGTCACGCTCTGCGCCACAGCTTCCGAGAAAGGCATCTCCGCGCTCTGCACGGCAAAGCCGAAGCGCAGCCGCCGCGGCCGCGAAACCAGCCGGTACTGCCCGCTCTGCGTCTGCGCCAGGTAGCCGCGATGCACCAGCGTTTTCAGAATCCGGTAAACGCTGGTCTTCGAGATGTTCGTCCGCTGGTAAACATCTTCCAGCGTCAGTGAAGCGCTTTCCTGCTCCAGCAACTCGATCACGTCGAGCGCCTTGGAAAGAATCGGAATCAGGTACAGCCGTTTGATCTTAGCCTTGGCCAACCCACACCTCCGCACCGATGTCCCTAATGAAACTCAGGCACTAAGTCATCATAGAACAACTGGGTGCGGAACGACTTAGGGATAATGCAGGGAACGAGGAACCTGGGAACCAAAAACCCTTACCAGCCGATTCGTTTCAGGCCCTGGACGGCGTCGAAGTGCTGATCCTGACTCATCAACTGGAGACGGTGTTGGCGGGAGAGAGCCGCGATCCATAGATCATTTGAGGGGATCGGCAGGCCGGCTTTCTTGAGCTCGGCGCGAATCCGCGCATAGTGGCTTGAGGTCTCGTCATCGACCGGCAAGATCCGGGTTGCGGCGATCAGTTCCCCAAGCCACTTTTCATACTCATTGCGCCGCCGCGACTGCGCGATTCCGAAGCGATATTCGCCTAGGACAATAACCGGCAGTTCGATCGTTGCGGCATGGCTGAAGGTGCGAACAGCTGCAAGCTCATTGTCGGCTACAGCAGAAAGTGCATTGGTATCGAGGATCACTCAGGGATTACTCCCAATCCTCGGGTTCGATATTTTCAAACTCTCTATTCATAATTCCGTTGATACGCAGCGTCTCTTTGTGAAGATGCTTGAGACCGCCAGCCAGCCTGATCCAGGGCTTCTCTCCCTTTTGAGACGTGCCAGCCAATTTCTCTTCGACCGCTTCGGTGACAAAGACGCGCAGGGCAATGCCCCGCTGAGCCGCAACCGATTTGGCTCGACGAAAGATGAGGTCCGGAATTTCAAGCGTGGTCTTCACAGGAACCTAAGGATCCCATATTTATGGGAGCGAAGTCAATACGCTAGGTGATCTGAGTCTGAGGACGGATTCCATCCAGTCGAGGGTGCCCGCGGTCCCTCGCTTTTGGGGACCGGGGAGGACCGCCGACCTCAACCTGCCTCCGCCACCTTGACCACTGACCACTGAACACTGTTTCTCACGCGTAGCTGCTTACCGCCGAGCTGCGGCTTCCCCGCTCCTTCGCCGCGCGCTCCACATACCCGTTCGCTCGCAACTCGGCCAGCGGATCGGCCGGCAGCCCCCGCGCCTCGCGCCATGCCCGCGTCAGCGGCCGCACATCGGTCCAGAACGCGCCGCGGTACAATTCTTCCGCAGCCACCAGGTCGCACGATTGCTGCAACGCCGCCAGTTGCTTGCGATCCACCAGCGCCGCCTTCAGATACAGTTCCTGCGCCGTCACCACGGTCTGCACCATGGCCTCCATCTTGCCCTTCAGGTTGTGGCTCTGGTCGATCATGTAGGCGATGTCGATGCCCAGCCCGTCGTCGGTCGCCGCGTGAATCTCGTGGAAGATGCGGAAAATCTGGTAGGGATCGATCGAGCCCAGCGTCAGATCGTCGTCGGCATAGCGGCGGTCGTTGAAGTGGAACCCGCCCAGCATATTGGTATGCAGCAGCCACGCCACAATCTGCTCGATATTCTGCGCGTTGTAGTGATGGCCGGTATCGACAAGCACCCGCGCCTGCGGCCCCGCAAAGCGGGCCAGATGGCTCGACATCCCCCAGTCGGCAATGTCGGTGTGATAAAAAGCCGGCTCGAAGGGCTTGTACTCGACGAGCAGCCGTTGATAGTGCGCCAGGTGGCTGTGCGAGATGTGCAGTGCCTCTTCCAGCCAGCCGATCCGCTTGCGCATGCTTTGCGTGCCCGGATAATTTGAGCCGTCCGCCATCCACAGCGAGATGTCCCGCGACTCCAGCGCCTTCGCGATCGCGATCGAATCCAGCATGTGGTCCAGCGCCTTCTGGCGGATCTCCGCCGAAGGGTTGCACAGAGAGCCGTACTTGTACTCCTGATCCTGAAACAGATTGGGGTTGATCGATCCCGACTTCACGCCGAAGCGCTTCTCGAGCCCCTTCACCTCGGGCACGTCTTTCACGCCGTTCGGCAAGTCCCAAAGCACGTGCAGCGCCACCGTCGGCGTCACGCCCGTCAACTTGTTTACTTCCCCGGCGTCGGCAAACTTCTCTTCAATCGTGGTTGCCGCCGCAGCCTGCACAAACTTGCCAAAGCGCGTACCCGTGTTGGCGAATCCCCACGACGGAATCTCGATCTTGAAAGCGTCGAGCGCCTTGAATGCAACATCCTGAACCGCAGAATCTGAAAGTTTCATCGTTTTCCCCTCGCGTTAAACACTTAATCTGTCGCGTCTCGATCGTTTTTTCTTGTCTCTGAGGTTCGCACTAAAACAACATTGTCATCCTGAGCGCAGTCCGCCGCAGCGGACGAAGTCGAAGGACCTGTGGTTGCTTTTCCACTCCCAACCCACCACAAACATCCCGTGCCCCATCCTTTCGCGTCTTTTGCGAAAGGGTGGGAAACCACAAATCCCAACCCGGTCCCCTCAACCCACCGCAAACCTTCGACTCACTCAGACCCCCTTAGCCCCGGACGAGTATCACATTCAAAAATCGCGGCCCATGCACGCCCTTGATGCGCGTCATCTCAATATCCGCCGTCGCACTCGGCCCGGAAATCCAAGTCACCAGCTTCGGCAGCGCCTCCGCACCCTGATCTCTGTTCTCTGATCTCTGATCTATGATCGCGCAGCGATCGAAGTACTCCGGCAACGTCTCCACCACCTGGCTCGCTCGCACCACGCACAGGTGCCAGTCCGGCAACAGCGTCAACACCCTCCGCCCCTCGCTGGCTGAATGATGAAGCACGATGGTACCCGAGTCGGCCACGCCGCAAAAGCACGCCGTGATCACTCCTTCGGCCTGCTCGATCTCGGCAATCGACAGTCCGTGATCGAAAGTGCACTCCAGTCCTTTAATCTTCCACGCAGCGTCAACATACCACTCGGCCGGAATTCCCGGCGGCGCCACAAAGCGATGTCTGCCGCTCCCCGCAAGAACCGCTGCGATCGTAGCCGCAAGCCCCTCAGGCTCGCACTCCACTACTTCCGCATCGTATTCCTTCAATCGCTCAACGAACCGCTCCTGACGGGCCCTGACCGTCATGTTTCCCCGCCGCACGTAGTCGCGCGGAATCTCCAGATGCCCCTCCGCAGCCGTCCCCAGCCGTCGCGGCGCCATTCCGCGAAGCGGACCCGCCGCGCGTAGTGGCCTTCGAATGCATCCAGAACTTTCTTTCGGCTATCAGCCAAACCCTCATCCTGCTTTTGCTCCCCGTTGTAACGCCGGTCTCCAGATCGGCTGTCGTGCGGGCGTCCACGCCCGCACTCGTTGAATAACCATACGAAATCACGCAGTCAGAACACCGGTCCCCTCGCTCCCTCGTCCCCTAGCCCCTCAGTCCCTTATTCCCTTGTTCCCTGTCTTTCCACCACTCATGAAACGTCTGCTTCGGCAGCCCCCGCAAATCCCGCGTCTGCGTCCACTTCCCGCCCACGCTCGGCAGCGAATGAATCCATCCATCCTGCCGCGTCACCAGTTTCGCGCCAATCCGCCCCGCCCATTGCGCAAAATGAAACAGCCACGCCCGCGAAAAAATCAAATTCGCCACGCGCATCCCGAGATACATCGGATCGAAAAACTTTCTCGCCGTCTTCCGTTCCTGATCCGTCACCCGCGCCCGCAGGTCGATCAAAATCTCCGGAATATTGATCTTCACCGGGCACACTTCATAGCACGCCCCGCACAGCGACGACGCAAACGGCAGCGACTGCGCGTGCTTCATCTGCTCCAGCTGCGGCGTCAGAATCGCCCCAATCGGCCCCGGATACACCGACCCATACGCATGCCCGCCCGTCTGCCGGTACACCGGGCAAGTATTCATGCAAGCCGCGCAGCGAATGCAGCGCAATGTCTGCCGCTCCGTCTTGCGCCCCAAAATCGACGACCGCCCGTTATCCAGCAGCACCACGTGAAAATTCTGCGGCCCGTCCCCCGGCACCACGCCCGTCCACAGCGACGTGTACGGATTCATCCGCTCGCCCGTCGCCGACCGCGCCAGCAACTGCAGCATCACTTCCAGATCCTGAAACCGCGGCACCACCTTCTCGATGCCCGCCAGCGTAATCATCGTCCGCGGCAGCGTCAGGCACATCCGCCCGTTGCCTTCAGACTCCACAATCGCCACGCCGCCCGTCTCCGCAATCAGAAAATTCGCCCCGCTGATCGCCGTCGGCACATCGAGAAATTTTTTCCGCAGATAATTCCGCGCCGCCGCCGTCAGCGCCTTGGGATCGTCCGACAGATCCGGCAATCCCCATCGTCCGCGAAAAAATCTCCCGCACCTGCGCGCGATTCACGTGCAGCGCCGGAACCACAATATGCGAAGGCTCTCCATTGCCCAAGCTGCAGAATGATCTCCGCCAGATCCGTCTCGTAGGCGCGCACCCCCGCCGCCTCCAGAAACGGATTCAGCTGGATCTCCGCCGAAGTCATCGTCTTGATCTTGATGACCTCGTCCGCCTTTTCCTCGCGCAGAATCTCGAGAATAATCCTCCGCGCCTCGGCCGCATCCGCCGCCCAGTGCACATGCCCGCCCGCTGCCGTGCAGCGCTCCTCAAACTGCTCCAGATAGGCGCCCAGATTCTCGAGCGTCTCGTCTTTAATCGCCGCCGCCGCCGCACGCAGTTCCTGCCAGTCAGTCTTTTCTCCGCACCAGCTGCGCCCGCTTGGCCTGGATCACGTCAATCGCGTGCGCCACGTTCTTGCGCAGTTGCACATTGCGCAGCACCGGCAGCGCCGCCATGGGAAACGGCGGCGCCAGCGCCGGATCAAGAATCGGGTGCTCAGCCGCCGCGCTCATCCCGCCACCTCTGCCGGATGTTCCTGCGTGCTGGCCAGTATCTGCGCCATGTGAATCGTCTTCATCGGCGCATACTCCCGGTGCATCGCCCCACCCAGGTGCATCAGGCAGCTATTATCGCAGCGCCGTGCAAAACTCCGCCCCCGTCCGCAGCACGTCCTCCAGCTTCACCGTCAGCATCGCCGACGACACATCGCCGTTCTTAACGCTAAACGTCCCGCCGAACCCGCAACACCGGTCCAGATTCGCAAGCGGCGCCAGTTCCAACCCGCGCACCTTGGCGAGCAACCGAAACGGCCGGTCGCCCAGATGCAGCGCCCGCAGCCCGTGGCAACTCGCGTGGTAGGTCACGCGGTGCGGAAAATACGCGCCCACATCCTCCACACCCAGCTTGTCGATCAGGAATTCGCTCAGCTCATAAACCCGCGGCAGCAGCGCCGCAAATTCCCGCCGCAGCCCCTCGTTCCCCAGCTCCTCAAACAGCCCCGGATACTGGTCGCGCATCATCGCCACGCACGACGACGACGGAATCACCACCGCCTCCGCATCCGCATACAGCCGCACCAGCCGCTTGGCCTGGCTGAACGCCTCACCCCGGAAGCCGGTATTCGCATGCATCTGCCCGCAGCAGGTCTGCCCGGCGCGAAACTCCACCTCCACGCCCAGCCGCTCCAGCAGCCTCACCACCGCGCGCCCGTCTCCGGATAAAGCGTGTCGTTATAGCAGGTAATAAATAGCGAAGCGCGCATCAATCCACTCGTCCCACTCAATCCATGAGAAATTAAGGGTATCAGCCAGAAAATCGCATCATAAACCCTCGACATATACTTGTCTATTGCAATCCCGTGCCTATTGAAGAAATGCGGGGGAGCGAGGGAGCGAGGGAGCGAGCAAGCAAGAACCACGAGGCAGATCCCAACCTTGGCTTGAGCCGTTGGTATTTCCAGACTCAGTACCCAGCGCCTGATTCGCTGTCTAGCCCCACAGACCCGTAGTCCCCATCTTCTCGCTCCTTCGCCGGGGTGGCTCGCTCCCTCGCTCCCTTGCTCCCTCGTTCCCTCCTTCTCGTTCCCTCGTTCCCTGCCTTCTCGTTCCCTCGTTCCCTCGTTCCCTGCCCTCTCGCTCCCCGCCTTCTCGCTCCCTGCCCCAGTCAACCTTCCCTAATCCCAACCGTCTAACTTTATGGGTTCGCCCGCCTTATCCCGCAATCAGCGGATTCACATCTATCTTTCATCCGGCTTCACACGTTGATATTCGTCAGCAATGCGCAGCATCGCGCGCAGTCTGCAGGTAGTCTCTGAGATCGCACATCGCAATCCGGCTCGACCGTCCCTGTTCGTCCGTTCCCCGTGAGGGTTGACTCGATCCGGCAGCGCCCGTCGGCGCGACTCTACCACCCTCATCGTTGCCCCATCCTATCGCCCGCTTTTGGGCGAAAGGGTGGGACGGCAATAAGCCCAGCCATCTATGATGGTTCTATCTTCAACTCGTCCAATGAACGCAATCCCATCCGGCCCCATGCCGGTTTTTCTCACACGCACGGCAACTCTTCCCCCATTCGCGGGTCTTTCTCAAGAAAGGGTCCAGGACCAACCTCTATGATCAAACTGCGTTCGCTCCCCCTCTACATGCCTCTGTGCATATTGGCCAGTGTCATCTCTCTTCCCGCCGTCTCCAAGGCGCAAGGAGTCGCGCCCACCGTCCGCATCATTAACCGCATCGACGAATCCCAGCTCGTCACGCTCAAGGGCAACACGCATCCCTTCGCCAACTCCAGCGCACGACCAGGGCAAGGTAGCCGACAGCCTTCCCATGACCGACCTCATCCTGGTCCTCAGCCGCGACCCCGCGCAGCAGGCCGCCTTCGACGCCTACGTAGCCAGCGAATACGACCAGAACTCGCCCAACTACCACCAGTGGCTCACGCCCGACCAGATCGGCGAGCAATTCGGACCCTCGCAAACCGACATCCTCACCATCACCAACTGGCTCACCGGCCACGGATTCACCGTCTCCGCAAGTCACCCGCGACCGCATGTCCATCCGCTTCGGCGGCACCGCCGCGCCAGGTCCAGAGCGCCTTCCACACCGAGATTCACAACCTCACCGTCAAAGGCGAAGCCCACATCGGCAACATGAGCGACCCGCAGATCCCCGCCTCGCTCTCGCACCGTCGTCGTCGGCGTCAAAGCCGCTGCACAACTTCTTCCCGCAAGCCGATGCATCGCATGGGTCAGACAGTGCAGCGCGACGCGCAATCAGGAAAATGGGCGCGGCCGGCTCCGGTCGGCGCACTCAGCACAGCTGGAAACGGTTCCGGATCGCCCCGCTCCACCACCGGCACAAGCTCCACGCTCGCCATCCCGAGCGCGGTGGCCAATTCCCGCTCCGCGCTACCGCAATTCGGCGTCAGCGTCACCGGAGCGCTACCCCTACCTGGTTGAGGACGTCGGACCGTGGGACTTCGCCACCATCTACAACATCACCCCGCTGTGGAACGCCAGGCATCGACGGCACCGGCCAGACCATCGCCATCGCCGGAACCAGCGCCATCGATATCGGCGAAATCCAGCACGTCAGGCGATCGGCGCCAACGGCAACAACGACGTCACCACCTTCCGCACCTTCTTCGATCTGCCCACCGGCAACTCCTGGAACACGCCCATCTCAAGGCAGCTCCGGTAACAGCAAGCCCTCTCAGGTCTGCACGACACGACCGGGACCCTGCCCTGCGGCATCGACGATCTGCTTGAAAACTCGCTCGACGTCGAGTGGTCGGGATCCATCGCCAAGAACGCGCAGATCGTGCTCGTCTCCAGCTTACCCGCACTCCGCCACCGACGACAACCTCTACGATTCGGAAAGCTACATCGTCGACAACGTCGGCAATTCCAGCTCTCCCGTCTACGGCGTCCACGTCATGAACGTCAGCTACGGCGAGTGCGAACTGGGCCTGGCACCGCGGGCAACGTGCAGTACTACGATCTGTGGCAGACGGCCGCCGCTGAAGGCATCGCGGTCTTTGTCGCCGCGGGCGACTCCGGCTCGGCAAGCTGCGACGATGGCGGCTACGTAGCGGAAAGCGGGCTCACGGTCAGCGGCCTGGCCTCCACGCCCTGGAATACCGCGGTAGGCGGCACCGACTTCAACTGGTGCGCCGCCGCAGAACTTCTTCAACTCTCCCACCACGGAGTGCACCGCATCGCCCTACTGGAACTCGACCACCAATTCCGCCAATCAGTCCACCGCCGCCGGCTACGTGCCCGAGGTGCCCTGGAACGATACCTGCGCCAATCCATCTGGCCCTCACGTGGGAGCAGGACATTGCTAAGCGAGATCTCTACGGCTACGCCCGACCTCGACGTCTCGACACCGGAACAGGCCTGCAATTTCATCTATGACTATCAGCTTCAACGGCTACGGGGGAGAGCTACGGGTCTCGGTACTACTACCCATACGCCGAGTATCTCGTGAACGTTGTCGGCGGCAGCGGCGGCGCCAGCAGTTGCGTTCTCAACACCACCGTCCCCAACGGCACCACTCTGGGAACCTGCACCACCGGCGCAAACATCGACCGGCGTCACCACCAATCCCGATACCAGCGCCTCCCAGGCTGCCCTCGCGATCACCACGACGGACGGCTGGCCCAAACCGAGTTGGCAAACCGGCGTCACCGGCATCCCCAGTGATGGCGTGCGCGACCTGCCCGACGTGAGCTTCTTCGCCTCAGACGGATTCCTTTCAAGCAGCGCCTACCTCATCTGCGTCTCGCAGGACTCCTCCGCCTACGGCACCAATCAGGCGTGCACCTACTCCAGCAACGTAGAGCCGGTTGCCCAGGAAGTAGGCGGAACTTCGGTCGCTACGCCGGCCATGGCGGGCGTCATGGCCCTCATCAACCAGAAGTCCGGCGCGGCGCAGGGCAGCCCCAACGCCGATCTCTACGCACTCGCCGCCAAGCAGACTTACTCGAGCTGCAGCGCTGAAAGCGTCACCGCCAGCAGCACGCTTGCTACTTCAACGACATCGACCAATACACCAACGCCCAGCCCTGCGATGCCGCCGACAAGACTCCCAACTGCGCCGCAGACGCAATCCACGCTCGGGTACACAGACGAGATCGGCATCCTCACCGGCTACAGCGCCAGCACCGGATTCGACCTCGCCACCGGCCTCGGCTCGCATGAACATCGCCAATGTCGTGAATGCCTGGACTAAGCAGCCGCGTCGGCTCGAGCCACGCCAACTGTCACCGTCACGCCCAGCCCCACCAGCATCAACACCACCAACACGCTTCAGGTCACCGTCACCGTGGCGGCGACTGGCGCTCCGAAGGATGAACGGTAACCGTGCCGCCCACTGGAACCGTACGCTGACGGCCTCCGGATCGACTTACACCGCAACCAGCACGCTGAACAGCAGCGGCTCCTTTACCTTCACCATTCCCGGCCAACACCCTGCCCGGCACCGCGGGCGGACAATCTGATACTCTCACCGCCAGTTACTGCAGGCGACGTCAACTATGCGGCCAAAGACCGGAACTCGGGCTCGGTCACAGTCACCAACGACCGTCGCGTCGCTCACGCCCACCGTCACGGTAACGCCGGCCTCAAAACGCTGAACTCCGACTCCAGCCTCAGTCGTCACCGTTCGATCACCGGAACCGGCCCCGTTCCCACCGGATCCATCACCCTTACCGGCGGCGGCTAGCACCTACCTCGGCTGAAACCGAGACCATCGGAACCAGCCCCTGCACCAGCAATACCAATTGCGTCTTCACCATTCCGGCCAACTCGCTCAGCTCCGGTACCGCCACGCTCACCGCCAGTTATAGCGGCGACAGCAACTACAAGTCGGAGTTCAAAGCACCGGCTCCGTCACCGTCACCGAATCCACGTTCACTCTCACGCCCGGCACGCCCAGCTCCTCCAGCGTCACGCCGGGTCAATCGGCAACCGTTACGGTCACGGCAGCGCCGACGGCCGGCTACACCGGAACCCTGACGCTGACCTGCGCGCAAACCAGCACCACAGCAAGCGGCGGCGACGGCACCACATGCAACCCCAGCGGCTCAGACCAGATCAATCTCGCCACCTGCGGCGCCAGTTGCACCGTGACCTTCACCATCGGCACCTACGCGCCAGTCACTGCAGCGTTGGTTCGCCCCAAACTACCCGGCAGCGGCAATAAGGGCACCGGCGGGAGTGAATGGCTGGGCGCGGGCTCCGGCGCAATTCTGGCTCTGCTCGCCTTCTTCGGCATTCCAGCGCGCCGGCGCAGCTGGCGCTCCATGCTCTCCATCCTTGTCGCCATGGTCGCAATCGGCACCCTGGCAAGTTGCGGCGGAGGCACCACCAACGGCGGCGGTGGTGGCGGCGGCCAAAACGATCCCGGCACAACCGCGGGAACCTACACCTACACCATCACAGCGTCAGCCAGCCCGTCCGTCACTCCCACGGTCACCAAGACCTTCACAGTGACCGTGAACTAACAGCGTCGAGCAACCACACCCATCGGGCCCTCCGCCAAGCCGGAGGGCCCGATTTTCTCGCGCACCTTCGCGCACAATGGGCAACGAACGTACCGCCGGCCTCCACATGCTGCTGAAAAAGTCGACTGATACCGACGCTTTGAAAGGGCACGGATTCATCCGTGCCGCTAAGGCATTTGTAAAGAGAGCGGCTTTAGCCGCTGAGGGATGGTTTTATCTGCAAAATGAAGTTTTTCCGCGGCCTCTCCAAACCGGGGCCCCCGGCGAGCGATCCTGCTCGCTGGGGTGAGGATAGGTCCTGGTCCGTGGGGTGGTAACGGCTGTAACGCGGACGTCCCCGTCCGCGTTCGAACGTGCCCGAATCGCCCGCAGCCCGCTTCAGCGGGCGCCAGATGGTAGCCCCGGTCGTCAGACTGGGGGTTGCGGATGCCTTTTCGCCCATAGCCCGCTTCAGCGGGCGACAGAACATCGCGTTGATCAGACCGAAAACAAACCTCTCAAAACTTGCAGATCATTACTCCTCCCCAGCGCACAATGGTTCCATGCTGACTGCATTCCATCTCCGTCCCGGCTTTTTGAATCCAGCACCATACGAATCGAAGCCCGCACAGAAATTAATTAAAGAAAAAGAAAATCGACCCACCCATACCCCGGTAGGGTATAAGGCAATTTCGGTTCAAGCCATTTATTTTCAGAGCTATAGGCCCATAAATCGCGCTCAACTCCGTTCCACACAAGAGACCGAATTGCACCGTTCTCGTTGCAATCCAGGGGTTTTCGGCTCAAAATGTCAGGCATGTGACCGGTCCGTACCCGTACCCCTCCCCCCTCCCCCCACCCCCCTATAAATGAGGGAATGAAGACCAGGAAACGGGCCGTGAAACCGTGAAGCCAATAACCAACGCAGAATCAATAACCTACAGACAAAACCCCGCATCGTCACAGAAACTGTGAATCCGCGGAACTCAAATGCGTCGGTTTTTCGAGCGGGGATTGTGCCGTGAACGGTGAACCGTAAACTACGAACCGCGAACTCACAGCCGGAAGCAGTTCACTGTCTGTTGTCTTCTCGTTCCCTTGTTCCCTTGTTCCCTAGTTCCCTGCCTTTCTTCTCCGGCCCAAGCGAGCACAACACCACCAGCGCCGCGATGGACGCAACCTCAAACGCGGCGAGCGCCCACGAATAACCAAACGTCCGGCGCAGCGCAAACTCGATGCCGACCGAGGGCGCGCCGATCAACATCCCGAGCTGGTAGACGACTCCAGGAAACAGGCTGCGCACCGCCGGCGGCGCAAGCTCGTTGAGATGCGCAGGAATAACGCCGAAGACGCCTTGCACGCCGAACTGCATCACGAACGCTCCCGCAGCCAGCAAGGCAAGCGAGCCTCCGAAGGCCCACGCGGGAACGGCGATAAGCGCGACGGCGAGGGCAACCAGAATGCTTGAGCGCCGGCCGATCTTCTGCGAGAGATGGCCGATCGCAAGCGCGCCCAGAATCGCGCCCACGTTGTAAAGGATGGCAAGATTCGATGTAGCCAGCGCCGAAAGCCCGCGCACGCTGCGTAGAAAGTCAGGGTATAGGTCCTGCGACCCATGCGAGAAACAGGTAATCGCCGTCATCAGCGCGACCAGGTAGAGAAAGACGCCTTTGTGGTCCCAAAGTGCACGCGCAATCGTACCGAAACCCGCAGCCCGATTGCTGCGCCAGGCTTCAGGTTCCGGCGCAATCCATGCCAGCAGCACAATCGGCACAGCCAGCAACAGTCCGCCGAGAAAAGTCCACTGCCAACCCAGGCGCGGCACGACAACAGGCATCACTGCCGCAGCCAGCAAATATCCCGCGGAATAGCCAGCCTGCAAAATGCCGCTGAACAATCCGCGCCAGCGCGCCGGCGAACTCTCGATCACCAGCGACGCGCCGATGCCCCAATAACCGCCCATTCCCACGCCGTAAAGCGCGCGCAAGAACAGAAACGCGTGATAGCTCTGCGCGAACGGCGTCATCGCCGAAACGATGGAGAAGAACAGCACGCAAGCCACGAGCGGCCCGCGCCGTCCGTAACGATCGGCCAGCGCGCCCAGCACCAATGCGCCCAGCGGACGAGTGATCAGAGTGACAGTAATGGACCAGACGATCGCGGCCTTGGTCACGCCAAAGCGCGCGGCCAGTGGATCGAGAAGGAAGATAAGGATGAAGAAGAAATAGGCATCGAGAATCCATCCCAGAATTCCCGACGCCACAGCGAACTGCCATCGCGTCGCGCGCGGAGACTTTCGCGAGCTGGTCTGTCAGAACGTCCTCCGTCACAAGCGCTGCTGCGTCAGTCCGCCGTCGACCACGATCGTCGCGCCTGTTGCATACGGCAGCTCGCCGCGCGCCAGCACGCTCACTGCGCTGGCCACGTCGGCCGCAGTCCCCCAGCGCTTTTCAATCGTCAACCCCGACTGAATCAACGCATCGTACTTCGGGCGCACGCCCTCCGTCATCTCGCTCTCGATGATTCCCGGCCGCACCTCGTAGACGCCGATGCCGAACTCCGCCAGCCGCGCAGCCCACAACCGCGTCGCCATCGCAACACCCGCTTTCGAAAGGCAATACTCGCCGCGATTCACGCTCGCCACCGTCGCAGAGATAGATCCAATATTGACGATGGCGCGATGCGCCGCGCCCGCGCTCTCTCGCTGTCGAATCATCCACGCCGCAACAGCCTGCGTCAGGAAATACGGTCCCTTGAGATTGGTCGCCATCACTTCATCGAAGTGTTCCTCGCGCGCTTCCAGAATGTCGGCGCGCACCCGCGGCGCAACTCCCGCATTGTTCACCAGCACATCGAGCCGTCCGAAGCGCTCTTCAATCGCCAGCAGTAAGCGCGCGCGAGCGCAGCCATCAGCCACGTCAGCCTGCACGTAAAGCGCTCCTACGCCGTGCTCACGAATACGATCGACCGCGGATTGCGTTTCTTCAGCCGTTCGCCGGCCCGCGATCGCGAGGTCGAAGCCATCCTGCGCCAGCCGCAGCGCAATGCCAAAGCCGATCCCGCGCGCGCCGCCCGTCACCAACGCAACTTCGCTCCCCATCTTCGACCTTCCTCTCGAACGCGGCTAGCGCTGGAAGAACGTGTAGTAACTTCCCTCTGCCAATCGCGTCGCCAGCAGCATCGCCTCCAGCAGATGATAATCTCCCCACATGCTCGACTCGCCGCAGGGAATCTTGCGCCCCGCAGGAATCGCATCCCAGCCGTTGGGCCGGTGATAGACGCTGTGCAGCAGAATCCCCTCGTGATGCGGATCGGTGGAGAGATATGGCTCCTCGAGCAACCGTCGCAACACCGTCAATCCAGCCTGCATGTAGTCGCGCCCTGCCTCGCCCAGCGCATGCCCCAAACGGAGCAAGCCCTGCGCAGCAATCGCGCTCGCCGACGAATCCACCGGCTCGTAGTCGTTGTAAGGATCAGCGGGCAGCGCCTGCCAGTCGCCGAGGCGCGGCAAACCCGGAGCGCCCGTGTCCCAATAGCAGATGCCGTCCCGCGCGCTCGCCTGACGCATGTAGAAGTCGCAGGTAGCGCGAGCCGCCCGTTCCAGCATCGCGCCCGCGTCACCCTTCTCTGGAACGCCATCAACGCCAAATTCTCCATCCGCAATCGACTGCACGAACTCAAGCTGCTCGGCAAAACCCAGCGCGGCCCACGCCAGCCCGCGCGTCCACGTGGTGAACGCCGAATAGCCCTGTTGCGAAGATGGACAGCGAAACACGCCGCTCGCCGGATTGAAGATAGCCTCATGCGCCGTGCGCCCGCGCAGCTCCGGCACGTCGTAGTGGTCGCGTCCGTCGCCGTAGTAAATGTTGAACTGCGCCGAGGTCTGCGCATGCGTGAACAACCGGGCCAGCAAGTTCACGCGCTCGTCCTGCTCACCCAGCAGCGCATGACCCAGCTGGTGCGCGACGCCGCATACACGCAACGTGCGCATCGTATCGATGAACAGAGAGTGGCTGCCATTGAATGAGTAAATGTAGCCGTGGCTATTGGGAAGGTTGGTCCAACGCGCCGCCTGCACAGCGCCGCTCACCTTGAGCGCGAGCTCATAAAATTGCAGCTCCCATTCGTTACGCTCAATGCGCCCCGCCAGCATCAGCCGCCGCAGATTGCCGTAGGTAGAAATATTGTTGAAGCCGTGGTCGTGCACACCAATGTGCGTCAGGTGCTCTGTCATATCAGCTACAACATGCCGTCGCGCAAGCGCCAGCAGCCCTTCATTGCCACCCAGCTCAAAGCACAGCAGCGCATTGCCGTACTGGAATCCTTGCGTCCATTGCGTCCAGTTACGGGCTGTGTAGTGGCCTCCCGCGGTGAAGACCAGTGCGCCATCGGGAACGCTCCAGCGGCGATCCAGCCGCAGCGTCTTCTCCGAGGCCAGCTCGACGGCGCGGCGAATTGCCGGCATCAGTTCCTGCGGCCTGATGGTTTTGTCCACTTCCACGTGCGCACTCACTTTCTATACGTACTGCTCGAACCGCTCGATCACTTGCGTCAGCACCGTGTCAGGATCGCTGTCCCAAAGCGCGCGGTTGAAAATCTCCACCTCGATCGGCCCATCGTAACCCGCCTGCTCCACCAGGCGCCGCAGCTTGCGATTGTCGATCACGCCATCGCCCATCAGCCCGCGCCCCAGCAGCACGTCGGGCAGCGGAACCAGCCAGTCGGATACATGAAATCCCAAGATTCTCCCTGCGGCCTGCGCGATCAGATCCTCAACGCGCGGGTCCCACCAGATATGAAATGTATCGAGAATGACACCGACCTCGCGCGCATCGTAAGCCTGCGCCAGCTCAAGCGCCTGATCAATCGTCACCAGCACGGAGCGATCCGCGGTAAACATGGGATGCAGCGGCTCGATACCGATGCGTACGCCACGCTCACGCGCGTACGGCACCAGCTCGGCCACACCGTCGGCTACCATCTGGCGCGCATCGGTGAGCGGAACGCCAGCGCAACCACCAACCACCATGACCAAGGCGTCCGCGTGCAATGCAGCGGCTTCATCTGCAGCGCGAAAGTTGTCCTCGATGTTCTTCCTTCGCCCCTCAGCCGTCGCGGCGGGAAACATTCCACCGCGGCAAACGCTGGAGACGTGCAAGCCCGCGTCGCTCACGGCGCGAACACACGCGCTCAGGCCGGCCTCCTCGATCTTGTGCCGCCAAAGTGCGATCGATCGCACGCCATGGCGCACGCAACCTTCTACCGCTTCGGCCACGCTCCAGTTGGCCGTTGTGATCTGATTCAGCGAGAGTATTGCTTTATCTGCCATGCGGACTTGCGCGTCTTTGTACGAATGTCTTACACGGGTATGGTGATACTGGGTGAAATCTCGGGAACATCGATCCAGCGCCGCTCGCGCCACGAAGTCATTGCCAATTCCGCCAATTGCACGCCGCGCGCGCCGTCAAGAAAGTCATGCGGAAAGGGCGCGTCCTCCGCAACGTGACGCAAAAACATCTCCCACTGCACCTTGAACGCGTTGTCGAATTCGGCGTTGTCGGGAACTATGGCCCACAAACTGCGAAACTCAAAAGGATTGGGCAGATCGGGATTCCACACCGGCCGCGGCGTGTCAGCCCGCTGCTGAATTCTGCACTCCCGCAGCCCCGCTACGGCGCTGCCCGCAGTGCCATCGACCTGCAGATTCAGCAGCTCGTCGCGATACACGCGCGTGGCCCACGATGAATTGATCTGCGCAACGATCCCACCCTCAAGCTCAAACACGCCGTACGCCGCGTCATCGGCAGTGCACTTGTAGCGGATGCCAGCCTCATCGACGCGCTCGGGAATGTGCGTAGCGCCCGTGCACGAAACTGCCTGCACGGCGCCAAACGTGTGGTCGAGCACATAGCGCCAGTGGCAGAACATGTCGAGAATAATGCCGCCGTCCTCTTCCTTTTTGTAGTTCCATGAAGGCCGCTGCGATGGCTGATCATCCCCTTCGAAGACCCAGTAACCAAAATCGCCGCGCACCGAAAGAATGCGGCCAAAGAAGCCAGCATCGATGAGTTGTCGCAGTTTGCGCATGCCCGGCAAAAACAGTTTGTCCTGCACCACGCCGTGTTTCACGCGGGCTTTCTCCGCGGCCTGCGCCATCGTCAGCGCGCCATTGAGCGTGGTAGCGAGTGGCTTCTCGCAATACACGTGCTTCCCTGCCGCGATCGCCTGCAGCACATTCTGCTCGCGCTGGCCTGTAGCGCCGGAGTCGAAATAGATCGTGTCCTCTTGATTGTCAAGAGCCCTGGTCAGATCGGTCGTCCATCGCGCGACACCGTGCGCACTGGCAATCGCCTTCAGCTTTTCTTCATTGCGACCAAGCAGGATCGGATCCGGCATAAGCGCACTGCCATCACCGAGTGCCACTCCGCCTTGCGCGCGAATTGCCAGGATGGACCGGATAAGGTGCTGATTGAGCCCCATGCGCCCGGTCACGCCGTTCATGATGATTCCCACTCTTCGCTCGCGCATCTCCGCTCCCGGCATTTCTCTCGGCGTTTCGTCGGAATGCTAACACACTACTCGTGGCTCCACGAATAGCCCGGCGAAGGTGCGCGCCCGCTGGCGCAACTTGTTAAACAGAATGCAGCCAGAGCACCGGCTGGCGTATGGGAAAGTTGCGGATGATTTCGGCGGTTTTAGGATCGGGAGGCAGCGTCCGCCACAACGCGATGTATTTTGGCTCGCGGTAGACCAGGCCCGCAAAAAGCAAACTCGGCTGGCGATTGGGCAAATCGTCGAAGTACTCCACGTCGTGCGCGTAAGGCCACTTGCTCTTGTCCTGGATGAACGGAAACATGAATTCGACGGCCTTCTGATAACTGTTGCCATTGGGCAGCGCGAATTGCCACAGATCGTTGGTCGCGCCGCTCGGCTCCACGCCGGTTCCCGATGCGATCAGGCACACCATCGCCAGCATATCGAGATCGAAAAGCGAGTAGCTATACGGCTTGGTGCGCGCCAGTTCCAGCGGAAAACTTCCGTCGGCCGCCAACTGATCGGGCAAAAGATGGCCGCGGAACCGTCCGCGGCAAAGCTTCATCACATTTTCATCGCCGGTGAACGCCGCGAATGCCGCCACCTGCACTACCCAACAAGTACCGTGGTTGTTCTTCGCGGCTTCCTCTTCCTGCCCGTTCTTTGAGGTGATCATCCACAACATGTATTGCGTAAACCAATCGCGCACCCCGGTGGACTCCGCCGGCGTCATCACCTTGGCGCCTTCCAGATGGTGTGCCGCGCGCGTAACTTCAACCAGGTGCAATGTGTCGATAATTCCTGTGCCCCGGCCCGGCGAGACGCCCCAGATCGCCTGCGCATAATCGAGCGACGGATTCATACGCGTAGCGGGATCAAGGAACCACGCGCGAAAATGCAACACCGCGTGCTCGGCGTAGCGCTTCTCCTGCGTAATGAGCCACGCCGCCGTCAGCGCCGGCACAATCAAGCTCAGCCGGATCAGCGCCTCGCGATGGTCGTTGAAGTTTTGCGGGTTGGAGTAGCCATCGCGGCGGATGTACGGTCCATCGGGATTCTTCGGATCGGGCCACCAGTAATCGCCTTCCGAAAAGTAATCGTGTTTGCCGCCCTTGCTGCGCGGCGAAGACGCGGCCGTCACGGTGATGGGTGGCTGCGAAAGGTATTCATTGGCCGCACGCGAAATCCGTTCACGATCGATCTGCTCAATTTCGGCGAGCGTGATCAAGGGCCCGGCGGATGCAAGCCGCTGAGCGATCACGGCAAACGCGGATGCGCGGGCTGAAGCAGCGGCGGCAGCGGCAGAGAGGCAAAAATCCCGGCGGTTCATGCCTTCCACATTCGCGCATAGGGCGCGCTCTTGTCCAGCATCACGGCAGCGGCGGCAACGACGCCGGCCGATTGTGGTGATAAGTTGGCCAGCCGAGGTAACGGCCCAGCGCCTCGGCCACGGCGGCCGCAGTGTGACTGCGATTCATGGCCGCGTGGTGCTCAAAACCGTTCTGGCAGATGACATGCATCAGCGCGGGCAGCCCGGGCACCTTCACCACCGCGCGCGTGCCGAAAGTCTTCAGCGGATCGTCGGTAAATTCGCCCTCGCCCACGTACGCGGTGATTTTTCCAGCGAGATCGTCGGTGCTGACGCGCCCGAAAGTCACCGGACCGGCAAGAGTGCGGCCCTCCAGCGCGCCAAAGGTATTCTCTTCGCCGAGCGTGGTGCCGAGAATGGGCGCGGTGGCAATGCGAATGTCGGGCAGAAAGTCCTTGGCCCAGTTGCCGCAGTGGAAGAAAACGCACTTCTCGGGATCGCCGCCGTAATTGTTGTTCCAGTCCACCAGTGCGCTGGGTGAACCGCCGGCAAGCTGCAGCGCATACATGCCAACAACTCCGGCAATATCAACTTCACATGCCGAAGGCAGCATTTGCTCGCTCATCATCGACATGATCGTGCATACGTTCACGCCAAAGTTCTTTTGCAGCGAACTCCAGCACTGGATGGCTGTCGCCGTGATGGAGAGCGACTGCATCCAGTCGTCCACCACGAGCGCGAACTTTGCCATGCGGACAATGGCCTCGTCTGGAGCCTTCGACGAATCAGCATACGACCGAATTTGCTCGATGCGCAGTCGCACGCGCGGGTCGTCGCTGGAGATTTTGGCCGCATTGCCAAAAACCTCAGAGAGATCGATGGTGTTCACCGTAATGCCATTGGCTTCGAGCAATTTCTCGCTGAAGCGCGTGGTGTTGAATGCGTTGGGCCGCGCACCAACCGCGCCGATGCGCACGCGCCTCAAGCCGCGCACTACCTTGCAGGTCTGGGTAAATTGCACCAAGTCTTCGCGGAAGCGCGGATCGAGAATCGCCACCGTGTGATCGCGCGTGAGTGAATAGGGAATTCGGTACTGGCGCAGGTTGTTGCACACGGAAATCTTGCCGCAGAACGCGTCGCGCCGCCGGTCGAGGCCGAACTGATCGAGATCGTCGGGGCTAGCCTGCACCAGAACCGGCACGTGCGTCTCGGCCAGCCGGATGGAGTCAGCCACTCCTTTTTCGTCGCCAAAATTCGGCAGGCAGACCAGGATACCCTCAAGGCGGTCACGATTCCTGCGCAACAGATCGCCACACTTTTGCGCGTCGGCCCAGGTTTCCACCGCACCCAGCTTCGATTCCTCCGGCGACAGCCAGACCGGCTCGATGTTGAGCTCGGAAAACAGTTTGGTCAAATCCTTGCGCGCCTCAGAAATCAGCACGTCAGGAAAGAAATCGCGATTGCCGACAATAACTCCGAGACAAGTGGAATTCGCCATAGCGCTCACCTTACCTTTTCAAAATTGCGAAAATTTTCAGCATTGCTTTTGGTCACCAGTTCGGAGGGAATAACTTGCAATTCCGGCTCGCCGGTTGAACCTGTCTTTAAAAACCGATCCGCCTCATCCACCGCGAGTCGCGAAATCAACGCCGCGGGCTGCAGGGCTGTAGCGAGCAACTCCCCGCGTTCAATAGCGTCAATCGCATCCGGACTGCCGTCGAATCCCGTAATCTGCACGTTCGACTTCCCGGCAGATTTCAGCGCCGCCGCCGCGCCCAAAGCCATCGTGTCGTTCCCTGCGATGATGCCAGCAATATTTCCGTGCGCCTGCAGCATGGTCTCCGTCTTCTGAAACGCCTCGGCCTGCGACCAGTTCGCGGACTGCGCGGAGACGAGCTTGAGGTCCGGATACCGGTCGAGCACAGCGTGAAAACCCCGGGTGCGAATTTGCGCGTTAGTGTCGGATTCCTTTCCCAACAGCTCCGAGTACTCGCCTTTTCCGTTCATGGCGCGCGCGAACTCCGCCGCCACCAACCGCGCACCCTGATCATTGTCTGAAATGATTTGCGCTTTCGCAATCCCAGTCGCATCGATCTCGCGATCGATCAGAAACACCGCGATGCCGGCCCTGGTGGCGCGGCGTACCGCAGAGACAGTCGCATCGGCGCCGGCATTATCCAGGATGATGACCGAGGCGTTCGATGCAATCGCCGCATCCACCAGGTTGTCCTGGCGAAAGGCGTCGTCTTCATGCGCGTCCACGCGTACGCGATAGCCAATCTCCACTGCGCGCGCGGCCGCGGCATCCGCTTCGGCCTTGAAATAAGGATTGTCCTGCGAAGGAACAATGATCACGATCAGTTTCTTGCGGTGCTCGTCGCGATGGCATCCTGTGAACGCAAACAGCAGCGCTAATGCGCATCCCAACCCGGCCAGCTCGCGACGCTTCATGAGTGACCCTCTTCTGAGCCCGCGGTCGTCAGATATGGCAAAATCCGGGCCTGCAACCGCGTCTGCAACTGGTCGAGTCCAACCGCCAGCACGATCACAACGCCTTTGATCACGATCTGCCAAAACTCTGAGACGCCCAGCATCACCAGGCCGTCGGCAAGCACGCCAATCACAAAAGCGCCGATCAGCGAACCGGTGACTGAACCGCGGCCGCCCATCAGCGATGTTCCGCCAAGCACCACGGCCGCAATGGCATTCAACTCGAAGCTTTCGCCGGTTGCCGGATGCGCGGCCTCGAGCTGTGCCGCGATAATGAGCCCGACCAGCGCGGCGCAGAACGCCGAAACGACATACGTTGCAATCTTCACATGTGCCACGCGAATGCCCGCCAACCGCGCCGCGCGCTCGTTGCCGCCGATTGCGTAGACGTGCCTGCCGAACGGAGTCTTGGTCGCCACCACCCACGCGACGGCGAAGAGCGCCAGCATCATCCAGACCGGCGTCGGCACGTGCAGCAGAAAACTTTGGCCGAAGGCTGGAAATCCCGCGTTGCCTCGCGAAGGCTCGCCGCCGAGGTTCGGAAAGGTCTTGCCGCTCGAAATCAAAAGCGCCGTACCGCGGGCGATGTAAAGTGTGCCCAGCGTCGCGATAAACGGAGCCACGCCGGCCTTTGCCACCAGCCAACCATTGAGTGCGCCGACCAGCAGGCACGCGCAAATCGCGAGCAGCACCACGATGGACACGGGCGGGTAATGTGTGGCGCCGCCAAAAGAAAGCCCTTGCGTGAGAAGATAGCCCGCCACCATGCCACCGAGCCCCGCAATGGAGCCCACGGAAAGATCGATGCCGCCGGTGAGCACGACGAAAGTCATCCCCACCGCCAGGAGTGCCGTGATCGCCACGTGCTTGGTGAGGATCGAAAGATTGTTGGCTGTGAGAAATTCCGGGGCGAGCGCAGAGAACAGAATGAGGAGCAGCAACAGTACAAGAATGGCGCGAGCCCGCAGCAGCAGCAGAACAACGCGAACCGACGCTAATGCAAACCGCTTGCCGCGCGGTCGGGTTGGTGTGGCAGAGCTCATGCCTGGCCTCCTTCAGGCCATGCCGTGGCCGCGGCGGCAACCGACGGACTGGCAGCGGCAAACAAGCCCTCATCGCTCAATTGGTCGCGCGAGAACTCTGCAGAAATCCGACCCTGACAGAGCACGAGCGCGCGATGCGCCAAGGCCTGCGTCTCTTCGATCTCCGATGACGTGAACACAATGCTCAGTCCTTTCGCCGCCAACTCGCGCAGGATGCTGTATATCTCAGCCTTCGCGCCCACATCGACGCCGCGCGTCGGCTCATCCATCAACAGAACCGATGGCGAGCACATCAGGCAGCGCGCCAGCAGCACCTTCTGCTGATTTCCGCCCGAAAGCGTGGTCACGGGAAGCTCGATATCCTTCGCGACGATCTGCAATTCCGCCGCAAGCTTGCGCACGCGCTTCGACTCTTCGGCCCGAGAAAGAATGAGGCCCGTCTTAGCCGCCATCACAACATTTTCGCGAATCGAGAGCTCGGGAAACAGTCCGTCTCGTTGGCGGTCTTCCGGCATCAGAACCATCCCCGCCTTTAATGCATCGCGCACGCTGCCGGTGCGAATCTCTTGTCCGCGAATCGCGACAACTCCCGACGCGATCGGTCGCGAGCCGGCAAGCGCTTCCACCAACTCGGTGCGTCCCGCTCCCAGCAGTCCGTAAACCCCAAGAATTTCGCCTTCGCAGACAGAGAAACTTACATCATGCACCGGCGCCTGCGCGGCTTCATCGCCAACCGAGCCGGGCAGAGTGAGGCCGCGAACCGTAAGCACCTCGTGACGAGACGCCGAGGTCGCAGTCGGCGCATTGTGGACCCCTTCTTTGCGGCCCGACATCCGCTCCACGATCCACGCGCGCGTCGCATCAGCTCGCGTTGCCTCGCCCACTACGCGTCCCGAGCGCAACACCGTGAATCGATCGCCGAGATGAAGCAGTTCGTGCAGCCGGTGCGAGATATAAATGATAGTCACGCCGGCGCGCTTCAAATCCGCGATGACTTCGAAAAGCGACTCCGCCTCCGATGACGACAGCGCGGAAGTCGGCTCATCGAGAATCAGAATCCGTGACCCCTGATCGAGAGCGCGCGCGATCTCCACCACCTGCCTGCAACCCAGCGATAATCTTCCGGTTTCGGCAGCCACATTCATGGGCTTGCGCAGGTGGTGCAGAGCCGCGGCGGAACGCTGATCTTGCGACGCTTGATCGATGAACAGAGCCGAGCGACAAAGTTCCCGGCCGGCAAAGATGTTTTCGCTGATCTTCAAATTGGTGAGCGCCAGCAGTTCCTGATGGACGATTGAAATCCCATTCGCAGCAGCATCGCGCGGGGTGTGCAGCGCGACCGGATGGCCCTCGAGAAACAGTGCGCCCTCATCCGCCTTTTCCACCCCCGCCAAAATGCGCATCAATGTGGACTTGCCCGCACCATTTTCGCCGATGAGCACATTCACTTGCCCGCGGTAGGCGCGGAAGGTGACGCCATCGAGCGCAACATTGCCCGGATAGCGCTTGGTAATGTTGCGCGCTTCCAGAATGACCTCCGCTGCGGACTCGTTCACCTGACTCATGCAACACGCTCCGCTGTGAGTCGCGCGCGTTCGACCGCGAGGCGCCATGCGCCGCGCAGACGGTTGCGTTCGTCTTGCGATTTTCTGGGCTCAAAGGACTGCACAGACTTGGGCAGCGCGGCAAGCTCGCCGAGCGAGCGCCACCAGCCAAGGGTGAGGCCACCCAGCAACGCCGCGCCGCGCGCCGAAAGATCTTCCTGCGCAGATCGATGCACGGGCCGGCCAAGAACATCGGCCTGCATCTGCATGAGTGAATCGTTGCGCGTGGCGCCGCCGTCGGCGAGTAGAACGGGCAAAGTCACACTCGCGGCGCTCTCCATGGCTTCCAAGACGTCGGCAACTTGAAACGCAATAGCGTCGACCGCGGCCCGGGCCAGATGTGCCGCAGTGTGCGAGCGTTCGACATTCGTCATCAGGCCGCGTGCGGCCGAGTCCCAATAAGGCGCGCCGAGTCCGACCATCGCTGGCACCAGAATCAGTCCGGCGGCGTCGTAAACGGTTGCGGCCAGCGCCGCGGCTTCTTCAACGGGATGCGCAAGACCGAGAAATTCGCCCACCCACTGCACCGCCGCGCCGCTCATAGCGATGTTGCCTTCGAGTGCAAAGTGCGCGCCGCGTTCACTCGACCACGCAACCGTGCGCGCCAGCTGTTTCGCTTCTGTCACGAGTTCCGAAGTGAGCATCATCAGCGAAGAGCCGGTGCCGTAGGTAGCCTTCACTGTCCCCGGCTCATACCGGCCATGGCCCACGAGCGCGGCGTGCGAGTCGCCGATCATGGCGACGATGGGAACACCGGCGAGTTCCGGAATCGCAGCACAGGTTCCAAAATCTCCACTTGAAGCGCGCACTGCGGGTAACGCAGCGCGCGGAATTTCGAAAAGGTCGATCAGTGCAGGATCCCAGTCGAGCGTGGCCAGGTTGAGCAGCGCGGTGCGCGAGGCATTCGTGTGATCGGTGGCGTACACACTGCCCGCAGTCAGGTTGTAAAGCAACCAAACATCCACTGTGCCCAGATGCAGTTCGCCTCGCGCGGCCTGCGCCTGCAAATCGGGGTGCTGGCCGAAGAGCCACGCCCACTTGGTCGCGCTCAGAAGCGGGTCAAGCGGGAGCCCGGTGATGGATTGGATCATTGCCGCGTGCGCACCAAGGCGATCGCAGACAGACGCAGAACGTCGGCACTGCCAGGTGATGGCATTGCCCACGGGTTCGCCCGCAGCGGAACTTCCGGCGGCGGGCCGCCGCCATGCGACAGCGGTCTCGCGCTGATTGCTGATCGCAATTCCAACAATCGCTGCGCGCTCCGCATGCGCATGGCCCACGCAAGTTGCGATGACCTGCACCACCGACTGCCAGAGTGCAAGCGGATCCTGTTCTACAAAGCCAGGTTGCGGCTGCAATATTTCGAGCGGCGTCGCAGCGCGATAGACGATGCGGCCCTCGCGATCCACCAAAACCGCTTTGGTGTTGGTGGTGCCCTGGTCGATCGCGAGAATCCATTCGCCGGTCATCTATGCCTCGCGCTGCAACAGACCCAGAGCTGCGCGTTCGATGCCCGCCGCAGTCAGCCCAAAGTGCTCAAGCAAAAATTCGGCCGTGCCCGTGGGTGCGAAGACGTCGGGCACGCCGAGAATGCGCATCGGCGCGGGATGCTCCTGTGCAAGCACTTCTGCAACGGCCCCGCCTAGTCCGCCGGCCGCAAGTGCTTCTTCCGCAGTCACGATGCCACGCGTGGTGCGGGCTGCGTCCACTATTGCCTCGTGGTCGAGTGGCTTCAGGGTGCTCATGTTCAGCACGCGCGCGGAAATGCCGCGCGCCGCAAGCGCGTTCGCCGCGTCCAGGGCGCGGCTCACCATCAGGCCGTTGGCAATCAGAGTTATATCGGAACCCTCGCGCAGTAGCACCGCTTTGCCTAAGCGAAATCCGTAATCGTCGCCATGCACGCGCGGCACGGGCACGCGCGCAATGCGCAGAAACATCGGCCCCTCATGCACGAGTGAGTAGCGCATGACTGCCGCGGTCTCCACCGGATCGGCCGGAACAATCACGGCGAGATTGGGCAGCACGCGCATCCACGCCAGATCTTCAATGGAGTGATGCGTGGGCCCCAGCTGGCCGTAGGCCATTCCGGGTGACATCGCGCAGAGCTTTACGTTCGCTTTCGTATATGCGAGATCGACCTTCACCTGCTCCATGGCGCGCGCGGTAAGGAAGCACGCTGCGCCGCAGACGTAAGGAACCATGCCGCCATTGGCCAACCCCGCGCCCACACCCACCATGTTCTGCTCGGCGATGCCCACGTTGACGAAACGGTCAGGAAACTTCTCTTTGAAGTTCTTGAGTTTCGCCGAGGAGAGCGAGTCGTTGGCCACGGCGCAGACGCGCGCATCGGCGGCAGCCATCTCTTCGAGTGTCCTCATGTAAGCGTCGCGGCAGTCGAAGAGCTGCTGGCCGGCCGCAGATGAGATCGGCCTGCTCACCAAGCCACCTCCACGTCGAGTTCCTTCGAGGCCGCGGCCAGCTGCTCTTTGGTCGGCACGCCGTGATGCCACGCGGGTTGATTTTCCGCGAACGAAACGCCCTTGCCCTTCACCGTGTTCGCGATCAGACACGAAGGCTTGCCCTTTTCCAGAGGCAAATAAGAAAAGCGATCGAAGAGCGCCGCAGTGGAGTGGCCGTCGATCTCTTCAACCGCGAATCCGAATGCGGCAAACCGCGCAGCCAGCGGCTCCATGCGAATCGTATTCTCCGTAAAGTCGCCTTGCTGGATGCGATTGCGGTCCACAATCACCGTGAGTTGGTCGAGACCGTAGTGCTGCGCGGTCATCGCGGCTTCCCAGTTGGAGCCCTCCTGCAGCTCACCGTCGCCGGTCAGGACAAAAACGCGCCAGGACTCTTTTCTCATGCGCGCAGCTAGCGCCGCACCCACCGCGATAGGCAGGCCATGACCCAGCGGGCCGGTATTGGCCTCGACGCCCGGCACCTTGTTGCGGTCGGGATGGCCGTTGAGCACCGAAAGAGGGTCCATGTACGTCTTGAGCTGCTCGACCGGGAAGAAACCACGCGCAGCGAGCGTGGAGTAATACGCCGCTGCGCCGTGCCCCTTGGAAAGAATGAAGCGATCGCGCTCTGGCCACCGAGGCTGCGCGGGATCGACCCGCAAGATGCCCCCGAGAAAGAGCACGGCCAGGATATCGGCCGCGGACAGGTCGCCGCCGGTATGACCCAGCTTCGCGTGATGGTTCATGGTCATGGCGCTGAGCCGGATCCAGTTGGCTTTGCGCTTCAGCCACGCGGCGCGCTCCGGTCCCGAGGGCGGCGTTTCCATTGCGATCGTTTCTCCCATCAGTTCCAAGCGAATCGTATTTGCCGTGACCGCATCGGTCAACAGCAAACGTTAACTTGACGCGGAGGTCATTGCAGCGCATCGCTTTACGGCCCTACCGGTTCGCATATCCGCTTTGCGCAGCACACCAACCGAGCCAGCGCAGCCACGCACTCCCGGAACGCTCCGGCAGTTGCAACAAAAAATCGGACTTGCCAATTCCGGAGATCGGAATATATTGTTCCGTCTCAAGAATCATTGCCCGGGAGATGCACGTGGCTCGACGCGGAGACAAAGAATTCCTGGAAAAACTGGAGCCGAACGGCGCGGATGCCAACGGCCGCAACAGCGATCGCAACGAATCGCAAACCGTGTTGCGCGCATGCGAAGTGCTTAAGGCTTTTCGCCATCTCGGCGAGGAGCTGCAGCTGACTAACGTGATGGAGCGCACCGGCCTGCCCAAAACCACGACCTTTCGTCTGCTGCGCACCCTCATTCACGGCGGGCTGGTGGAGCGCGTCAGCGCCGGCGTTTATCGCAACAGCTTCGGGCCGGTCACAGCGCGCCCTTTCCGCATCGGCTTCGCGACCCAGGGCGACACGGAGTTTGCCCGCGAAGTGACGCGCAGCATGGTTACGGCCGCGGCGCGGGAGCACGTTCAGCTCATCACTCTCAACAATCGCTACAGCGCGCGCGAGGCACTCCGCAATGCCGACCTCCTGATTCGCGAGCGCGTCGACCTGGTCCTCGAATTCCAAACCTACGAGCGCGTCGCTCCCGTTATTGCCTCAAAATTTCTGGCCGCGAATGTGCCGGTCATTGCCATCGAAGTGCCGCATCCAGGCGCCACCTACTTCGGCGCGGACAACTACAAGGCCGGACTCATCGGCGGCCGTGCCCTGGGCCGCTGGGCGCGCGAAAACTGGGAGGGCAAGGTGGACCAGCTGGTTCTCGTCGAGCTTCCCATCGCCGGTTCGCTCCTCGAGTTGCGACTCGCCGGCCTGGTCGACGGGCTGCGCGCCGAGCTCCCGAAAATTGTCGAAGCGCCCCTGGTTCGCCTCAACGGCCGCGGAAATTTTGAACAGGTGCTGGATGTGCTGCGCAAATATCTGCGCCGCCGCGGACCACGGCGCACCTTGGTGGGCACGGTAAACGACATCTGCGCGCTGGCCGCGTTGCGCGCCTTTGAAGAAGCCGGTGCGTCGCAGCAGTGCGCGGTGATGGGCCAGAACGCACTGCGCGAAGCGCGCGCGGAATTGCGCCGGCCGGGCACGCGCCTGGTGGGATCGGTGGCGTATTTTCCTGAACGCTACGGCGATGAATTGATTCCGCTGGCGCTCAATATTCTGCAGCAGAGGCCGGCGCCGGCGGCGATTTTCGTCAAGCATCAGCTTCTGACTCCGCGCAATGTGGACCTCGTGTACCCGCTCGATGAGGTGGGAGCAGGCGCCACGCGCAAGAGCACTGTTAGTCCCGAAAATTCCGCATTGCGGAACGACAAGGCCGTCGAAGTTTGACCTCCGGCACGTGTCGATCCACATCATAGTGTGCAAGGGAGAGCGATCCAATCGGAATGAACACCGGTTTCACGAGAAGGGATTTTCTGGCAGGCGCAGCCGCGGTCGCACTGGCCTCCGGTGCGCGGGCTTCTGCCCGTCCCGCTGCCCCTCTCCCAGTCTCCGACGCGCTGGCCGAATTCGATTATGGCGCGGTCGAGCTGACGGGTGGGCCGCTCAAGCAGCAGTATGACCGCATTCACGCCGCATATCTCGCGCTCGATAACGACCGGTTGCTGCAGGTCTACCGCGAGCGCGCAGGTTTGCCCGCTCCCGGCGAGCCGATGGGTGGATGGTACGGCCGCGACGGCTTTGTGCCCGGCCATTCGCTGGGCCAGTACATCTCAGGACTGGCGCGGATCGGCCGCACGACCGGCGACACGGCCTGCGCGGCCAAAGTTGCGGCTCTCGTCGAAGGCTTTGCAGCCACTCTCGGTCCTAAAGATCGGTGCTTCGCCGCGCCCAACGCAGAAAACGTGTGGCCCTGCTACATCCTCGACAAACATCTTGCCGGATTGATGGACGCGCACCAGCTAAGCGGCGTAGTGCAGGCGCGCGAACTTGTTCCCCGCGTGTTTCATGGAGCGCTCCCATATATTCCCGAGCGCGGCCACGATCGGGTCGGCAAAAAAGATCCTCCCTATGACGAGACCTACGTCTTGCCCGAATCGCTGTTCCTTGCGTATGAGCTGACTCAAGATCACGCATTCTATGAACGCGCGATGGCCTATCTGCTGGATCGCGACTATTTCGACCCGCTCGCCGCGGGCGTAGACGTGCTGCCGGGACGGCACGCATACAGCCACGTGATCGCGCTTAGTTCAGCGGGCAAAGCGCGCCTGGTTCTGGACGATGAAAAGTATCTGCATACGATGCAGAACGCAGCGCAACTCCTCCAATCCACGCAGCAGTTCGCCACCGGCGGCTGGGGGCCGAACGAGACGTTCATCGAGCCGCACAAAGGCGAACTCTACGCGAGCCTGTGCACGACCAATGATCATTTTGAGACGCCCTGCGGCAGTTACGCGGCCATCAAACTGGCGCGATATCTACTCTGCGCCACAGGCGAAGCGCGGTATGGCGACGGACTGGAGCGCGTCGTCTTCAACGGCATTCTCGCGGTCAAAGAGCCCGATGCCGAGGGCGATTATCCGTACTACTCCACCTATGGAGCGGAGGCGCACAAGGTTTTTTATCCAAAGAAATGGCCGTGCTGCTCGGGAACGCTGGTTGAAGGTGTCGCGGACTATGTGAAGAACATTTACTTCCGCGCGCACGACGGCATAGCTGTGAATCTGTACGCGCCTTCCCGTGTGAAATGGACGGAACACGGCACCGAAGTTACGCTTACGCAGGAGACGGATTACCCATTGCGCGGAACTGTCACGTTGCGCGTCTCCTCGACCGCGCCCATTGAATTCGCGCTGCGCATGCGAGTTCCCGGATGGATGGCGGCAACGCCACAACTTCGCGTGAACGGAAAACCGTTGCCTACGGATCTGCAGCAGGGATTTGCCGTGTTGCGACGGCGTTGGACGAGCGGCGATGCGCTCACTCTCGAATTTCCACTGCAATTTCGCACCGAAGCCATCGACGATCTACATTCTGAAACCGTTGCGCTGTTACGTGGGCCGCTTGTGTATGTCGAACAGAGTCCGGCGAACACTGAAGCCGCGCACGCAATCTCTGAATCTCTGCGCGCCGAGACCGAAGTGCCCGGAGTTTTTTCATCTCACATCGGCGACCGCACCCGCACCTACGCGCCCTTCTACTCGGTGCGCGATGAAGCTTACACGATGTACGCCCAAAATGGATAAGACAAGCGCAAGTAAAGATCGCATTCACGCGCGGTATTGGATCGAGACGGCGTTTCCGCTCGAGGACGCAGCAGCCATCATGGCGGGCGAACAGTCCACGGGAACCTTCGTGCGCGTTCCCGGCGAAACCGACGAACTGCGCGAACGCTATGCCGCGCGCGTGGAGCAGATTGTTGAATCGGGCACGGTCGATGCGCCGTCGCTCGCCGGTTCCGGCCTGCCGAAAAAGCACATCGGTCCCGTAGTGCGCCGCACAGCCGAAGTCACGCTTTCCTGGCCCATCGAGAACATGGGACCATCGCTGCCCAACCTGCTCGCCACTGTCGCCGGAAATCTCTTCGAGCTCAAGCCGTTCTCCGGCCTCAAGCTGCTCGACGTCGCATTGCCGCCTGCCTTTCTCACTGCATATCAGGGACCGCAATTCGGTGTGGAGGGAACGCGGCGGCTCACCGGCGTTTTCGGCCGGCCGGTCATCGGCACCATCATCAAGCCGAGCGTGGGCCTGACGCCCGAGCAAACCGCGGCGCAAGTAAAGATGCTCGTCGAAGCCGGCGTCGACTTCATCAAGGACGACGAACTGCAAGCAGACGGCCCTCAGTGCCCGTTTGAGCAGCGCGTTCCCGCCGTGCTGCGCGTGCTGAGCGAATACGCCGAGAGAACCGGCAAACGGCCGATGTATGCGGCCAACATCACCGGCGAAATCGACCAGATGCTGCGCCGCCACGATCTGGTCGCCGCGGCCGGCGGCACGTGCGTCATGGTTAGCGTCAACAGCGTGGGCTTGCCCGCGGTGACCGCGCTCCGCCGCCATGCGCAGGTCGCCATCCACGGCCATCGCAACGGCTGGGGCATGTTCAGCCGCTCGCACGCCACGGGCATGAGCTTCATCGCCTTCCAGAAATTCTGGCGGCTCGCCGGCATCGATCACATCCACGTGAACGGCCTGCGCAACAAATTCTGCGAAGACGACGCCAGCGTGATCGCATCCGCGCGCGAGTGCCTCACGCCCATGTTTCCCGCGCCGCACAAGGGCTGCGAAATTATGCCGGTCTTCTCTTCGGGCCAGTCCGCGCGCCAGGCGCCGGACACTTACAAAGCGCTCGGTTCGATGGACCTGATCTACGCCTGTGGTGGAGGAATTCTCGCTCATCCCGCCGGCCCCGCCGCTGGCGTGCGCAGCCTTCACCAATCGTGGGAGGCGGCGGCGGCGGGCATTCCACTGGCCGAATTTGCGAAAAGCCACGAGGAATTACTCTCCGCTCTGGAGGTGTTTGCCGCGTGAGCACAGAGCCAGCGTCGCACCCACTCTACACCTGGTATGGTGACGACTTTACCGGTTCGACCGATGTGCTCGAAGCGCTGGCGCTTCACGGCGTCAAGGCCGTTCTGTTCACACATACGCCGAGCTCGCGTGAGATCGCAGCTTTTTCCGATTGCCGCGCCGTAGGAATCGCCGGCGAAAGCCGCAGCCGCGGTCCCGCGTGGATGAGCCGCAATCTGCCCGCGATCTTTCGCGCCCTGCGGCGGCTCGGCGCTCCCGTTAATCACTACAAAGTCTGCTCGACCTTTGATAGTTCGCCGCGCGTGGGCAGCATCGGCCGCGCCATGGAATTGGGCCGCGCCGTGTTTCGCTCCGGCACCGTCCCAGTTGTCGTCGGTGCGCCGCATCTCGGCCGCGCAGTGGTCTTCGGCAACCCTGTTTGCCGAGGCCGACGGCGTCTGGTATCGCAGTCGACCGTCATCCGACCATGAGCAGGCACCCGGTGACGCCCATGAAGGAGGCCGACCTGCGCCTGCATCTCGCCCGACAGACAACTCTTTCGATGGGGCTCGTTGACTTGACTGCCTTCCAGTCGCACTCCGTGCGAAAGCACTGGCAGAGCCAGGTGGACGCACGCGCCGGCGCTGTGGTTTTCGACGGTTTCTCTGACGCCATGCTCGAAGAAACTGCGCGCATCCTTTGGAAGCGCACCGCGGACCGAACAGCTTTTGCCGTCGGCAGTTCCGGCCTTACCCATGGGCTGTTGCATCATTGGCGCTCTGCCGGACTGATTGACGCAGCGCAGGCTCTTGCGCCCGCGCCGCCCGTCGATCGGCTCCTGGTGCTCAGCGGAAGCTGCTCACCGGTGACCGCCCACCAAATCCGTCGCGCCCAGCAGATGGGCTTCGCCGCATGGCGTGTTGAAGGCGCAGGGCCGTGGAGTGCTGCGGCGGCAAAGGCTCATCGAGCGCTCCAGAGCGGCCGCAGCGTCGTGCTCTACACCGCGCTCGGCCCCAAAAACCCGGACTTGAAGCACGGCGAGAAATTCGGTGCGGCGCTGGGCGGCCTGTTGCGCGAACTCATTCTCTCAAGCGGCGTGCGCCGGATTCTCATCGCCGGCGGCGATACGGCAACGCATTCCGTGAAAACAACTGGAACTCGACGCACTCACTTTTGCCGCGCCGCTCGTAGCCGGCGTACCGCTTTGTCGGGGCCACGCCGCATCGCAACTCGACGGAATCGAACTCGCGCTCAAAGGCGGTCAGATAGGCCCTGAAGATTTCTTCGCCAACGTGCGCGATGGCCGCCGGACCTGATCAAGAATTGACGAGCCTCAATCCGCGTCCACGCATTGCGTGCAATCGATGCGCGTAAAAATCGCCGCGCTCGTCAGCACCATGGCCGCGATGAAATAGAGCGGCAGGTTATAGCTGCCGGTAGCGTGCACGATGTAGCCGAACAGTACGGTGCACAAAAAACCCCCAGCCTGGCCCGCGGTGTTCATCATGCCAGTCGCCGTTCCGCTCAATCGTCCGCCGATGGCCAGGCACAACGCCCACGCCGAGGGCAGCATCAGGTCCATCGTTCCGAAACCCAAACTCGACAGCGCCACCACCGCGATCTTTCCGTGAAAGACCGCCATGGCGACGAGCAACAGCGCCGTCACCGTGAGGCATACCGCGGGAATCCATCGCAGAGCGCGTCGCGCGCCCCAGCGCAATGTCAGCCGATCGCCCAGTTGCCCTCCTACGAGGTTCGCCGCCAGGCCCACAAGAAACGGCAGCGAAGCGAACAGCACGCCATTCAGCGAGAAGCCGGCCGCGTGCATCATCCATGTCGGAAACCACGAGAAGTAGAACCAGCTTCCGCATCCGTAGCAGCCGTAGGCGAGAACAATCAGCCACAACGAGCGCGAGCGGAAAAGCCGCCGCCAGGGCACGGCCGCTGCATGATGCGCCCCGCGCGTTTCGCCAATCTCCGCCAATTCGGCGGCCGTTACCGAAGGATCGTCCTGCGGATGGTTGCGAAAACGCAACCACCAAACCGCCGCCCAACTGAATCCCGCCAGCGCCAGCACGCGAAAAGCCGCGCGCCATCCGAAAAAATGCACGAGCGGTACGATCAGCACCGGCGCCAGCGCTCCGCCCAGCCGGCTTGCGGCCCACACCAGGCCCTGGCAACGCGCGCGTTCCCGTGCCGGGAACCAGCGCGCAATCACGCCCGCAATGTTGGGATACGCGCCGGCCGCGCCCAGTCCGAAGAAAAACCGCGACGCGCACAACTGCCAGAATCCTCGCGACCACGAAGCGATCGCGTTGAAGCAGGACCACCAGGTAACGATGCGCGTCATTTCGCCGCGTTGCCCGCGGCGGTCGCCCGCGGCGCCGGACGGCACTTCGAAGATCCCGTTGGCCAGCACGTAGGCGCTCAGGATCCATCCCCATTGTTGTGGCTGAATATGCAGATCGGCCTGAATCGCGGGGCCCGCGACGGCAATCGCGAGACGATCGAGAAATGTGAGAGCTGAAAGCAGGCCGAGAAACGCGAGAACTCTGTAGCGCTGCTTCAAGCGCTGGCCCTCGCCAGTTGCGGCAGATTCAGCGCCTTGCGTGCGCTCAGCACCGCGAGTTCGGGGCTGGAGAGCACTGGCGCATGCACCACGTCGGCCGCAAGGGTGGTCAGCACGCGTGCCATGGAAGCTTGTGCGAGCACGATCAGGTCCACTCCCTTCAAATCTTCCACCAGCGCCTTCGCCAGCAGGCGGTCGTGGGTCGCGGTGTCGCCGGCGAGCACGGCGGGAAAAGCATCCTCGCACAAGCACTCTATCAGTTCCACCTTGCGGCCTGCCTTGGCCGCCTTTTCGTGCAGCAGCGCGGTGGTGGGATCGAGTGTGGTGCGCAAGGTAGCCAGCACGCCGATGGTGTGCGCCTGCCGCACCGCCTTCTCTGCCATGGCGTCATCGATGCGCAGCACGGGAATATCGAAAAGCTGCTGCGCCAGCTGTCACGCCGGGACCGATCGATGAGCACGTCACCAGCACCGCGTTCGCTCCGGCCTCTTCCGCCGACGCAATCTGCTCGATCAGGCGGCGGATGGTAGCTTTGCGCAGGTATCCGGACTTCACTGTGTCCTGAATCAGGCTCTCGTCCACCATGTGAAATAACTTGGCCTCGGGAATGTGCAGATGGCAGAGCTTGGTAAAACCAGCCGCAAGGGTTGGACTGGTATGAATGAGTGCAAGGGTCGGTTTGGTTTGAGTCGACAACGTTGTGCCTTTCCATGCGGCGGACTCGCCCAGCCATCGCGCCCCTGCCGGAAATGATACCGGGACTCCGGCCTGAACATCGAGCCGGTTTTCAGGTGCTACCCAAGTTACCGCATTTGCATCGCCTCCTGCGAACCACGACAACCGCACTGCACTCCGATTCCGGTAAGCGGAACGGAAACCAGCGCCGGCAAGACCCCAGAACATTTGTGTTGTGTGATACAACAGCCTCGAATGAGAAAACGCATCGTGATCGGCAGAGGAACTCCGGCGTACCGGTTGCGCAGCGCGGGTTTGGCCTTAACGCTGACAGTGTCGCTGGCGGCATTTTGTTGCGCCCAAAGTCCGGCCACCGCACAATCCGGAAATGCTGCGCCGCCATCATTATTGCTGGGCGTGGCGTGGTACCCCGAGCAGTGGCCCGAGGCCCGCTGGGATGCCGACCTGCAGCTGATGGAAGATGCTCACCTGCACGTGGTGCGCGTCGGCGAGTTCGCATGGAGCACCATCGAGCCTGAAGAAGGTCGTTACGATCTGGACTGGCTCGTGCGCGCGATCCGGCTCGCGGAAAAGCACCACATCGCAGTCGTCATCGGCACGCCCACAGACGCGCCGCCGGCGTGGCTCACTACGATGCACCCTGAAACCTTGCGCGTCGACGCCATGGGCCGCCCTGCGGAACACGGCAGTCGACGCCAGTTCAATTATGCGAGCCCCGAGTACCGCAAATTCTGCGCGGCCATCGCTGAGCAATTGGCGCGCCGCTTCGGTCACGATCCCAACGTCATCGGCTGGCAAATCGGCAACGAATACACCGAGGAGTCCTTCGATCCCGCGACACGCCTTGAGTTCCAGGCGTGGCTCCAGCACAAATACGGCACGCTCGATGCGCTGAATCGCGCATGGGTTACGGCCTATTGGAGCCAGACCTACGACCGCTGGGAGGAGATTCCCCTGCCCACCGCCGGCGGCAATCCTGGCCTCCTGCTCGACCATCGCCGCTTTGTCAGCGATACCTGGCGCGACTTCCAGCAGGTCCAGATCGATGTCATTCGCAAATACGCCGATCCGCATCAGTTCATCACCACAAACATCGGCGGTCTCGGTTGGAGCGATAACTGGGATCACTATGAAATTACGCGCCCGCTCGATCTGGCCGCATGGGACGACTACGTGGGCGAAGGGCATTTGAATGTTGCGCGCAATGCCGCCATGCACGACTTCGCGCGCGGCTGGAAGCGCGAAAACTTCTGGGTGATGGAAACCCAGCCCGGCTCGGTGAACTGGGCGCCGGTGAATACGACGCTCTATCCCGGCGAGACACGCGCCATGGCATGGCAGGCCATCGGCCACGGCGCCGACGCCGTTCTTTATTGGCAATGGCGCGACGCGCTCAATGGCCAGGAGCAGTATCATGGCGCAATCGTGGGTCCCGATGGCGCGCCGCTGCCCATCTATGCGGAAATCAGCCGCATCGGCAGCGAGTTCGAGCGCGCAGCTTCCGCGCTCAAAGGAACCAAACCCATCGCGCAGGTTGCACTGCTTGTGAGCTACGACAGCCGCTGGGCCATCGATTTCCAGCCGCACAACAAGAATTACGACCAACTCGACGTTTTGCTCGATTACTACCGCCCCCTGCGCGACCAACAACTCACTGTCGATATCGTCAGCGCCGACGCGTCGCTCGACAGTTACAAATTGGTTTTCGCGCCGAGTCTGAATGTCATACCTGCCGACCTCGCCGCGCACTTGCTCGCCTATGTACAACAGGGCGGCCATCTCGTGCTCGGGCCGCGCTCCGGCATGAAGGATGAGCACAACTCATTGAACGTCCAGCGCCAGCCCGGCCCCCTGGTCTCGCCGCTTGGCGGCCGCGTGGAGCAGTATTACGCGCTCGAGGCCGCTGTGCCGGTGGGCGGACCGCTTGGGTCCGGGACTGCTTCGATTTGGGCCGAGCAGCTTTCGGCAAGCGCACCAGACGTTGACATTCTTCTTCGCTACGGAAAGTCGAACGGCTGGCTCGATGATCAGCCTGCCATGATCACGCGCCGTGTTGGCAAGGGGCGCATCACTTACCTGGGCGCGGTGCTCGATCCCGATCTCATGCGCAATGTCGTTGCCTGGGCTACAAGCAAGGCGCAACTCAAATCCGAATTCCCCGACGTTCCGGCGGGCGTTGAAGTTTGCCTACGCGTGCTGGCAAACCACGAAGTTTTTGTGTTCATCAATCACGGATCGGCCACTGTTCACGTTGCGCTGCCGCTTGCAATGGGCGATATTCTCCATGACGGCCGCCGCGTGAAAGGCGTCGATCTTGACCCGTTGGGTGTGGCCGTGCTGGCAACCGACGTACACTGACCTCGCCCGCGCAAATTGAAAAACACGAGAAGAGACTCGATGAATGCACATCCGACACGTCGCAAATTCTCTTCCTCGCTAGCCATGTCGCTCGCCGGCCTTTCCTTCTTGCGAAACGCGCGCCTCTCCGCCGAAGAATTCAGCGCCTCCGAGATCGCTCCCTTCCGCACTCCGTACAAATACGGCAAGCTCGTCCTCGCGGCATCAGACGACCCCACACGCATTCGACTGCAAATCCGTCGACGACCCCTTTGTCTTCCTGCATGAGGGCGCATTCTACATGCTCTACATCGGCTTCGATGGCACCGGCTACCAGACCGGCCTGGCAAAATCCGCCGACCTCCTGCACTGGGAACGCGTCGCCTGCGTAGCGCGCCGCGATCCCAACTCGAAATACACGCGCTACAACATCGCGCTCACCTGCATCGTGCGGGACGACGGCCTGACTTCAAAGGGGCAGGCGAAGAAAGTGCACGGCCGCTACCTCGGCGCGTGGAACGCCTATCCCGGCGCTGGCTATGAAACCGGTGCGGCAGTCATCGGTCTCGCGTGGAGCAGCGATCTGCTGCATTGGGAGCTTACCGACCCGATTCTGTTTCCCGCCGACGGCGCGCCGTGGGAGCACGGCGGCCTCTACCGGCCCAACCTCATTGAGCAGGACGGCGTCTTCTATCTTTACTACAACGCCAAGACCGATGCGCTGCCGAAGAGCGAAGGCGGCGGCTGGCACGAGCAAAGCGGTGTGGCCACTTCACGCGATCTCAAGCAATGGACGCGCTACGAAGGCAACCCCATCCTGCGCAACGGTGGCCCCGATTCATGGGACGCGCGCTTCGCCAGCAATCCCTTCGTCGTCCGCCACAAAAGTCTCTGGGGAATGTACTATTTCGGCCTCGATCGCCGCGGCGTGGCCCGCGAACTGCTCGCTCTCGGCCACGATTCCTTACCACTTCGAAAAAGTAAATGAGATCATGATCGACCGCGGCGCACCCGGCACGGTCGATGAAGACCTACGCCCACAAACCCTGCGTCCTCTTCCACGATGGCGCGCTCTACCACTTCTACTGCGCGGTTTCAGGCAAGTGGCCGCACGACGTGCGCGGCATCTCCGTCGCTCGCTCGAAACCCTGGTAAGCGCCATCGGGGCACTATCGCCCGAAGATTCGCCGTGCGCACCTCATATTTCCCCGACCCAACTGTCATTTCCAAGCGCGCGCCGTCCATGTGCGTTTCAAGAACTCCCGAAGCATCGGCCAAAGGAACGCCATTCACGGTCGCCATTCCAGCAGCGGACGAATCAATCTCAATCTCCGCCGTCGCGTTCGCCGGAATGGTGAATTTGTACACCGTCTCCGTCGCTCCGCGATGCCATTCACTCTCGATTTCACCAAGTGAAGACCGATAGTGAACCCGCGCCCACTGGATTTTTCCCACCACAATCGGGTGCAAAACCAGCCGCTCCGCGCCCTCGCGCGAAAGATCCACGTTGATCCCGCCCAGCCCGCGATAGAACCACTCCTCCGCGCTGCCCAGCATGAAGTGATCCTGCGAGTGGCCGCCGTCCCACGCCTCGGTCAGCGCAGTCGCGCCCTGCGCCAGAATGTATCCATAGCTCGGCGCGTCGGTCCGCTCCAGCATGTCGAGCAGAACATCGGAGCGCCCGCCATCGAGCAGCGCCTCGACTTCATAGTGGAAGCCCACCTCGCCGCACGTTGTGTGATTCTGATGCGCGCGAATATCGGCAACCAATGCATCGAGCACGGCCGCTCGCTCTCCATCGGGAACCAGGCCCAGCGCCAGCGGCATAGCCTGCGCCGTCTGGCTGCCTTTGTCGTAGTGGTGCTGCGCGGCATCGAAAAACTTCGCGTTGAAAATCCCACGCACGCGTTCCGCCTGCTCCGCATAAGCCTGGCTGTCGCCCGCTCCTGCCCAGCACCGCTGCGGTCTGTTCGAGAGCCTTCAAATCCTGGTAATAGATCGCAGTCCCCGTCACGCCGGCCGTCGTCAGCTTTGAAACTCCTGCATCTCCCGGGCCGATATCGAACCAGTCACCGAGTCCGTAATCGACAATGCCGTCGTGAGCACGCGAGCCAAGATACTTTGCATAGGCGCGCATCACGTCGTACTGCGCCGCCAGAAACGCGCGATCGCCAGTGCGCTCGTAGACGTACCACGGCGCCAGCACCGCCGCGCTACCCCACTCCGGCGAATCATTGAAGATCGCGAACTTCGGCTCGAAGACGACATACTGCGGCGCAATCGTCGGCACCATGCCGACCTCCGGCCCATCACCGCGCTGCACATCGGCAATGTTGCGCGCAGTGGCTGCATAGAGGCCCGCAAAATCGAAGTCATAGAGCAGCGACGGCGCCATCAGATGCGTCTCTTCAAGCCAGCCCAGTTTTTCGCGATGCGGGCAATCGGTAAACAGGCTCACCGCGTTGTTCTCAATGGCGCGCAGAATCAGCAGATGAATGCGATTGAGCATCTCGTCCGACGATGCGAACTCTCCCACCGGCTGCGAAGTGCTGTGTACAGCCTCACCGCGCAGGCTCACTACGCGCGCGCCGCGCCTCCACCTGAACGTAACGGAATCCGTAGTAGCTGAATCGCGGATGCCAGGTTTCATTGCCCGCCTCCGCGCAGCGTGTAAGAAAACCATTGCGGGCCGCCTGAGCTGCGCTGCCACACCAGGCCATCCTTGTCGAGCAGCTCGCCGGGAATCAGTTTCACCGTGGTACCGGCCCTTCCCGTCACGGCAATCTCCGGCCAGCCCGCGAAGTTCTGCCCCAGGTCGTAGACCGTCACACCGGGCTTGGGATGCGTCACCTTCACGGGCGCGTAGGTGTGCATCACGCGAATAGGCGGCGCAATCTCCGGTGTCAGCGCGCCGCCAGGACCATCGACCACTGAAACCGCGTGCCACGCGCTATCGTCAAAACCCGCACCATCCCATCCCTGCGGCTCAAGTCGCGCGTCAAAATCCTCGCCGCCGTATGTGGACGAAAAAGTGATCGGCCCTGGCGCGGTCTTCCAGGAACCATCGCTCAAAATATTCGCCGCACTTGCCGTCGGCGAATTCAACGTGGAGCTGCACCGTGCATTTCAATTGGCCGAAGCTGCCCACAAATTTTGTGTAGCGGCCGGGCGTCTTCAGCACGCGATACATGCCGTTACCCAGCATCACGCCCAGCGCATTCTGTCCCGCGCGCAGGAGCGCAGTCACATCGTAGGCGTCGTAATACGACCGTCTTGCGATAGTCGCTCCAACCCGGCGTCAATTCGTCGCTGCCCACTTTGCGACCGTTGATCCGCAGTTCGTCCTGCCCCAGCCCCGATGCGTAGAGCCACGCGCGCGTCACGGGTCGCGACAAGGTGAAGGATTTGCGGAAGAGCGGCATCGGTTCGATTGCGTCGGCGTCTGCGGGATGCGCAGCAATCCAGGCGGCGCGCCACACCGGCGCTTCGGTCCAATGGCCCGCATCGCTCCAGCCGCTCGCGTGTTTCTGCTCGTCCCAAACCTCCACGCGCCACGCATACGCGCGGCCCGCCTCAAGCGCAGGCCCAGCGTAGACGATTCCAAAAGTTGCCGGGCTGGAGACAACGCCGCTATCCCAAACAACGGCTCGCGCCCCGCGATCGCCGCGAGCCTCCGCCGTAACTTGAATGCGGTATGCAGACTGGCTTACGGAGTGCAGCCCTAGTGAAGCCGCCGTCAGTTGCCAGGAAAACTCTGGATGTAAATCCGCAACCGCTAACGGTTCGCTTTTGTCATTGCAGCGCAGATCAGTCGGCCGCATCAGATGCGCTCCCGAAGCAGGAGCGCCATGGGCCAGAACAGCGGCAAGCCACAAAACAGCGGCGCCGAAAATGAATCCACGCGCGCAAACCGGAGAGTGCTTAAGAATCACTGCGAAGAAAGTCATCAGCCCCGTGATACAGCACCGGGGTGCATCAACGCAATGCTCAAACACGCACCGCATCTGCTAGTTTGGATGGGATGAACCGCAAAGCGCGCAGCGGCCGAACGCAATTTGCCTTTACCGCAACCGTGTTGGCAGCGCTCGTCTGCCCGGCGCACGCGCAGCAAACTCCAGCAAATGTGCAGCGGCAACTAGCGCGCGTTGACGCGGCTGCGCGCACCGGCCCTTTCCGCGCCGATTGGGATTCGCTCGCCGGCTATCGCGTACCCGATTGGTTTCGCGACGCCAAATTCGGCATCTTCATCCACTGGGGCGTCTACTCCGTTCCGGCATTCGGAAACGAATGGTATTCGCGCAACATGTACATCGAGGGCAACGCCGCCTTCAAACACCACGTCGCAACCTACGGGCCGCAGTCCAAATTCGGCTACAAGGACTTCATTCCCATGTTCCGCGCCGAGCACTTCGACGCCAATGCCTGGCTCGATCTCTTTGCGCGGGCCGGCGCGCGCTACGTAGTTCCGGTTGCCGAGCATTGCGACGGCTTCCCCATGTACGACTCGAGCCTCACCGATTGGGACGCCGCGAAGATGGGGCCGAAGCGCGACGTAGTCGGCGAGCTGGAAGCGGCCACGCGGCGTCACGGCCTGCACTTTGGCGTCTCCTCGCACCGCGCCGAGCATTGGTGGTGGTACGACGGCGGCATGAAGTTCGATTCCGATGTGCGCGACCCGCGCTACGCCGGCCTCTACGGCCCCGCGCAGCCCATGGCGCTGCCCGGCGACGACGACTCCAAAGAGCCAGACCCCGATCACCTCGAGCGCTGGCTTCCGCCGAATAAGGCATTCCTCGACGACTGGCTGGCCCGCAGCAGCGAACTCGTCACCAAGTACCATCCCGACTTTCTCTACTTCGACTGGTGGATCGGCCAGCCCGCGTTTCAGCCGTATCTCCAGCGCTTCGCCGCCTACTACTACGACGAAGCAGCAAGCCGCCGTCAGGGCGTGGTGCTCACCTACAAGGGATACGATTTCCCCGAGAACGCCGCCACGCTCGACATCGAACGCGGCAAGCTCGACACGCTTCGCCTGCTGCCCTGGCAGACTGACACCTCGGTCAGCATTCACTCCTGGGGCTACGCCAACAACGACGAGTATCGCAGCGCCAAATCGCTCATCGACGAGTTGGTCGATGTAGTAAGCAAGAACGGCAATCTTGCTGCTCAACGTCGGACCAAAATCCGACGGCACCATTCCCGATCAGGCGCGCGCCATTTTGCTCGAGATGGGCGCATGGCTCAAGACCAACGGCGAGGCCATCTACGGCTCGCGCCCGTGGCTCGTCTACGGCGAAGGCCCCACGAAAGTCACCGGCACAGCAAAAAACTCCGATCAGCAGGAGTTCACGGCCGAGGACATTCGCTTCACCACGCACAACGGCGCGCTCTATGCCATCGCGCTGGGCTGGCCCTCTAGCGGCGAACTGCGCATTCGCTCCCTGGCGCGCGGCTTGCCCTATCTCAAAGGACCAATTTGCGGAGTGAAGTTGCTGGGCTCCGATGCGCCGCTTTCCTGGCGCCAGGACCCCGACGGATTGCACGTCGAACTACCCACACAGCGTCCAAATGAGCCTGCGTGGACGTTCCGGATAATGGAACCGGAAGATCGTGCGCATCGCTGCGGAAACTAGATATCTATTGCTGCGCAAAGTTACCGCGTGTCCCACGCACCGCGTCGGCCCTCATGTCGCTCCAACTGATAATTGACGAGACGCGCAAACCAGGGCGTTGGCAAAGCAGGAAGCAAGCGCGCATTTCCTTCGGGATTCGATTTCCGTCAAGTGTTTACGCCCTCTCCGCGAGCCTTCGCGCGCCAGGTTTCGCCGCGAAACATCTTTCAATAAGCGCCGCCGGACAGTCGAAAATCGCGCCTCCGCTCCTCTAGAAAATTGTTCCGCATTGCGGATTTCTTCGCTGAAAAATTGTGCCCGGTCCGAGCCGTGGTTCTACCCATTCCTCATTTCCTCAATTCTGAGCAGCGAAAAACTGGTTTTCACGTTGACATCGATTTTGCGGGTTCCTTACTGTTCCCCCGCAACAACAATGTGCTCTCTTTGCGCCAGGCAAAGGGGAGCGGACTAGCAATCGGAAGGAGGCCTCCATGAGACTGAAACAGCTGAGCAACCTATGGCGACTGGGTGCGGCATTGGCCGTATTCGCTCTCGCCGCTTGGGTGCACTGGACAGAGCGCAACCAGTTGTTCGATTACCGGCACCATCACCGACGCCACCGGCGCGGTCGTACCCGGAGTCCAGGTGACAATCACCAACCAGGCCACGGGCCTGTCGCAGACCGAATCCAGCAACAGCAACGGCTTCTACGACGCAGAGTCGCTGGCGCCGGGCGATTACTCGGTCGCCACCGCAAGACCGGATTCAAGAGCGAGCAGATCAAAGACATCCACCTCGATCCCGGCCAGCGCCGCGGATTGAACGTGAAGCTCGATGTCGGCAGCGCACTCCGCCTCGATCAGCGTGGAAGCTGACGCCGAAGTGGTGCAAACCGAGAGCGCCGAAGCCGGCGGCACCATCACCGCACAAGAAGTACAGAACATCATGCTCAACGGGCGTAACTTCGAGTCCCTGTTGACGGTGATTCCCGGCGTCAGCAGCGTCAACGGCGCCAACGGCACGTATCAGGCCGGGCAAGGCGCCATCACCTCGGCTGTCGTCATCAACGGGTCCTCTGACGAAGAAAGCATGTACACCATCGACGGTGTCTACAACGACGTCAGTGCGTCGGACATCACTCTGCCCATCACGCCGGTCGTCGATCACATCGCCGAAATGCGCGTGCTGAGCGACAACTTCAGCGCCAAGTACGGACTGGCTGGCCGCCAGGTTCTGGTCACCACCAAGAGCGGCGGCGAGGCCGTTCCACGGCAGCAGTTATTTCTTCGACCGCACCAACGAATACGGCACGGCACACGGCTTTCTCCAGAGCGGATCGGTGCCGTTGACCTCACTGCACCAGTCCGACTGGGGTATCACGCTCGGCGGACCGGTGGCGATTCCCAAACTCTTCAACAATCTGGACAAGAAGCTGTTCTTCTTCGTCGGCGCGGATTGGAAAGCGGTTCATCAGTCCTACTTTTCGGGCGCTCGCGATGTGTTTTCGCAGGCCAACCGCGGCGGCGACCTCAGTACGGAGGTCGTGTATACAGGCGGAGCCAGCGCGAACCTGACGCCGTATGCATCGCTCGATGCGCCGCATCAGGCGATCCTCGACGCCCGCGAAGGCGGCGGCGCCGGCTCAGGAGCGGCCTGCATCTACCAGAAAAGGCGGCACCGGGCCCTACAACCAGATACTGCCCAAGTGCATGGACACCAATACCGTGGCCCTGATGAACGCCTACTGGCCGCTTCCCAACTACAACACCACGCTAGCGGCCACCAGTCAAAACTATGTGAACGACAATCCCACAAAGTTCAGCGTGAACGACGAGTTGTATCGCGGGGACTACAACATCAACTCCAACAACGTCGTCACCTTCCGCGTGCTGCATGAAGAAGTCGCGTCCATCAATGCCACGCGCGGCTACAACGATTACGCGCCAAATCCCAACTCCGCAGCCTACACGCCGTCAACAGACGCCTTGCTGCGCTGGCAGTCGACCATCAAGCCAAATGTGATCAACGCAGTCGGTTTTGCCTTGATCTACTCCAAGTACATTGCCGCGTTGATCGGGCAATACACCGTGCCCAGCGGCGTAACCATCAACCAGAAATTCCCGGGCGCGGATCCGCTGAACCGCATTCCCGATATCAGCATGAACAACATTTCAGGACAGGCGAACAGCTGGTTCTGGCTGGGTGAAGGAGCGCTGCCGACGCACTCCAATAGCTCAAGCGGCGAGTTCCTCGACGACTTCACCTGGATCAAGGGCAACCATGCTTTCCAGGCCGGAGCCACCGTCATGTGGGATCGTCTTCATGTCAACGCCAGTTCATTCCCGATGGGCAACTTCTGCATCGACGGCAGCTACTCCAACGACACTGCCGGCGACTACTTGTTGGGCTTCCTGGCCAGCGGTAGTCATGCCTGCAACAGCTACGGATACGAGCAAACCAACACGCAGCGCGACGGACTTTTCCGTAACGTCTGGACAGAGACCTATTTCGAGGATGACTGGAAATTAAACCCCAGGCTGACGCTTAACCTTGGCATGCGCTGGTCCTATTACACCGCGCCCACCAAGAACGGCAACGATGTGTCCAACTTTGTTCCGAGCGCATTCTCAGCCGTCATCGTGCACCGGCCATCTGCGCGTCTCCATCCGGCGCTGCGCTGGGAACACTGCCGGCCTGTGCCGTTTCGTCGTACGGGTTCACCTCCAACAGCTGGCAGTATCTGAACGCCATCAACTCGCCGTTGGAGACGAATGGCACCACGCCGGCAAACGTGACCAACAACGGCATGGTTACCGCCGGCAACGGCGTCCCCAATGGATTCACCACACCGCATAAGGGACTGTTTGCGCCGCGCCTGGGCTTCGCTTACCGCCTGACCAACGACGGCAAGACATCCATCCACGGCGGAGTTGGCTTCGGCTACACGCAGGTGGGCCTGCTGCAGACCTCAAACCTGCTCAGCAATCTCCCCTTCGCGCAGACGCCAGTCTATTTCAACACCGAGTTCACCAATCCGGCCGGCGTTTCAGGCAGCGGCGCCGTACCCAATCCTCCCGGCCTGCCGGCACCCAACTCAACCTCGAGCAGTTATCGTCCGGCAACCATCCGCGACTACAGCTTGACGATAGAAAGAGAAGTCGCCCCGGGCGGCGTCGTCGCCATCGGATATGCCGGCATGACCACGCAGCATATCTTCACCACCGGCTGGGACTCGAACTTCCCATTGAATGCAAATCCGGTGACCGGAACCTATGCCTATCCATGGCGGAACCGCGACCTGCGTCGCTCAGGGAGCCGCCGTCACGGCTGCGGCAACCAGCAAGCCTCGGGCTTCCAGTTCGATCCCTGCATCAACTCGTCCTCTCTTAAGACCATAAACGGCGTGAATTATCTCGGCTACCCGGTGAACAGCTACTACTATCGTCCCTACCAGGGATACGCTGGCATCGGCACCGGCGCCAGTTTTGGCGTCGCCAACTACAACGGCCTGCTGGTTGGTTATGTGCAAAAAATGCATGACCTGACTGCCCACGTCTCCTACACCTTCAGCAAAGCGCTGGGCGATATCAACGCCAGCGGCATCCAGGTGGCGTACAGCTCCAGCGGCGCTTTCCAGAACTCCAACAACCCTTTGGGCGACTACGGAAAACCGGATTACGACCGGCCCGACGTCTTCGTCTACTCGCTGGTCTATGATGTGCCGTTCTTCAACAGCACGTCGAACTATCTCGACCAAGGCGCTCCTCGGCGGATGGAATTTTACGTCCTATGGCGTTGTCGAGAGCGGATTCGCTCAGACTCCGATCCTATAGCTCAGGATTGGCGACACGGCCCAATGTAAACGGGCCAATTACCCGCGTTCACGGCACCAGCGGGAAACCCAGCGACACCAGCTGGGCGTCTACAGTGCCAGCAATTTCTCCGCTCCCTCGTACGGCTACTTCGGCACTGCGCAGGTGGGCAGCTTGCGGGCGCCGAAGGAAGTTGCGTTCCATATGGCCACAGAGAAGGGCTTCGCCATCCGCGAATGGGCGACCGTTAAGCTCGGCGCACAGGCATTTAACGTATTCAACCACCCCAACGTGTTGGGCATGAACACTACTTGGGCGCCAGGCTCCACCACATTTGCTACAGCAACGTCGTTTGGCGATCCACGCCAGATGCAGTTCTACACCAAGATCACCTTCTAGCCTCCTTTGCATGACCGCTTCGAGGGGACGGGCGCCGTATGGCAACCGTCCCCTTCTTTTTTTGCCGTGCGTACATTCACTTCGACCTGACTCGCGCCGCAGTTCACCCTCCCGGCATCGATTCCGCGCTGCGGATTGGCTGAGGCACCCCGTTTTTCGGCCGATAGCGACTTTACGGCTAGCTTCAAGGGTTGGCGGCTTCAAAAGGTTCAACTTTCAGGCCTGTGCTTGGGGCGAAACAGGGGTTCGCTTGACCTGCCCAGCGAGCACGCGATGGCTAACAGTTCTCCGGTGGAATTTATTGATTCTAAATGTTCATGAGTTAGCAATGCGCGGATTTTCGGTGGGCAGAAGTTCGGATTTTCTCGCCGGCTTCAACGCTTTGTCTCGGGGTGAAACCTTCCCACCAAAATCGGCATTCCGAACATTAGAAAATAATCGTATACTCTCGAAAATAAAGCGCCGCCGTCTCATGCCTACTGCCACCGCCAATCCGCTTCACCATTCGGCCGCCTGCGCGACTTCGCTTCCGCAACAAATCTTTCTTCTCGCCGACGATTTAACCGGCGCCTGCGACTCCGCCGCGGCATTTCTTCTCACAAGCCGCGCGGTGCGCATCTGGCTTGGCGCCACAGCAACATTTCCGGCCACGGAGCCGGTGCAGGCCTTCAACACGGATTCCCGCTCGCTCTCGCCGGCCAAAGCGTCGCGCCTGGTGTCGCGCACTGCCACAGCCCTCGCCTCCAATCCCGACGCGCTCTTCTTCAAGAAAATTGACTCCGCGGCCCGCGGCCCTTTTGCCGCTGAAGTTCTGGCCGCGCATCGCGCCTTCGGATCGCGCGCTGTCCTGCTGGCCCCTGCGTTTACCGCCGCAGGCCGCACGGTGCGCAGCGGGATCCTTGAAGTCCGGGATGCTACCGGCCAGCGTGCGCAGATCGACATCACCAGCCTCTTTCCGCCGCGCAGCAGAAGGTTCATCGCTCTCGTTTCTTGCCCTGAAGAACTCGCCGCAGCGCTCGACAACGGCAAATCCGTGCTCTTATGCGACACTTCCACGCAATCGGACCTGGAATCCCTGGTTCGCGCCGCGCAAAATTTTTCCGGCCTCCTGTTCGCGGGCTCCGCCGGTCTGGCGCAGGCACTCGCCAGCAGCGACGCCCGGCGCACCCGCCGCGTGCCGCTGCCCTCCGCCTCACGCACTTTGCTCGTTGCCGGATCCGATCATCCCGTAGCCAAACTCCAGCTTGAAACTCTCAATCGTGTCGACGCCCGCGTCGACTCTCGCGCCGTTCAAGTACTCCGTCTCGATTTCAGCCGCAGCGATCGCGCGCTCATTCTCGACACATTCCGCACCTTCGCGCCGCAAGCGCTTATTCTTACTGGCGGCGACACCGCCTCGCTCGTTGCCGGCACGCTCGGCGCCCACTCTTTTATCCTCCATGGAGAGCTTGCGCCCGGAATTCCCTGGGGCATTGTGCAGGGCGGCATGGCGGAAGGGTGCATCGTGATTACGAAATCCGGCGCATTTGGCGCGCCCACGGTTTTCAGTGAAATCCTCAGCGCGTTGCGAGGTCCGGCATGAGCAGGCTCGCGCGTATCGCCATCAGCATCGGAGACCCCGCCGGCGTCGGCGCCGAAATTGCCCTCAAGGCTCTTGAGGACAAGTCCGTTGCCCAGCTCGCGCAGTGGATCCTGATTGCGGACTCAGCCGCGCTCAACGCTGCCGGTCGTCTTTCCGGAATTGACCCGGCCACGCTGCCTTGCACTCTTGTTGAAACCGGCACGCTGCCGCCCAATCACACCGTAGCCCTCGGCCAGCTTCGCGCGGAGTACGGCTTGGCGGCCATCGCCTATGTCCGTCGCGCCGTGGAACTCTGCATGAGCGGAGAAGCTGATGCCATGGTGACAGCGCCACTCAATAAGGAAGCAGTCACGCTCTCCGGCCGCGCGTTCTCCGGACACACCGAATACATTGCCGAGCTGACCGGCGCGCCCGAGCCGCGCATGTTGCTCTACTCTGAGAAGCTCGCAACCATCCACGTCAGCACGCACATTCCCCTCGAACAAGCCTGCAAGCTCGATCGCGCGCGCATCGTCGAAACTATCCAGCTCGGTAACGACGCGCTACTATGGATGCGCCTCCGCGCTCCGCGCATCGCCGTCTGCGGCCTCAATCCCCATGCCGGCGAGCATGGCCTCTTCGGCGCACAGGATGCCGCCATCATCGCCCCCGCCATCGACGATGCGCGCGCGCTGGGCATCGACTGCTCCGGCCCGCACTCGCCCGACACCATCTTTGTCCGCGCCCTGCGCGGCGAATTCGATCTAATCGTCGCCATGTATCACGACCAGGGCCACATTCCCATGAAGCTCATCGACTTCACCGGCGGCGTAAATGTTTCGCTCGGCCTGCCCATCATCCGCACCTCCGTCGATCACGGCACCGCCTTCGATATCGCGGGCCGCAACCAAGCCGACGCCACCAATATGAAGGCCGCCATGCGCCTCGCCGTCAGCATGGCTGAAGGCAAGCTCGCTCTCGCCGGTGCGGCAGCCGAATCCGCAAGTTCGGGGAGCGTGCGCTAGTATGCATCTCGCTGACACCCTCATCATTGCCGCCTACATGATCACGCTCGTCGGCATTGGCATTCGTGTCGCGGGCCGCCAGAAAACCACCGACTCCTACTTCATTGCCGGGCGCACTGTTCCCGGCTGGGCCGCGGGCCTCTCGCTGCTGGCCACCATCATTACCAGCCTCACCTTCATCGCCTTTCCCGGCGCTGCCTACGCGGGCGATTGGAATTTGCTCGTCCCCGGCATTCTCTTCGTCTTCGTCATCCTCTCCATCGGCCCCATCATCGTGCCCTTCTTTCGCCACGTGGTCTCGATGTCGGTTTACGAATACTTCGGCAAGCGCTTTGGCCCCGGGGTACGTATGTATTCTTCCTTCGCCTTCGCTGCTGGCCATTTTGCCAAGATGGGCTTCGTCTTTTACCTGCTTGCGCTCGCCGTCGCTGGATTCACCAGTTGGTCCATCGCATTTCTCATCATCGGCCTCGGTGTCATCACCATCTTCTACACATTCATCGGCGGCCTGCGCGCCGTCATCTGGACCGACGTAGTGCAGGGCTTTCTGCTCTGGGCCGGAATCGCCATCACGCTCGTCCTCTTGCTTTTCTCGCCGCACGCGCAGCCCGCCGCCATGTTTCATCTTCTCGCCGCCAACCACAAAACCAGCCTGGGCAGCTTCGACTTCGATCTCGCGCGCCCCACCTTCTGGACCATGGCTCTCTACGGCTTCTTCTACTACCTGCAGAAATACACGGCCGATCAAACCGTAGTGCAGCGTTATCTCGCCGCCAAATCCGACCGCTCCGCCCTGCGCGGCATTGCTATGGGCGCTTCGCTCTGCCTGCCCGTGTGGACCGCCTTCATGCTCATCGGTTCGCTGCTCTGGGCCTTCTACCGTCTCTCCGGCCAATCGCTGCCCGCCGCCATCACGCGTGCCGATCAGGTATTTCCCTATTACATGGTCACGCAAATGCCCGTCGGAGTTGCCGGCCTCTTCCTCGCCGCGCTCTTCGGCGCAGCCATGTCCATGCTCGCCTCCGATCTGAACTGCCTCGGCCTCATTCTGGTTGAAGATTTCTACTCGCAATTCTTTCCGCGCAACAGCGACGCGCAGCGCCTGCGCTTCGGAAAAATCGCCGTGGTCCTCTGCGGCTTTCTCGCCATCGCGGTCGCCCTCCGCCTCAGTTCCACGCACGGTTCCGCGCTTGGCGCTTTACTATGCCGCCACCGCCATCGTCGCCGGAGGCCTGGCTGGACTCTTTCTCCTGGCCTTTCTTTCGCCCCGCGCCGGCCGCCCAGGCGCCATCGCCGGCATCGTGGTCAACCTGCTCTTCACCGTCTACGCCACCCTCACGCTCGACGACGGCAAGATGCTCAACCTTTATCGCTACAACTACCCGTGGAGCGAATACACCATCGGCGTCTTCGGCAATCTTCTGCTCCTTGCTACTGGACTGCTCTGCGCGGCTTTTTTCCCCGCGCCCCAAAGCCTTTCCTCAAACCAAACACTCTGGAGCTGGCTTGCTGCTCGCAAGCATTCCAGCCCACAATCCGTTCCACTGGGAGATACTCCATGAATCGTTTGCAGCAAGCTGTTCAGGCCAACGGCGGCAAGACTCTTCTCGGTGCGGCCGTCTATTTTTACGATCCCATCTTTCTTGAAATTTGCGCGCACCTCGGCTACCAGGTGATCTGGATCGAGATGGAACACGGCCACATCACCTTTGCCGAGGCTGCCGACCTTTGCCGCATGGCCGCCGGCACCGGCATGTTAACCATGATCCGCATTCCCGATGTGCGCCGTGAAAACGTGCTCAAAGGCGCCGAATGCGGACCCGACATTCTCGACGTGCCCATGATTGAAACGCCCGAGCAAATGCAGGATCTGCGCGAATACGCGCGCTTTGCTCCCGCCGGCAGCCGCGGCTTCTTCTCCGTCTCGCGCGCCGTCAACTACAGCATTCCCAGCCCCGTCGTCGCCCAGCAGCAAGGCCTCAATAAAGACCTTTGCCTCATGGCGCAGATCGAAAGCAGCGCGCGCGCTGGACCGTGTCGACGAGTTGGCCGCGGTCCCCGATGTCGATCTCTTCATCGGCCCCGCCGATCTCGCCGCCAGCCTCGGTCTGCCTTCGCAAACATCGCATCCCTCAATGCAGGCAGCCGCGGCAAAAATCGTCAAAGCCGCCCGCGACCATAACAAATGCATCGCCACCGCCTGTGCGCCAGACGAGTTTGCCTTCTGGCTCGGCCTCGGCATCGATCTCTTGTTCTGCACCAACGACATCTCTTGCCTCAAGCAAGCGGCGGGAGATTTTCTGAGCGACGCGCGCACAATTCTCGAGCGCTCGAACGTAATCTTGTAGCGCCGGTCTCCTGATCGGCTGTAGCGCAGGTCTCCAGACCCGCGCTCGTCGTGAATCGGCAAGAAATTATGGATCAGATCGTTAGCATAAGCCTTTGTCGTGATTGTCAGGATTCGTCAATGAAACATCATCTCCAATTCGCATTCGCCCTCGCGCTCCTACCCGCCGCCGCGTTCGCCCAGACGCACGCCCCGGATCAGCCCTTCGCCGTCCTTCACCCCGACGACTATCACCATTACGTCACCCAGTTCGCGGCCGACGAGCGCGAAGCCACCGGCCAGCAGCCCGCCGACGAGTGGCCCTGGATCGCCGCCAACGTCCCGTTCTTCGATTCCTCGAATAAGCAATTCGAGGAAATTTACTACTTCCGCTGGTACTCATTTGAGAAGCATGTTGAGCAAACAGCGGACCACGGCTACCTCATCACTGAATGGCTGCACCGTCCCGACCTCCCCAACAACGGCGTACTGCCCGACGCCGCGCCCTTTCATCTCGGCGAGGCGCGCTGGCTGCGCGACCCCAAAATCGCGGAGGACTATGCCCGGTTCTGGGGGAGTCCCGAGGCAAAACCGCGCAACTATAGCTTTCCTTTCGCGTGGAGCGTGCAGTTAGTAACGAAGGCCACCGGCGACCCCAAGCTCGGCACGGACCTGCTCCCCAATCTCATCGCGAACTACAAAGCGTGGGACGATCATCTCGATCCCGCCGTCGGCCTGTACTGGCAGATCGATACTCGCGACGCCATGGAGAAATCCATCGGCGGCGACGGCTATCGCACGCCGCTCAACAGCTACATGCTCGCCGACGCCCGCGCCATTGCGGATTTCGCGCGCCGGTCGAAACAATCGTCAGTCTCCGCCGAATACGATGCCAAGGCGGGAACGCTAGAGCATCTGATCGAAACCAAACTCTGGAATCCCAAAGACGAGTTCTACGAAGACCTCTCGCCCGCGGCCGAATCCGGCATTCGCAAAGATAAAGCGATTCAAGGACCCCGGCACGCAGCTCCAGTTCGCCGGCGTGCGCGAACTCATCGGTTATATACCCTGGCAGTTTTATGCGCCCACGCCAAGCCACGCCATCGCGTGGAAGCAGCTCTTCGATCCCAACGGATTCGCCGGCAAGTACGGTCCCACCACCGCAGAGCGCCGCAGTCCCCGCTTCCGCTTCGCTTCCGACGATCAATGCACCTGGAATGGCCCCTCGTGGCCCTACGCCACCACGCAGACGCTGCTGGCATTGGCCAACTTGCTCAACGGTCCCGAACAGAGTTTCATCGGCACACAGCAGTACTACCAATTATTCGCGAACTACGTTCTTTCGCAACACATCAAGCTCGCGAGCGGCCGCGTCATCGACTGGATCGACGAAGATCTCGACGCCGATACCGATGAGTGGATCGCGAAAGACATTCTGCTCGCGAAACACAAGCAAGTGGGCCGAGGAAACTACTACAATCATTCCGGATTCGCAGATCCGCTCATCACGGGGCTCATCGGCCTGCGTCCGCGCGCAGATTCGAAGATCGACATTCATCCGCTCGTGCCCGCCGGCACGTGGACGTATTTCGCCGTGGACGGTCTTCCCTATCACGGCCATCTGCTTGCGATTGTGTACGACGAAACCGGCAAGCAATATCGGCTGGGCCGCGGCCTCATGCTTTTTGTCGACGGAAAGAGAATCGCCAGCCGCGCCACACTCGGCCCGCTGGAAGCCGAACTGTCGCACTGAAATCATCGCATTCGCAATTTTTATTCGAGCCTACAGAGGTCTTGAACACATGGCAACACAATTGAAGGCGACCTTCGCGCTCGCTGCACTCCTCGCGGCTCCCCCCTCCACCGCGATTTTAACGGCGCAGTCTGCACCCGCCATCCCCATTGCGCGGATTTCCGCCGGCTCCTTTACTATGGGAGCCGACGACGTCGCACTCTCGCCCGCCGTCGTCAACGGCTTCGGCGTCATGTCGACGCGCCCCGTGCACGGCGACTTCGACGAGGTCCCCGCGCATCGCGTCACCATCACGCACGCCTTCTCCATCGCCACACATCTCGTCACCGTCAAGGAGTTCCAGCAGTTCGATCCCTCCTACCAACCCGTCGCCGCGTATCCCGATTACGCCGCCGGCATCAGCTATCACCAGGCCGTCGCATTCTGCACCTGGCTCTCTAAGAAAACCGGCAAGCCATATCGTCTCCCCACCGAAGCCGAATGGGAATATGTTGAACGCGCAGGCACGCAGACTCCGTTTTTCACCGGCGACACGCCCCCCACACCCGGCCAGCCCAACGCGTGGGACGTGGTCATGGGCGAAGGCACACCGGAGTGGGTCGCCGATTGGTATGGCCCCTATCCCTCTGCCGCGCAAATCGATCCCACCGGTCCGCTGCGCGGATACTTTCGCGTCGTGCGCGGGGGTGGTCTAGACTTCCGCAAATCAAAACCCGGCGAGATGTATCCAGCAACCGCGCCCTATTTCATGCGCTCCGCCAATCGCGCCAGCATGGCGCCGAGCTACGCGTCGAAAGAAGGCAACATAGGTTTCCGCGTGGTTCAGGCGCCGAGCCCCGCTCCGCATCCCTCGCCCGCCGCGCAGTTTTTCTTTTTCACCGATGTGAAGCGGACGCCGCTCTTTCCCGCCAAGGACTCCGATTTCGCGAATGGTCCCGAGCCTATCAGAGGTCCAGATCCAACAACGCCCTTCTATCACGTGCACGAACTGTTTCCGAACCTCAACGGAAAATCCATGCCGGAGATTGGTTGGCGCGCCGGCCTCGCGCCCGGGCTCGGCGTCAACTATCACAACTCCGCCATTCAGGTGCTCGCCAACGGCGACGTCGTTGCCGCTTACTACAACACGCCCCGCAACGAAGACGATCCCGATCAGACCGTGATGGTGATGCGCCGTCGCGCGGGCGCCGAAGACTGGGACATGCCGGAGCCGTGGCCCGATTTTGCCGATGCCGCCTGCGCCGCGCCCGTTTTCTGGAACGATCGCGGACATCTCTGGCTGTTCTTCGGCTTCCCGCGTCTCATCGGCGCGCCGCCCTTCGCCTTCACCACGTCCGATGACAACGGCGCGACGTGGGCGCCAATCGATTTTCCTCATTTCAACTCGCCCATCGGCCGTTACGTCTCCCAACCCATCAATTCCATCGTGCGTGCGAAGAGCGGTACCATCTACATCCCCACCGACTCCACTGGGCGCGATGCCGACGGCAACGGCTCCATCTCCGCCGTCTGGGCCACGCGCGACAACGGCCGAACTTGGTACGACACCGGCGGACGCACCGCGGGCCGACACACCACCATCGTGATGGCCGAAAACGACCAAACGATTCTTGGCTTCGGCGGAAAAAACTCCAACATCGACGGCCGCATGCCGCTCGCCACCAGTTCCGATGGCGGCAAAACCTGGGTGAAATCGAAAACGAATTTCGACCCACTTGAAAGCGGCGAGCGGCCCAGCGTGATTCGACTTGCCTCGGGCAGCCTCTTCTTCGTCGCTGATTTCAATCCCCACAACGAAAAGCATCTGCACAAGGACGGCGCATACGTTGCACTCTCTGACGATGACGGCAAGACATGGAAAAAGAAGCGCCTGCCCCCCGACATTCTCACCGTGGGTTATGTCACGGCCACGCAGGGCCCCGACAGCGTGATTCACATCGCCACGTCGAAGAACACCGTGAACTACGAGATCGAGCTGAATGAAGCGTGGGTTCTCGCGCCGGATGCCGCTCAGTCGCCCGAGCCGGATGCGATCGGTCCCGTTACCAAGCACACCGAGAAATGGCCCAACGGTAAGCTCAAAGCCGAGTGGGGCAATGCTCGCGCAAGCGCTGGCCGCATTCTGCTCGAAGGACCGCAGACGTTTTACTTCGAAGACGGTACGAGGCAATGGATCGCAGATTTTCATCTCGGCCGCAAGATCGGCGATGAAGTCTTCTATCGCGCCGACGGCTTAAAAGAGTGGCAGAAAACCTACGACGCGAACGATGCGTGGACCTGGCAACTCTTCGATGCGGCCGGAAAACAAACCGCAGAATCCCACTGGCGCGGCAAGACGCTCGTGGACGCCACGTTCGCGGAGGCAAAATGAGCGCGCGTACGCTAATCCGCTTTGTCCCCGCAATGATGATGCTGGCAATTTGCGCCGGACGTTTGTCCGCGCAGGCGCCGAATCACGCCCACGACGCAAATCCGCAAGCGGCCAGCACCACGCGCGGCGCGTGGCTTTTCATTTACTTCAAAGAGCCGGGCAATCAGGGAATTTATTTTGCGCTGAGCCGCGATGGTTATCATTACACGCCACTGAACGACGGACAGCCCTGGGTAGCGCCCGCGCAAACAGGCGAGCTCATGCGCGATGTTTTCCTGACGCGCGGCCCCGATGGCGTCTTTCGAATGGTCTGGACCTGGAACTGGCGCGGCAACTCGCTGGGCTACGCCTCATCGCCCGATCTACTCACTTGGTCAGCACAGAAAAACGTACCCATCATGGCGGATTTTCCCGCGACCAACAACGTCTGGGCGCCGGAAACCTACTGGGATGCGACAAAGAAACAATGGCTCCTCATCTGGTCGAGTTCCATGAAGGATTCACAAGATGGCAATCGCATCTGGTTTTCGATGACGCCGGATTTCGAAACCTTCTCGAAGCCGGCGATTTTCTTCGATCCCGGCTACGTCACCATCGACGCCACGATTTTTCACGCCGCAACCGGCCCTTACCGGCTCATCTTTAAAGAGCAAACCTACGATCCGCTCACCTTTCAGGAGCGCGTCGCCACGGGGCCCACGCTTGAAGGTCCGTGGAGCAATATCTCCGGCCCCATTAACGAAAGCTGGTCGGAAGGACCGTCGGCCATCCAACTTGGCAAGCAATTCATTGTCTTTTACGACCACTATCGCGCGCCCCGTGCCCGCTATGAAGCAGTCGCTACCACCGACTGGAAGCACTGGCAGGACATCACCGCGCAAACTTCTCTGCCGCCGTATTCGAAGCACGGAAGTTTTCTGCACATTACGGATGAAGAGGCGACACGACTGTTGGCGCGACACGATGCGCCCGTCAGTGCATCGCCCGCACTAACTCAAGAGCCGCAAAAACCATAGCCCCGCGCGCACGCCCGCAATCAAGCTAAGCGCTGACAGCTAAGAGCTGGTAGCTGTTTCTTACTCAAACAGCCAGTCTAGTTTTGGCGGTCCGCCGTCGCCCGCATTCGCAAAATTCACATGCGGAGCTAAATGGTCATCGGCAGGAATAAAGCCGAGAATCACGTAGAATCCCTTGCCGAGGTCGAGATCGTTCGCGCCCGCCGGCAGTGGCTTGGCCCACACCGCCATGGCCGGAATCTTCGGCGCAGAAATCGCATTCAGCAGCACCAGGTTCCACTGCTCAGTTTCGGGATCGAGCACCGAATTCTTCTTCGATGCGTTGCTCACAAAACCTACCAGGATCTGCGCCGGCTCAGCCAAATCGAAGTGCAACGTCCCGCCTTCGCTGGGCGAAATGCGGATTCCCTTCATCCCAACAAGTTCCGGCGCCAGATCGCTGATCGTTCCATTCGCACCCACAAATAAGTTTGCGCCCTTCTCTACCGTGAACGCCTCGCCTGCCCCGGGTTTCAGCGTGAACGCGATCTGCGGCAGCCGTTCAACTTTGGCGTTTTCTGGCGGCTTGTTCTCGTCGATCTTCGTGCCAGAACTCAACTGCGCCAGCCGCGTACGGAACGTCGCCAGCTCCTTCTCATACATAGGCAGGCACTGCTGCCAGTTGGGAAACTGATTCATGCCGCCGCGGAAGGGAATCTGGCGCTGCGTGGTCTCCATGCTGGTCGCGGTGCGATACGCGGGTCCGGCAATCGCGGTCAGCTCGCGGAAATGATCCACACTCTCGGCCAACGATGTTTCAGCCTGCCGCAAACGCGCCGCATCGTGATCGTATCCGTAAAGCAAAATCTGCTCCGCCGCTTTCGTCTTCGCGTTGTAGAACGCCATCAGCAACTCAATCGCATGCATGTCGTTCACGATGCGATCGTACTCTGCCTTATTTTTCGTCACAAAGGGTGCGGCTGCGTTCGCTGCATCGAATGCCTTCCGCGATGCGTCCACAGTTTCGTCGCTCACCCCGAGCGGCGTCTCGCCATGGTGCGGTTCGTTCTTCACCTCTTCGGCCACGTAGTCTTCCAGCCTCTCGCCCGGTGGAGCGTCGCCCGTCCACAGCGTCACCGCGGGATTAAAGCGCGCGGGATCGATCAACTGCAGCATGGTCAAGCCCAGCGTGAACGCCTCGCGATTTCCTTCCGTGATCCCGATGCGCGGCAGCAGCTTTGGTTGGCAAGGTCCAGCCAGCGTGTAAGCGTCGAGAATATTTTCACCAGCCTCGGGCGACCCAAATCTCTCCGCAAATCGCGACACCCAGTACGCATGCTCTTTCCCGGGATCGCGATTCGGATTCCACGCGTATCGCCCCCATGCCTCAAACCAAATCCAATCGCGATCGGTTTGGAGTAAAGGCGGCTGCGTGTTATCGCCCGCATACGGCCAATCCCAGTAGCGCAGCGGATAA
>CAVOTQ010000001.1:0-109241 GCA_963699385.1 uncultured Acidobacteriota bacterium | reverse complement strand
CTTTTCGAGTTCGCGCTCAAGAGGGAAATCCGCCCACTTGGGATGCAGATTGAAGGCGGCATAGGTAACGCCGTGCTTGACCACGCCGGGAAATCCGACCGAAACACGATCGAATCCAGCCAGCCCGCGCACGCAACTGTCTCCAGTGCGCGCAATACGGCGTTGGGCGTGGCCACGGCTGGAGTCACAATGCGTTCCCGCGCGCTGATCGGCTTGCCACGCGCGTCGAGCAGCATGGCCTTGATGCCCGATCCGCCCATGTCGATGGAGAGCGTGACCGGGGAAGAACTGGCGCGCGAGGCGCGAGGAGGAGGTCGGGGCGGGGTCGCCGGCGTGGGTTCGGGGGGCGGCGGTGATGGCGATGGCGACTTTTGAACTCATCCGAGTGCATTGGACTGAAAAACAGGGAATCGGGAGTAGATGAATCAGTGAACATTTGTCGCTCTACAACTTCGGAGCGCCGTCCGAGACCACGCCGCATCCCCTACACTGAATCTTGTCTCCCATGCCCTGCGTATTGCGAAGTCGCGTTGCCCGTGCCGCTCGACCACACGTTCACCTACGGCGTGCGCCTGGGCCAGTCGCCGCAGCGCGGAGCGCGCGTCATCGTGCCCTTCCGCAACGAGAAACTCATCGGCGTGGTGACGGCGCTCGGGGCCAAGGCGCCGCCGGACTTCGAAGTGCGGTATCTCGAAGCTGTGCTCGATGAGGAGCCGCTGCTCAGCGAGCATCTCTGGAACTGGGCGAGTGGGCGGCGCAATACTACCTGGCACCGCTCGGCGAGGTGCTGCGCGCCATGCTGCCGCTCGCGGCCGAAGTGCGCCGCACCGTCTACTACCGCATTACCGACCTGGGCCGGGACGTGCTGGCCGCAACCATCGACGGCGATCCAGAGAACGGAAATCGGGGGAAGGGAATCGGCAAGCCGCGCTCGCGCCGTCCGCAGAAGCTTTCTGCCGAAGGCCAGGATGTGGAGCGCCGCGTTCTGGAGCGGCTGGCTTCCGGTGAACCCTCAAAGTCTCCACATTGCGCACCGCGACGGCGGCGTCGCTGCCACTTTTGGCCGCCATGCTGCGCAAGAAGTGGATCGCACGCGAGACCGCCGCCGCCGAGCGCGATGCGCGGCGCATGGAGCGCTTTGCCGTGCTCATTCCCGACACGCGCCTGCCCTCGCTGACCGAAAAGCAGCAGGCGATTCTGGCTGAGCTCGCAGCCTGCGACGGCGAACTGCCACTGGCCGAATTGCGCCGCCGCGATCTTCCCTCGTCCACTCTCCAAACTCTGGTCCGGCGCGGCCTGGTGCGCATTGAGGAGCGTCCGGAGCTGTTCCGACTGGGCGGCTTGACGCCCACATCCGCGCCCTTCAGCCTGAACGCCGCGCAAACCGATGCGCTGGCCACGCTCACTGCCGCGCTCGGGGGATTCCAGCCCTTCCTGCTCTACGGCATCACGGGTTCCGGAAAACCGCCGTCTATCTTGCCGCCATGCAGAAGGCTCTCGACCGCGGCCTGTCGTCCATCCTGCTGGTGCCGGAGATTGGACTCACACCGCAGACTGCCGGCCTGCTCGACGCCGCCTTCGGGCAGAAGGTTGCGCTGCTGCACTCCGCGCTCACGCCCGAGGAGCGCAGCGAGCAGTGGCGCCGCATCCGCCGCGGCGACGCGCCGATCGTGGTCGGCACGCGCTCGGCCATCTTTGCTCCCGCGCCCAACCTGGGGCTGATTCTCGTCGACGAGGAGCACGACCAGAGCTACAAGCAGGAAGAAACGCCGCGCTACAACGCGCGCGACGTGGCCGTGATGCGCGCCAAGCTGGCCGGCGCCGTGGTGGTGATGGGCTCGGCCACGCCCTCGCTTGAAAGCTGGCACAATGCGGAGCGCGGCAAGTACACGCGCATCGAGTTGCGCGACCGCGTGATGAATCGCCCGTTGCCCGAGGTCGAGCTGATCGACATGCGCCGCGAGTTCCAGGAGGCGGGCCGCGACGAACTCTTTTCGCGGTCGCTCGTCGCGCAGACCAAGGCGGCGCTCGAACGCGGCGAGCAGGCGCTGATTCTGCTCAACCGCCGCGGCTATTCCTTTGCCGTCATGTGCCGCGCCTGCGGCGAAAAGCTCGATTGCCAGAACTGCGCCATCGCGCTCACGCATCACAAGCCGCCATCGGAGAGCTTGGCCGAAGTGCGCGCGGGGCAGCGTCTCGAGTGCCACTACTGCGGCTACAAGCGCACCGTTCCCGCGCGCTGCCCCAAATGCGACAGCGAGCACCTGTACTATCTCGGCGCGGGTTCGCAACAGGGCGAGGAGCGCCTGCAGGAGATATTTCCCGGCGCGCGCATCGGGCGCATGGACCGCGACACGGTGCGCGGACGCGGCGATCTGGAGCGGCTGCTGGCGCGGCTGCACTCGGGCGAGATCAACCTGCTCGTGGGCACGCAGATGATCGCCAAGGGCCACGATATTCACAGCGTGACGCTGGTGGGCGTGGTGGGTTGCGATCATGCGCTGTCCATGCCCGATTTTCGCGCCGCGGAGCGCGTCTTCCAGTTGATGACGCAGGTTTCAGGGCGCGCCGGCCGCGGCGAATTGCCGGGCCGCGTCGTGGTGCAGACTTATTATCCCGATCATTACGCGATTCGTGGCCGCGACGACCCACGACTACAAGGCCTTTGCCGAGCGCGAGCTGAAGTACCGCCGCTGGATGCATTACCCGCCCTTCGGCGTGCTCGCCAATGTGCTGGTGCAGTCGGAAAAGATGGAAGAAGCCGCGCGGTGGGCAGCTTCGCTGGGCAAGTATCTCGTCCAAAATCAGAACAGCGGAGCGGTGCGCGTGCTGGGGCCGTGCACGGCGCCCATCGCGCGCATCAAGAACGTCTACCGCTTCCACATGATTTTGAAAAGCGCCTCGCGCAAAGCGCTCAACGCGGCGCTGCGCGGCATGCTCGCGCACGCCGACCAGGCCGGCATCCCGCGCCGCAACCTGATTGTGGACGTGGATGCACTGCGGCTGATGTGAGAAAAGCAGGGAGCAAGCCACCCAGCGGGCAAATATCGCCCGCCGGGGGCCCCGGCAGGGAACAAGGGAGCAAGAGCAGGTCAGCGCACCGGCGGTGAGCATCAATCAAACGGCAGGCGCCATCCGCGCAACGGTCAGCACGGTAATGTCGTCTTCCTGGCCGAAGTTCTGAGCCGCAGTGGCCAGCGCGGCGGCGGCAAGTCCTCCGCGCAGCATCTGGTCAATGCGGTCGAAGCCGAAAAGATGGCCCGCTGCATCCTGCGCTTCGGCCACGCCATCGGTCATCAGCATCAGCGAGTCGCCTTCGGCCAGCTTGAAATGCAAAACAGGAAAGTCGACGCCGTGCACGACGCCGAGCGGCAGTGCGCCTTCGATCGCCAGCTCCTTGCCGTTGAGATAAGGCGGCAAATGACCGGCGTTGGCCAGCGCCGCTTTGCCGTCGAGCCCAATGCGCAGCGCGAGGCAAGTCGCAAGACCGCGACCGCACATGCGCTCATTGAGCAGCGTCAGGATCTGCCGGGGATCGTTGGTGAACGACGCAGCCGTACGAATCGCGCCCACAATCAGAGTGGCCAGCATTCCCGCATGCAGGCCCTTTCCCGCCACATCGCCGACCACAACGAGAACGCTGCCGTCGGCTGCCTTGGGAAGCACCTGAAAGAAATCGCCGCCCACTTCGCGCGCGGGCCGGTACTCGCTCTCGATGGCCAGGCCCGGTGTCGCCGGCAGGTGTACGGGGATGAGGTATTGCTGCACATTGCGCGCGGCAGCCATATCCTGCTCGAACGCCGCCTGGTTGAGTTGTTCGTCGCGATAACGCAGATAGAGCACGATCAGCGTGACGAAAACGAACAGCGTCTGGCTGATGCCGCGGATGTCCACCACGAATGGCCCAACGGGCATGAAGCGCAGATCGGACATACCGAGCGATATGGGAGAAATAATTGACCCACGCTCCGGTCAATTGAACCAGCAAGAAGGGAGATTGCGATGGCAACGGATCCGGCTTTCCGTTCCAGAAGCAGCCCCAACGCCGCCAGCAGAGTAATGATGACGGGCAGATTGGAGCCGAAAGTGAAGAGCCAGAAATTCGCATGGTGGTCCTGAAACGCAAAGCCGTAGACCGCATAGCCCCCGAGAATCACATTCAAGACTGCGCCCGCCAGAATCCAACGCCGAAAGCGCGGGCAGATCTGCGAAAGAAAGAGGTAAGAACTCAGAATGACCAGCAAGTATCCTGCAAACACCAGGGTTGGCCCCCAGGAGCGGCGCATCACGGAATCGCTCGCAGCCAGGAATCCTCCCACGTAGGGATCGAGCGCTGAGCCGACGCAATAGATGCCGAGCAAAATGTATTCGATACGATTGCGCTGCGCACTGAACAAAACGAATGCAATGCAGCCGGCAGCCAGCATCGAGAGCAGGCAAAGGTTCCAGGGCAGGTTCGCTTACCACACCGCGATACTGATAAAGCGCGGTCCGGGCGCTGATCGTCGATAGCAATCCAATTTCGAGTGGGTGAGTAAAACGCTCTGCGCCCGAGGAGTAAAAGGGAAACAGGCCCGTCGATGTCGCGCCGACCCATCGCCGCAAAGCGATGTGCACAGTCGATCCTTTGACGAGGCCTGGCGGAATGGGGAAGGCCAGGTTCCTGTTGAAGGGAGACTCGGGCTTCGGCTCCCACCGGCCAAAACGGCCCACTGACACCCCTTCGACATAGACCTCGAAGACCTCGTCGATCGGTCCCATGTCGATGGCAAGCTCGCGCCCTCAAGCTGCTCTGGCAACTCGACCGTCGTTCTGTACCAGCGAAATCCGCTTTGAACGAGCAAACCGGGAGTTTCTTTAGGGCTCGAGGTTTCTGCCCACTTCGAGTCGTCGAAGTCCGGCCGCGCCCACGTCAGGTCATCGCCCTCATGGACACGCCACGAGTCGAGGACTACGACATCGTTCGATGCGGGCAGCTGCGCCAGGGCGGGCAGTCGAGCGAGCGCGAACAGCAAAACGAGCAGCAGTTTCTTCATACGGAGACTGGGGATTTCATGAGGCCCGGGCAAGTTGTTGCGAGACGACCGCGTCACCAGGAGGAATTGGCTGCGCCACGGCTGACACTACGGTTTCCGACACCACGGCTAGCCAAGCGCACGCGGAATGGATGGACGCCGCCGGATGCGGGCCACCGACGAGGCCTCTGCCAGACCCTAGCTGCTGGGAGCGCCCGGCTGAAGCGCGTGCAGTTCCTTGCCGGGCTTGAAGCGCACCGCTTTGCCGGGAGCAATGTTGACCTCGGTCCCGGTACGGGGGTTGCGGCCGATGCCGGTCTTGCGCGCGCGAACGCTGAACACGCCGAATCCGCGTAATTCGATGCGCTCGCCGGCCGCCAAAGCCTGTTTCAGACCCTCGAAGACTGTGTCCACTGCCGCTTCTGCCTTGGTGCGCGGCAGACCCGTGCGCTCGACCACGTTGTGAACGATATCCTGCTTGATCAATGGAGTCTCCTCGCTTGGGGTGAACTGGGGTTGACCTTCGTACGACCTTCATCGCCCATAGTACAGATTTTGCGGCGATTAGGGAACAAGGGATTGAGGGTTTCCGAAATTTCTCAGGTTCGGGCGGCTTCGGGAGACGATTGACGCGGCGTTCCCGGGGGCGATCCGCACCATTCATCCGTCTCCGCATTTGTCATTTGCCGCGGCCGTTTCGTAAGATGAAATTTCAAGCCTAAACCGGCACCCTCACGGGCCGGAGGCTGTTTCAATTCGGCAACAGGAGACGCATGTCGATCAAAAGCGACCGTTGGATCAGAGAACAGGCCGTTCAGAATCGCATGATTGAGCCGTTCAGCGAAAAACAAGTTGCCGCCGGGGTTATTTCTTACGGCCTTTCGTCGTATGGTTATGACCTCAGAGTCTCCAACGAATTCAAAATTTTTACCAACGTGAATAGCGCCATCATCGATCCCAAGGCCTTCGACGAGCGGTCGTTCGTCTCGGTCGAGGCGGAATCGGTCATCGTTCCGCCCAATTCGTTTGCCCTGGCGCGCTCCGTTGAGTATTTCCGTATTCCCCGGGATGTACTGACGATCTGCGTGGGGAAATCGACCTACGCGCGCTGCGGAATCATCGTGAACGTGACGCCCTTCGAGCCCGAATGGGAAGGCTTCGTCACCCTTGAGATTTCTAATACCACGCCGCTGCCGGCAAAGATCTACGCCAACGAAGGTCTGTGCCAGATTCTATTTTTCCAGTCGGACGAGCCTTGCGAGACCAGCTACGCCGACCGAAAAGGCAAGTATCAAAAGCAGCAAGGCATCGTTCTCCCCAAACTCTAATACCGCAGTTTTACAAAGCTGAAGTCTGATCGAGGCATTGGAATTTTCGCCAATGTTTTCGTGGCCTTTGGCATGTTACGGCCGATCCTGCCGATCCTGGTGAATCGGCATAACATGTTGGCCATGAGCGACTTATCGCTTTTATAACACAGTCGTCCTAAAGGTGTGCCGCTTTCGAGCCAGTGCGTAAGTGTTCGATAGATGGAAGACTTCAAGCAACCACAAATTTTCCGGGATACGTGCATGCCGATCCCAGGGAAGACCCTTCGCAACGCCGAAGGGAGGGCCATGAAATCCAGATCTACGAATCCTCGTGCCATTCGAATTGGCATCCTTGCAGTTGAGCCCATTCGCGCAGCCGGCTTGGCTGGAAGCTTCGATCAACCCGCGCAGCCGGGCCACGCACAACTCGTCCCTGTAATCGGAAGCCTGCAAGAGCTGATCGACGCGTCGGACATCGAATACGTCGTCATCGATCTGCATTCCACCGAGGGCAATCTTGAAATTCTGGAGTCCGTGCGCCTGACGCGGCCGGATGTCCGCCTGATCGTCATCGGGCCCGAAGGCGACGATGAGTTGGTAATCAAGGCGATCATTGCCGGCGCCAGGGCTTATTTGGGGCTCTCTTCAGGTCCGGAATTGGTGAGCCAGGCAATTGAGGTCGTTACCTCAGGCTCCATATGGGCGCCACGCCGAATACTTTCACAACTCATCGATCACCTTTTGAATGATCATCTCGCGATTCCCAGCAGTCCCAAGCCTCAACTTACGCCACGCGAAGAGCAGGTGCTGAAATTGATTTTGCTGGCGAACTCCACGCGCGAGATTGCACGTCAACTTGGCATCGAACAGCGGACCGTAAAGGCATATATTGCACGACTTATGCGCAAAACAGGCGCTGACAATCGGGTCAAGCTATCGGTGTCGGCAGTGAGTCGCTCACTTTTGGCAGAAGCCAGCGGCAAGCGCGGCGGGGCCGCTCAACCCCACGAGAACGGGTGTTAACTACTTAGTTAAATGTATGGATTACTTTGAGTCATAGCCCCTAAGTACTCTTGTGTACTCTCGCAGATTTCCACATTATGGTTCCAGAAACAACGCAGATCTGGGGAAAGGAGTTCCCAGGCAGCATGTTTTCATGAAGCCTGGGAACTCCTCTTTTTTTTTCAAGGCCAGTTTGCGCCGTTTCGAGCAGCCCTCCCGCCCAATTTCTCCCTCCACCAAAATCCATCGGAAGAGTTTTCTCCATAGGTTGAGTTTGCCTCGTCAGCTGCGAAAGTAGTGACTCGGCGCGGATTCTGTATATGGGATCGAAGTCCGAACGTCATTGCAGCAGACGCAAGCAGTCCGGCATTATTCTTTTGGCGTCATTCCACCGCGAGGAATCAACCTTGCCAGCCGCAGATTTCCGCAACTTAGAGTGCGCGTTTGAACGCGGATACGGTAGGCTGTTCGAAGAGGTTGCGGCGCTGCCCCGTTTGTTCGGTTTTAGCCGCGTACTTGACCCCTGTTGCAGCGCTGAAAATTCCTCCGGCTCAAAGATCACGAATCGATTCTTACAACCGCGGCGTTATGCCGACGGAATGGAAAGGACATGGATATGAAGAAGGCCATCGCCAGCGTTTGTCTCAGCTTCCTGCTCACCGCCACTGCCTTTGCGGGCTCGACAAAGGAGGACCTGCAAAGCCGCATTGACTCGGCCAAAACTGTCCTCGACCAGATCATGGCCGCCAACGACGCGACCGTTCCCACCGACATTCTCCGCTCGGCTACCTGTGTTGCCGTGGTTCCAAGCATGAAGAAGGGCGCCTTCTTTGTTGGCGCACAGTACGGCCAGGGCGTCGTCACCTGCCGCACCGGGCATGGATGGAGCGCGCCGGTATTTATTCGCATGGAGGGCGGCTCCTTTGGCTTGCAGTTTGGCGGCCAGGCAACGGATCTGATTCTCATTGCCGTGAATGACCGTGGGATGCAGGATCTGCTCAAGGACAAATTCAAGATTGGCGGTGACGCCTCGGCAGCCGCCGGTCCGGTGGGCCGCGCCGGCACAGCTTCCACGGACTGGAAGATGAGCGCAGAGCTGCTGAGCTACTCCCGCGCCAAGGGCCTGTTTGCCGGCATCGATCTGGACGGCACCAGCGTAAGCCAGAACAAGGAAGATACGGAGCTTTACTACGGCGCCCCCGAAGACTTCAACAATGTCCTGGGGGGCAATGTCCCAGTACCGGCCGGCGCGGTCGCGTTTGTGCGCGATGTCGCGCAGTATTTCGTCAAGGCCAAGGCCACTCACTAACCGCATCCAGGAAACTTGTAGCGCCGGCTTCCCAGCCGGCTGTTGCGGGGGTCTCCTGACCCCCGCCGGGACGGTCGCAGTTGAAAATGCCCCCCGTTCCTTTCATCAGTAGATCCGGTAATGTCTCAGTTTGCCACTGACATCTCGGATCACCTTTGAGGCTGCGAACAAATCGCCTCTCTGGCAAACTAAGAGAATGGCGGAAAAACTTCGCAAACTGTGGGCCTCAATTGAATTAGACCTTGCACGCGCTCGACAAACATTGCCAGATGTTGCAGCGCACCATGAAACTGTCCGTGCGTACCAAGAATTTCTTGACCACAATGAGTTGGAGCTGGCCTGCGATAGCCTTGAACGTTATGCCGAGGGCCATCCGGTGAGCCAGCAGTTCTGGTCCGCTCTGCGAGATGCGGCCACAAAAATGGGACTTGCTGATCACGCCGCCCGGTTCGAGCAGAAACTTTCAAACTGAGACACTACCGGAAATCCGCAAGAAATGCCGGTTAAGCCGCGGACCGACTACACTAATCCTTGCGTTCATCGATGCAGGAAACTCTGGAGTACGGGCTGGTTCGGGCCGTAGCCGGCTGTCTGGGCCGCATGCCGCGAGGATTGGCGCGCCTGCTGGCCGGCTGCCTTGCCTTTGCCGTCTACTGGTGCTTCGGCAGGTTGCGCCGCGTCGGCATGCGCAACCTTCAGCTGGCGCTGCCTGAACTCCCGTCCAAGACCAGAAAGAAAATTCTCAAGCGCGTCTATATCCATCTAGGCTGGCAACTCGTCGAGTTCTGCCGCATGACGCGCTACACAGCCGAAAACACCCGCAACCCGACGGCCGTATTCGATGCGCACCGAGGGCCTCGATCACTATCTCGCGGCGCAGGCCCGCGGCAAGGGCGTCCTCATCATCACCGGACACCTGGGCGCATGGGAGCTTTCCAGCTTCTACCATTCGCTCATGGGACACCCCATGGGCATGATCATCCGCAATCTCGATAACCGCCGCCTCGATGAATATGTCAACGGCATCCGCTGCCTTCATGGCAACTTCGTGATCTCGAAAGACGACTTCGGTCGCGGGCTCTTGAAGGCCATCCACGCAGGCGGCACAGTCGGCATCCTGATGGACACGAATATGACCCCGCCGCAGGGCGAGTTTGTAAAGTTCTTCGGCATCGACGCCTGCACCGGAACCGGCCTGGCTCACATCGCCCGCAAACCGGCGCGGCAGTTCTGCCGGGATTCATGCTCTGGGAGCCGGCCGAGCGGCGCTACGTGCTCCACTTCGGGCCCGAGATCGAGATGCCGCGCACCGCAGACCGCGCCGCGGATATTCTGGAAGGCACGCGGCGATCGACCGCCGTGATTGAGTCGTGGATTCGGCGCTATCCTGACCAGTGGCTGTGGATTCATCGCCGCTGGAAGACGCGGCCGCCGGGCGAGCTGAGGCTGTATTGAATCTGCATTCGGAAACGGGGAGAAGCGCATGACGCTGGAAAAGCTGATTGAAACGCTGGGCGGGAAGCTGGTGCAAGGAGCGCCGGAGCAGGAGATCGATGGAGTGAATTCGCAGCCAGTATGCAAGCCCCTCCGATTTGGTATTTGCCGAAAACGCGGATGCGGCCACGAAGGCTCTCAATAGCTTTGCGGGGGCGATTGTGCTTCCCACTGGCTGCATGGAGACTTACCCTCCCGATCGATGCGTTGTCGAAGCCGATCATCCCCGGCTGTGGTTTGCTCTTGCAGCCAAGTTGCTGAATCCGTTTCCAGCGCCGTCGAGGGATCCACGCCAGCGCCATCTTTGGCGACCATGTCGAACTTGGAGAGGGCGTTTCCGTTGGCCCTGCGGCGGTGATCGGAGACGGACGTTCAGATCGGCGCTGGAACCCGCATCGAGGCAGGCGCTGTGATTGGAAAGACGTGCGGATTGGCGGAATTCTGCAGGATCTATCCGCGCGTGGTGATCTATCCGGGAACGATTGTTGGCAACTGGGTCATGGTGCACGCAGGCGTCGTGCTCGGCGCCGACGGTTTCGGCTACGTGCGCGATCCCGCTACCGGCGCGTACACGCAATTCCCGCAACAGGGGACATTAGTGATCGAGGACGACGTGGAGATCGGCGCCAACTGCACCATCGACCGCGGCGCGCTGGCCGAGACGCGCGTCCGCCGCGGCGCAAAATTCGACAACCTCGTCCACGTGGGCCACAACTGCGACATCGGCGAAGACGTGATCCTCGTCGCGCTCACCGGCATCTCCGGCTCGAGCACGATCGGCAAGGGCGCGGTTCTCGCGGGCCAGGTCGGCATCGGCGACCACGTGCACGTCGGTCCCGGCGTCATCCTCGGCGGCCAGGCCGGCGTCTTCAGCGGCAAGACCATCACCAACGAAGGCCTAAGCCAGGAACGGTGCACTGGGGCACGCCCGGCGCGGCCGTTGCAGCAGGTGCTGCGCGAGCAGGCCACGCTGGCGCGACTGGCAAAGAAAAAGACTGGGAACAGGGTGTAGCCAACAGGAGTAAAAAACAGATAGCAAGGAAACAGGGCCCGTTGGTTTCGTATCGTATGATGGCGTTACGGTTCCTGCACGCGCGTTTTGCCCGACATAGTTTGCCTTATTCCACTGAATCCCCAGGGAGGAAGCCGCCCTTTGAATTCCAGATTGCTGCGTATTAAACCCATGTCAATGCTCTCGCAGGAAGCGGGCGAGCAGGGTGAGCACACGCTGAAGCGTTCGCTCGGAGCCGTGAACCTGATCACGCTGGGAATTGGCGCAGTGATCGGCGCGGGAATTTTTGTGCTGACCGGCCAGGCGGCAGCGCTCTACGCGGGCCCAGCCGTGGCGCTGAGTTTCGTGCTGGCGGGACTCACGTGCGCCTTTGCCGGACTTTGCTATTCCGAGTTCGCGTCCATCATTCCTATCGCCGGATCGGCTTACACCTACGGATACGCGACGCTGGGCGAGCTGGTGGCGTGGATCATTGGCTGGGACCTGGTGCTGGAGTACGCGTTTGGCGCGTCGACCGTGGCGTCGGGGTGGGCGGGCTATTTGAACAGCCTGTTGCAGCAGTGGGGCATCGTGATTCCGCCGCAACTGACGGCGATCCCCGGAACTGCGCTCGTGAAATATCACGGGATGTGGGGGCCGGTTGCGTCGCTGCCGCCGGGGGTGAGCGACGCGGGGTTGCCGCATGCGACGGGATTTTTCAACCTGCTTGCCATCCTGGGAGTCATGGCGATTACGACCATCCTGGTGATTGGCATCAAGGAGTCGGCGAACTTCAACTCAGTGATTGTCTTTATCAAGTTGAGCGTGGTGGCGATTTTCCTGGTTGTCGGCGGGTATTTCCTGTTCCGTCATCCTGAAGTGGCGCGCACGAACTGGCATCCCTTCATACCGCCGAAAGACGCTGCCGGGAATTTTGGATGGAGCGGCATTTCGAAGGGCGCATCGCGCATCTTTTTCGCGTATATCGGATTCGATGCGGTGTCGACAGCTGCGCAGGAGGCGAAGAAGCCGCAGCGTGACATGCCCATCGGGATTCTCGGGTCGCTCCTCATCTGCACGGTCTCTGTACATTCTGGTGTCGCTGGTGCTTACAGGCCTGGTGAGCTACACGACCCTGAACGTGCCGGCGCCGGTGGCGCTGGGCATCGATGCGACGGGCGTAAGCTGGGGATCGATGCTGGTGAAGATCGGCGCAGTCTTTGGGCTCGCCACCGTCATGCTGGTGATGCTGCTCGGACAGACGCGCGTTTTCTACTCGATGTCAAAGGACGGCCTCTTGTGGAAGTGGGCCTCGGCAGTGCATCCCAGGTTTCGCACGCCGTGGATCACCACGATCGTTTTCGGATTCTTTGCGGCGCTGTTTCCTGCGCTGCTGCCGATCTCAAGGCTCGCGGACCTGGTGAACATCGGCACACTGCTGGCGTTCGCGATCGTGTGCGCAGGAGTCTGGGTGCTGCGCGTGCGGCATCCGGATATGCATCGGCCGTTCAAGACGCCGTTTGTGCCGCTGGTGCCAATTCTCGGCATTGTGTCGGCGCTCTACCTCATGTCGCGACTGGCGGCGATCACATGGGAAGTGATGATCGGCTGGCTGATTCTTGGACTGATCATCTACTTCACTTACTCGATCAAGCACAGCAAGGTGCAGAAGCTGGACGATGCGCAAGCGGCAGAGTAGGTACGAAAATTCAGGAGCAAGAAACAACGGCCTCCCGCGCGGGAGGCCGTTGTTGTGCGGGAAATGAGCTGCCTTGCATCTTGTGAACTAGTAAACTAAACTAACTAGACTTAGTTTACTAGGAGGCAGAGTGCGCACCTACAACATTCATGAAGCCAAAACCCACCTTTCGCGGCTGGTGGATGAAGTTGCCAGCGGCGAACCTTTCACAATTGCCAAGGCAGGGAAGCCCATGGCCGAGGTGTTTCCAATCTCGGCTTCGAAGAAGAAACCGCAAAAACGGATAGGATTTATGAAAGGGAAGTACACCCTCCCCGACAACTTCAAAGAGATTGATAAGAAGCTGGATAAAGGGATCGAGAAAATGTTTCTGGGTAATAACGAAGAATGAAATTCCTTCTCGATACGCACTTCATCCTATGGTTGCCGATTGGCGGTAGCGGCCTGAATCGAGCGGCGCGTGCACTCATCAATGATTCTGAAAACGAATTTATTTTCAGCGTCGCCAGTTTGTGGGAGATTGCTTTGAAGCGAGCGCGATATGGGCCGACGTTCGCATTCGATCCGCGCGAGATTCGAAGGCAAATGATCGCGAACGGGTATGAGGAGCTGCCGGTTCAAGGCGACCACGTAGTTGCCGTCGATGCGCTGGCTCCCGTTCACAAGGATCCCTTCGACCGGCTCCTGATTGCACAGGCGGTAGTCGAAGAGATCACTTTGCTCACTGTCGATGCGACGATTGCCCGGTATCCTGGACCGATCCGCAAAGTCTAGCAATCGCCGGTTACGCAGTCGTTTTGGCGCAGTACGCGTCGAAGGCGCGCATGAGCTCGCTGGCGATGTCCTGCGCGGTGGACTGCTCGATGACGGCGCGCTGCATGAGATAGACGAGCTTGCCGTCGCGCATGATGGCGACAGAGGGCGAGCTGGGCGGATGGCCTTCAAAATAGCTGCGGGCGCGGTCCGTGGCCTCGCGGTCCTGGCCGGCAAAGACAGTGATCTTGCGATCGGGCGGGTTGGTGGTGTTTGAGAGCGCGAGGCGGATGCCGGGGCGAGCTTTGCCCGCCGCACAACCGCAGATGGAGTTGACGACGACGAGAGTGGTTCCCGGCTCAGCCAGTGCGGCGTCGACCTCTTCAGCCGTCCGAGTTTCCTTGATCCCTGCACGCACAAGTTCCTCGCGCATAGGGACCACCATCAGTTCTGGGTACATGTTTGCCTCCGGCAGGAGAAGCTGCCTGTTCCTATTCTACGGGTTTGACGCGGGCGAAGCTACTACCGCGTGCTCCGCAGGCGATTAGACGGACCATTTCGAATTACCGGGTTGCTGTAGTCTTGATTTTTGAAGATTCTCGAAGACATTGCGCTTGCCCCTCTGACGACCCTCGGCATCGGGGGCCCGGCGCGGTGGTTTGTACGAGCCACCAGCGAGGCTGAGATTGCCGAAGCGTGCGCATGGGCGCGCGAACGGGGCGTGCCGCTGTTTGTGCTGGGGGGCGGCAGCAATCTGCTGGTGGCGGATGCGGGATTCGACGGGTTGGCGCTGCGTGTTGCGTTCATGGGTACCGAACTCGACGGGGAACGGCTGCGCGCGGCCGCCGGCGTCCCCTGGGAGCACTGCGTGCAGCAGACCACGGAGGCCGGGTTGGCCGGCATAGAATGCCTCGCCGGGATTCCCGGCACCGTGGGTGGCACGCCGGTGCAGAATGTGGGTGCGTACGGACAGGAAGTTGCTTCGGTGATCGAGCGCGTGCGGGCGTTCGATCGTACAGCTGAGGAGTTCGTGGAGTTCACGAATGCCGAGTGCGGATTTTCATATCGGAAGAGCCGCTTCAACACGACGGACCGAGGGCGGTACGTTGTTACGCAGGTGGATTATCGGCTGCGGCAAAATGGCGTGCCGACCTTGAACTACGAGGAGCTTAAGGCGCATTTCAGCGGGCGGCAGAAGACGCCGACTTTGACTGAGGTTGCGGAAGCAGTGCGCGGAATCCGCAGGAGCAAAGGCATGCTGCTGATTGAGGGCGATCCGGATTGCCGCAGTGTGGGCAGCTTCTTCAAGAACCCGGTAGTCGCAAAGGAACTGGTACCTCAGATTGCAAAAGAAGCGACAGGCCTGAGTTGGACGAAAGAACCGCCTCAGTTTCCGGCAGGACCGCAGCAAGTGAAACTGTCGGCAGCGTGGCTGATCGAGGAGGCCGGATTCTATCGGGGTTATCGGATGGGCAAAGCAGGAATCTCAAGACGGCATACGCTCGCGCTTGTGAATTATGGAGACGCCGACGAGGGCGGCGCAACGGCCGTGGAGATACTCGCGCTCGCCGAAAAAATTCAGGGGGCGGTTGAGGCGCGGTTCAGCATCTGGCTGGAGATGGAGCCGGAGATGGTGGGATTCTAAGGCGTTTTCAGTCGCAGCGCGATGCGCGCGCGATCTGCGGCGAGGACTTCAGCGGCGGGGCCGAGCGCGGCCTGGCGGCCGTCGCGCAGCAGCAGAACCTCAGCACCCATGGCTAATGCGTCGGTGACGTCGTGCGTGGCCATGACAACCTGAACCTGATTTTCACGGAGCCACAGTTGCAGGCGCTCGAGTAGTGCATCGCTGGCCACGCCGTCGAGCGCGGAGAACGGCTCGTCGAGCAGCAGGAGCCGGGGCGCGGGCGCTAGAGCGCGGGCCAGCGCCACGCGTTGCGTCTCGCCGCCCGATAAGTCCCGCGGACGGCGTCCAGCGAGAGCAGTTGCGCCAACCAAAGCTAGCATCTCTTCAACACGTGTGGCGCGGGTCGTGCCGTCCAGGCCGCGCAGGCCGTAGGCGACGTTGGCGGCGACGCTGAGGTGAGGGAAGAGCGCGGGCTGCTGCGCGACCAGCGCGTTCTGGCGGCGGCCGGGCGCGAGATGCAATCCGATGGTGGTGTCAGTGAGAGTGCGCGTGTTGAGGGCGATGCGACCGCGCATGGGACGGTCGATACCCGAAGAATCGAGGCCGGCGAGCAGGCGGAGCAGCGTGCTTTTGCCCGCGCCGGAGGGTCCGAAGACGACCGTCCAATCGGAGGTGAAGGCGCACTCCAATTGAAGATGGAAGCTGCCGCGGCGCGCATCGAGAGAAAATTCAAGCACGACCGACTCCGTGGTTTTGAGTTTTGGAGTAGATCAGTGCCAGCGCCACCACGCTCATGCCCAGCAGGATGGCGGCGGTGCGGTTGGCGGCGGCGTAGTCGAAGTTTTCCACCTGGTTATAAAGCACGATAGAAAGCGTGCGCGTCGAGCCGGGGATGTCGCCGCCGAGCATGAGAACCACGCCGAACTCCCCGATAGTGTGCAGAAAGCTGAGCACGATGGCGGCGAGCAGCGACCGGCGCGCGAGAGGAACCAGAATGCTCGTGACAAGACGCACGGGACCAGCGCCGAGGAGCCGTGCGGCATCGACGAGGGCAGTGTCGACCGATGCGAAGCCGGCAACCAGCGGTTGCACGGCGAAGGGAAGGCTGTAAATCACCGAGCCGACGACGAGGCCGTTGAAGGAAAAGGCGAGAGGATGGCCGAGGAGGACCGTGATGGCGCGGCCGACGGAGGTGCGGGGGCCAAGCAGGACGAGTAGAAAAAATCCCAACACGGTGGGCGGCAGAACCATGGGCAGCGTGGCCAGAGCTTGCAGCGCGGCGAGCCAGCGGCTACGGCCCAGCACCAGCAGCGCCGCTAGGGGCACGGCGATGGCGAGAAGAATTGCCGTGGTGACCATGGCCAATCGGAGCGAGAGTGCGAAGGCTTGCCAGTCCATTGCGTTCATCAACAGAGTATCGTTCGGGCGCGGAGATTCCCAACGATTTTGCAAATGCGCTGGAGGTGGTTGCGCAAACGCAGGCGACGAGGACGTCGCCAGTACAGCCGGCCAGGAGGCCGGCGCTACTTTCTCTCAACCGGCGTGAGGCCGCTTTTGGCTAGTTGCGCCTGGATTGTGGGCGAGAGGATGAAATCGAGCAGCTTGTGCACGGCGGCGCGTTGCTTTGTGCTGCTGACGATCACCGCGCCCTGTTCGATGGGCGGATAGAGATTGTGCGGAATGACGAAATATGTGCCGTCGGCGCTGAGGCGCGGCGTCAGCGCGGAGGTGAGCGAGATCAGGCCCGCGTCGGCGTTGGCGGAGTCGACGAACTGGGCGGCCTGCGCGATATTTTCCGCAATGACGAGGCGCGGCTTGAGCGTGTCGTAGAGTTGCAGGCTTTGCAATGCGGCGACGGCGGCTCGGCCGTAAGGTGCGCGATCGGGATTGGCGATGGCGAGGCGCTTCAATGCGGGCGAGCGCAACAGTTCGAGCGACGGGGGCGGAAGATGCGAGTCCTTGCGCACCCAAAGGACGAGCGTGCCCTTGGCGTAAGTAATGGGCGTGGTGGAATCGGCTGAACCGGCTGCATCAGCAAGGCCGTCGTCGATGAGGTGCTTGGGATAGCTGAGATCTGCGGAGAGAAACAAATCGAAGGGCGCACCGTTTTCGATTTCCGTAGTGAGCATGGCTGAGGCCTGATATGTAACTTCGGCATGGATGCCTGTGGCCTGCTGAAACTGCTCGAGGATGGGCGGCAGGGCGGGTTCGAGGTCGGCGGCCGCTGCGACGCGGAGCGGAGTTTGCGCGGCGAGCGATGCGGCCAGCGCGCACGCGAAGGTTGCGGCGAAAAGCATTTTGGGCATTGGCACAAGCGTTCCATCCACAGCAAGAATCGCCCTTCACTGGTAGGCTAACACCAGGGAATTATGAACGATAACTTGCATCAATTGCGCTGTTTCGGGTGCGGGAGCCGGATTGCGGGCGCGGAGGCGCGGCCGGATTTTCGCTGCGCCCAATGTGGAGACCTGTTTGAGGTGGAGTATCCGGGCTGGAGCCATCGTGGGGGACCCGAGCGGCCGAATCCTGGAGCGCTGAAATGGTTGTGGCGTGAACGGCGCTGCTCGGGAGAGGCGCTGGATGCGTCGGGCGTGTGGCGTTTCCGCGAACTGCTGCCAATTCTGGATAGCTTTGGCGATGCCATCTCGCTGCGCGAAGGCAACACACCGCTGTATCACTTGCCGCGCGCGGCCAAGGCGCTGGGCATCGATCGCATCTTCGCCAAGCACCAGGGCATGAATCCGACGGGTTCGTTCAAGGATACGGGCATGACCGCGGCGCTGAGCGTGGCGAAGGAGCGGGGATTCAAGTGGGTGGCGTGCGCGTCGACGGGGAACACTTCGGCAGCAATGGCCGCGTATGCGGCGCGGGCCGGGTTGCGCGCCCTGGTGCTGATTCCCGATGGCAAGATTGCGTGGGGCAAGCTGTCGCAGGCGATGGATTACGGCGCCGTGACCTATCAGTTGAAGACGGATTTCGACGGCTGCTTGAATGTGCTGACTGAAATTGTGAAGCAGGCGCCGATTTACTTGCTGAACTCGGTGAATCCTTACCGGTTGGAGGGCCAGAAGACGCCAGCATTCGAGATTGCCGAGGCCATGGATTGGAACGTTCCCGACCATCTGATTGTGCCGGGCGGCAATTTGGGCAACAGCTCGGCGCTGGGCAAGGGCTTCCGGGAAATGCGGGAACTGGGACTGGTGGCGAGGCTGCCGAAGATTTCGGTGATTCAGGCTGCGGGGGCCAATCCGCTGGTGCGGAGCATGGCTGCGAATCATGGCACCTCGCTGGAGCCGGTGGAGGCACATACGCGGGCCACGGCCATTCGCATCGGGAATCCGGCTTCGTGGCGCAAGGCTGCGAAGGCGATCGAAGAGACTGGCGGATGGTGCCTGGATGTGACTGAGGCGGAGATTGCGATTGCCAAGGCAGAGATCGGCGCGGAGGGGTTGGGTTGCGAACCGGCTTCCGCGGTGACGCTGGCGGGGCTGAAGAAGCTGCGCGCGCAGGGAGCGATCCAGCCGACGGAGACTGTGGTCCTGGTGCTGACGGGGCATACGCTCAAGGATGCCGATTACACCATCGACTTCCATCGCGGGACATTGCTGACCGATGACGAGAAGAAGGGACATGAGGCGGAGATTGACGCGTTGCGACGGGACGCCGTCACCCTGGATGCGACACCGGCCGCGGTGCTGGCCGTGTTGAAGGGCAAATTGGGATGAAGGACGCGCGAACGATGGATCGGTTCCGGCTCCGCTTGCCTGCAACTTCAGCGAATCTTGGCCCCGGATTTGACGCCGTGGCCGTAGCACTCGACTTTGCCCTGGAGATTGAGGCCGACGCGGCGGAAGAGTTTTCGATTTCCGCGACGGGGCGCGATGCGGAGCGTTGCGGGCGGCTCCACGATAACCTGATTCTCGAAATCTACAAGGATATTCTCGAATCCAATGGGCGGCCGATAGTGCCGCTCTCGTTGCGCGTGACGAACGCGATTCCGCTGGGGATGGGATGCGGGTCGTCGGCGGCCGCGCGGCTTGCGGCCATCGCGTTGGCGGTGCACTTTGGGCAACTCGATTGGGACACGGACCGAGTGCTCGAAGAGGCGTATGCGCTGGAAGGGCATCCGGACAACGTGGCGGCGTGCTGGCTGGGTGGATTTGTGAGCGCGGTGTGCGAGGGAAGGCGCGTGCACGTGGCGCGCGTTGATCCGTCCGAGGAGTGGCGGGCCATCGTGGCGCTGCCGGCTGAGCCGCTGTCTACCAGCAAAGCCCGCGCGCTGCTGCCGGCAACTTACGCGATGGAGGACGTCGTTGCCAATCTGCAATCGGTGGCCGTGCTTGGGTTGGCTTTTGCGCAGGCGCGAGGCGATCTGCTGCGCCTCGCGATGCAGGACAGGATTCACCAGCCCTATCGCACGACACTCTGCCCGCTGTTGCCGCTCTTGCTCCCGCTAGTCGGAAAAAACGGGATCCTGGGTGTTGCCTTAAGTGGTGCGGGCCCGGCGGTTCTGGTGGTTGTTGAGGGCGAAAAGAGCGTGTCGGCAGCTAAGTCCGTGATCGGAAAAGTGACGGAAAATCACGTTTCTGCGGAGCTGGTAATCTGCCGATTTTCACGGGTAGGAGCCAGTCAAGCTATTGAAAACAAACAATCTATGTGACCGATTTGCGCGGACTCTGCGGCTAGGCTGTGCGTTATCAATGAGTTAAGGTGGTTACCGAGGTAGATAATCACCTCTTTTTTGATTACCCTACCCGTTACCTAAGTTTGCTTGCCATTTATCGATTGAACAACTACATTCGCTGCGTGAGCAGTTCTGGGGGAGGGCTGCTCTAGCGCCCGTGATCCTTTTCGGATCCGGGCGCTTCTCTTTGTGCACGAAATCATTTTTTGGGACTTGGCGGGACCGTAAGATGAGCTCGGGAGCGGGACGTTTGTCACAAAGTGCGCGAGGCTGCGGAGCTCCAGGGCTTGCGACTTTGGATGGGCGTTGCGCATCGGATGTGTATACGGTTTCCTGTACAATTACCGATGGGGACTCGCAAGGAGGAACATGGCTGGGCAAGGTGTTTTGGAAGTGAACGACGCGAATTTCGACGAAGAAGTGCTGCGCAGCGAGCAGCCGGTACTGGTGGATTTCTGGGCGGTCTGGTGCGGCCCGTGCAAGGCGATTGCGCCGATCGTGGATAGCGTGGCAGCGACATACGCAGGCAAGTTGAAGGTGGCCAAAGTGAACGTGGATCAGAATGGCGCGACGCCTTCGCGTTTCGGAATCCGCGGCATTCCGGCGCTGTTGTTTTTCAAGGGCGGCAAGGTAGCCGACCAGATTGTGGGCTACGTGCCGCAGAGCGTGATTGAAGAGAAAGTGAAGAGCCTGCTGGCGTAACCGGCACTGCGAAATCTAAGGTTCGAGAACAAGAGAGAGGCTCGGGCAATGCGCCCGGGCCTTTTTGCTTTGTGCGCCCGGCATGGCGCACTCACTTGGAGGTGAAAGTCCTCTACACACCCGGCAAGGGGAAGTGTTAGCTGAACGGCAAGGGTGTCCATCGTGAGGTGGAATCTGGAGGAAGCTGTAAGCAAAGCGCTGGCCTGACGAACAGGAAGCGGATAGAGGCGGCGCAGCTGGGTGAGCAGGCAAATCTCTGTAAAGCCCGATTCTTGCACGGAACGCTGCGACGTAGATCCGACAGGCATAAGCGTGAAGGTGAGTGCGCAATACCCGGGGAGATCTGCCATGTTGTCTTGAGTGACTGAGAGCGTCGCGAGGCGCCCTGAACGCATGGCAGAAGTCAGCAGAGGCCATAGTAGCTGCCTGTTTGGAGCGAAGGGCCGAACCTGTCACGAGCGGATAGAGGACTATCTCTCTGACTGGTTGGACAGAAGCCTCGCAAGAGGGCTTGTTGTGGAGGTAGGGGCCGGAAGTCCCGACGGCTACAACAAGTGTCCCGAGACCAGCAGGCGAATAGTCAACGGAACGAAGCTCACTCTGGAAACGGAAGACAGGAACCGCCCGTTGCGGAACCGCACGGCGGGTGGTGTGGGAGGACGGCAGGGGTGACCCTGCCTCCTACCCGATTCAGGCACGGCCGCGAAATTGGATGATGCGCCGGCGATCGCGCTTGGTGGGGCGGTGCGTGGGCAGGGGCGCGTACTGCTGCATGGCTTTGCGCTCTGCCGCAACGCGCAGACGGGCTTCGCGGCTGGCTTCAGTTTCGCGGTAGAGGGCTTGTGCCACCGCTGCGGGACCGCGGATGTGGCTGACGCCGAGGACATCGATCTCATAGCGACCGGCATCGTTTTCGATCTGCAGGCGGTCGCCGGGGCGGACATCGCGCGCGGGTTTGGCGCGGAGGCCATTCGATTCGATGCGGCCCAGATCGCAGGCGCGGGAGGCCAGGGCGCGCGTCTTGAAGAAGCGGGCGGCCCACAGCCATTTGTCGATGCGTACCCCGTCCATTGCGAATTCCTTTGCGGCCAACCTCGAGCAGGCGAAGTGAATCGTATCAGGAAGGGCGGTCGCGGCTCCAGTGCGATTCGTACCGGGTAATGCCGTTAGCCGAAAGGTAAAAAGGATACTATCAGGTAAAAATTTCACCTTTTGGGGGACCGATAACGGGAAGACTGGATCCCAAAAGCCGGCAAATCCCGAGATTTGCACCTGAATTCCCGGAATTTCACTGAATTGGCCTGTATGGACCTCTACGTGCTCGATCCAAGCTGGCAGAGAGGAAAAGTGTATATGCACCGAACAGTCTACCCTTCAGCGGCGAAGATCGGCAGCGGATCGCCTTCTTACAAAAGCGGAAGACTGTCCAGGATCGAAGGGCGTCCCAGGATCTTGGTTGTGGACGAAGAACCGGTGACTGCCAACGCGCTTGCTGAAATCCTGCGCCGCAATGGTTATGCGACCGAGACTGCATGTAATGCGACTGGCGCACTGCAGAGGACGTTGCTTTCTACACCCGATCTCGTCATCACCGACGTTGCGCTGCCGGGAATGACCGGAGTCCAACTGGCCGTCACGATCAAGCGCGCGTACCCGGATTGCAAAATTCTGCTCTGCTCGGGGCAGGCGTACACGCCTGAGCTGATCCGGTCGCCCCATTGGGCGCCGTATGATTTCACGCTGCTAAGCAAACCCGTGCGACCGAGAGACCTGCTTGCCCTGGTGGAACACAGGCTGGGCATGGGCGGTCCAGTTACGGGCGCAGACCAAGCAGTGTTTGTGCCGGCCGCGGCGTAGGGCTTCCTTCCCGTTCCCTTCTATTTCATTCATTTTCGGGCTCACGCAAGGGTTGGGCTGTCCGTGCGTCAGGGCTTTGGCGCGCGCTTGCCGTGTGCGGGGCAGATGCTATTTTTGGAGTTCCGTCTTCCAGATATAAAGGAATTCTGCGTCGCTTGATGTAGCTACCTCAATGCCGCGCAAGTGAGTGGCGCGGTTGAGAGCGGCGCGAATGTTCTCCTTGGAGTCTGGTAGCGCCTCGAGGGGAATCTTCAGCGCATTGCCGGATTTAAGCTGATCGATATCCTTCAACAGCCGGGTAATGATCCGCTTGTGCTTGCCGTCGCGTCCTTTCGGAACATCGGCCTGGCGGATCGACTCAAAATTCGCCAAGGTAGCTTCTCCATCCATCTTCACAGCTGACCTCCGTGTGCACAGATAGTACCTCAGCAACGTATCAATAACCTAACCTAAAAATCATATCTGCTTATAGTGACGCAAATAAATCCTAAACCTATGGTTATTCTATGTAGAAATCTCGGACGTCGGCCGTAGAGGTTTTTCGCTCATTCGTAGAAGACATCTTCGTCGCGCGTAAAAGTGCTCAAACTAAAAGATTTAACCCGTAAAGAAAAAATGGTGCTAGGGTGCATCCAGAGGTGAAATCACGTTATGACCGGAAGACGAAATTCCCCCGTTGTTCCCATCAGTGAGGTTCCGCCGGCAGACACGAGCGCGTACCGTCCCACCGTGCTTGTGGTCGATGATGAATCTGTGATTGCCGAAACCGTAGCCGCGATCCTGTCGCGGAGCGGATATGCCGCAATGACTGCGTTCGATGGGCCAGAAGCGCTGGAGATGGCACTGATTTCGCCGCCGGAATTGCTCATTACCGACGTATCGCTGCCAGGCATGAGCGGCATTGAACTTGCGATTACCATCCGACGCATTTTTCCCGACTGCAAAGTTCTTCTGTTTTCAGGCCACGCGGCCACAGCCGGATTGATGGCGATTGCGGAGCGCTCGGGGCACACATTTACGTTGCTGTCGAAGCCTGTGCATCCGAAGGACCTGCTGGCGTGGGTCTCGGAAAGCCTGGGGCAGGGAAGCAGGGGGGCTGCGTGGCGGCCGGGCACAGTCGCTGCCGCGTCAACTGCCAGGGGCAGTCAATCCGGAATGGAATCCTGATGAAAATGCCGCCAGATGGTCTCGGCAGTTTTGCGCGAGACGACGGCGGCAAGGGATTCTGCAGTTGCCTGCTGCACATCGCGCAAGCTGCCGAAGTGAGTGAGCAGGCGCTGCCGGGTCTGCGCACCGACGCCGGGAATGTTGAGCAGTTCTGAATCTCTATCCCGGATGGCGCGGCGCTGCCTGTGATAGCCGACGGCGAAGCGATGGCTCTCATCGCGAATCAACTGGACAAGGTGGAGCACGGGCGAGCGCCGGTCGAGAACGATGGGCTCGTCTTCATTGCCGTATAAGTAAATAATCTCTTCCTTCTTGGCGATGGAGGCGAGAGGCTGCGAAGTGAAGCCGAGGGATTCGAGGGCTTCAGCAGCGGCGTGCAGTTGGCCCAGGCCGCCATCGACGAGGACGAGTGACGGCATCGGCTGGTCTTCATCTTTTAGGCGGCGATATCGGCGCTCCACCACCTCGCGCATGGCGGCAAAATCGTCGACGCCGGCGACGGTCTTCACTTTGAATTTGCGGTAGGCCGACTTGTTCATCTTGCCGTCTTCCCAGACGACCATGGAAGCTACGGTTTCCGCGCCCTGGATGTGCGAGATGTCGAAGCACTCGATGCGGCGGGGAAGCTCGGGGAGCATGAGCACATCGGCCAGCGCTTCCTGAATGGCTTTGCGCGAGGGCTCGAGCACGCGGAAGCGCTGCGTGTAGGATTGCTTCGCATTTTGTCCAGCTAGATCAACGAGGGAGCGCTTTTCGCCGCGTTGCGGTACGGCGATTTCGATCTTGTGGCCAGTGCGTTCGGTGAGCAGAGCGGCGAGGGTCTCGCGGTCGTCGAAGTCGACCGGCACGAGAATGGTGCGCGGGACGTATTGCTGGTCGATGTAGAGTTGCTTGAGCAAAGCCGAGAAAACAGCGTCTGCGTGGAAGGCCGGCGCACCGGATGCAGCGCTATCCCCGGTCTCAGAAGCGAGATCCACACCCCACGGACCTGGACCTGTCCGCGGGGACCCCGGGCCCGGGGCACCCACTTGTTGTGCATGATCTGGCTCCGACTGTTCCAACGCAAAGTTCTCCATCAATGCGGGCAAGTCTTCCCAGAAAAATTCGCGGCGGTCGACGATCTTGCCGTTGCGCACGTGGAAAAGATTGACGGCGAGGGAGCCGTCTTCGAAGTGGTAGCCGAAGACGTCGGCGTCATCGTCAAGTTCAGCCGTCGCGATGCGCTGCTTCTCCTGGAGTTGATGGACGGTGGAGAGCTGATCGCGAAGGCGCGCGGCGGCTTCGAACTGCTCGGCTGCGGCGGCGGCCATCATGCGCGCGGTGAGGGTGCGCTCGAGTTCGGCATGGCGACCTTCGAGAAACAGCTGCGCGTCGCGTACGGCTTCCTTGTAGGTTTCAGGCGTGGTCAGCCCTTCGACGCAAGGGCCGAGACAGCGGTGAATGTAGTACTGCAGGCAGGCGCGGGGATGGTAGCGCGAGAGATCGACCTTGCAACTCGGCAGCAAAAAACTTCGATGAATGAGCTCGACCACGCGATAGGCCAGGTTGCCGGGGAAGTAAGGGCCGTAGTATGCGGCGCCATCCTTGCGCAGGCGGCGTGTAACGAAGACCTTGGGGAAACGATCGGCGAGGGTGAGCTTGACGTAGGGGTAGGTCTTGTCGTCGCGCAACAGAATGTTGAAGCGCGGCTTGCGCTGCTTGATGAGATTGTTCTCGAGCGCGAGGGCTTCGTGCTCGTTGGCGACCAGGATGTATTCGATGTCGACGGCCTCGCGCATGAGGGAGCCGGTTTTGGCGTTGGCCTGCGAGGCTTCAAGCAGATAGGAGCGAACGCGCGAGCGCAGGTTGTTGGCCTTGCCCACGTAAATGACCTCGCCCTCGGCGTTCTTGTAGAGATACACGCCGGGTTGCGTGGGCAGGTTACGGATTTTCTCGTAGAGATCCATAAATAAGGGCGGGTTCGGAGCGGGACGGATTCGAGGCGCTTGGGGCCCAGTTCTTAGGATAGCGGGAACGGCGCGCTGATCCATAGATGGTTCGAGAGTGCGATCCCACCGTAAACGCACAAACGAGTTGAGGATGGGGCAACCTCGAATCTCATGGCACCGGGTCGCGGGAGGGCCGGAATCGAGCAATCCTTACCGGGTTCGGTAAAAATTACATTCATTTTGCTGTTGTGAAGGGCTGAGGCCCAATGCGTAAGTTACTTAAGTTCAATATTTTGCGGCGTAATCGGCGATTGGAGCGAGGCGTGCAATTTGCAAGGTGAAGCACGATACTCTCACTGCGGAAAATCAATATCATTTTCCGGCAGAGGACAGAAGGTGGAGGCAATGACAAGCCAACGATTTGGATTTGCAGTGGCAGCCGCGGCGCTTGTGGCGCTGGGTGTGTCGGGATGCGCCAGCAAGAACTACGTGCGCACGCAGACGGGACCACTGGTCACGCACACCGACCAACTGGACCAGCAGGCAGCGAACAACAACCGGGCGATTCACGACGTGGACGACCGCGCGCAGGCGGGCATCACCAAGGCGCAGAGCTCGGCTGATTCGGCCAACGCGAACGCACAGAACGCGAGCCAGGAAGCAAATACGGCCGACACCGCAGCCAACGATGTGGCGCACCGCGCCGATACGCTGGACAGCGTGGTGAAGGGGCTGGATAACTACAAGGAAGTGACAAAGGCGTCTGTGACCTTCGGCTTCGACAAGGCCGTGCTGACCACCGACGACAAGGCGCAGCTGGATAGTTTCGCGGGCCAGCTTGGTTCGGCGAAGAGCTACATTCTTGAAGTGACGGGCGGGACCGATTCAACGGGGCCTGCGCAGTACAACTACGAGTTGAGCCAGCGCCGTGCGGATGCGGTGGTGCAGTACCTGGCGGCAAAGTACAACATCGCGCCGCACCGGTTCTATTTGATCGGCATCGGCAAGGATCAATATGTGGCGGACAACAAGACCCGGCAGGGCGCAAGGAAAACCGTCGCGTCGCAGGTGCGGCTGCTCTCGAATATGACGGCCGACAACACGATGAGCGCGCAGCCCTCAGCCGACGGGCCAGGCGACACCGCAGCAGACGCCGACGACGGTTGACGAGTAGCGCACCGGAAACGCTTGATCATTCTCCTGGAAGAAATAAGGGGCAGGCCTGCAGGCCTGCCCCTTGCCGTTGATATGGAGAGAGAACGTTGATGCGGAGACTCGGGATGGCCCGAGTCGAGCGTTACGCGGCAGCCAACCGCCTCAGTCTGATTCGTGCTGCTGGAACCTGGGCCAGGTCATAGTGGGCCTGCTGCGTTGCCCAACTGGCTGCGCTGCCCCCAAAAACCTGTGAGAGGCGGACTGCCATCTCCGCGGAGATGCCGCGCTTGCCGTTGACGAGTTCAGATAGCGTTGTGCGCGTCACGCCTAATGCCACTGCGGCTTGCGTAATCGTGAGGCCGAGCGGCTCGATACATTCAGCCAGAACCGTGAGTCCGGGATGGGGTGGTTTCTTCATCGGCATGGTGCAATCTCCTTAGTGGTAATCGAGGTAGTCGACGTCCGTGGCCTTGCCGTCGGCAAAGCGAAAAATCACTCGCCAGTTGGCCTGCACAATCACAGCCCAATAACCCTTTAGATCCTTCTTCAGGGGATGGAGCCGGAAACCCGGAAGGTTCAGGTCCTCTATCGATGCGGCGGCATCCAACCTGGCCAGGATATTGCGGAGCTTCGGAAGGTGCTCCGACAACACCCCGCGTGGATCATCATTCTCGTAAAGTTTTTTCAGCCCTTTGTGACGGAACGATTGAATCATTGATCAGTGTAATGCGTTACGTAACGCATGTCAAGATTTCAAAACTTGCGGCTTCTCTGCAGATTGTTGTTTTACGTGTTCGGCGCGGACGTCGTTGGCGGTGAAGAGGCGCAGGAAGGGTGCCGGGTGCGCAGCAGCTTCGACGGCGGGGCGGCCGCTGGCTTCTTCGCGCTCGACGATGCAGACCACGGCGGCAATCATCATGCCGGCCTCCTTCGCGGCCTCAACGGCGGCGATGGTGGAGGCGCCGGTGGTGCAGACGTCATCGACAATCACCACGCGCGCGCCGGGGCGACAAAAGCCTTCAATGCGGCGGCCGGTTCCGTGAGCCTTTTCGGCTTTGCGGACGAGGAATCCGTGGAGGAGCGGGGCGTCGGGGCGCAAAGTGGCGCGCCAGGCGCTGGCCGTGGCCACGTTGGAGACGATGGGATCGGCGCCCATGGTAAGCCCGCCGACGGCCTCCGCTTCGATGTTGTTGGCTTCGAGCAGCTCGAGGATGGCGTGCCCGGTGAGGCATCCGCCTTCGGCGTGGAGAGTGGTAGTGCGGCAATCGATGTAGTAGTCGCTCGTTGCCCCGGAAGAAAGTTTGAACTCGCCGAGCTTGAAGCTGGTGCGGGCGAGGAGGGAGAGAAGCTGCTGGGCGTAGGTGGAGGTGGGCATCGGTACGATTGTAAGCGAGCGGTGGAGCAGCTTCTAGCCTCTAGCTTCTAGCTCCTAGCCGAAGACGGGATTTGCCCCGCTCATTGCTTAGCGTTAAGGTTAACCGTCAACAAGCGCCAATCGTGCCCGGTCAAAAGCTAGAGGCTAGGAGCTAGCAGCTAGAAGCTGCATTTCACATTTTGTCAAAGTGACGGAATCCGCCAGTCACGACGAGGGACAAGGAAAAAATGAAGAAGTTGTAGCTCGCGTGGACCAGTGTGCTGGCGGCCAGTGACCTGAACTTCAGGCGCACTGCACAAAGAATCAGGCTGACCAGGATGAGGAGCAGGAACGGCCCCAGCGAGTGGCCCTGCTGTTCGACGTGCAGCCCGGCAAAGGGAATGCTGGTGAGCAAGGAGCCGATGATCATGGCGGGCAGCGACCACTGCGGATGACCGTTGGCGTCGAGCGGGCGGGGAAGCGAGTGGCGCATTTTTTCGGCGATCGAATCGCAGGCCGTGCAAAGCGATGGCAGAAGAAAACCGCGGAAAAACATCTCCTCGAAGAAAGGCGCGATGGTGACGCCGAAAGCGAACATCAGCCAGGCGGCCCCGGGGGAACTGATCATTTTTTCGATGGGCGAATTGGCGGGGCCGGGCATCAGTATCTGGTCGAGGATTGCCAGGCCGAAGCAGGCCGCGGCCGTCCCGACGAGTGGCCGGAATTTCGAGAGCGCCACCCTGCCTCGCCATTGCAATCCCGCGAAGAGGCTCTCATTCCAGACCATGTGAAAAACGAAGAGGCTGAAACCGAAAGTGACGAAGTAAAGAATGACTTCACTCAAGAGGTTGAAGCCGAGGTCGGTAGCAGATTTTGGCGAGAGCTGTATACCAAAGAGATGAAAGTGTGAGGCGAGACCCAGGAAGATCGCCAGAATGCTGAAGGCGACACCAATCAGCAGCGACAAAAGCAGAAGATGGCCGAAATTCGGGATGCGCACGAAGCGGCGGACCGGCGGCTGTGCGTAGGACTGGAAGAGCGGCGGTTCGGGGACTCGGGGGCGGAACGTAGGATAAGGCCGGAGTCGCGCCGAAACCGGCCGATTCGCTGCCGGGCAAAATCGCGGGCTCGCGTGCATCGTCTTCGGGCAGCTCGGTCATGGACGTCCAGTCTTTCTTTTGCGGCGAGTGGTGGCTGCGGTTTGGTTCTTTCCGGGCGTGCGCTTGCCGTTGGAACGTGTCGTTGTGGCCGGATCGGGATCGGTGGCGTTTGACGAGGTGCCTTCGAGACCGTCGCTGGCGGCGGAAGCCGATAAGAGATCGTCTTCAGATTCCGCGGGAGCTAACCGGCCGTTGCTGAGCTTGTAATAGCGCTTGAGAAATTGCCCGGTGTAAGAGCCGGGCGTGGCGGCAATCTTCGCGGGACGGCCTTCGCCGACAATGCGGCCGCCGTCTTCGCCGCCCTCGGGACCGAGATCGATGACCCAATCGGCGTTGCGAATCACGTCGAGATTGTGCTCGATGATGATGACCGAGTTGCCGAGATCGGTGAGCCGGTGCAGAACTTCGAGCAGCTTGCGCACGTCGTCGAAGTGCAGACCGGTGGTGGGCTCGTCGAGCAGGTAGAGGGTCTTGCCGGTCTGGCGCTTGGAGAGCTCGCGCGCCAGCTTCATGCGCTGCGCTTCGCCTCCCGACAATGTGGTCGCGCTCTGGCCAAGGTGAATGTAGCCGAGGCCGACGTCGACGAGCGTCTGCAATTTCTGGCGCACCTGCGGCACGTCGGTGAGCAGCGGCAATGCGTCTTCAATGGTGAGGTCGAGCACGTCGGCGATGGAGTGGCCGTGGAATTTTACGGCCAGTGTCTCCTGATTGTAACGGCGGCCGTTGCAGACTTCGCATTGCACGTAGACGTCGGGCATGAAATTCATTTCAATGCGGCGCTGGCCGTCGCCCTGGCAGGCCTCGCAGCGGCCGCCGGTCACGTTGAAGCTGAAGCGGCCCGGTTTGTAGCCGCGCTCGCGCGCCTCGGGCAGCATGGCAAATAGATCGCGGATGGGCGAGAAGACGCCGGTGTACGTAGCCGGATTAGAACGTGGCGTGCGTCCGATCGGCGATTGATCGATGCGCACGACTTTGTCGATCTGCTCGGTGCCGGTCAGCGCTTCGTGCGCGCCGGGCTCTTCGCGCGAGCCGTAAATTTGCTTGGCGAGCGAGCGATAGAGAATGTCGTTGATGAGCGTGCTTTTGCCGCTGCCGCTCACGCCGGTCACGACGGTCATTACGCCGAGGGGAATGCGCAGGTTCACGTCCTGCAGGTTGTGCTCGCGCGCTCCGGTGATGGTGAGCCACTTGCCCGTGAGCTTGCGTGGCTGCGTGCGTTGCAGCATGGTGGATGTGCCGCTCAGATAACGACCGGTGAGCGACGCGGGCGAGGCCATAATCTGTTCCGGTGTGCCTTGTGCGACGACCAGGCCTCCCAAGCGCCCGGCTCCCGGTCCAAGATCGAGAACAAAGTCGGCGTGGCGGATGGTTTCCTCATCATGCTCGACGACGAGAACGGTATTGCCGAGGTCGCGGAGTTTTTCGAGAGCCTCGATGAGGCGATTGTTGTCGCGCTGGTGCAGGCCGATGGAGGGCTCGTCGAGGACATAGAGGACGCCGCGCAGGCGCGAGCCGATCTGCGTGGCGAGACGAATGCGCTGCCCCTCGCCACCAGAAAGCGTGGTGGCGTTGCGGTCAAGCGATAAGTAGTTGAGTCCGACGGCGCAAAGGAATTCCAGGCGCTCGGCGATCTCGCGGCGGAGGCGCTCGGCGACCATTGCCTCGCGCTCAGTGAACTGCAGATTGATGGCGGCCGAGAGCGCGCGATTGAGCGGAAGGGCCGTGAAGTCGGCGATGGAAAGACCGCCAACCTTGACGGCCAGCGACTCCGGGCGCAGTCGCTTGCCACGGCAAACCGGGCACGGCACCGCCGACATGTAGCTCATCATGTATTCGCGATAGCTGTCGCTGCGCGCTTCTTCCACGTTGTCGCGCAGATAGGCGAGGATGCCGTGGAAGCCGGTGCGCGGGGCTTCGCCCTTGGGCGGACCGTAAACCAAAATATGCTGCTGCTTTGGAGGCAAATCCTCAAATGGAACTTTAAGGTCGATCTTGTAGCGTGTGGCCGCAAGCTGCATGAGCTTGATGAGATATTGCGACGACGAACCGGGGCCGAGACCCCCATCGAGCAAGGGCTTCGACCAGTCGGTAATGACTTTGGCGGGGTCGAAGTCGTAAAGCGAGCCCAGGCCGTGGCAGTTGGGGCAGGCGCCAAAAGTGGAGTTGAAGGAGAAGCTGCGCGGCTCGAGCTTGGGCACGTCGAGACCGCAGTCGGGGCAGGCCATCGACGAGGAAAAGAGTTGCTCATTACCGTCGTTGAAAGCGATGAGGACCAGGCCATTGGCCAGTTGCAAGGCTTTACCGACGGCCTGCGCCAACCGCGCTTCGATGGGGCGTTTTTCTGTGGTCGGCTTGGCGGATGCGGGCGCAGCTTTGCTTCCTTCCCCGGTCCCTCCGCCGACGGCGGACGCGGGACTGAGGGCACCCTCAGTCTTTAGCAGCACGCGATCGACGATGGCTTCGATGGTGTGGTTCTTGCGGCGGTCGAGAGCAAGAGGTTCGGAAAGGTCACGAACCTCGCCGTCTACGCGGGCGCGAAATCCTTGCTGATCAAGTTGATCCAGCAAATCCTTAAACTCTCCCTTACGGCCTCGCACAATGGGCGCCATCACCGTCACGCGCTCGCCTTTGCCCAGTTCCAGGATCCTTTGCACAATCTGCTCGGCGGTTTGGCGGGCGATCGGCCGGCCGCAGTTTGGGCAGTGGGGCGTACCCACCGAGGCGTAGAGCAGGCGCAGATAATCGTAGATCTCCGTGATTGTTCCGACAGTCGACCGGGGGCTACGGCTGGTCGTTTTCTGTTCAATGGAAATGGCCGGACTCAGGCCCTCGATCGAGTCCACGTCGGGGCGCTCGATCTGGTCGAGAAACTGGCGTGCATAGGCGGAGAGGGTCTCAACATAGCGACGCTGGCCCTCGGCGTAGATGGTGTCAAAGGCGAGCGAGCTCTTGCCGGAGCCGGAGAGACCTGTGACTACGGTGAGTGCATTGCGGGGAATGCGCACGTTGATGTCGCGCAGGTTGTGCTGGCGCGCGCCCCGCACCGAGATGTGGGTAATTGACATGGTTGGCTAAACGTTGACGGCGGGTTCCGGGTCGTTCGCGAAGTACCATTTCGGGTGGTTTGCGACGCGTGGTACCAAAGGCACTAGGGGTATTCTATTTGGCAACAGAAAAGAGGGTCAACGTAGCCGGCAATCTGCGACAATCTCATGGATGCCTGTGGGGCTTGCCCAGTTTCGACAGGTGGCGGCGCGCACGTTGCGACCGTAGACGCACATTACGGGAGAAGCGGTAGCAATGGCAAATTTGCTGGATTTGGCGATGTTGATCCTGGCGTCGTTAGGCGCGTTGGCATTTGGCATTCTGACCGCCTATGCGCTCCTGCGCGTAGTTTTCGCGCTCATGCGCGCACCGCGGCGTTCGGCCATCCTGAAGACGCAGACCCAAGCGGCGCGCGTCTCGTAATAACAGCTATCAGCTCTCAGCCTTTCGCCGCGAGCCGGCGACCGAATCCGGCTATTGCGGATTCTGCGGATTGTTCGGCTGCTGTTGCGGCATTTGCTCGGGCCGCTGCGGCATCATGGGCTGCGGAAAGCGCGCCGGCACCGGCGGCGGCGGGATACTCCCCGGCATCTCAGGCTGCGAGAATGATCCGGTCGGCGTCGATTCCGGTGCCGGCTGCTCCTGTTCGGCATCATTGTCGGATGGAGTGCTTTGGCCGGAGGGTTGTGCCGCGCCGGCGGGGCGGCCGCTCAGCACGATCCTTCGCGGCGTGCCCTGGCCCAGATCGCCAACCAGAAGGACGTTGTATCCGGTGCCATCGAGAAGCTCGGTGAGCACATCGCGGGCAGGCCCGGGACCGTAGGTGCCAAAAACGCGCTCGTCCGCACCCATGCCTTCAACCTTCGCGCCGGTCTTCATCGAAATGTCATTCAAAATCTGGTCCAGGCTGGAGTTGGAGGCCTGGATGAAAAGGCCGTGGCTGTCCCAGATGACGGACGCCTCGACCGGCTTCTTGTTGGCGGGCCAATTGGGAATGCAGGGCGCCGCGGGCGCAGGGACTGCGGCCGGTGAGGCGTCAGGACAAGGGACCGGAACCGGAGCCGTTTGCGCGACGGGCGCAGGAGTCGGAGCTGATTGGGCTGCGGGCTTTTGAGCCGAGGGCTTTTTGTGGTGGTGGGTGGCCTGATTCACAGGGGTGCCAGGCTGACTCGCGGGGGTTGTGGTCGGAGTCGTGGGTGTCTGGACTGGCGCGGGAGAGGCCTGCGCGACCAGTGGGACGTCCAAGAATAATTGCGCGGCAGTAAAGAGGGCTGCGGCGGCCAGGAGCGCGAGCGAGCGGAGCGCAGTGGAATGGGCGCGCGAGTTCGCAGCGGCGTGGTGTGAGGATTCCGGCGGTGGGTGTACAAAGACTTCCATCGAATTCGAGCGCAATGCAGGGCGCGTAGAGCCGCCGCGATCGATAGCCGCTCACTGTACTAGACTAGCAGTGGCCGGAAGACGCTCATAGGGCCGTCGAAAAAAGAGATTTTCCGGGCAAAAAGGATGAGGGTGTCGATGCGCTTGCGCTGTGTGAATACGGCTTTGATGGTTTTGATGGCGTCGGCGGTGCTGTTGGCTCCGTGGACGGCCTGGGCGGCGACTTGCACCCCAGAACCCCAACTCGGTTCGCTGGACCGGGATGCCCTGTCCGCGATCCTCACCAAGGTGGCCAACGCCTTGACGGCGCAGGATGAGTCCACGCTGCAGGCTGTTTTGCTGCCGCAGGAAGCGTCGCAGTGGGACGGAATCCGCGCAACTGTGGAGCAGGCGGCGCCGCTGCTCAAGGGCGGCCATTTCGAGTTGCGAAACCTCTACCTGCTCGACGCGAGCGAGCAGACAGCTCCGCAGGATACTCAGTTCTTCTGTTCGAATGCCGCAGGGTCGTTGACCGTGACCCTCAATATGAATGATCTGCCGCCGGGGCGTTACGCCGTGGCGCTGGCCGATGCCGCGGGAGCGCCGCTGGCGGGGCAGATCGGTGTGATTCTGGCATGGGACGGCGCGGCGAAGGAGTGGAAGCTGGCGGGGTTGACGATTAGGCCGGGCGTGTTCGATGGGCATGACGGCGTGTGGTACTGGGTGCGCGGGCGGTCGCTGGCCAAGGCCGATCCGTGGAGCGCCTGGTACAGCTACGATGCGGCGCGCTACCTGCTGCTTCCGGTGGACTTTCTCTCCTCGCCGAATCTGGAAAAGCTGCGCCAGGAGCAGGCGCTCATCATGCCTTCGCCGCAAAATGCGTTTCCGTTGTCGCTGCCTGATGGCGATCGCACCTGGAAGATCGAGGCCGTGGGCTTCGATCCTACGCTGCACGAGGCCGACCTGGGCGTGGTGTATCAGTCGACAGGCGTGACCGATCCGGCGGCACTGCGCACAGAGGCCACGGCGGTGTTGAGCGCGTTTCTGAAGGTGCAGCCGGGAATTCGCGCCAACTTCCATGGGCTTTGGGCGTACGCGGAGAAGGATGGCAAGCGCTCGCCGGTGATAGAGCTGCCGATGGATAAGATTCCGTAGTCCCGTTTCCAGGAAGGGCGAACTACATTGTCCGCAATCATTGATCTACGTTCCGACACCGTGACGCGGCCTACGCCGGAGATGCGCGCGGCCATGGCGGCCGCGGAAGTGGGCGACGACGTGTACGGTGAGGACCCTACCGTCAATCTTTTGGAGCGGCGCGCGGCCGAAGTGTTTGGCCGCGAGGCCGCGCTCTTTGTGCCCTCCGGCACCATGGGCAACCAGATTGCGATTCGCCTACTCACGCAGCCCGGCCAGGAAGTGATTGCAGAGTCGCGCGCGCACATTCTCGACTTCGAGATGGCGACGACGGCGGTTTTTTCCGGCTGCCTGATTCGCGCTGTGCCTGCGGAAGGCGGAATTCTGACCTGGAAGCATATAGAGGCCGTTATCGCTCCGGTCGGGCCGTCCCGCGCGCAGACCGGACTGATTGAAATTGAGAACACGGCCAACCTCGCCGGTGGGCGGGTCTACGGCCTTCCGGTTTTGGATGAGATTGTTGCCGGGGCCAAGGATCGCAAGCTCCCGCTGCACCTGGACGGGGCGCGCATCTTCAATGCCTCCGTGGCGCTTGGCGTCGATGTGAAGACGCTATCCCGCGGCTTCGACACGGTAATGTTCTGCCTGTCGAAGGGGCTGGGCGCGCCGGTGGGTTCCATGCTGGTGGGTTCGGCGGAGCGGATTGCGAGGGCGCGCAGTCTGCGCAAGGCGCTGGGCGGTGGCATGCGGCAGGCGGGTGTGCTGGCAGCGGCGGGGCTGATCGCGCTTGAGGACGGGCCGAAGCATCTCTCCGAGGATCATGCCAATGCGCGGTTGCTGGCTGAAGCGCTGTCGCATACCGAGGGCGTCGCGATCGATTTGGAGTCGGTCGAGACCAACATCGTCGTCTTCCGTTTGCAGTCAGGGAAGGGCGCTGCCGATCTCGCGGCGCGGCTCAAAGCGCGCGGCGTGCTCGCCGGAGCCTTCGGGCCGGACGCCATCCGCCTGGTGACACATCGCGACGTAAGCCGCAAGGACTGCATCGACGCCGCCGAGTCATTGACCGAGGAAATTCAGGCGCAGATGGAAACGGCCGGCCTGGGCTAACCAGCCCAATGGCTATTTTCTCGGCTCATACCGCATCGCCACTGCTCCCGAGCCGAACTCCAGCCGGCTCACGAGCTTCAAATCGACATGCTTCGATAGCCCCGCGAACAGCGTTGGTCCGTGGCCCGCTAGCCTGGGGTGCACCACGAACTCGTACTCATCAATCAATCCCAACTCCGCCAAAGCCTTCGGGAGCTTTACGCCTCCGACCAGCAACCCCTTACCCGACTCTTGCTTGAGCTGCTGAACGGCCTTATCTAGATCTCCGCGCACGAGCTCCGCGTTCCAATCAACCCGGTCCAGGGTGCTCGACACGACGTACTTCTTTGCCGCGTTGATCGTGTGGGCGAAAGGTTCCATCCAATCAGGCCTGGCACCGGCTCGCACCGGCTGTCGCCACCCTGCCTCCATCATTTCGTAGGTCACCCGACCAAAGAGGAGGGCGTCGGCCTGGTCGAGGTTTTTCGTCGCGTTACGATGCAAGTCGTCGTCCGGGATCATTTCACGATGATCGCAGCAGCCGTCCAATGTGATGTTGATGGAATAGCGAAGAGGTCGCATTACGCAAGGGTAGCGCCGACGGGCAAGAGCGGCAAGGTCGGCATTACCTCTGATGTTTCTTCCTAGTGGTGGCGGGCGATGAACACCATGATCAGCAAGATGACTACGGGGATGAGTGCCAATGCACCGTAGTAGAGAATTTTGCGGAGCCGCGGGGATTTGCGATTCTGCCAGTCGCGAATTTCGTCGCGGTCTTCGACGCCGACTTCTTCCGGGTGCTCGAGATCGTGGAGAAATTCCTCGGCGCGAGCGTAGCGGTTTTTGGGATCGCGCTCGAGAGCACGGTAAAGAATCTCCTGCATCTGCGGGGAGACGGAGGGATCGGCCACCTGCGGCGGCGTGGGGTGATTCAGCAGGCGGTCGTTCATCGCGGCCAGCGGATTGGGGCCGTGGAAGGGCAGCTTGCCAGTGAGCATCTCGTAGAGAATCACGCCCATGGAGTAGATGTCGCTGCGTCCGTCGCCGCGCTTGCCTTTCACCTGTTCGGGAGAGATGTAATCCGGCGTGCCCAGCGCGGTGGTGAAGTTGGCATAGGTGAGCCGGCGCGCGGACGAATCGCCGGCGATGCCGAAGTCGATGAGCTTGATGTTGTCGTTGTCGTCGACGAGGATGTTTTCCGGTTTCAGGTCGCGATGCACCACGCCGTTGGCGTGGATGTAGGCCAGTGCCTTGAGCACACCTTCGGCGATGTGGATGGCGCGGTCCTGGGAGAGGCGGCCTTCGTCGAGGATGCGGCGCAACGAACGGCCCTCGCACCACTCCATGACCATGTAAATGCGGGAGCGCTTTTCGCCGCCCGCCTCCTTGTAGACGTGCATGACATTGGGGTGGTCCAGCCGCTCACCGATGCCCGCCTCGCGTTTGAAGCGATCGGAGAAAAGCGGATCGGCTTCCATATCGGGATGGGGAATCTTCAGAGCGACGACGCGGTTGTCGCGCATGTCGGTGGCGCGGTAAATGGTGGCCATGCCGCTGCGCGCCACCACCGCATCGATGCGGTAGGAATCAATGTGTGCGCCGGGCTCCAGGGCATCGTAAAAACTCATCGCGCGTCAGACTCCATCGGGGTAACCTTTTCTACTGTATCGGGAAACAGGGACCAGGGGAACCAGGGAACAAGGGAACAAGGGACCAAGAAAACAGTGACCAAGGGAACTAGGGACCAGAAAACTTTTCGCATTAGCATGAAGCTTCGAACACACCAATCAGGCTGCCTAGCCCAACTCCAGACTCGCTGACCTGCGGTTTCGGCGCCCTGTTCCCTTTTTCCCTCGGTCCCTTGGTCCCTGCCTTTTTCATATCGGCAGCCGGTAGGGCCGCCCGCGATACATGCCCACCTGCTCTACCGAGCGGACGCGAATGACTTGCGCGGTGGTGTTGTCGCCGCCGTCGATTTCGACGGCGCGGGCCACAAGCTCGCGGGCGATCTGCGCGGCATCCTTTTTTTGCGAAGCAATGGAGGCGATCTCCGGTTCGCGCATCTCGTCGTGAAGCCCGTCGGTTGAGAGCACGAGCACGTCGCCCGGCTGCAGGGTAATGGCGGTGGTGTCGGCAGAGACGAACATCTCCGGTCCCACGGAGCGAATCAGCACGTGACGCGAATCGGACGATGCGATGTCCTCCTGAGAGATCAAGCCCATCCGGCGCTGTTCGTTGACCAGCGTATGGTCTTGCGTGATTTGCCGTGCCTGACCGTTGCGCACCAGATAGCAGCGCGAGTCGCCGACGTGCGAAACCACGGCCTGATCGTGGCGCAGGGCGCAGGCCACGAGGGTGGTGGCCATTTTATTGCGGCCGTTGTGGTTCGAGCTGAGCGTGCGATCGTGCACGGCCACATTGGCGCGCTGGATCAGCCGCGGCAAGAGACTAATGAGCATGGAGCCGGGTTGCGCTTTGCCGAACTCTTCAGTGAGCACGGAGACTGCCGTTGACGAGGCGACTTCGCCCAGGTCCATGCCGCCGACTCCATCAGCAACCACAAACAGGAAACCGTGAGAGCGCGTCTGCTGGCGCGATGCAGGGATAAACGACCCCATGGCGTCCTCATTATTGGTGCGGACTTTGCCAAAGTCGCTGGCCTGGCCGAACTGTACATCCAACATGTGTGCCGCCGTGCGAAGCATTCCGTGTTGTGACGACGGGAGGCTTCCGATCAGGGAATGGGGAGTCGAGCTCGAAAATAGCAATTGGGTGGACCCCCTCCCCAGCCTCTCATAACGAGACTGGAGAGGAGATCCACCCAGGATCTGAGACCGAGTTTACGAGCAATTAGTAAGGCTGCTCTTTTGCGGTCAACAATGCCGACTTGCCTTTGGCTTTCGAGGAACGGAGGAAATACACCGCTCCGTAGAGGCCCCAGACACCGGAAATGCCGAGTGCGGTTAATGGTTCCATCTTGGTGCCGAGGTTGAAGAACGGTCCGGCCACGTAAAAGGCCATGCAGACGAGGTTCGCGAGCAAACCGAAGCCAGGAATCAACCAATGCTTGATCATGCTGAAGTCCTGACGGCCGGTGTAGGCTACGATGCACAGGAAACAACTGAGCGCGTAGAGAATAAAGGTGCCGAAGTTAGAGGTGAGCGTGATGGCGAGCAGCGAGTTGGGCAGCGCAGCCATCTTGTCGTGCGTGGTGTAGCCGAAGCTGGAGAAGATGTTGTGCGGGAGGGCTGCGATGGAAGCGTCGGTGGGAGCGCTGGCATCGCCGAAGGCCAGGGAGACGGCGATGACGCCGATGACTGCCGAGATCACGGCCAGCGTCCAGATTGCGCGCCGCGGGGAGAGCGATTCGGCGTGCAGCATGCCGAAGTGCTCGGGAACTTCGTCGTCCTTGCCCATGGCGTACGTGACGCGAGCGCCGGTATTCATGCAGGCCAGCGTGGTGCCGATGAGCGCCAGGAACACCGTCAACGCTTCGGCCAACATGAAGTACTTGCCGTGACCCTGGCCCAGCAACTGATCGCCTACGATGATCATCATGTCGCCGATGGGCGCCGCGGAACTTACCGCGCTCTGCATGGTATAGCCGGAGTTGAGGAAGTAGTTGGCGCAGAAGTACTCAAACAGGTAGCAGAACAATCCCTGGATGAGCAGCGATGCAATGACGGCGATCGGTATGTGCTTGGTTGGATTTTTGGCCTCGCCTCCCATCGAGGTAACCGATTCAAAACCGACCAGAATAAGAATTGCGACCGTTGCCTGGATGAACATCCAACTGAATTTGTGGATGCCAACGACGGAAGCGGCGCTGGGGTGTGTGAGGAAGTTGCCGCTCGAGTCAGTCGTGGGGTAATCGATCGTGAACGGGACCGGCTTGCCGGACGCATCGAGCAGCGGAAGCGGGTCGCCGTTCGCGTCGCGCATGATGGAGCTGTCTTTGGGGTTTGTGGCGAACTGGTAGGTGAACGTCTTCTGACTCTGGCCGTCATACTGGAAGGCCGGTGTGCCAGCCGGATGGTTGGCGCGATAGCCCAGCGCAAGCACGCTGAAGACGATGAGCGCGGAGATTTGAATAATGTTGATGGCGAGGTTGACGGCCGTGGAAGCGCCTGCGCCCTTGGCTGCGATCCAGGCGACAAAGAACGAGAACACGACGGCAATCAGCGCCATGAAGACAGGACCGGGGTTTGAGCCGCTGAGGAAGTTGGGATAGAGGAAACCAACCACGTAGCCCACGAAGATACCGGTGACCGCGACCATCACGCCGGGATATACCCAGTAGTAGAGGTGCGAGCCCCAGCCGACGATGAACTTGGAGATGCGGGCGTACTTGAAGCCGGCGTCCTTGGAGAGCATGGCCTGCTCAGCGTAGTAGTAGCTGGAACCCGTGCCCGGGTAGAGCTTGGAAATTTCGGCGTAGGAAACCGCGGTTGCCAGGCAAAGCAGTAACGCGGCGAAGATGCCGATCCACATGGAGGGAGCCGTCGAGGGCTGGCCGGCAACGCCCGTGGAGGCCTGGAGAAAGAAGGTGAGCCACAGGAAGGCGCCGGGAGCGATGAGCGCCATCGCGTTACTGGTTAAACCAGTGAGGCCGAGCGTGGCCTGCATCTGAGGTGCTTTCTGATCTGCCATGAATATTCTCCTGAGGTTTGAAATTCGCCTGGCGGCTCCCGGCGGATGGCCGCCGGGAGATTTCGAAAACAACTGGTTGCGACTCGTCCCCCACCGTGCACGCCGAACCGAGATGAGGCGTTGATTGGGCCGGTCCCGGCTGATCTGCGGTGAGCCGAGTCTACCGTTCGGCTCATGAGGACGAAATAAAGGACGAGCAAAGTCCTCTCTTAACGCTTTGGCCCAAAGAAGGCGATGAACGCAACAGTCAGCGTCTGCTGTTGACTCACAGCTCCCTTGGAATCGCTGGGATTGGCCTGCTTGCTAAAGAAGTTCACGTTGGACGCGTCACAGCGATATTCAACCCGCATCAGCGCGCCTTCCACCCACTTGTACTCGTAGGTGAAAGTTCCTTCTACCAGGTGCTGAGCGGTGCCCGTCTGAAAGCCGTCGGGATCGTTGAAGTATTCCGCGCGCAGAGCAATCGCGGACTTGGCAGTGGCCTGATCGTGAAGTGCGCCTGCTGCGCCCCACCAGTCATGCAGCTTGGTGTCCCCGTATGCACCTTCACCCGACCCAATGATGGCATCCCTGTTCGAGCCGTAGTCGTAGTTCAGGTACGCGTTGTATTTTCCCGGAGGCGTGAACGTAACCGTCGTATCGATCAGGTTGCGGAGTCCGCTGGTCGTGCCGTAGTTCTCCGGACCGACGATATAGTTGAGGGCCCAGGCTGCCTTGGGCTTGGTGTACGTATTCGTGAACACGCCCGTGACACCACCCTGAGACTTGGATACATTGTTCCAGCCGTTGACCAACTGGAAGCCGATGGTGTCCGTCTTCGACACGGGCATCGAGGTGCGCGCGCCGAAGTGCCAGTAGGGAATGGCGTTGACAAAGAGCAGCGAACGCGAGTAGTTCCAGTTGTCTTTGGCCTCGATCACTTCCGCTCCGGCCGACGTAACGAACTTTCCGAAGTCCATCTCGAAGCCCTTCGCCTTGGGCGGCTTGATGCTCAGGAATGCCTGCTCAAGATAGTTGAGTTGTTCGGCGGAGGTGCTGTCGGGCGGAGGCGTGTTGATCAGCGTGTTGGTGCGGCCATAGATGAAGTCGATGTGCGCACCGATCGGATCGGGATCGTGATTCAGCGTCAGCTTCGCGGCGCTGAGTTCAAATTGATCCGTCTTGTCGTTGAAGTTATAGAGCTGGTTGAGCTGGTCACCCAGTGCGTTGGAAGTCGGCCGGTTGAAATTGAAGCTGTAGTAGCCGTCAATAAACCCACTCACATCCATGGGGCCAACGCTCCAGGTGGGAGGAGCCGCGGGGGCCGCGGGCGCAGCCGCAGGAGCTTGAGCGGCCGGGGCGGGCGCGGGTGCGGCCGAATCGGTTGCGGCCGGCGCCGGGGCGGGAGTTGGAGTGGGTGCTGGTGTTTGCGCGCCAACTGTGAGCGCGAATGTCACCGCGGCTCCAGCGATGGATCGAAGTGCGAGCGATCGAAGTATGACCATGGCATTGGAATGCATCGACACGAATCCTCCAAGAAAAGTTTGTGAAGTACGCAAGACGCAGTGAGATTGTTCGAGCGCGACGGGGCGCGGCTGCCCAAGCCCCGTGCAGGGGCAATTCATAGTTGCAGGGAAGTTCACACGGTTGCGGTTAAGACTGCCGGCGTCGCGCCAGCAATCAACAGATGTCCATGAGTGCCGTGGCAAGAGTGAAACTGTCTAGCACCAGTAATGCAAACAAAGCATAAAGATATTATGAAGAAGACGAAAAGATTTCTTCGGAGTTGAGCAGATGGAGTGTTATCTCCTTTTACTCGCAGGGTCTTACGGCGCATTCAGAAGAGTGGCAGATGAGTCGGTGCCCGACGTGAAAAAGGTCTAAAGAACCTGCTAAACTTTACTTTCTCCTGCTCAAGCGCTCGAATCCGAAGACAATTTCGCATTGCAGCGGCGGCGATTTCCACAAGTCGGACGGTCGCAGCGCAGGCTGCACGAGCTTCCAGGTCGGCACCTGCTGCCTGCCACGGGTGCACACAGGGCATGCGAGAACAGAAGGTGAGTGTCGGGTTGACTCAGAGCTATCTGATGCGTTCGGTTTTCGGGCCATGGCGCTCGCGCGGCTCGGGTACACGCGTCCTTCTGTTTATTCTCGAGTCCGCTCTGGGCGGTGTGAGCGTGGTGCTCGTGGCCGCTCTGGCGCATTTATCCAGTTGGCTTCTGCCCGTGGCCGCGCTGCTGTATTTGCTCATTGTGGTTCCTACCGCGTTGCTGTGCGGCTTCTGGCAGGCGGTGATCGTTTCGCTCACGGCGGTGGTGGCGCAAAGCTGGTTTTCGGCGCGGCATGCGGAGCTGTCATTGGCCGCCGATCCGGCAAGTTCGATCGCGCTGGTTGTGTTTGTGCTGGTGGCTCTCACAGTGAGCCGGCTCTCCTCGCGCATCACCGAGCACGCGCGCGAGGCGGAATCGCGGGGAGGGCAGATGGAGGATCTCTACGAGTTCACGCGGCGCACCCTGCAGATGAATCTGTACATCGAGCCCGGACCGCAGCTGGCCGAGCTGGTGCACGATATCTTCGACCTCGAAGCTGTCGCGGTGTTCGACGCCGATTTGCACGACGTGTACCAGGCGGGCTACTGGAATATCGATCCGCAGGAGATGGCGCAAAACGTCTACTATTTTGAAACTACGGACGACGATCCGGCGAGCGGAATCGGACGCCGCGTGGTGCGCCTGGGTGCGGTGCCTATCGGCAGTCTTGTGGTGCGCGGCGACACCAGCCCGTTGATCAACAATGCCATTGCTTCGCTGATTGCTATTACCTTCGACCGCTATCGCGCGTTCGCCAATGAGAGCCGCATCGAGACCGAGCGGCGCACCGAACAACTGCGCTCCACGGTTCTCGACAGCCTGGCCCATGCCTACAAGACTCCGCTGACAGCCATTCGCGCGGCGTCGACGGGCTTGAATGAGATGGGCCATCTTTCGCCGGGGCAGGCGGAGCTGGTATCGCTGATCGACGAGCAGACGCGGCTGTTGGGCGACCTGACTACGCGCCTGCTGACCACGGCGCGGCTGGATGCGGGCGAAGTTTCGATTCATGTAGAGCGCGTGAACGCTGCAACGCTCGTCGAAGAGGTCGTGAGCAGCCTGAAAGACCGGCTGGCCAGCATGAAAGTGGCCATGGAAATTGAAGACGAGGAACTGATGCTGAGCTGCGATCGCCAGTTGCTGGTGATGCTGTTGACCCAGTACATTGACAACGCGTGCAAATACTCGAATTTCGGGACCACGGTCACTATCCGGGTTCTCACCGTCGGGGCGGAGGCAATTATTTCCGTGCATAGTTTCGGGCCGGTGATTCCCATGGCCGATCGCGAGCGCATCTTTGACCGGTACTATCGTTCCTCGGGTTACGCCAACCGCGCCACCGGAACGGGGATTGGACTTTCTGTCGCACGGCGCGCGGCGCAGATCCATGGCGGCTACGTGTGGGTGACCAGCGATGAGCAAGAAGGCACCACGTTCTTTGCAGCGATTCCTCTGACAATGGAGAAGGAGAGTTCCGCATGATGCAGCCAGCGATACGCATTCTGGTGGTAGACGACGAGTCGGCAATCCGCCGGGCGTTGCGGCCTCCGCTCATGGAGCTGGGCTTTCAGGTGGCTGAAGCCTCGCGCGGCGAGGAGGCGCTGCAGTTGCTGCGCAACTCGACCTACGATGCCGTGCTGCTGGATATCAACATGCCGGGCATCGGCGGCATTGAGACGCTGCGGCGTATACGAACCTTTGCGCCGCGCCTGCCGGTGCTGATGCTGACGGTGCGCGACGAGGAAGAGGACAAGGTGGAGGCGCTGGACCTGGGCGCGGACGATTATGTGACCAAGCCCTTCAGCACGCGGGAGCTGATTGCGCGCATTCGCAGCGCAGTGCGGCGCGTGCGCGCCCCGGCACGGCCCGAGGACGCGCCCATGGAGATTGGGGAGATTCGTCTCGAGCCGTTGAAGCGGCGCGTGACCAAGCGTGGCGCGCCGGTGAAGATGACACGCAAGGAATTCGACATTCTGTATTGCCTGATGAGCCGTGCAGGACGCGTGGTGACTTATGCCAAGCTGCTCACGGCCGTATGGGGCGCCGAATGCCGCGAGGAAGTGGAGTATCTGCGCACCTTCGTGCGTCAACTGCGCAAGAAGATCGAAGATGATCCCTCGCGCCCACTGTATCTGCTGACCGATGTTTACGTCGGCTATCGCTTTGTCGATGCCGTAATGTTTCAACAGGAATCGGAGGCGGGCGGCGGCTCACTCGAGCCAACCGAAGAGGCGACAGAAGAGGCTTAGAAATATGTAGCGCCGGTCTTCAAAGCGGCGAATATTTATTCGGGTGCTCTTATCGCTCTCACTCGTCGTAGTGCAGCAGGCTGAAGACGTCGTATTCCTTGAAGCGCTCGCGGCCCTTCAGGAAATCGAGTTCCACGGCAAAGCCGAGGCCGCCAATCACGCCGCCCAGTTGCTTCACCAACTTTACAGTGGCTTCCATGGTGCCGCCGGTGGCGAGCAGGTCGTCGACCAGCACAACATTCTGGCCGGGCTTGATCGCGTCCATGTGAATTTCCAGCATATCGGTTCCGTATTCGAGGTCGTAGGTAACGCGGGCCACCGGGGCGGGCAGTTTTCTGGGCTTGCGTACGGGAACAAAACCGGCGTTGAGACGGTAGGCCAGCGCAGGACCGAAGATGAAGCCGCGCGCTTCAATACCGAGAATCAGGTCGATCCTGCGCCCGATGTAATGCGCGGCCATCGCGTCAATAAGCTGCGCAAAGCCCGTCTTGTCCTTCAGGAGCGTGGTGATGTCATAAAAAAGAATCCCCGGCTTGGGGAAATCGGGTACAGTGCGGACCAGTTTTTTCAATTCCTCTACGTTCACAGGCGGTGCGGATTCCGGCATGGCTGCGCTTTGCTCCAATTCGAGTTCTCAGTTGTCAGTGATCAGTTGTCAGTTCCCAGTCTATCGCCTGAGGGCAGGGAACAGGGATAAGTGCGAGTGTGAGTGTGAGTGTGGGGCGTGGGCGCATCTCTCTGGCACACTCACACTTCACACTCACAGTGCCTTTTTCACCACGCTCCATCAATTCGAAACGAAGACAGGTTCTCAGCTTCGCTCTCGTTGAGTGCGTGTTCAACGAAGCGGTCGACACGGCTGCCGCGTGGGCCACGTTTCAAACTGGATCGAAGCTCGTCGAGGTCGGCACGCTCGCCGGCTGCGACAACTTCCACGTCGCCCTCTTCGGTGTTGCGCACCCAGCCGCGCAGATCGAGTTCGCTGGCCTCACGCTGCACGAACCAGCGGAAGCCGACGCCCTGCACGCGGCCTTGAATCAGGAAGTGAAGGACCATGGTCAATGGTCAGTTTTGCAGATGGGCGCGAGCGCGCGCAAGCATGAGCGAAACGGCAAGTCTGCGAGCCAGCAACTTTGAAGTGCGCTGGCTCGGCAAGTTTGGATTTGGGCTTGCATCGTCGGAAGGGCGCTCACAGCACGCCGGGGATGAGGGCCTTCACGCGTCGCCGGTATGCAGGGTAATGGTCTGGGAAGGTCTGCATCATGAGCTGCTCTTCCTGGCGCATCTTCACGGTATAGGAGACGACGAACAGAACCAGGGCCAGTGCCCAGAAGCTCCTGTCGGCTGCGATCGCGGTGCCCACCAACGCCAGCAGCAAGCCGGAATAAATCGGATGCCGCACCAACTTGTAAGGCCCTCGCACGATGAGTTCATGCTCACGCTTCACATTGGGCAGGCCGCTCCAATTTGAGCCCAGCGTGACGCGCGCCCAGATGGCGAAAAGACAACCGAGAACGGTCAACGCAAGCCCAAGCAGTTGGAGGGCCGCGGCCTGAGGCCACAAACGCATGAGAACCCAATCGAGCGGAATGACATGAAGATTTACGAGGAGATAGAAAGTAGCGAGGGGAGCAACGAGGATGAGACGTGAGGAATACGAGGTGCGGCGGGCCGTCGGCTTGGAAAAGAATAATCCTGCGATCCAAACGATGATCAGCGCTCCCCAGGCACAAGCGAATGCTGCGCGAATGAATGAATGGGACATGGAGAAGTGCTCCCAGCGAACGGTATACAGGATACTACGCAGGCGGGACGGCAAAGGTTTCAGCCCTCGCGTACACTGAAGATCACGATGGTCTTTGTCCTCGACAACTACGATTCGTTCACCTACAACCTGGTCCAGTATCTGGGCGAACTGGGCGCGGAGGTGGTGGTGCGGCGCAACGATGAAGTGACGCCCGAAGAAGTCGAGGCCATGAAGCCGGAGCGGATTCTGCTGTCGCCGGGACCGTGCACGCCGAGCGAGGCTGGGATCCTGGTGCCGCTTATTCGTCACATGGCGGGCAAAGCGCCCATTCTCGGAGTCTGCCTGGGCCACCAGGCCATCGGCGAAGCTTTCGGCGGCAAGGTCGTTCGCGCCAAAACCCTGATGCACGGAAAAACCAGCGCGGTCGATCACGACGGCACCGGCGTCTTCTCGGGGTTGCCCACGCCGCTCACCTGCACGCGCTATCACTCGCTCATCGTGGAACAGAAATCGCTGCCCGCCGAATTGACGGTGACGGCGCGAACCACGGAAGCGAACGGGGCCGTCATCATGGGCCTGCGGCATCGCACGTTGCCCGTCGAGGGCGTGCAATTCCACCCCGAGAGCGTGTTGACCGAGGGTGGCCATCAAATGATCCGCAACTTTCTGGATATGTAAGCTATGCACGACGCGCCAAGGGCGACAACTCGCTGTACGGGCCTCTTGCGCGCGCGTGCGCTCGTGCTCGCGGGAAAATCGCAAGGCATTCTCAACCTGTGCGTGTTCCTGATTGCCGGATTGGCGATCCATGCTCAGACCGCGCCGGCAAAGGCTCCGGACAATGCGCCCGCGCAGACTGCGCCAGCCGCAGCTTCGCCGGGAATTCCGGAAAACGCGCCAACGGGTGGAACTGCATCGCAGCCGGCCGCGCAGCCCCAGACCGCGCTGTCCGACCAGGCGCCGACGTTCAACACACCTCCTGTCGCCATTGTTCCGCTGGACAAAACGATTCCGGGCGCGGCGGTCGATGTGGCTGGGCCGCTGCAGGCGTGGAACGGCCGCGCGTACCTGACGGGCAGCGGCAGCATCAGCGCCGGAGCGGCGACGGCCGAGGTCACGCTGCCGTACCGGGGAACGATGCGCGTGTGCGCCTCAAGCACTGTGAAGCTTGCAGCTGACTCGAGTGCCCCGGCCGGCGAGGTGCCGGGATTGCTTATCGCGCTCGATCGCGGCGCGGTGGAGATGAGTTTTGCAGCGAGCACGGCGCGCGAAAAAAATGCGGACACCTTGCAGACGCCATACTTCCGCATTCTTATCGGCGGCCCAAATGCGACTGACTTGAAGGTGCGGCTCGGCGAGCACGGCGACACTTGCGTGGACAATGCAGGCGCCAACGCACCCTACGTGGTCGTCAGCAGCGTCTTCGAGGGCGGCCTGTATCGCGTGCAGCCCGGGCAGCGAGTGATGTTTGAGCACGGCAGCCTTCAGGCAGTTGTCGACCAGGAAAAGGAACCCTGCGGGTGCCCAACGCCGGTGAAATCCGAGGGCAACGAGTTCCCACTGGCGCAGAGCGAAGGACTCGCGCCCGGTGCGGCGCAGGCTCCAGTGGTTACTGCTCCGCCGGCGCAGGCTGCGAGCGCGACCACCACGCTGAGCTACAACGGTACGGATCAAGCATCGCAAAACGCTGCACCGTCAACAACCGTCCCAGCAGCGCCGCCTGCCAGCGCGACGCCTCCGCCCCAAGCTCCCATGACGCAAAAGAAGCCAGGGTTTTTCGGCAGGATAGGACACTTCTTCCGGAAGATTTTTGGGGCGGAGTGAGAAAGGCTCGCAGAGAGTGAGGGCCGGCGTTCCCTGTCAATTTCTGCGGCACTTTATTCCTGTATTGTGTAGGGCAGGGAGATGCCATGCGACGCAAGCACTGTGTTCTGGGGTTCATTTTCCTGGCCGGTTTCAGCTCAGCATGTTATGCCAGCGGCGATTACGGCTGCGACGCGCCGCGAGGGAATCTATTGTTTCGAACCTACCAGAACTGCAACAGCGTTCCTTTCCTCAGCCCGTCCAACGACAGCCGCCTGAACCTGGAGCTTTTGCTGATCGATGCCGGCAAGCTGACGGGAGCGCTGGACACGACGTCGCCGGTATACCCAGTGGGCCGGAATTTTCTGCTTGTTCCTTTCGATTTCGACGATTGGGTGCCCAGCGAACCGGGCGCTGCCAAAAACGCCGGCGACGCCAACGCCACAGCGAACTCGAATGACTATGCGCAGGGCGAAGGCAGCCGCTGCAATAGTTCCGACGAAGGCTTGGATGCATTTACCAAAGCTGTGAATGCGGATGCCGGCCTGCCGAAAGACGAAGCTACGATCCTGATTGCGGCCCGTGGCGCTTTGATGACCAGTTGTGATGCAGGTACGCATCCCGACTGGAAAGCGCCTGAGGGCATCCACTCCGCCGTGGGGCGCGACTTTCTCACCTACATCGCAGGCGCGAATGCATTCTATGCCGGCGATTTCGCGACGGCAGCGAACGATTTTACGAGCCTTAAGAACAGCTCGAATCCATGGCTGAAGGAGACGGCCCTATACATGGTGGCGCGGACGTTCCTCAACAGTGCGCCGCGCGGGGCGTTTGGAGATTGGGGACAACTGGATCTGACCAAAGTGGACAAAGGAGATTTGAAGGGCGCTGAAGACGCCTTTAACTCCTATCTCCAAGATTATCCCCAGGGAATATATGCGGTGTCGGCGCGGGGATTGCTGCGGCGCGTGTATTGGCTCGGCAACGACCGGACGCAACTGGCTGCAGCTTTCGATCGCGCTTTTGCGAATTCCCAGAAAGGGCTCGAACAACGTCAGCTTGCTCGAGCTGGTGCAGGAAGCAGATGCGAAACTACTCGACTCGGTCACGGTTGACCAGATTCAGTCGCCGCAATTCCTGGCAATTCTCGACTTGATGAATATGCGATCGGGAGACGACCCGGCTCCGGGCGCAACCTCGAGATCGTCGTTCACTCTGGCTCAGCTTGAAGCGCAAAAAGATCGCTTCGCGAAAAACCCGGCCCTCTATAACTATCTGCTGGCTGTCTTTCACGTTTATATCGACGACAAGCCGGACCAGGCGCTGGCGCTTCTGCCGAGCCTTCCCTCTACGCCGCTGAATTACTTTGCTTTCAGTCAGCAGACCTTGCGCGTTCTGGCGATGGATGCGAGCAAACAATACGACGCCGAGCGCGCGCTGTTGCTGGCAATGTTGCCGCTGGCCAAAATGCCGCTTCAGAATGAGCAGTTGCAAATGGCGCTTGCCCGGCTTGAGGTGCACACGGGACACGTCGATCGCATTTTTGCGCCTGCATCGCCGATTCGCGACAAGGCCATCCGCACCATCGTCGTGGAGTACATTGCCAGTGCCGAGATTCTGCGGCAGCGCATCAAGGACCCGAAGGAGAATACGGACGTAGCCGCCGCTGCTTTGTATTCGCTGCTTTATAAGGAGCTCACGGGCGGCAAATACCAGGCCTTCCAAGCTGATCTGGCGCTGGTGCCGAAACTTCCGCCCGACGCTGCTGGTACCGTTTGTTGCCCCAGACAAGAACGAAGGTTACCAGTGCCCTTTGCCGCGAGAGATCGCCGCGACATTGCAGCGAGATGGAAGCGATGCGAAGAGTCTGAATTGCATTGGCGAACTGGTGAGGCTAAACGGTGTTCAAGACGGCCAGGACAACGCGCCGGTTGCAGGCGACCTGGGGGGCAGCGACTCCATGTTCCCAGTCACGAATTACTCGCGTCTGGATGGCTACATCAAGGTGATTGCCGAAACGCAGGCGGCGGCCGACGCTCGTGCCTACGCGCTCTATCGCGCCGTCAACTGCTTTGGGCCTTCCGGCTATAACGGGTGCGGCAAGCAGAACATTCCAGCAAGCACGCGCAAGCAATGGTTCGAAACGCTGCATAAGGAATACGCAGCCAGCACCTGGGCAAAGGCGTCGAAGTACTACTGGTAGCAGAGATGAAGCGCATAGTCCTCATCTGCCTGGGCGCGGTGCTCTCGGCGCCGGGCATTGCCGCGGGCACTGTGGATGCTTCGCAGTATGACGCCTTCTGGTTGTGGAGCGGCGTTACGCCGCAGCCGGTGTTGAAGCAGGCGCGCACTGTTTATGTGCTGCAGGGGCAAATCGAAGCCAGGCGCGGCGACGAGTCGCAGGTGCGTTTTATCGCCCAGGGCGGCGCGGTGCCGCACGGCCTGCCGGTCGAGGTCTGGCTGGCTTATCGCGTTCATACGCTGCACTGGACGCCGCGCGAATACGCCATCCTGCTCGCGCAGCTACGCCGCTGGCAGCAGGCTGGAAATCATGTCGTCGGCGTGCAGATCGATTTTGACGCGCACACCCTTCACCTCGATGAATACGTGGATTTTCTTGCAGGGTTGCGCCAGCAGTTGCCGTCGAACTATCGTCTCGGCATCACGGGCCTCATGGACTGGAGCAGCCACGTCGACTCCGACCAAGTGAACCAACTGCGCGGGATCGTGGATGAGGTCGTCGTGCAGACCTACCAGGGGCGGCACACGATAGAAAACTATTCCGCCTATTTGCCGCGCGTCAGCCGGTTGAGCCTGCCCTTCAAAATTGGACTGATCCAGGGCGGCAATTGGGATGCGCCGAACTATATCGCGGAGAGTCCGTGGTTTCGCGGCTATGTGGTGTTTCTGCAAAACCCGCGCGATCCGAAATAGAAGTCTCCGCAATATTGGTCTTGATCGATAGAGGCGATTACATCTCCCGCGCGCGCTCGATGGCGCGGATGACGGCCTGGGCTTTGTTGATGGACTCCTTATGCTCGAGCTCGGGAACGGAGTCGGCCACGATGCCTGCGCCGGCCTGCACGTAGCCTTTGCCGCCGATCGAAAGCATCGACCGGATGGCGATGCAGGAGTCGAGGTTGCCGGAGAAATCGGCGTAGAGGACAGCGCCGCCGTAGGTGCCGCGGCGCGCGGGCTCAGCTCTTCGATGATTTCCATGGCGCGGACCTTGGGCGCGCCGGAGAGCGTGCCGGCAGGGAAGCAGGCGCGGAGCGCGTCGACAGCGGTCAGGTCCGGCCGCAGTTTGCCTTCGATGGAGCTGACGATGTGCATCACGTGGCGAGTAGCGCTCGACGAACATCAGCTTGTCGACTTTGACGCTGCCGAAGCGGCTGACGCGGCCCACATCGTTGCGGCCCAGGTCGACCAGCATCACGTGCTCGGAGCGCTCCTTCTCGTCGTGCAGCATTTCTTCTGCGAGCGCGTCGTCTTCGGCTCTCGGTAGCGCCGCGCGGGCGCGTGCCGGCGATGGGACGGTACTCCACGTTGCCCTGATGAACGCGGACCAGCAGCTCGGGCGAGGAGCCAGCCAGCTCCAGGGGCGCTCCGAGCCTTTTGACTTTTTGGACGAGTGCGTCGGCGCTGCAGCTGTGCCCAGCGGCCCATCCGGATCGAAGCGGAGGAAGAACATGTAGGGGCTGGGATTGACGGTGCGCAGCGCGCGATAGACCTGGAAACTGTCGACGCCGGGCTCGACATCGAAGCGCTGCGAAAGGACCACCTGAAAGGCGTCGCCGGCGCGGATGTACTCCTTGGTGCGCGCGACTGCCGGCCAGAAACTCGCTCTTCCTGGTACGAAATTTAACCGTGAGCTTTGCCGTGCTTTCGCGATTTTTTGAGTTCTCGTTCGGGCAAGGGCAGGCTCAAGTGCTTTTCCAGTTTGTTGAGGCGCTTGACGGCGCGATCGTAGGCGGCAGCGGCGTTGCCGCGCGAGACATCGGCTGTCACGATGAGCCAGATTTCCTTGCGCACATGGTCGAAGGCGAGCACCTCGTCGAAAAAGAGCAGGCAGGCGTCGGGAATGCCGAGCTCATCTTTGGCGCGCGCGGGCAGGCGCTCGATCTGGCGCACGGCATCGTACGCGAAGAAGCCGACAGCGCCAGCAGTGAACGGGGGAAGGCCCGGCAGGCGCGCGGGCTTGTGGCCACCGAGCGCGTCGCGCAGCACGGCGAAGACGTCGCCCTGCATGCGGGTGGTTTTGCGGCCTTCGGTGATGGCGATTTCGCGGCCGCGCGCCACGATGCGCTTGAAGGGCGTGAAGCCGATGAAGGTGTAGCGGCCGACCTGCTCGCCGCCCTCGACAGATTCAAGGAGAAAGCACTCGCGCTGGCCCCAGGCGGCGCGCAGGAAGGCCGAAACCGGGGTTTCGAGGTCGGCCATGAGCGTGCGGCAAACGGGGACGAGCGTGTGCGTCCGGGCCAGAGCCAGAAACTCCTTGCGCGAGGGTTGGGCGGAGCGGGAAGAGGCTTTCACTGCTTCAGTGTAACTGCTCGCGGGATTCCGCTGTTGCGGGGGTGTTCCCGCTTCAGGCCCCGATTCGGGCACCATTTCGGAAATCGGCCGGCGCAACGGGAACCAGCCAGCGCGGCGATTCTTAACCGGGTTCGGCGCAGCTTGACGCGGACCGGCGACCGGCCTAGACTCACTGAGGTTTGGGACTGCGGACGGGTTTGGACCCTCCCTACGCACTGCCGCGCTGAATGGCGGAATTGCGCGGGGAGGCGGCCACGGTCGCGGAATCCCTGACAGATTGGCCGCCGCACGGATACTCTGGATGAATGGGGCAGCATTCCGGCTCCAGTAGAACCGGAAATGCGGCAGGAGACGGAGAACTTTATGGCAACTGGATCCTCCAATGTAACGCTCGATCAGGAGATCAATCCCTGGGAAGCGCAAAACGCGCGGTTCGATTTTGCCGCGCGCAAATTGAATCTGGACGAAGGACTGTGGAAGGTGCTGCGCTCGCCGTCGCGGGAGATCATCGTGCACTTTCCGGTGACGCTCGATAACGGCATGATCGATGTGTTCACGGGCTTTCGCGTGCAGCACTACATCGCGCGCGGCCCGTGCAAGGGCGGCATCCGCTACGCGCCGGATGTGACGCTGGATGAAGTGCGCGCCCTGGCCAGTTGGATGACCTGGAAGTGCGCGGTGGTGAATATTCCCTTTGGCGGCGCCAAGGGCGGAGTCATCTGCGATCCCAAGACGATGAGCCGCGGCGAGCTGGAGCGCATGACGCGCCGCTATACGTCGGAGATCATCGAGTTCATCGGGCCGGAGAAGGACGTGCCCGCGCCGGACGTGAATACCAACGAGCAGACCATGGCGTGGATCATGGACACCTACTCCATGCACATGCGGCAAACCGTGACCGCGTGGTGACGGGCAAGCCGATGAACTATGGGCGGCTCGCAGGGGCGCATTGAGGCGACGGGCCGCGGCGTGAAAGTGGTCTGCGACGAGAGCCTGCGCTACCTGAATATGGCCGTCGAAGGCTGCCGCGTGGTGATTCAGGGCTTCGGCAACGTGGGATCGAATGCCGCGCGGCTGATGCAGGAGCGCGGCTACACGATCGTGGGCATCGCGGAGCGCGACGGCGGGCTCTATAACCCCGCGGGCATCGATATCCACCAGTTGCTCGATTACAAGATTCCGCAACAACACCATTCTCGGCTTCCGCGGCGCCGAAGCCATGCCCAGCGAGGAGCTGCTGGTGTCCGATTGCGAGATCCTGATTCCGGCGGCGACGGAGAACGTGATCACCAGCCGCAACGCCGACAAGATCAAGGCGAAGATTGTGGTGGAGGGCGCCAATGGGCCCACTACCGCCGTGGCCGATGAGATTCTGGCCGAGAAGCGCATCTTCATCGTGCCCGACATTCTGGCCAACGCCGGCGGCGTGACGGCCAGCTACTTTGAGTGGGTGCAGGACCGCCAGGGGTACTTCTGGAAAGAAGCCGTGGTAAACGAGCAGCTGGAAACCATTCTGCGCGACAGCTTCGACGACGTGGTGCGCTATGCCGAGGCCCACGGCGTGAACAACCGCATCGCGGCGTACATGCTGGCCATTGACCGCGTGGCGTTCACCATCAAGCAGCGCGGGATTTACGCGTAAGGCAACCGGTAACGGAAGTAATCGGGGCGGGGGAAGCGCAGGCTTCTTCCGCCATTTGTTTGCCGTCGATCACCGACGCGCGTAGCCGCTGCCGGTGCAATAATGGTAGTCACGCCACCAGAGACCAGAAAGCGTGGCCGCGCGCATGAATCTGCCCAACTCCATCACGATGAGCCGGATCATCATGATCCCGCTCTTCCTGTGGATTCTCTCGCCGCACTTTCCGTGGCAGGGGCCCGAGGGACGCAGGAGATCGTTGCGTCGGTGCTGTTTGTGCTGGCGTCGATCACCGACGGACTGGATGGGTATCTGGCGCGCAAGCGCGGCCAGATCACGACCATGGGCATGCTGCTCGATCCGCTGGCCGACAAGATCATGGTGACGGCGGCGTTTGTCGCGCTGGTGGCCTACAACCCCGAAGTGGTGAAGGTTTGGATCGTGGTCGTGATCATCGGCCGCGAGTTCCTCATCTCCGGATTGCGGTCGATCGCGTCGTCTGAAGGTTTCACCATCACGGCCAGCGAGCTTGGGCAAACTCAAAACCGTCGTCCAGATTGTCGCCGTGGTTTCCGCGATTCTGGCGCACCGCTGGGATCACTGGCAGATCGGCCTTATCGTGATTCCGGTGAAGTGGTACGCGATCGCCGCCATTTACTTCACGGCTCTGATTTCCGTGATCTCGGCGGTCGATTACTTCATTGGCTTCTGGAAGAAGATCGACCACGCCTCGAAGCTGGCAGAGACCGCCGCAAGGCTGCGGTCCTTTCGCGCGGCAAGAGCGTGAAGATCACATAACCAGTTCACAGTTCATAGTTCACAGTTCGTAGTTCACAGCGGCCCACGCACTGAGAACTCTGAACTATGAACTGCGAACCTCGTTATCGCGAAGAGGTCTTCAGCGCGCGGAGCGGGAAACAGCGAGAAATGGAGCGTCTTCGGCAGCGCAGGATCGGCCACGAAGGCCATCATGGGCTCGGCCTCTGCGGCAACAGCGATGGGCGGGGCCCCGATCATCGCACGAATGGCGTTCATCACGAGATCGGGTTCGTCGAGATGAATCCAATGCTCGCTGTTCAGTGCGATGGTCTGACTGGACAGAATCGCCGATTTGATCAAGTTGATTTTGTGTGAGAGGCGCGGCTCTTCCCGGCGTAAGCACGGTGATGGGAATGCCACGAATGGGCTCGGCCATGTGCATTTCTCTCACCGTGGCGGGAATGGAATCGATGTGGCTGCGCAGCCCGGCGTAAAAACCGGGTCGCGACCAGTGCGCGGCAACCGCTGGCCACACCTTGCGCGGCATTTTTCGCACTTCGGTTTTGATGCGGGCCAGAACATGGCGCGGGTGCGCGCCTGCAGCGCCGGCAATGTGATCGGAGAATTTGCTCGGGCGGCCGAAGAGCGATGTGACCAGCAGACGCGCCAAGCCGCAGCGCACCACTGGCAGCGCGTAACGGATGAGGCGCTTGCCGAGATCGAGCTGCGATTGCCGATTGGGGTTGAGCGGCGGCCATTCTCCGCAGCGCATGGGATCGACAAGCACCAGCGCCGGCGACTTCTTCGGGGTAGAGCAGCGCGAAGCGGCGCATCACCAGGCCGCCGAAGGAGTGGCCCACGAGAATGTAAGGCGGCTGGAAGCCTGCGGTTGCGAGCATCTGGTGCAACTCCCGGGCAATGTTGCCGGGCGTGCGCGGAGTGCAGCAGGGGCTGCTCCAACCCAGGCCTGCACGATCGTAGCGTGATGGTGTGCGCAAGCGTCGCAATCGAGTCCTGAATGCCGCGCCAGTTGAGATGCGTGGCGCCGATTCCGGACTCGAAGAGAACTGTCGCTTCGCCTTCTCCCTCTTCAAATACGTAAAGACGGCATTTGCTGCCGATGCTCACCCAGCGGCCGTGGCCGGTGTACATGCGGCGGTCGCGGAGGCTGCCGAGTTATTGATAAACGCTTCCGGCGAAAACCAGAAGCGCAACGGATGCGAGAATCCAAAAAATCGACGTGCATAGCGTACCTAGAACTTCGTGAGCAGTGCGGGGTTGAAATCGGCGAGCGTGAGATTTGCCTTGGCGCTGCCTCGATCGAGGATGAGCAGCGTGGAACCGGACTGGCCGCGCACCTTCACTTCGACCTGGTGCGCCGACCAGACGCCTTCTTCATGACGAATGCCGTAGTAAGTGAACTCCTTCACAGCGCCGGATTGCTTGACGGTTTTTTCGACGTAAACGGGAAACCCGATGGTGGGATCGAGCCAGGTTTTCACCTGTGCGTAATGCGTGCGATCGGAGGCGCCGGGCGTGCTTTTGACGATGACGCAATCGCGGGCGCCGAACTTGGCGTTGCCCTCTGAAGTCTGGCCGGCCAAAAATATTGCTCCTCGAGGAGATCTTCATAGCCGAAGCCGGGGCCGAGCGGGCCCTCGCTCCATTTTTCAACGGGCAGAACGGTGGGAGATTTGTCTCCGGGATGCGCAATCGAGATGGAGCTTTGGCCGTTGGGGCGCATTTCGAGAAGCGCATGCGTTACGAGGTTCTCGCCGGAAGGCGCATTTCCCGATGTCTTGGGTCCAGCGCCCATCTCCACAAACTCGCGCAGCACGCCGGGAAACCAATGCGCCTTGATGGTGATGGGATAGCTGAGCGCGCGTCCCGTTCGGTTCGCACCCAGACCAGATGCCCGGTGGCGCGAAAGTCGGCGGTTTCGATGCGCTTGCGCATGGACGCGAGCAGATCGTTCAAGTTCGCGTCTGCGCGCACAGCAGCGGCGCCAGCACGGCGATCCACGCAGCCCGCAGCGCCCTCATGATCGCGTCATGATTCGATCCTGCCATCGCGAATGCGAATGTGCCGCGGCGCTGCGTCCGCGATGTCGTTTTCATGGGTCACGACGATCATGGTCATGCCGCGCTGCTCGCGAATGCTGCTCAGGATCTCCATGGTGCGCGCCGAGTTTACGCTGTCGAGGTTGCCGGTGGGCTCGTCGGCCAGCAGCATGGCTGGGATTGTTGGCCAGGGCGCGCGCGATGGCCACGCGTTGCCGCTCGCCGGCAGAGAGCTGGTTGGGAAAATGGCGCATGCGTGCCTCAAGGCCCATCTCTTCAAGCAGGCCGGCCGCGCGCTCGGCGCGATGGTTGGCGTTCTCATGCAGCGCGAGCATGGCCACCTGCACATTTTCTACGGCGCGCAGCGTGGGCAACAGATAAAAGGCCTGGAAGATGAATCCCACCTGGTGCGAACGGTAGCGTGTCGAGATCGACGGCCGTGCCCAGCTCGGCTCCCGTTGAAGAGGACCTGGCCTTCGGTCGGCGTATCGAGGCCGCCGAGCAGATGCAGCAGCGTGGATTTGCCGCTGCCGCTGGGGCCGCTGATGGCAACATATTCTCCCGCATCGATCTTCACGTCGACGCCGCGCAGAGCTTCGATACGCCCTTCGTCGTAGCTCTTGACGAGGCCGCGCGCTTCCAAAATTGGGCCGCGGGCGCTAATGGGGCTGCCGGCGCCAATTGGGCCGCGGGCGCCAATGGGGCTACTCATAGCGCAACGCCTCCACCGGGGAAAGCCGCGCGCCGCGCCACGCCGGATAGGCTCCGGCGAGCAGGCCGGAGGCGATGGCGATGACGAGCGATTCGAGCAAATGCAACGGCGAAACCGATGCCGAGACGATGCTGGCGGTTTGCGGCAAAGTGGAGAGCAGGCGCAACCCGCCCCATCCGACGCCGATGCCGAGCACGCCGCCGGCGAATCCCAGAGCCGCAGCCTCGGAAAGGATGAGCAGGATGACATGGCGACCCTTCCAGCCCAGGGCGCGCAGGATGCCGATTTCGCGCGTGCGCTCGAAGACCGACATGGCCATGGTGTTGGCGATGCCGAGAATCCCGATGAGCAGCGCAATGGCCGATGTGCCCCAGGCCACGGAATGAGCCAGAACGACAATCTGGTTGTTAGCGGCGCGCTCGGCGGCGGGATACGCGCGAGTACCGGGCAGAGCGGCTTCAATGGCCACTGACGCGCGCTTGACGTACTCTTCGTAAGATTCGCCGGCGGGCACTGGGCGCAGCTTGACGTGAAATGCGGTGACCTTCCCCTCCATGCCGGCAATGATCTGCATCTGGTCGAGCGGCATAATAACGGAGCCGGCTTCAAGCGCGGAGCCTCCATGGTAAATGCCGACCACGGTGAAATTTGTGCCCTGAATGGGAAGTATGTCGCCAGCCTTTTTTCCTAGATTACTGGCCAGCAAATCGCCAAGGAGGATCTCCGGCGCTCCATCGTGAAAACGGTGGCCGGAGAGAAGGGTGAGGGAACCGATTTCGAAGGAGTTGGCACGCCAGCCGTAAACCAATGCGTTCACCTCCGGCGTCAGGTCCATGAGATTGAAGATCATGGGAGCCACTTGAGCGACATCGGGAACGGCGCTGATTTTTGTGGCGAGGGACTCATCGATGGAACTGTTGAGGATGTTGCTCTGGACGACCGCGATGTCGATGCCGGAGCTCGTATACATGCGCATCCACTCGTGCTCGAAGGCGCGCGAGAATCCCACCAGGGCCACGAAGGCGCCGATGCCCATGGTGATCCCGACCAGCGTTAAAAGTGTCCTGAGTCGCCTGCGCCAGAGATTCTTCCACGCGAACCCTGTAAACGAGAGTTGGGAGGCCATTAGGCTAGAGCGTCCTTTTCCGGGAGGGGTCCGTGAGCGGTATTTTATCGGGCTGCGCAGTATCTGTCTATCCGGGGACTAATTGGATACGAATTCGCGCGTCCGTATTAGTTCTAGTGAAGCTGTACTTCGATGCGTGGAGGGTTCGTTGCAAACGTGAATGCGAGGAGAGAAGGGCAAACGTTCACCCTCGACAGAGCCCTTGCGAGATACGTGGCCGAATCTCGACCGCCGCGAAGCCTTGCCCTGGGAAATTGTGAACTGTTGCGGCCCGGCTGCGGAAAAGATCTCCGGAGCCGGGCGCTTTCTTTATTAGCGGTCGCGCCCTCTCGAAGCGCCGCCGCCGCTTCCTTTGCGCGCCGCGTAGCAATCGCGGCAATAAACCGGACGATCGCCTCGCGGCTCAAAAGGAACGGTAGTGGGCTGACCGCAGCCTGAACAAATCACAGGAGTTCCCTGTGAAGGAGCCGAACGGTAGCCGGATCCCCCCTGATCGTTTTTCTTTGCCTGCCGACAAGGCTTGCAACGTTTTGGGGTCGAGTAACCACGTTCTTGAAAGAACGTTTGATCAGCTGCGGTGAAGGTAAAATCCTGCCCGCAATCGCTGCACGTAATTTGCTGGTCTCCGGCCATAAATCTCCTTTGGGGGGAATTGTACAGCCCAATTCCTAAAATTTCGAAGGGATTCTTTTGAAATAAATGAGCTTTCTCGTCAGATTTCGGGGTTTCGCGCGCCGCTGCTTGCCGCGTCAAGGAGGGTGGAATTGGTGATTTCGCGATAAGGCAAGAGGTTAAGAAGGCGCTCAAAAGGGGTTGCATGGCTGCGCTGGCTCACCTACGAACAGTTGCAGAAGGGCTATGATCGTTGCACTCAATTCATTCAGCAAAGTGTGGGCCCTATGCGCATCGTGACCGTTCTCAATTCGCTTGGCATGGGCGGAGCAGAGAAGCTGGCTCTGGCCGTGGCCGAGCGCATGGCCAGGCGGGGGCACGACGTGGCGCTGCTCGCGCTTATGCCGCGTTTGCAGGAGCAATGGCCGACGAGGCTTCCGGTGGTCTATCTCGACATGCGCAAGAATCCGGTGAGCGTGGCGGCGGGATTCCGGCGCGGGCGGCATTTTCTGCGCGAGTTCCGGCCGGACCTGGTGCACAGTCACAGTTTTCACGCCAACATGCTGGCGCGGTTGCTTGCGATTTGCGTGCCGCGCGCGGTGGTCGTATCCAGCGTGCACAACGTATATGAAGGTGGCTGGATGCGCATGCTGGCGTACCGCGTGACGGATCGATGGAGCGCGCGCACGGTGGCCGTGAGCCAGGCCGCGGCGGACAGATTTGTTCGCCTGAAAGCGATTCCAAAGCATAAGTGTTCCGTGCGCGTCCCTGGAATCGATACCGAGGAGTTTGCACCTGATGCCAAGCGCCGCGCGAAGACTCGAGAGGAAATGAGACGGGCGGCGATAGGCACGGAGGCGGGCACCGATTCCTCCTTCGTCTGGCTGTGCGCGGGGCGGATCGCGCCGGCGAAAGATTATCCGAACCTGCTGCGCAGCTTTGCGATGGCAGTCCAAGGGCACAGCGACACGCGGCTGTGGATTGCCGGCGGCGGAAGCGAAGGCGCGCGCGAAGAACTCGAGTCCATGGCCGATGATTTGGGCGTTCGCGAAAAGGTCCTCTTTCTGGGATTGCGGCGCGACTTGCCCGCGCTGCTGGACGCGGCCGATGGATTCGTGCTGGCTTCAGCCTGGGAAGGACTGCCGCAGGTAATTATTGAGGCCATGGCCATGGAGAAGCCGGTTGTGGCTACGGATGTGGGTGGGGTGCGCGAATTGCTGGGCGATGGAGGCATGCTGGTGGCGCCGAAAGACCCGGAGGCTCTCGCGGCTGCAATGGTGCGAACTATGCAGCGGAACAGAAACGAGGCGGCGCTGGAGGGAAGAGCGGCGCGCGAGCGAATCCAGCACCAGTTCAGTATCGATGCAGTGGCCGACGCGTGGGAGGAGCTTTACAAACAGGGAATAGGGAACAGGGAATAAGGGACTCGGGACTAAATCTCATAGGCGCGGTATTGCAATTGGCCATTAGCGACCGAAAACGGAATAGGGCCGAAGCAACTTGCTTCGGCCCCCGATGTTGCGCCAGCCTGCTCCAATCAGAACTGGAAAGCCATCATGATAAAGATACGGCGCGACGCGGAGCCGGACGGCGATGCGAACTGTCCGCTGGCGAGGCTGGTGGACTTATCGAAGCGGCTTCCGGGGCCGTAGGTAGCAGTCCCGGGAATGAGGGTCGGCACCACGCTGCCGTTCGGCGTTCCGTAGTTGATGTCGTTGAACAGGTTCAGGGCCTGAGCGCTGAAAGTCAAAGAGTATTTGCGGCCGGTGTTCGACATACCGCCGCGGCCACCACCGCCGAAGCCGCCTCCGCCAAAGCCGCCACCGCCTCCACCACCGCCGCCGCGGCCCCTCCGCCACCACCGCCGCCAGGTCCACCGAAGCCGCCACCGCCAAAGCCGCCACCGCCGCCCGGACCGCCCTGGCCGCGCTGACCGCGCCCACCCGCCGGCGATTCAACTTTGGGTCCAATTCCCCAGGAACGGCTGACGCGCAGGTTGACTGAGATCGAGGCCGGGCCGTCGCCCAGATTCGGGGCCAGCAGCGCCTCTCCCGATTGCGGGATCGTGTCGAGGCAGCCGAAGCTGGTTTGCGCGTATTGCGGATTCCCGCTGCAAGAAGACGAATTGGCAGCGAGGGAAGGCCTGTCGTTGAAGAAATTGTCCCCGGTCAGATCGGTGTTGGTCGTGATGTTGAAGGGCCTGCCGGACTGGACAAACAGAAACGGATTGTAAGAAATGCCCCACTTGCCGGAGTAGTTGCCAAAGAGGAATACCACATTTCGCCTTACGAAGGCGGCGCGTCCGTAGTCCTGCTTCAGGTTGTACGAGTTCGATGCCGTGCCGGTATCGCCGCTGGCGAAGTTGAGAGTGTAAAAACCAGTGACACTGAAATTTGGCGTGAAGCGGGCGTTGAGGTTGGCGATCAGCTGGTTCTGCTTGAAGACGGCTTCGGGATAAATTTCATCGACGGGTCCGAAGCTCGAGTTCAGGCGCGGTCCGGTGCCGGGGCCGTAGGTGAAAGTCCCAGGCAAATTCTGATAAGGATTCGAGTCGCGCGTCGCCATCTCGTGCACGCCGTAGGTGTGCAAGTAAGTGAACGTAAGAGTCGATACCTTGGTAAGCTGCCGCTCGAGGCTGAGTCCCAATTGCTCGTCATAGGGCGAGTGGTAACTGGGCAGGAGCTGGGTAAACTGCTGGGTCTGGAGCGTGGGGGCCGTGCCGCCATTGCAGGCAGTCAACGTGGCCATGCTGATGTTGGCCAGGCTGACGGGATTGAAGCAGGTCGGATTGGTAATTACGTACTGCTGCTGACTGGGCGAGCTGCTGACGTGATTCTCTTCGAGGTCCATCAGGCTGCCAATCTGGAAGCGATCGTAGAAGAAGCCGTAGCCTCCGCGGACAACGGTCTTTGCGACGGTGCCTTTTTTATGGCCGTCGAGCGCATAAGCGAAGGCGAAGCGCGGCGCAAAGTCGCTATGGTCGGCGACATGATTCTGCGATTCCCAGCGCAGGCCGCCGGAAAGCGTCAGGAACTTGTTCACCTTCCAGTCGTCCTGGAAAAACAGCGCGGCGTCGAAGACGTTGCCCAGATACTTCGTGTTTCCTGTGGTGATGGTCATCTTGATGGGCAGATTGGTTTTGCCGCACTCGCTCGTGACCGGCCCGCCTGCCGGGCAAAACCCGGGAGTGTTGAAGTTGTTCACTGCACCTGTGTAGTCGTTCAAGTCGGCAAAAGTGAAACTGCCGTTGAAACCGCCGCTGGAGGTGTTGGCGTCGCGGTTGTCGCGCAGCCAGGTGCCGAACTTGATGGCCTGCGTGCCCTTGGTCATGGTTGTGATGTTTTGCAACTCGATGTGCGAGGAGCGGTCGGTGGACAACTGGCTGCTGCTTCCACCGCCGGTAAAGAATCCGCCGACACCGAACCTTGGCGCGGTGCTTACTGATGTGCTGTCCGTGGGAGCGAGGCGATATTGAAACCGCGTCTCGTTCACGATGCGGTCGTTGATAATCTGCGTATCGTCGAACTGAACAGAATGCTCCGAAGTGGTGTTTCCGGTAGCTTGCGAAGGCAACGAGGTGGAGCCGAAATTGCCGCTGGTGCTGCCGCTTTCAAACTGATAGCGAAGTGTCAGCGTGTTTTTCTGGCCCAGTTGCAGGTCGATCCGCGGCGAAACTTCGATGCGCGAAGCCGGGCTATAGATAGCGCCCGTTGTGTTGATGACGGCACCACTCGAGTTCGTGGGAATGAAGAAGGGCCCGCTGCCCGCCGTCTGAATGGGAATGCCGACGGTGTAGATGCTGGCGTCGGGATTGTCGCGGCCCTCAACGCTGAGGAAGTACGAAGCCTTTTTGTTAAGTGAGCCGCTGACGGTGCCGTTGTATTGGATGGAGTGGTATGCCGGAGGCGGAGCAAACGGGTTGCCGGTGTTGAAGGAGCTGTCGTTGCCTTGCAGGAAGCCCCGCCCATGCAGAACGTCGGTTCCGGGCTTGGTCAGAATCTCGATGCGCCCGTAGCCGATGTGGTCGAATTCCGCGGAGAAAGGATTCTGGTTGATGCGAATCTCGCGGATGGCCGACTTGGGCGGCAGTGTTCCGCCGGTAAATCCGTCGATGTAAATCTGTCCGCCATTGGGGCCTGCCGAAGGACCGGCCAAGGCCTGCAGTTCATTCTGACAGTTCGTCGGGATCGTCGGATAGCGCGTCGAGGTCAGAGCCTTTGAGCACAATAGCGCTGGCGTTGGCGTCGGCGTCGGTGCTTACGGTAGGCCCGCTCTCGTCAGTCACGACCACTTCCTGTTGCGTGGTCTCGACCGCCATCTTGATCTCCATGTTCTTCGACTGCCCCGCGGCCAGCGGAATGGGCTCGGAGACAAACGGCGCAAAGCCGTTGTAGGTGACCTGCACGATGTAGCTTCCTGCTGGCAAGCCGCGCACCACATAAGTTCCGGCTGCGCTCGCCGTTCCGGTTCCCACGGTGACGCCCTTGGTGGTAGTCACGGTGATCTGCGCGCCGGGAATAAGCGCGCCGGTTTGGTCGAGAATGTGGCCGCGCAGCAGGCCTGTGGTGGCTGAAGCGGGAGCAGGAGTCGTCTGGGCGGAAGCCGGAGCCGCAGGAGTCGACAAGGCAGGCGCGGACTGTGAAGCAGGAGCCGGAGTCGCGGGTGCCGTTTGCGGGGCGGGAGCCGGCGCCGTCTGCGTATCAGGAGCCGGCGTTGTCTGCGGGGCGGAGGCTGGCGGTGTTTGCGGGGCGGGAGCCGGCGCCGTTTGCGCGTTGGCGGCCGCAGTTGCCAGAGCCAGGGCAGCGGAAATCAGAAATGCGATCAAGCAATACGACTTTGAATACACAATTCCCTCACTTAGGTATGAATGACAAGTACGAATTCCGTTATTGGGCCGCTTCGCCTTCGCCCGAGCTCAAACTCCAACTGGAAAGCAGGTCCGCCGCCTCGGGAGCTTCGAGCAACGGTTCAACTCCGGCGAGCAGCTTGACTGCATTCAGGCCCGAAGCATCTTCGGTGGCCACAATCATCACCGCATCGTTTTTCTTGAGGGCGCCCAGCTGAATCTGTGGCGCGCGTTCGAGGACGGATTCAAGGTTCATAGCTCCGCCGCCCGGGCCGCCCTGGTTAAAGGTGCGCTGTCCGCCGCCATTCGCGCCGCCGCCGTTTGCCCCGCGCCCGCCAGCGCCCGCTGCATTGCCTTTGAGCCGCGTGGCGAGCATGGTCGCCATATTGTCATCGAGCCGCCGCAATTCCACATCGGCAGCGATGCGGACAGTGACCGGCTTCTTGGTGGACAAGTCTTTGACAGTGATGGTCGAAGCGGAAGTGTCGACGGAGATCACGGTTCCAGGAATGCTGCGGAACGTGCCGGTAACTACGGCATCGGCCGCAAATGCGGTTCCATCGGCGTTTCTGGTTCCGCGAGACGATAGTTGATCGCCGGCATGGATGGCGGTGATGGGCGCGGGCTGAGCCTCCAGGAAACTCACCGAACCCGGCGCATAACGCTTGAGCACCGTCGCCGCAGTCGTATTCACGGTGACATCTTTGGTGATGGGTCCCTGACGCGTGGTCACCACAATGACGCCCGTGGCGGCATCGACGCTCTTTACCAGTCCATGCACGCCCTGGCTCCAGGCGGCATTTTCCGCCTCCTGCTTTTTGGTCACGTCGGCCTGCTTGATGGCGATAATGCGCGCCGCCTGCGGCGTGCCGCTGGTGACATTGGGATTGAGCGTGACCAGCACGCGATCGCCCACCGCGAGGCTGGTGAAATCGATAGGCTCGGCTTTGGTTAAATCGGTCTGGCCCGGCTCGATGCGCTTGAGTGACGCGGCGGCGGGAACCTGGACCTGGTGCACATCGCCGGCGTCGGTCTTCACCGTCAACGTGTCGCCATTGATGGCGGTAATGCTGCCGAGATAGCGCATCACCTGCGCGTGCGCGCAGGATGCTGCTGCCAGCAGAAATGCCGCCAGGGCTAGAACTTCCAGCACGGCAAAGCCACGCGTCTTGCTTTCACTTCTCATACGATGTCATGCTCCACGGTCTTCGAGCGTTGGGTCGTGGAGACGTGCTCCACCCCTCATTTGCTAGACGAATCATCGGCAGAAAAGGTTGAAACCGTTTCCCATCATCTGAGGCGGGGCCTAAGTTTCGGGAAGTCAATCGTTTGGGAGTAAGGAATTGCCGCTATAATCGGCCCGTGAACCCTGCCCTTGCGACCGCCCATGACGCCTACCTGCTGGCCTGTGTGGCCGGCACTGTTGCGCTCCTGCTGCTTCTGGTGGGAAGGCTGCGGCTGCACGCCGCGCTGGGCCTTTCCGTGGCTGCCCTGGCTCTGGGCGCGGCTGCGGGCATTCCCCTCGACAAAGTGCCTCTCGCCTTCACGGTCGGGGCCGGCGAGATGATGGGGCATATCGCCATCATCCTGGGCATGGGGGCGATTCTGGGGCAGCTTCTGGCCAGTTCCGGCGCGGCAACCGCGTTGGGCAAACTTTTGGTGGAGGGCTGTGGAACAAGGGGACTGCCCTGGGCGCTGCTCTTGCTCGGAATTCTGGTGGGCATTCCGGTGTTCTTTGAAGTGGGACTGGTTTTGTTGATGCCGATCGTGGCGGATGCGGCGCGGCGTAGCGGAAGACCGCCCATGCTGGTCGGCTTGCCGGTGCTGGCGGGGCTTTCTGCCATGCACTGCCTGCTGCCGCCCCATCCCGGAGCCTTGCTGGCGGCTGCGGAATATCATGCTGCGCTCGCCCCCGTCATGTTGTGGGGTCTGGTGGTGGGCGTGATCGCCGCGATACTGGGCGGCCCTGTGCTCTACGCGGTTTTGCTTCGCATGTGGCAGCGGCCGGGAAGCTATCTGAGGGAAGCGCTTCCTGAGGATGCAGTCTTCGGTGCGCCGGCCCCGGAAACGGCGCCGACGAAAACCGAGATCGCCAACGGAGCCGGCGTCAGCGCGCCGCCCGCGAAGCTAGCGGGCCATGCCGCACCGGCTCCCGCCGGAGCATTTCTTGCTCTTGGCGTGATCGTGTTGCCTGTCGCCTTGATCCTGGCTGGGGGCTGGGCCGATGCGGTCGCCGCAAAGGGAACTCTGCCCAACCGTCTCCTGCATCTGGTCGGTTATCCCGATGTGGCGATGGTGCTGGCCGTGCTGGTGGCTCTGGCTACGCTGGGCTGCAGGGTGCAGGAGCCTGCGTATCGTGTCTCCGGCGGTCTGCGGCGGCTGACTATCGACTCCTTCGCGCCTATCGCCAGCCCGCTGGTGATTCTGGCTGCAGCGGGAGGGTTGAGCGGGGTTCTGCGCGCCTCGGGCGCTGCCCAGGCTGCGGTTACCTTTGCCATGGACGCGCATATGCCTCCCTTGCTTCTGGCCTGGGCACTGGCCGCCGCGGTGCGCGTGTCAATGGGTTCGGCCACCGTGGCCCTCGCCGTTGCCTCCGGCATTCTCGCGCCCATGGCCGGTGTGATGGGCGTGCGGCCCGAGTTGCTGGTGCTGGCCACCGGCGCGGGTTCCATCCTGCTGTCCCATGTGAATGACTCGGGATTCTGGCTGATCGGGTCCCTGTTCAAAATCGATGTGAAAGCGACCCTGGCGACGTGGTCTGTGCTCGAGACGGTGCTGTCGCTCGCCGGACTGGCGGGGACCCTGGCACTGAGTGTGGTGCTGAAATAGCAGAAAACAGTGCGAGTGCGAGTGTGAGTGTGACAGTGGTGTGCGCGGCGACTCCTGACCACACTCACACTTCACACTCACACTAGTCCCTTCTCACCACGCGCCCAGCAGGCGGCGCAGGAGCACCAGTTCGCCGAGATGATAGGCATTGTGGTCGGCGACGAGGAGCGCTTCTCTGAGGAGGGTCTGCCCGTTGCCGTGAGGAATCTTCGCGTAGAGATCGATGGCGGGGTCGGCCACCAGGTCGGACATCGCTTTGAGGTCGCGGCGGAAGGCGCGCACGCTCTTGTCCCATGCTTTCTCATTTGGCGGCGCGGCCGTGGCGGGCCAGTAGCCCTCAGGCCATGGAAGGTGCTGGTAGTTGGGATTGCGTGTGAAGTCCAGAATGTCCCCTTGCGCAATGCGCAGGTGCTCGAGCACCTCCCACGGCGAATGCTCTGCGCCCTTGGGGCGTTTGCCGCGCAGGGCAGCGGGAAGGTTCTTGACGGCAGCATCAAAGGTGGCGTGGGCTTGACCGCCTGCGAGCAGGTCGAGCAGGTGTTGACGCAGGGCTGCATCGCGTTCGGTGGCTGTCATCTTTTTGGGCATGAGAATCATTCTCCGGCGAGCAGAATGCGCAGACAATGCTGCTCTGCAGGAATAGATTCACCGCCTGCACGGTGCGGCGCAGCAATTCTTTGCCGTGCCGCGTGCGCAGCTGAAATTCTAAGGAGGGCCGGCTTTTCCACTCACTATTGGCTACTGGCTATTGGCTGCTCTTGAGCACCGCCCGCTGCGCCGCGAAGATCTCCTTGAGACCTGCTTCCGCCAGATCGATCAGCCCGTTGAGATCGGCGCGGGAAAAGGACCCCTTCTCCGCCGTGGCCTGCGTCTCGACCAGGCCCCCATCGGCGGTCATCACCACGTTCATGTCGACTTCGGCCTGCGAGTCCTCTTCGTAGCAGAGATCGAGCAGCGCCGCGCCGTCCACAATGCCCACCGACGTGGCCGCCACCAGTTGCTTGAGCGGCGAGGTCTTGAGCGTTCCGGCTTTGACCAGGGCGTTGAGCGCGAGGGCCAGGGCCACCGCCGCGCCGGTGATGGCCGCGGTGCGCGTGCCGCCGTCGGCCTGGATCACGTCGCAGTCGAGAATCACCGTGCGCTCGCCCAGTGCCTGCATGTCCACGACCGAGCGCAGGCTCCTGCCGATCAGTCGCTGAATTTCATGCGTTCGCCCGCCGATCTTGCCGCGCTCACTTTCTCTCGGGGTGCGGGTGACGGTGGAGCGGGGCAGCATGGAGTATTCGGCCGTGACCCAGCCGCGGCCGGAGTTGCGCAGCCAGCCGGGAACGCCCTGTTCGATGGTGGCGTTGGTGAGTACGCGCGTGTTGCCCAGCGAGACCAGGACCGAGCCTTCGGCGGTCTGCACAAAGCCGGGCGTGAGCGTGAGCGAACGAAGCTGGCTGGGGCCGCGGCCCCCGGGACGCAGGGAGGGTGGCGAGAGACGCTGGGCCGAAAGAGACGCGTGCATACAGGGATTGTAAGGGAGCGAGCCTGGCACGGGAGGTCGGGAGGCCAGCCGTTCCGAGATGGGAATCGCAGCGCTTTAAGTGCCAGAAGGGGAACCGTGCGCCAACCCGATGAAACAACGTTACTTAATAGGAAATTGCATCGTTGCCCCGTTCCATTTCGGGACGTTTGCGGCCTGAGGCGCGGCCCTGATCTCCTGGATGAAGGATCTCAATCCCTTCCCTTATCAGGAACTTAAGCTCTGCGTTCTAGTTTGGCACGCGGCGTGTATATAAACAGGACAAAACCTCCGGCAGTTAAACAGAGATGGGAAGCGGAAAGACAGGGACCAAGGGAAAGTGCGGAGTGCGAATGCGAGTGCAACAGGCACAACCACACTCGCGCCCAGAGTCACACTCACACTCAGGGTCACACTCGCACTCAGGGTCACATTCGCACTCAGGGTCACACTCGCACTCACACCGTCCACTGTCTTGAAAGGAATGGGGCCATGCAGCAAACCGAACAAGTCGTGACAACGGCCAGGACCAACGGCACTTGGAATGGCGTCGAGCGCAGGCGGGTAGAGAAGGTGGTCGAAACTCTGGCCACGTTGCACGGCCGGGGCGAAAGCCTCTCGGAAGTCGCCCATGATGCGCGCAACATGGTCACAGCGCTGGGGCTCTATTGCGATCTGCTGGAAGAGCCGGGTGTGCTGGCGACCTCCTTCACGCATTACGCGCACGAGCTGCGGCTGGTGGCCGCGGCCAGCCGTCGGCTGGTCGAGAAGTTGGTAACGCTCGATGCCAACGTTTTTCCAGGCGGCAACGCGCAGACCCTCCTTGAGACCAACTTTGAGGCCAACTTTGAGGCCAACTTCGAAGCCAACGCCGGGCGCAGGACCGCGCCGACGAGCGCCGCTGATCCAATGATCGTTCCCCGGGCCGGGGGAAACGCCGCAGGTGGCGCCCTCGCAGGCTCCGGCCGGAGTCCGGCCGCAAACTCGATGCCTGAGGAGCGGAACCGGCGCTGGGATCTTCTGCCCGCGCTTCCCATCTCCAATTTTGCCGCCGAGCTGCTGGCCAACCGCAATCTGCTCTCCGCGCTGGCCGGCCCTTCCATCATTGTCACCATGGAGACCGACGGCGGCGCGCAAGCGGTGCGCCTCAGCGGCGAGGATCTGACCCGGCTGATGGTCAATCTGGTAAAGAACGCGGCCGAGGCCATGCCCAAAGGCAAGACCCAGAATGGCCGCATTCACATCGGCCTGTGCGAGCGCGAGACCACCCAGGGCGCGGCGCCGTGCCTGGCGCTCACCGTGGAGGACAATGGGCCGGGCATTCCCGAGGCGGCTCTCGACAAGATTTTCACCTCCGGATACACCTCGCGGGGCAAGGAAGCAGAGACCAACGGATCGCCCGGCGGCAGCTGGCCGCAAAGCCATCGCGGGCTGGGGTTGGCCATTGTGCGCTCCATTGTCGAAGGCGCCGGCGGACGCATCACGGCATCGAATCGGACGCAGGGCGGAGCCTGTTTCACCCTCGAGCTCCCGGTGCGCAATGCAGGGAATAGGGAATAGGGAGCAGGGAACAGAGAAAAGCTGATGCCTGACACCTGAAACCTGAAACCTCAAACCTGAAACCTGTTCTTCGAACTTAACGATGTTCCAACCACGCAAGAGGCGAATACAATGCTAAATACAGTCTTCAACACACAGGCCATGGAGTTCATACCACAACTCGCCGAGCCGGTGGTTCGATTGCACCTGCTGGTGGTGGATGCCGACGCGGCGGTGCGCTCGGCGTGCGCGGAGATCGCGGCCAGCCTGGGTTACGCCGTCGAAAGCACCGGGGACCTGGCCCAGGCGCGGAGTCTGTTGCGCGGCCACACCGCCGACATCCTGCTGGTGAATCTGCCCGCCGGGTCGAACGAGGGCCTGGAGCTGGTCTCCGAGGTCAAGCTGCTCTACCCCGACACTTCGGTCATCGCCATGACGGCCACGGGGTCGGTGAACGCGGCGGTTGAGGCCATGCGCTGCGGCGCTTCGGACTATCTGACGAAACCCTTCGCCATGGACGAGCTGTCGACGGTCCTGGATCGTGCCGCGCAGAACCACACTACTGACACTGTGACGCGCCAGCTGCGCGAGCGGCTGCGCCTCTCCGAGGGCCTCGGCTCCATGATCGGCCGCTCGGCGGAGATGGAGAAGATCTACCGCATCCTTTCGAAAGTCGCCCAGAGCACGCATCCCGTTCTCATCCTGGGCGAAAGCGGAACCGGCAAGGAGCTGGTGGCGCGGACCATCCACGCCTACGGCCCCAACTCGCAAAAGCCGTTTCTGCCCGTCGACTGTGGCTCACTCGTGCCCACGCTCATCGAGAGCGAGCTCTTTGGCTACGTCAAGGGCGCCTTTACCGGAGCCAATCGCTCCAAGGACGGATTGCTGGTCTCGGCCGAAGGCGGCACCGTCTTTCTCGACGAGATCGGCGAGCTCACAATTGACTTGCAGGCCAAGCTCTTGCGCGCGCTCCAGGAGAAAGAGGTGCGGCCGGTCGGCGCCACGCATCGCGTTGCCATTAAAGCGCGCATCGTGGCCGCTACCAATCGCGATCTGGCTGCCATGGTCGAGAACGGCAGCTTCCGCAAGGATCTCTTCTACCGCCTGAACGTGGTCAACCTGCGGCTGCCGTCCCTGCGCGACCGGCGCGAGGACATTCCTCTTCTGGCTGCGCACTTTCTCGATCGCATCAGCCGGGAGCACGGGCGCAAGTTCACTCTGAGCGATGAAGCGCTGCGCACCATGATGCGTCATGACTGGCCGGGCAACGTGCGCGAGCTCGAGAACTCCATCGAACGCGCGTGCGCGCTCTCCTCCGGGCCGGTGCTGCACCTGGGCGACCTGCCCACCCAATTGCAACAAAGGGGCCTGGAAGCTCGGCTCGTGGCCGCGGCCACAGGCGAAGGCCCCGCGACGGCTGGCGCACCGGAGCTGAAGACGCTGGCCGAGCTGGAGCGCGAAGCCATCTTAAGCGCGATCCGCACCCTGAACGGCGACAAGCTGCAGGCCGCCAGGCTGCTGGGCATCGGCAAGACCACGCTCTATCGCAAGCTGAAGGAGTACGGCATCGCCGACCCGCTGCACGAGGAATAAAGATGCAGCTTCTAGCTCCTGGCTTCTAGCCTCTAGCTTGATCTTGAATGGGATGCGCGATGGCATTCCTCCCGCAGGATTCAGGCACGTAAAGGCAAAGAAATGCTCGACAGCTAGAGGTTGAAGACAATTGGCTAAAAGCTGGGAGCTAGGAGCTAGGAGCTGGGATATGAGCATTCTGATGGTGACTGGAATCGAAGGCGCAGGCAACTGCGCCACCGTAGTGGGCGCGCAGCTGGGCATGGACGTCGAAGTGGCGGAAGGGCGCAGGGCTGCGCTGGCTGCGTTGCGGCGCCGCGAGTTTCTGGCCCTGGTGATCGATGAATCGCTGGCCGAGTGCGATCCGGCGGCCGCGGAAAAGATCTGCGAAAACGCCGGCCTGGCCATCCCCATGCAAATCAACTTTGCCGTCTCGGGAGCGGCGCGGCTGATCCGCGAAATCCGCGCGGCGCTCAGTCGCCGCGAGCGCGAGCAGACGCTGGCCCGCCGGGCCGCCGCGGCAGCCATCGAGACCGAGTTGAAGACCACGGTCGCTGGCCTGTTGCTGCATTCGCAACTGGCGCTGAACGGGGGAGGGGTACCCGCCGCCGTAGCCGACCGGCTGCGCATGGTGGCGGACCTGGCCGGCAGCCTGCGCCAGCAGTTGAACGCGCCCCCCGATGCGCGTCGTGAGACGCGGCGCGAGACGCACGCCTGAACCTGATCACGAGTGTGAGTGTGAGCGCGCGGGACAGATCCACGCACACTCACACTCGCACCCGCACTCACACCCACACTCGCACCCACACTCGCACTCTCCCCTGACCCCTGACGACTGACCACTGATCACTGACCACTGACCTCTGACCATCCTCCTCGCGCACCGGGACACGGGAGCCATCCGTCCGTTAATCTTGAACGCGAGGAGCATCCTCTGAAATGACCGTCATCCGGCAGGAAGATTTTATTTCGAGCGTTGCAGGGGCGTTGCAGTACATCAGCTACTACCACCCGGCGGATTACATCACCTCGCTCACCCAGGCCTATGAGCGCGAGCAATCGCCGGCGGCGCGCGACGCCATGGCGCAGATCCTCATCAACAGCCGCATGTGCGCCGAGGGTCACCGGCCCATCTGCCAGGACACGGGCATCGTAAATGCCTTCGTCAAGCTGGGCATGGACGTGCGCTTTGAATCCGGCCCCGGCGAAGAACTCATGGACCTGCAGCAGATGGTCGATGAAGGCGTGCGCCGCGCCTATCTCGATCCCGACAACAAACTGCGCGCCAGCATTCTGGCCGATCCCGCGGGCGCGCGCACCAACACGCGCGACAATACGCCGGCCGTCGTCGCCGTCGAACTGGTGCGCGGCGCGACGGTCGATGTCACCGTCGCAGCCAAAGGCGGAGGCTCGGAGGCCAAGTCAAAGTTCACCATGCTCAACCCTTCCGACTCCGTGGTGGATTGGGTCTTGAAGACCGTGCCAACGATGGGCGCGGGCTGGTGCCCGCCGGGCATTCTTGGCATCGGCATCGGCGGCACTTCGGAGAAAGCCATGCTGCTGGCCAAACAATCGCTCATGGACCCAATCGATATTCAGAGCCTCAAGGCGCGCGGCGCGAAGACCACCGCCGAAAAACTCCGCCTCGAACTTTACGACAAGGTGAACCGCCTCGGCATCGGCGCGCAGGGACTGGGCGGGTTGACGACGGTTCTCGATGTGAAGGTGCTCGATTATCCAACGCACGCGGCCAATTTGCCCGTGGCCATGATTCCCAACTGCGCGGCCATGCGCCACGCGCACTTTGTGCTTGACGGATCGGGTCCGGTGTTTCTCGATCCGCCGTCGCTCGACGACTGGCCGAAGCTGACCTATGACGTGAGCGGCGCGCGACGCGTGAACCTTGACACCACAACTCGCGAAGAGGCGGCGACGTGGAAGCCGGGCGAAGTCCTGTTACTGAGCGGCAAACTGCTCACCGGCCGCGACGCCGCGCACAAGCGCATGACAGACATGCTCAAGCGCGGCGAGAAGCTGCCCGTGGACTTCCGCAATCGCTTCATCTACTACGTCGGCCCGGTCGATCCCGTACGCGACGAAGTCGTCGGCCCCGCAGGACCGACCACGGCCACGCGCATGGATAAATTTACTCGTCAAATGCTCGCTGAAACCGGCCTGCTCGGCATGGTGGGCAAGGCCGAGCGCGGCCCTGAAGCCGTGGACGCGATCCGCGAGTTCGGCGCGGTCTACCTGATGGCCGTGGGCGGCGCGGCGTATCTGGTCTCGAAGGCGATTCGCAGCTCACGCCTCATGGCCTTTGACGACCTGGGCATGGAAGCCATCTACGAATTCGAAGTGCGTGACATGCCCGTCACCGTGGCCGTCGATGCGAAAGGAACCAGCGTGCACGTGACCGGCCCGGCAGAGTGGCAGCAGCGCATCGCCGGCATTCCGATTCTGCAATAGAGCCGGGAGCAAGGGATCCGGGAACTCTCGTGCGGCGTGATTGCCAGCGGCGTGTTCTGCGTCGTCCTCGGCGTCCCCCGGGTCGTTCTCGGCGGGGTCGTCTGCCCTGGCCGGATCGTCTTCTTCCTCATCCTTGGCGCTCACGCCGCCGTCGCCGGTGGCGTGAGCGGCCCACCAGTCCTGAGCTTGCTGAAGTGCGCAATCGTCGAGCGCTGAGGCTTTGCAATTTTGTCCAGCAACAAACTAAAGAGTCTTGATTCGATCTTTCCGTTTTGGGAAGACGGCCGGAATCGGGAACGACGGTTGCGCGTTGTGACGCAGTCGCTTGATTTTGAGCCGGGAGGATTCAACCTATCGAGCATAATCACAAACAGCGCGCCGACCGTTTAGGTCTGTTTTGGAATCCGATCCAGACAGCGACCGGCGGATGCGCAAATTTCATCGAGGGGGACGACATGGCTGGAAAGTTATTAATCGTAGAGGACGAGGCCATTGTGGCCCTGGATCTTCGACAGGAACTCGAAGAATTTGGATGCGAAGTAACGGGGCTGGCCGAATCGGCTGATGCTGCGTTGATGTCGATTGAAGAATGCCGGCCCGACCTGGTGCTGATGGATATCAAAATCGACGGCTCCATGGACGGGATCCAGACGGCCCGGCTCCTGCGGCACGCTTATGAAGTTCCCGTGGTATTTCTTACGTCGTATTCCGACAAGGAGATCCTGGCTCGAGCTGCCAGAGAATTGCCGTATGGCTACCTCACAAAGCCCTTCAAGAGCCGGGAACTGCAGGCAACTGTGAGCGTAGCGCTGCACAAGGCAGCAGTCGACGCAGACTTGAGGAAATCGAGCCAACTGATGTCGACGACCGTTGAGGGAGTGCGCGAAGCCATGGTTCTGCTTTCGGCCGATGGCATCGTTCAATACATGAATCGGGCTGCCGAGGAGATGGCAGGCTTGAGGCTCTTGCGCGCGCGCGGAATGCTCTTGACTGAGGTTTTTCAATTGCACAAGATCTCGGAACGGCCCGTCCCGCTGCCAACCGCTCGCGGAGAAGCGGTGGTTATCGAGGAATTTGGCTGGTCTCTTTTTGTTCCGGGCAGGGAGCGGATGATGGTCGATTTTTCTGTGAGATCCCTGGAATCGGAGGAAGGCAGGCCCAGCGGTCATGTGGTCGCACTGCGAGACGCGACCGAGAGGATGCGTCAGGAAATCATGGATGCTTCCCTCGCCAGGACTCAAACTTTCGGCAACCGCCCCATCTCCTCGGTTCAACACGGCTGAAATGGCTGCGTCGCGCGAATCGAGTCATATCCGCGTTCCATCCGGTAGCCAGCGCTTTCCACAGGAGGTTGATATGTCGTCTCAGCATCTCAATGAAATCATCGAAACTCCGCGTTGTCCCAACCCCGGCGCGTTCCCAAACTGCGATTTTGCGATGATGCACCTGGCGCGGAATGTGACCGATTACGCAATTTACATGCTCGACGTGGAAGGGCGGGTACTTAGCTGGAACGCGGGCGCCAAACGACTCAAGGGCTATGAGTTCGAAGAAGTATTTGGGAAACATTACTCCATGTTCTTCCCTCCGGATGCGGTCGCAGCCGGTGTGCCGAAGCAGGAACTGGACGCCGCCAGGCGCGATGGGCGGTTCGAGGCCATGGGCTGGCGTCAGCGCAAAGGAGGAGAAAAATTCTGGGCTTTGGTGACTCTGACCGCCATCCGCGGACCCAACGGTCAAGTTAGCGGATTCGCCAAGATCACGCGCGACATTACGGTACAGAAGATGCTTGAGGATGAGCAGAAGAGGTCTTCACTGGAACTGGAGAGTCGCATAAGGGAGCGAACCTGGCAGCTTGAGGCCATCGCCGATGAGTTGCGTGCCGAGAAGGAAAAGGTTCAAAGCTTGTTGGTCACAGTCGGCAGAAAACTGGAAGAGAAAGAAGTGTTGCTTCGCGAAGTCTACCATCGGGTCAAGAACAACATGCAAGTAGTGCAAAGCCTCCTGAAAATGGGATCACGGGCGATCATCTCCGGCAACGGCCGCGGTGTGATTGCGGCCGCTGTGCAGCGTATCGACGTGATGGTCACGGCTCATGAGCGCTTGTATCAATCGCCTGAACTCGCCGGCCTTACGCTGCCCTCGTTCCTTCGCGGAATTGTCGAGGGAGCCATTGCCGCCTACACCGATCGAGCCAATCGAGTGCAACTGCAGATGGATGTCGATGAGATTCCGATCTCGATCGACAACGCTATCCTGTTGGGTCTGCTGGTGAACGAACTCGTATCAAACTGTCTGAAGCACGGCTTTTCAAAGGGTCGGGGAGGCAAGATTTTCGTATCCGCGCGGATGATTCCAGGAACCGTGCGCATTGTGGTTCATGACGACGGCAAAGGACTGCCGGCGAACTTCGATGCCTCTCGAAGCGAATCGATGGGACTTAAACTTGTGCAGAGCGTGGCTCGGCAGCTGGGAGGGAGAGTCGAATTTCTCTCGCACGATGGATGCCGGGTCGAGAGCGATCTCGCCCGGCTTCTTCCTCAGCTATGGCAACACCCGTTGACAGTCCCTGCTCGAGCTGTCGGCAGCGTTCATTGAGTTGTTCCGGTCGATCGATCGCCCATTCGCGCCGCGCAGGCTGCGTTCCGCGACCGCTGGAATCAGCGGGGACGAATTGCCGGACATCCAGCCGGAACACGAACAACGCGACCTGTCCGCGGAGCATCCTAGCAGTTGAGGAGTTCATCATGAAAAAACTGCACAGCATCTTAGCGCTCGCAATCCTTTCCACAAGTCTCATGGGCGGCGTGGCCATTGCCCAGGACCATCATGACAACCATTCTTACGTCGAGCACAAGGAATGGAGGAGAGGCGCAATCATTAAGCACGAAGACTGGGATCGCGGGGATAAAGTCGATTACCGCCAGTACCACCTGAGCGCCCCGCCAAACGGTTACGAATGGCGTATGGTTGATGGCAACTACGTTCTGGTGAACATCTCGACGTTCCAGATCCGCACAGTCATCCGCGTAAAGTAACGCGTCCTTCCGCGTTCATTAGGGCCGCCGGATAAATGTGAGCCGGCGGCCCTGACATTTTCAAGGTCAGCAACCGCCAATGGTCTGGGATGTTTGCGGTCGACGATGGAACCTTGATTCTGGCTCCGATCTCTTAATCGACTTTTGTACGAAAGACAAACGTGGGTTCTTCGACTCGTCCCGGCATGCCGGGACCTGCTCAGGACGACCGCGTTGAGTTGAAGTTTGTGCTGCCCATCCTTTCGCCCCCCAAAAAACAGGGGAAAGGGTGGGGCAGCGATTATTTGTCGCCAATTCGTTGAACACCACCTGATCCTGAACCAATTCCACAGGCATAAGTAGCTTCATCAGAAACTCCAAAAAAGTTCTTGACGATACTGACTTCATAAAATAAAGTACTTTATGGAGGGAAGACGAATGACTGACATGGGAACCGAGGACGGCGCCAGCCGCGAGGAGATTTTGCAGCGCATCGAGTTAATGGAGTCGATGGTCGCAGAGGGGCGGCGGTTTACAGCGCACTACGGGTGGATCTTCGTTTTATGGGGAGTGGTGGACCTGGCAGCCATGAGCTGGCGCCATTTTCAGCCGGACTCGCTCTGGGTTGGGCAGTGGGCGTGGCCTATTTGTCTCGTGGCCGGGGCGGTGCTTACGCTTCTCGGCCGTGCTTTGCAAGGGCGCCGGCAAAGCTGCGTTAGAGGCTTGCGCTGCCGCAGCGTGGAAGGGGTCTGGGGGATGATGGGCATAGCGCTGACAATCTACATTACTGGCGCAATGGTGCGGCATTTGACGTGGCAGTACTCGTATGTGGCCGCGCTCCTCATCATCGTTGGAATGGCGCATGCGATCAGCGCCGTGATTCTGCGCTGGCGCATGCAGGGCCTGGTCGCGGTGATCTGGTGGGCGGGCGCGATCGCGGCGTTCTGCGTCCGGTCGAATGGAGGTGTGGAACGAATCATGTTCGTGGAGATGGTTTTCGGCATGATTTTGTTCGGCCTGTATGCGATGGCTTTAGAGCGTATGGGCGGCGGGCGGGCAAATGAAAACGTCTGACGATCTGCCCGAACTCGATCCGGTCATTCACGGCAAGCTGCGCCTCGCCCTGCTGTCGCTGCTCCTGGCATCGGAGCAGGCAGATTTTACCTGGCTGCGCAAGAAGACCGGAGCCAGCGACGGCAACGTGAGCGTGCAGATGGTGAAGCTGGAAGAGGCTGGGTATGTGGCGATGGAGAAGCGGTTTGTGGGACGGAAGCCGCAAACGCTCTATCGCATTACGGTCAAAGGGCGGAAGGCGCTGGCGAAATACGTGGAAGCGCTGAGAATTCTGCTGGGGAAAGCTCTGTGAACTGGCGGAAGTGGTGTGGGATGGGAGCGAGTCTTGAATGAAGGCTCAGGTCCCCATTCGACTTCGATCGCGGCGCGATCTCCGCTTAGGGCAGGCTTGCGACTCGCCCCGGTACGCCGGGACTCGCTCAGGATTCCGGTGAGACGTGATCGGGATCACAGATTGGCATACCTTGGCGGGCCGATACTTCGGCATCTGCTCAGGAGATCCGATTGTGAATACTTTCCGCGCGTTTTTGTTCAGTTCCGCCCTTTTCGCTTTTCTGGTTTTGGCTGTCGCCGTCCAACCTGCCATTGCTCAGCAGGATCAACCCACGCATATCATGCATCGGCTGATTCCAGCCGGAGAGACCTGTGCCAGCTGCCACAAGGCAGTGTATGACCAGTGGAAAGCCAGCCCGCACGCCGCCAACGGTGTGGAATGCACCGTGTGCCATGGCGAGACAACAGCAAAGGACTTCGCGAGCAAGCCGGGGTTAAGCACTTGTGAGAGCTGTCATAGCGACCAGGTGGCGCAACTGAAGTCCGATCCATTCATGAAGGGCGCGACGTGTGTGAACTGTCATCAAGCACACATCTTTGTGGAGCACAAGAAAGCAGCCCCGGCGGGCCAGTAATCAACGCAAAGGCAAGAACAATCGCAGGTCCCCGTTCGGCTTTGATCGCTTGGCGATCTCCGCTCAGGGCAGGCTTTCGACTGGTTGGCCGCGCGAAGCACGGCCAACGTCGCTCAGGGATGACGGCTTTTTAGCTCGCGGTCTTTGTCAGATAGCCCATGCCATCGAGCACGCCGCGCATGAATGCGAAGCTCTCGATCACGCCCGGCATCGGATCGTCGGCGTGGATCTCATATTCGAGATCGACGTAGCCTTTGTAGTCGATCTTGATGAGCGCCTCAAACATCTCGCGGAAGGGCAGGATGCCCTCGCCCACCGGAACCTGGCTTTCCTTGCTCTCGAAACTTGTCAGATCCTTCACGTGCATGTCGTAGAGGCGCGGTCCGACGGCGTGGATGGCTTCGACGAGATTGGCACCGGCGCGCGCTGCGTGGCCCACGTCGATGCAGCAGCCGATACGGGGGTCCATGTCCTTGACGATCTTCAGCACGTCGAACGGGGAGTGGTAGATCTTGTCCTCGGGACCGTGGTTGTGAATGGCGAGACGGATATCGTACTCGCGCACGAATTTTTCAATGCGCGGCAGCGTGGCGGGAGCGGGATCGCCGGCCACGATGACGTTGATGCCCGCGCGCTTGCAGTACTCAAATTTGGAGCGGATGTCGTCATCTTCGTCTTTGGGAAAATAGATGGTGCCCGCGGCGTGGAGCTTGATGCCGGCGGCTGCGTAGTCGGCCAGCGCCTGTGCTTCGAGTGCGGGATCCATGGGCAGATGATCCTTCACGTCCTTGCAATTCAGATCGGTGAGGTTGAGCTGCTTCATGAAGCCGAGAAGTTGCGCGCGTGTGAAATTGCGGAATGTGTAACTGGCAAGTCCGAGACGGACGGGCGAGGGCTTCCCCGCGGCAGGAATGGCTTCAGCAACCACGGGTGTGGCGCTGACGAGAGCGGCGGAGGCTGCGGCAAGTGTGGACGATTGCAAAAAGCTACGACGTGAAAGTGTGTTTTTCATGGCGGGAGCAATTATAGGGGATGGAGAAGGATCGATGCTGTGAGCCGGCGATTCGGCGAGTCAGCGGATATCTGCGCCGCGCGCAATGCGGGGGTCCGGAGACCCCCGCTACAGCCGGTCAGGAGACCGGCGGTACTTGTCGGTCGCGCCCGTTGTTATTGCTTACCGAAGCGGTAGACAATTCCGCCTGTAAAGCCGAAGGCGCCCTGCACGGTCGATCCAAAACCGGTGGCGAAATACTCTGGCGCGAGTTTGAAGGCAACGCTTGGGGTCAGATTGTATTCGCCGATGACGCTGGCGGTAGCGGCAAAGGTACTGCCGGTGGGATAGAGCAGGCAGTTGCCGGGAGTGGCACAAAGAGAGCCTTCGCCATTGGTGTCGCCGGTGAAGTTGCCGTAGGCCCAGCCGCCCATCACACGTCCCGCAATGGAGTACTTGGGTTGCAGGTAGAAGCGGTAGATGGGTCCGAAGAGCACGTTGTACATGCTGATCTGCGGCCGGGTGAAAGCGCCCTGGCTCAACGGAGTGATGCCGACATAGGCGATTCCGGTGTAACCGCGGCCGTCAAGCGTGTAACCGAGCCGCTCGCTGGAGAAGCGGGTCAGGCCCGTTTCCCACGCGTAAAAAGTGGTGCGCTGCAGCGAGGGGCCGGGCGTGAAGCGCAGGTAGCCCCCATCGGCGTAGGTCTCCCACTTGTGGTCGTAGGCGTCATGAATTGCCGTGGCGCGGCGCTGTTCGCGGCGCTGCTTGATGCGCGCCTGGACGTTGATTTGCCCCTGGGATTCTGCGGCAGATTGCTGACTGGAGCTGCTCTGATCTCCGGATTGGCTTTGATCCGGCGTGGTGCTCGATGAAGGAGTGCCAGAGCTTTGTGCGAATGCGGCTGGCATGGCCGGCAATGCGAACGCCAGCAAAAGGGCGAGACGACGAAAAGAGTGCATCGGTATCGGGATTCCTCCACGGGAGTACGAGAGCGGACCAAAACATTCGGGGCTCCAGGAAGCGGATATTGCTTCCTGGGGTGGAAATGGCCGATGCGCTCCCCCCATTGGTATTAAAACATCTTCAAACCAGTTGGGGGGAGCCCTGGGCCGGGGTTTGTCCGCTGACTTGCTCTGTTTGACCTGCTCTGTTTTGACGCGCGGAGGAGCGAAGCGGCAACTGAGACGTTAAACAATCGCCTTCAGGTCGGCCAGCAACTGCGCCTGATCGAAGCCGCTGGGCGAACCTTTGGCAGCCAGCCAGTTCTGACTCAGCAGGGTGTGGGCCTCGTCGCAGTACTCGTTCCAGAAGGCCAGGGTCATGGTCTTCGGTTGTCCCCAGGTGATGCAGGTAAAGCCGTTCTGATCGTATTTAGGCACGTATACGCAGTGGCCGCCCCAGCTGCCGGGCTGGGCATTGGCGCCGCCGTTCAGGACGACGTCCCAAACGTCCTGCTTTTGCGCGGTCACAGGCAGCGACAGGCCGATGTAGACGCCGCCAAAGAGCGCAATCGACTGGCGTACCTGGGTGAGGCTGGAGGGCTTGGGGTCGGCAAAGGCTGTGAGCGTGTGGCCGTCAAAGCCCTGCTTCTTCCAGTCATTTAAAACATCAAGCTCCACGCCGCCGTTGTCGGTCGAGGGATCGCCGGGTTTGTAGCCATCCCATTTCTCGTAGTACTTTTCGATGGTTGCGTCGGGGATGGTCACTTCGCTGCCGACGTTCGCGGTCCAAACCTGTACCGCGTGGCCGCAGCCAGCGATGGTGCAGTCGCCCAGGGTGTCGTTTAGCATCATGCCCCAGGCGGTAATGCCCTTGATCCAATCGATCGCGGGCGGTGGTGGAGGCAGGCTGGGCGTCAGGTAGTCAGCCAGCATCAGCGTACGGCTGTCGGTCTTGATGGCCTTGCGGCCGAGTTTCATTTTGGAAAAATCTGCCATGGGAGAGGTCCTTTCCTGCGCAGGGATTTGGGAGTGAACTGTAGGGTGGAAGGCGATCGGGAAGCGATGCGCCCCATCAGTCTAGCTCCGTTTCCGGATGCGTACCTGTTATTGTTGCGTAAACTGCCGTAATGATCTGCAAAATTACCCAAAGATAAAATCGGGAAACGGAGGGAGCAGAAAATCATGGGCCGCATCGTATTTGGAGTGATTTTAGGACTGATTCTGGTGCCGTTAGCAGTTTTGGCTTGGTTCCACTGGGGACATGTGCCGGTGGCTGTGGCCGATCCGCCGCTACCGATGGAGAAGCAGATTACGCATGTGGCGCTCGACGCGCGCATCGCCCGCGAAATGCCGGGAAACCCGCCCATCCAGGCCGACCAGGATAACCTCACGGCCGGCGCTGTGGTTTACCGCGACCAGTGCGCCGCCTGCCATGGGTTTTATGGCAAGCCATCGAGCTTTGGCGCGCACATGTATCCCAGCGCTCCCGGGCTATGGCAGCAGCACAAGAACAGCGAAGTGGTGGGTGTGAGCGACGATCCGCCCGGCGAGACCTATTGGAAAGTCGCGAACGGGATTCGGCTCACCGGTATGCCGTCTTTCAAGGACACGCTCACCGACACGCAGATGTGGCAGGTAAGCCTGTTGCTGGCCAATGCCAATAGACCGTTACCGCCTGCAGCGGTTGCCATCGTGCACGGCGAGCAGACGGCAGCGCCTCCGGCGCCGCTTGTTGTGCAACCGCATTGAGGCGCGAGCGGCGGGTGGCCGCGGAGATCAAGTTCGAATTGGGAACGAAAGGGAAGTGGCACCATGAGTTTCCTCGATACGCTCAAGAAGGGCTTCGGGTTTGTCTTGCTCAGCATGGGCGTTTCGCGGCCAGCACCAAAGCCCAAACCCGAGACAAAGCCCGCGGCCAAGGCCGGATCCGCGGAATAGACGGCGTTCAGCGGCAAGCCTGCGGCACCCCTCCGGCCTCTGCCGCATTCCTCGTACAATGAAAGAGGAAGCACACCTGGCCGATGGCGGAAATAGAAGAGAACAAATCCAAGACTGAGTCCAACCCCGAGGCAAAACCCGGCGCAGCTGAGCCCCGCCGAAAGCCCGACGAAGATCCGGTCGGCAAAGTGATTGACGCGCACCTGATGCGGCGGCTGAGCCGCTTCGTGCGCCCCTATTGGCTGCAGGCCGGCATTGCCTCGCTCGCGGTCACGCTTAAGTCGCTGTGCGACGTGGCCGGACCCATCCTCGTGATGGTGGCGGTCGACCGCTATCTCGCGCCCGACGCGGCCGACCAGGATCCATCGAACGCCGTGGCGCATTGGGTGGCGAATGCCAGCCCCCTCGCCCGCCTGCTTCCTGCCGGCCCCGTGCACGGCGTCACACGCCTCGCCGCGATCTACCTGGTGATGTTGGTTTCGGCCTATCTCTTCCAGTTCGTCCAGGTCTACCTGATGCAATGGATCGGGCAGAAGATCATGTTCGATCTGCGCCGCGATATTTTCCGGCACATGCAGCGCATGCACGTGGGTTTCTTCGATGTGAATCCCGTGGGCCGGCTGGTCACGCGCATCACGTCGGATGTTGATGCGGTAAACGACATGTTCACTGACGGCGTGCTGGCCATTATCAACGACTTTTTCATGCTCACGATCATGGCCGCCGTCATGCTTGCCATCAGCTGGTGGCTCGCGCTTCTGGCCTTCGCCGTGCTGCCGCTGATCCTGGATCGTCACGCGCATCTTCCGTCGATCATGTGCGCGAGAGCTACCGGCGCGTGCGTACGGCTATCGCGCGTATCAACAGCTTTACGCAGGAACACGTCTCCGGCATGAGCGTGGTGCAGCTCTTCAATCGCGAAGAACGCGCCTACAAGGACTTCGAAGCCGTAAATCGACAGCACATGATCGCCTTCAAAGACACGATCCTGGCTTATGCGCTCTATTATCCGGCCGTAGATTTTCTCTCGTCGATCGCCATTGCCCTCGTAGTTTGGCGCGGCGGGTTTGGCGTTCTGCACCTGCCGCCCACGGTTACCATCGGCGTGCTCATCATGTTCACGCAGTTCTCGCTGCGCTTCTGGCGGCCGATCCAGGATCTGAGCGACAAGTACAACATTCTGCAAGCCGCCATGGCCGCTTGCGAGCGCATCTTCAAGCTGATGGATTCTGCGCCGGAGATCGTGAGCCCCGCGCATCCAGTGGCCGGCGACGGATCGAATCGGATCGCATTTCGAGCACGTCTGGTTCACCTATCAGAAACTCACGGACGAGCAGAAGGCCGCTGTGGCAAAGGCTGCGCAAGGTGCGGCAGGCGGCGCGGATTTGGCCGCATCTTGACGATCATCGAGTGGATTCTCAAGGATGTCTCCTTCACCATCGAGCCGGGACAGACGGTAGCGATTGTCGGCCACACTGGCGCGGGTAAGACTACGCTTACCAGCCTGATGATGCGTTTCTACGAGGTGACGGCGGGCCGCATCCTTGTTGACGGCGTGGATCTGCGTGATCACGATTTGACCGAGTTGCGCCGGCACTTTGCGGTGGTGTTGCAGGATCCGTTCCTCTTCTCGGGGACGATCGGCGAAAACATCCGCCTCGGCAACGAAGAAATCACTGACGCCGCGATGCGCCATGCGGCGAAGGACGTGAACGTGCTCGACTTTGTCGAATCGCTTGCCCAATGGATTCGATGAGCCGGTACGCGAGCGCGGCAACTCGCTCTCTACGGGGCAAAAGCAGCTCATCAACTTCGCCCGCGCGCTGGCCTACAACCCGCGCATTCTCATTCTTGACGAGGCCACGTCGAGCGTCGACACCGACACGGAGCTGCGCATTCGCGGCGCGCTGGAGCGCATGGTCGAAGGGCGAACCAGCGTGCTGATCGCGCACCGGCTGTCAACAGTGCAAAGGGCCGAAACCATTCTGGTGATGCACAAGGGCCAGTTGCGCGAGATGGGCTCGCACCAGGAACTGCTCGCGCAGCGCGGCCTTTACTGGAAGCTCTACCAGTTGCAGTACAAGGACCAGGAGACCGGCGTATTGGCACCGCCTGCGCGGGAACCCTCGGCCGCGCCTGCCGTGTGAGTAAAGCAGGGACAAAGGGAACGAGAGACCAAGAAAAACAGGAGCGTGGACTGCGTCCTTTTCAGGCTGTTGCTTGCGAAGGTTCCCAATCTCCACGCCTTTGCCTCGGACGTTGTAGTGCCCGAGATCTTTAGCCACGATATGATGGTAACTTGAGGGTTTTCTTGCCCAACGGCAGAAAAACCTGCGGGACGCGAGCGATTGCGTGAAGAGATGACAGAAAAGACTATCAGAAAAGTCGAGATCTTCGACACCAGTCTCCGTGACGGCTTACAGCAGCCGAATCTGGAGATCTCTGTGCCCAATGCCGTGCTCCTGCTGGAGCGCATGGCGGGGTTCGGGGTGCATTACGCCGAGATCGGCTTCGCAGGCGCTAACCAATTTGTCGGCGACCTGACCAGCGCTCTAGGCAATGTCGATACGGGCGCGATGAAACTGGCCTTGTTCGGACGCACGCGCGGTCGCGGCGCCAAGGTTGAAGAATGGCCCGATGTCGAGTTCATCCTGCGTCACAAGCGGCGCGTTCCTGTTGCGGTGATTGTGGTCAAGTCGCGACTTCTCGACGTCGAGCGGTCGCTCGGCGTGAGCCCCGAAGAAAATCTGCGCATGACGTGGGAGACCATCGACTACCTGCAAACGAACGGTCTCGAAGTGATCGTCGACCTCGAACACGCCATGGACGCGCAGTGCGGCCGGTGCGAAAACGGCAATCCCTGCAGCGGCGATTTTGCCCAGCGCAGCCTCGACCACTTTCGCCAGCTCACCGAACAGTGCGTTCGCCAGAACGTGAGCCGCGTCGTGGTATGCGATACAAACGGCGGCGCGAACCCCGAAGAAGTGGAGCGGGTAATCGGCGGCCTCATTCGCGACTTTCCCGGCGCGAGTTTCGGATTCCACGGGCACACCGATCGCGGTCTCGGCGTCGCCAACACGCGCGCTGCCATCATGGCCGGCGCGGTCCAGGTGCAGGGAACTCTCATCGGTACCGGCGAGCGCTGCGGCAACGTGAATCTGACCACAGTGGTCGGAGCTATGCAGCTCCGCGGGGAAGCCGAGTTTGTATCGCCGCATGCACTCACGGGATTGACCAGCCTGGCGCATTCGGCCTACGTGGCTTTCGCACTCGATCCGCCGCACGGCGCGCCCATCGTCGGTCCCGGCGCGTTCGGCACATGGGCCGGAATGCATGGCTCGAGCGAACGCAAAAATCCTGGCGCGTACCTGTGGTGCGATCCTGCGCGCGTGGGCGCCAGCCCGGTCATCGGCGTGAACGCACAGTCGGGCAAGGCCAACATCATGCTGCTGGCGGAGTCGATGGAGGTGCCGCTCAACTCCGCACAGGCGCAGACACTGATGGAAACGAATGCGGCAATGATCGAGGGCGGAGGCTTTACCGCAAGCGAGGTTTCGTTCCGCCTGGCCTGCATGAGGACGCTGGGAACATTGCCCAATTGGTTCGCCGTGAGGAGCTGGCGCATCTTCGACGAGTGTGACGACGTCGGTGATCACTACGCTCTCGCTTTCATGACGCTCATGCTCGGTGACGCAAAGGTTGCCACCACGCGGGCCGAGGGAGCAGGCCCTGTGGACGCGCTCACCAAGGCCCTCCGCCGCGAACTCGAGAAGCCATTTCCGTCCCTGGCCGACATGCATCTCGGAACCTTCACCGTCACTGCACTCGACGTCAAGGCATTCGATTCCGCCGCGCATGTTCGCGTCTCGGTGAGCTTTAATGCCGATGGTCACCAACCGTGGACCACTGCCGGCGTGAGCAGCGATCTGAACCAGGCCGCGCTCATGGCCATTGTGGATGGCTTCCACAACTGGTTGCTGATGCAGCCGGGCGAAGTGAGTGGAGCGACGGGTGTGACCACTGCGCCCATCTCGACTGAAGTGGCCTGAGCCCGGATCACCGAAAGGTACTCTGCCAAAAGGGGATTTATCGCAACTAGCAGGAGATTTCCGCGTCTACACGGCTAGGCCGAGACGGAAATCTTTGTGCCGGTCCGCCGCTCGCCATAATGTTGTGCAAGGACTTGGGGAAGCAGAGGCCACCGGTTGCTTTGTGGTTTCGGTCGGAAAGAAGCAAGTTGATGGGCTCAGGAACCAACGGATCGAGTGAGAGTTTGTTGCCGCGGGAGTTTTTCTCGCGGAAATTGTTTGTTTATTTTCTAGTGATCGCGTGTTTGGCAGCCGCCGGCTGCGGAGGCGTCTCATCGGGCGGTTCCACGCCGGTAAATCCCCCCACTCTCGCTTCGATCAATATCACCGGCGCATCGTCGGTGGTGGATCCGGGCACCGTCCAGTTCACAGCCACGGCAAAAGACTCGAACGGCAACACCATGACCGGTGTCACCTTCACCTGGGCGAGCAGCAACACCGGCTATGCCACTATCAACAGCAGCGGGCTTGCTACTGCAGTGGCTCCGGGCGTCACACAAATCACGGCGTCGGCACAGGGCGTCACGAGCCTGCCCTTCGGCCTCACCGTCACCGCCGCATCGGTTCCCGCGTCGCTTTCATTTGGCGGCTTGGCCGCGCTCAACTCTCTGGGTCTGCCTCTTACTCCCGCAGTCACGGTTTCGGTGCTCGATCAGAACGGCCACGTCGACACCGACGCAACCGGCAGCGCCACCCTCGCACTGGGCGCGAATCCCACCAGCGCAACCCTCTCGGGCGCGCTGCAGGCCACCGTCACTTCCGGCGTAGCGACATTTTCCAATCTCTCCTTTAATTATCCCGGCGTGGGCTACACGCTCACCGCATCGTTCGCGGGCGTGCCCAGCGCAACCTCCAGCGCTTTCACGGTGCTGCCGAGCCACGCGAGCCAGCTTTCGCTCGAAGGCCAGCTTGCGACCGTGTCGAACTGGTATACGCACATCAATGCCAGCTTTACGGCCACGGCTTCCACTACGGGCGCCTTGCTGCTGCCTTCGCTCGAGTCCCAACCTCGATAACGGCATTGCGGTTCCGTGGAGTACCGAGCCGGAGGAGACGGTGAGCTACACGAGTCTGGCCAGTACGCCGCACACCATTGCGCTCACCGGGCAAACGCAATCGGGCTCGACCGTTGCATCCACGCTGACCTGGGTGGATTGCGCCAACACGGACACCGCCACGAGCCAGCCCATGGCAGACACCGCCTCAACGTGCGCTACCCTAACCATTCCGCAAAGCCCAGCCACTGGGGGCTTCAGTGGCTTCGCCGATCCCACGATCCGCAAGGACCCTTCCACCGGCACGGTATGGCTTGGCTACTCCTGGCCGCATGCGTGGAACCCGGGCGCCAACTCAACCGATGCGGTCGATCTCTATCTGACTTCGAGCAGCAACAATGGCGTCACGTGGGGAACGCCGACGGCGCTTTGGACCTCGTCTCTCACCACGGATCCGTCCAACGGCAACCCGGCCTACACGTCAAACGAGATTCTGAATATTCTGCCCGGCCAGCTGACCGGACAGAGCGGGGAGGCCTGGTTCAGCATTCACCTCTCCTATTACGTCGACTTGCATACCTCCATCGTCGACGCGCTGGTTCGCACCAGTGCCATGGTGCTTACCTGGGCCACCACGCCGGCTGGTCTCGCCACCGCCCCAGCCTCGCAGACCTTCAGCTTCACCGCCAACGGTGCAGCGTCGCAGATCCCAACCAATATGAACCTGACCACGCTCGATCCCAGCCTGGCAAATTGCCAGCAGTGGGCGGAGCCGGCTCTGTTCATGAAGAACGGCAATCTCTATATGGAGGTGATGTGCAAGTACGGCCTATCCACCGCCACCATGCTGCCCGCGTACAACTTCTACGGCGTCTTTGAGGCCACGCCCAATCTCTCCGAGCCGCCTGCCAACTGGAACTGGCAGTACAACGGCGTGCTTGCCGGACCCGCGCAGGCCGCGTTGCTCGAAGGCCACCAGTTTTTGTATGAGCTCGACTTAACCTCGCGCGCCGATGGCGCTATCGTGGCCACCGTCAGCCCCGCCGACGACATCAATAACGGCAACGGAACGGCAACCCAATATGTCTACGGTTGCCGAGAGCTTTTGGTGCAGGGGCTCGACAAGGGCAATATCGGACTCGCGACCGACAGCAATGGGCGACTTGAGGTGCTGGCCAGCATTACCGCGTCCGATGTCGGTCCGGCGAACAACGATGCCGCCTCGGGCGCCTGCACCTACGATCCCGCAGACCTCGAACGGCGTTCTCCTTGTGCGCCAATTGACCTCCGATACGCGCTTTCCCGGCCAAGGCTTCTATACCAGTATCTTTAACACCTATGTGATGCCTTGAGGTCGCGCATGCAAGCGCGTATAAGCGGGTTAAGGCTTGCCCTCCAGCGCCTTTCCCGCGTTCCCATTTCCCGAACCTGCGGCCGTCGGCAATATCAAGTGACATAGCTCACAGCGCACTCCAACTCACGCCTCCACACTAGGGCCATTCCAGCCGAAGAACGGGGCAGCGGGCCGGTGCTCTCGAGGTTGGTAGTTTCCGGCTGATCGCTTGAGATCATCCCCGCGGGAATTCCGCGGAGAGAGGACTCCCGTGTCCACGGAATTACTTTATGCTCCAATGCATCCATCGCTGATGGGACCTGCTTCGCGCTATGTCAAGGAAAGCCGCGAGGCGATGCTTACTTACGAAACCGAAGAGTTGGCCGCCCTGCGTTTCTCCATCATTCTCACTGCCAGATGGGAAGCCTCTGAAAACGACGATCCCCAGCAGCGCGCCGAGCTGCGCGCCGACCTCTCGCTGCTGCGCCGCCACTATGGCGACAAGATCGACGAGCTTGCCATGACCTTTGGCGTGGAAGAGGCAATGAAGGCGAAGGACGAGGTGGAGCGAACCGTGGTGGTGCCGCGCGACTTGAAGCCGCTGAATATTCAGCGTCACCAGGAAGTGAGCAGCGAAGAGAGCAGCGATGCGGGCTACGGCCTCTGAAATCGAGTCGCCGGCGAGGGCCAGAAGATTCGCGCAACGAGAAAAATGCGCCACCCGCGATCGCGGCGTGGCGCATTCGTTTTGAAGCGTGATGAAGTGCTAATGAGCAGCGACTGAGGGGCGCGTGTCAAGTTTGCCGCTCGCGTAGCCCTTCGCCATTTCGCTGATCGGGATCGGCGTGTAATCGCCGGCGTGGCCAGCCTGGCCGAATTCCGTCATGCGCTCGGACACAACCTTCGCCATCGCCTCGCGCGCCGGCTTCATGTAGTCGCGCGGGTCGAACTTCTCCGGTGTCTCCGCGAAAACCTTGCGGATGGCGCCGGTAATCGCCAGGCGGTTGTCGGTGTCCACGTTGATTTTGCGCACGCCGTTGCGGATGCCCAGCTGAATTTCTTCGACGGGCACGCCCCACGTGGGCTTCAGACTGCCACCGTACTTGTTCACGATGTCCTGCAGTTCTTTGGGCACAGACGAACTGCCGTGCATGACCAGGTGCGTGAAAGGCAAGCGTTTGTGAATCGCGATGAGCACGTCCATCTTGAGCACAGAGCCGTCTGGCTTCTTGTTGAACTTGTAAGCGCCGTGGCTGGTGCCGATGGCGATGGCCAGCGCGTCCACGCCGGTGCGCTCGGCAAACTCGACAGCCTGGTCGGGATCGGTGATGTGCTCGAGGCCCGAGCCGCCCGCGCCATGGCCGTCTTCCACGCCGCCCAGCACGCCGATCTCGCCTTCCACAGTCACGCCGCGCTCGTGGGCGTAGTCGACCACGCGCCGCGTCACATCGACATTCTCATCGAAGGTCGACGGCGTCTTTCCGTCTTCTTTGAGCGAGCCGTCCATCATCACCGAGGTGTAACCCAGTGCGATGGCGCTCTTGCAGGTGTCAAAGCTGTTGCCGTGATCCTGGTGCATGGCGATGGGAATGTCGGGGTTGAGTTCCGCGGCAGCCTGGATCAGCTTGAAGAGGTACAGGTCCTCGGCAAAAGCGCGCGCGCCGCGGCTGGCCTGGACGATCACCGGCGACTTAGTCTGCTTGGCGGCCATCATGATGGCTTGAATCTGTTCCATGTCGTTCACGTTGAACGCGCCGACACCGTATCCGCCCTTGGCAGCCTCGTCGAGGAGCTGCCGCATGGAAACTAGAGGCATAAAAGTTCTCCTTTGGGTGGCTCTCGCTGCCTTTGCGCTCAACTCTCACTTTGTTGGGAATTCAGCGTAGCGCCGGAGCCGCAATCATGTTTATGGTAGCAGAGATGCGCAAGGAAAAAATGTGATTGCGAACCATCTGTGTCTCCTGCCATCCCGATTCAGGGCTTGGCCAGCTCGGCTGTTTCCAGAAGGGTATCAATTGCTGAAGGCGATGGCGGCCCATGCGTGAGCCGCCGGCGAGCACCGTCAGCGCTATCGATGCGCCCTACACATACGTTACCTGTCCCAGGATCGCGGCGCGTTTCGCTCCCGTTGCGCTGGGGACATTGCCCGGCAGGCGATGCCACGTGCACCAAGCCAGCAGCGCAAAAGCCGCCGCTTCCTTGGCTTCGGCAGGCAATCCGAAGGCGTCGCTGTCGCGCAAAACGCAACCCAGCGGTTCGAGCCGCGCGGCCAGCATCTTCATCAGCGTCCGGTTGCGCGCGCCGCCGCCGGAGACGATGAAATCCACGGCGTGGCCTCTTCATGCGCGGCTGCATTTCGCGCGCGTAGCTCCGCGCGATCGTCTCCGCAGTCAAGGCCGTCGCGGTCGCAAGCGCATCGTTTGGGTTTTTGGATTGTGCGAGGCATTTCTCCAGGAACTCCGCCGCGTAATCCTGGCCGAACTGTTCGCGTCCTGCGGTTTTTGGCGGCCGCATTTTGAAATAGGGATGGCGCAACGCGTCTTTCAGCACGGCCTCAATCACTGCTCCGTGCGCCGCCAGCAGACCATTGCGATCGAACGGTTTATCGAACAGCTTTTGCGTCAGCCAGTCGATGACCATGTTGCCCGGCCCGGTGTCGAAGGCGACCACTGCGTGGGGCGGACCTCCGGCCGGAATGGCGGTCAAGTTTGCGATGCCGCCGATGTTTTGCAGAACGCGCCCACGCTTCGCATCGGCGAACAGTACATAATCCAATAGCGGAACGAGCGGTGCCCCCTGGCCGCCCGCAAGCATGTCTGCGGGGCGGAAGTTCGAGACTACCGGCACTCCCAACTCTGCGGCGATCGCCTGCGCCTCGCCCGCCTGCCACGTGCACGCAAATTTTCGGCCCGCATACTGCTCCGCGCGCGCCTGATGGTAGAGCGTCTGGCCGTGACAGCCGACGAGATCAAGGCGCAGATGGTGCCTTTCGACGGTCCTCTTCACCGCCTCGGCGTAAGCGAGGCCCAGCCGCCAGTTGAGCCGCGCCAGCTCGGCCGTCGAAGTCGAGGACGCATTCATCGCCGCCAGCACGGCCCGCCGCAGCGCGGCAGGAAACGCAAAGTGCTCATGCGCCAGCAGCGTGAGCTTCGGTCGAGCCGGAGTTGAGACTGGGCGCCCTGCCTTCGCCACGTCTTTGTTTTTGCGGCTGGGGTAGGCTTGCGCAATCTTGACCACAGACACATCGATTCCGTCCGCAGACGTCCCGCTCATCACGCCGGCAACCGTCATGGCATGCGTTTTCACAGCGACACCTTCCGTGCCCCACCCTTTCGCGTTTTTTGCGAAAGGGTGGGCGAAGCCGCCTTCGCCACGATCTCGCCGAAACGCAAAATCCGCCCACGCAACGCTTCAAATTGTTTCTGGTTGAGCGCCGCGGGCATCTTTGCCGGGAATGCTTTGACCCGTTTTCGCGCCGACTCACGTGCGCGCTGGATCAAAATCTTGCTGAACGCCGCCGAGCGCTCGCCCTCCCGAATCAGCGCTTCGTACGTCTGCAATATTGGTTCGGGATGGTGGCAGATCAGCAGCGAGGTCCGAGCCCATGCGCACGGTGACAACCGCGGCCTCGGCGATGGGCATGAATTTGGTCACGCCGCCCATCTCCAGATCGTCCGAGACGACCATGCCGCGATAGCCGATGCGCCTGCGCAGCACGGTTTGCATCCAGAACTTCGACACCGTAGCGGGGCGCGCCGGGTCCGCAGTCAGCGGATACGCCGCGTGATTCACCATGATCATTGGCAATTGGCTGCGCAATGCTCGATAGGGTTCCAGATCCTCCTGCCACATTTGCTCCCACGTGCGCTCGATCTTTGGCGTCTCCAGGTGCGAGTCGAGTGTGCCTCCGCCGAGACCGGGAAAATGCTTGCCGCATCCCGTCACCCCCTGTGCCGCCAGCCCCGCGAGAAACTCGCTCGCGTAGGCTACAACGCCCGCGCCGGTTTCGGCAGCGCAGCGCGTCTCCATCACCTTGCGTGACTCCGGCAGCGCCAGATCGAGCACTGGTGCGAACGAGGAGTTAAAGCCGAACGCTTTTACCGCCTGCGCCACCAACTCTCCGTGCTCGCGCTGCAGCGCGGCGCGGCCCGTTGCGCGCGCGGCCTGCGCCACAGCCTGCACCGAGGGAATCGAAGCCAGCACATCGCGCAGCCGGTCCACCGTGCCGCCTTCCACGTCGACGAAAGCGCCGCAATGCGGCGGGCAAAAGCTGGTTGCCTCCGCAAGCAGTGCGCGGGTTTGCACGCGATCGACAATGTTTCGCCGAAATAGGATGATGCCCGCCGGACGAACCAGCTTGAGCCACGCCCGCTCCATCGCGGTGAGCTCTTTGTCGCCCAGCCCCACCACCAGCAAACTTCCCGCAGCCTGACGCAAACTTTCTTTCATAGTCCCTCAGTCTCTGCTCTTCTTCAGCTCCTGCTGCAACTCTTCCAACAGGTTCAGCGCCTGCAGCGGCGTCAGCGCGTTCACGTCCGTGGCCTCAATGCGGTCCACAATCCTCTGTGACAGCGGCGTGAAGATCGTCATCTGCATCGGATCGGGTTCGGTCTCAACCTGCACGCTCTGACGTTCCTGCTTTTCGTGCTGGCGCAGCACGTGCTTGGCGCGCTCGATCACAACAGGCGGCAGTCCAGCCAGCCGCGCCACTTCAATGCCGTAGCTCTTGCTGGCCGCACCGGGCTCAATGTTGTGCAAAAACACAATGCCGCTCGCCGACTCCTTCACACCCACGCGCAAATTGCGCACTCGCGGCAGCTTCTCCGCCAGCATGGTCAGTTCGTGATAATGCGTGGCAAACAGCGTCCGCGCACCCACTTCAGCGTGCAGAAACTCAACTGTCGCCCACGCCAGGGAGAGTCCGTCGAAGGTCGCTGTTCCGCGGCCCATTTCATCGAGCAGAATCAGCGAGCGGCTGGTGGCCGTGTTCAGAATGGTCGCCGTCTCCGTCATCTCCACCATGAATGTCGACCGGCCGCGCGCCACATTGTCCGAGGCGCCTATGCGCGTATAAACGCGGTCAACCAGACCGAAACGCATTGAGTCGGCCGGGACGAAACTGCCCATCTGCGCCATCAGTACCAGCATCGCGGCCTGTCGCAGATAGGTGCTCTTGCCGCCCATGTTGGGCCCGGTCACCAGCAGCAGGCTCGCCGCTTGCGCGGTTTTATCTTTTGGAGGAGATCCGTTATGGGCGCAAAGATAGAGATCATTCGCGATGAAGCGTCCCTCGCGTGTCTCTTCCATCCACTGTTCGATCACAGGATGCCGCGCCGCCACGGCCTCAAGTACCGGCTCCTCGACCAATTGCGGACGCACATAACGCCGCGCTGCCGCCAGGTGCGCAAAGCAAGCCAGCAAATCCGCCTCGGCCACGATCGCGGAACTGCGGCGGATGCGGCCTGCGCTCTCGAGAACGAATTTCCTCAGCTCAGCAAAGATGCGCTTCTCGATTTCAATGCAACGGTCATGCGCCGTGAGAATTTTGCGTTCGTAGTCCTTCAATTCCGGCGTGGTGAATCGCTCGGCATTCACCAGCGTCTGTTTGCGCTCGTAATCGGCAGGCGCCAGGGCCAAGTTCGCCTTGGTGATCTCGATGTAATAGCCGAAGACCGAGTTATAGCGCACTTTCAACGATCCAATGCCGGTGCGTTGCCGCTCGCGATCCTCGATGGCCGCTATGGCCTGCCGGCCCGAGGTCGAAACGGAACGCAACTCGTCGAGTTCCGCGTCGATGCCGGGAGCGATGGCGCCGCCGTCGACAAGCGTGAGCGGAGGTTCAGCTATCAGCGTTCGCACAATGCGCGTCGTCACGTCGTCCAGCGTGTCAAGATGCGCAGAAAGCGCGCGCCATCGCGGCGACTTCATGGCTTCGAGCGCGACTTTCAATCCCGGCAGTCGCGCCAGGCTGGCGGCGAGTGCGCGCACATCGCGCGGACCCGCGGAATCAAGCGAAATCCGCGCCAGCAGGCGTTCCAGGTCCAGAATGCCACCGAACGCCCGCCGCACCTCCTCGCGTTTCAGCAGGTCGCCGTGCGCCTCGGCAACCGCTTCGTAACGCGCGTCGATCTCCGGCGCTGCGTTCAACGGCCGCAGAATTGTTGCCCGCAGAAGCCGCTTGCCCATCGGCGTCACGCAGGCATCGAGGGTGCGAAACAACGTGACGCGATCGTCCTGGCCGGAAAATAGAGGCTCGACTAATTCGAGATTCCGCACCGTCACCTGGTCCAGCTCGAGCGAGGTTGAGTGCTCCTCGAACTTCAAAGAGTCGATATGCAGCGCTTCATTCTTTTGCGTGGTGCGCACGTAATGCAGCACGGCTCCGGCTGCAATGGCTGCCGGCTCGTGGCCGTCGAGCCCGAATCCTTCGAGCGAGTGTACATTCAGTTGCCGCTCGACAAGCGGGACGGCAAAGTCGCGTGTCCAAACCCAGTCCTCAACCCGCGTACGCGCCGGAATCCTCTCCAGTTGCGGCGGAAGCTCCGCGCTCGCAGCCAGCAGCACCTCGCTGGGAGCAGCCAGCAGCAGCGCATCGATGGCTTGCGCCCGGGCATCGCGCCCAAGAAATTCCGCGGTGCGAAATTCGCCCGTCGACACATCCAGCAGCGCCAACGCGCACACAACTTCCGGGTGTCCCGCCTTCGCTGCGTCCTTGTTTTTGCCGCTGAGATGGGATTCCTCGAAAAGCGCCGCGAGAAAATTGTTCTGCTCCTGCCCCAATCCCGCATCGAGCGCTGTGCCCGGCGTGAGGACGCGCGTCACCTCACGGCGCACGATTTTCTTGGTGAGCTTCGGATCCTCCATTTGATCGCAGAGGGCGATGCGATAGCCCTTGCGCAACAGTCGCGTCAGGTACTGCTCCACGGCGTGGTAGGGAACGCCGCACATGGGAATGCTGCGCTCCCGGTCGCGCGCCGTCAGCGTCAATTGCAGCTCGCGGCTGGCCACCGCGGCGTCGTCATAAAACAGCTCGTAAAAGTCGCCCATGCGAAAGAACAACAGCGCATCGGGATTCTGCTTCTTCGCCGCGGTCCACTGACGCATGAATGGCGTCAGTTCTGTGGAGTTGCTCTCGGCCTGCCGCTTTTCCGCGGGCAGGGAAGTGAGCGAAAACTCTTCTTGAGCGGCAACATCAACCACAAGCGTAGACGTCGCGCTTTCGCCGGCGGTTGCGGGGCGCACGTCGTCCGCAGACTGCAGCGGGGCCGCGTCCGGGGGCGGGACGTGTAGGAGGCGGGGTTGAGAGTCGTCGCGGATCACGCTGGTTCTAAGACTATCGCGGCGGCGTGCCGCTGTAGTAGCGGGATTGGCAGTGGAATTCATGGCCTTAACATTCCGCCCATGACCTTCAAACCAAAGCGACATAGCGCTTGAAAAGGTTCTTGTCGAAGCCGCCGATCTCGACCTTGGCCGCATTGAGGGCGCGAAGCGGCCTGCCCGATTGAGGCAATTCGCGTGATATAGGTCACATCCAATGCCGGCATTGAACGGCAAACTGAAGGCCTCAAACAATTCAAGGGGCCCCCTGCTGTGATGAATCACACTCTCCTGCTACACAAGCTCATTGCCATCGAACGCGCGATCGGCGTGGCCAACGACAACACCGTCCGCAACATGGTTTACGAATCCCAGAGTCATCTCCTCAAAATGCAACGGGAAGCAGTGGAAGCGTTGCCTATGCGGCCGAGGAGCGAGATGGCGGAGCGCCTCCAGCGTCTGCGTCAGGTCGCAGAAGATGGACCGCCCACGCTCAGTTTCTGAAGTTCGCGCGAAGAAGCTCCTTCGGCAGCCCGTTTGGCCCCTCCTGCACGGTTTGACTCAAACTGACCCGCTCGAAATTTGGCGGGTATCAATGCACCCATGTACAATCGCCTCGATTCAAAGGGCTACCCTGATTCTGCTACGCCGAATTTCGGCCCCAAGATCGAATTCCCAAATCCCCACGGAGGAAAATCAAATGAACAGAATGAAGCAGTATGTTTGTTGCGCGTTGGTTGTCTTTGTGGCGCTATGCGCTGCAACGGTTGCCAAGGCTCAATCCCCGTTCGACGGCACCTGGAAGACTGACCTGTCGCAGACCAAGTTCAGCCCGAAACCTCTGGCTTTCTACATCAGCCAGGGCTGGTACCACTGCGTCACATGCAATCCCACATTCGACGTTGCCGCCGACGGGCAGGATCACGCAGTCACCGGGCAAGCCTACGACACGATCAGCGTTACGATCGCGGATCCACATACCATTGCGGTCGCGACCAAGAAGGGTGGTCAACCCGATTACGAGCAGACCCGCACGGTCTCTGCCGACGGCAAAACTCTCACTGTCAAATCGACCGGTCACCCCGCGAATGGCGGCGCGACTACAAATTTTGAAGCGACTGCCAAGCGCAGCGGAATGGCGCCTTCGGGCGTGCATGCGACTTCTGGCCAGTGGATCATCCAGAAGGAAACCGGAAGCGATAACAGCTTGCTGACGACGTACAAGTTGAACGGCGACCAGTTCACCATGACCTCGCCCACTGGTGAGACCTACACTGCAAAGTTTGACGGCGCCGACTACCCGGCGACAGGGTCGCATTACTATAACGGAGTCTCGCTCAAGAAGATCAATGCCAATACGATCGAGGAAACCGACAAGCGGGACGGCACGGTCGTCGATGTTTCGACAATGACGGTGTCGGCGAATGGCAAGATGATGACCGTGGTCGATAACGACAAGGTCACGGGCAGGACTTCCACGTACGTTGCCAAAAAACAGTAGCGCTCACAACGTCTGGTTGAAACGCTCCAGCCCCGGCGCCCGCCGCACTGTGCAGGCGCCGGGGAAGGGGACTTGTTTCATTCGGTCGATCGATGTCCATCCGGGGAGGTGGTGAGGCAGATTTCGGTTTCGCTGCCCGCTCATTTTCCTTGAGCCCTTTGACGCGATCCCGAAATTCTCGGCACCGGCCTTCATTCCCTTGTCAAACCGAAAGGAGTTCTATGAACCCTGTGCGCATACTGCTTGCAGCGCTCGGCGCGTTCGTCGCCTACATGGCCCTCGGCTTCGCACTCTTCGGTCTAATGCCCTCGCTCAAGACTGAATTCCTGAAGTATCCGGCCGTCTACCGCGACGAAAAGGGCCAGATGAGCCATATGCCCGTCGCCATGGCCGAAATCTTTGTATCGATGTTTGTGCTGGCGGTACTCTATGCCCTCGCTTACCAGGGAGGCTCGGGCCTCATGGAAGGCGCCCGCTTCGGAGCGCTCATCGGCCTATTTGCGATTTGCGCCTTTGTCCTGCACAACTACGCCAACCTCAACATCGGACTCAAGCTCGCCCTGCAGCAATCGGTGGCTTACTTTCTCGAGTGGCTCATTGTCGGCATTGTGATCGGCCTCATCTACCGGCGCGCTTTGCCCCACTGAGCCGTTAAAGCAGCTTCAAGTGCCCCGCCGCGCCCAACCGCTGAAAAGGCGCTCTCTTGTGTGAACCGCCGATGATGAACCCTCTTCCTGGATGACAAGCCACGCCCAACCCCCGAAAGGATCCTTTAACCCCGCCTCTAGGTGATTTGCATCACAGTATACTAATCGGTAACGCCTTTAAGGTAAGAGCTGCCATGTACCTGCTTTGGCTACGAGTTGCGGCCATTTTGTATGCCGGCGGATGCGTTGCCATCTTCCCCGCCGTGCTTTCGAAATCCCTGCCCTGGCGCAAGACCTGCGTCCACCTGGGCGGTATGGCCTTTTTCTTCCATTTTGTCTCGGTGGTCGAAATGCTGGTGCAGGCGCATCGCGTGATGCCAGTGGGCGTGCGCGAGATTGAGTCGCTGCTCGGCTTTGCCCTGGCCGGTCTGTTCTTCCTGGTCTGGTGGCTCTATGACGCCATCTCCCTGGGAATCTTTGCCTTGCCGGCGACTTTCTTCCTGGTATTCATTCCCTCGCTGGGACCGGATCGCTACCGTTTTCCCTCGCAGCGGGTTTGGATGAGCTGGCTGGTGGCGCACATCATCGCCTTGCTGCTGGCTTATGCGGCCCTTTGCTTCAGTTTGCTGGCCTCTTTGATGTACCTGGTGCAGGAGCGGCGCATCAAGGCCAAGCACAAGCTCGGAGAAAAATCCCGCTGGGCGCCTCTCGACTGGCTGCCTCCGCTCGATACCCTGGAGCGTCTGGCTTTGGCCACCCTCGAATTCGGATTCCCCTGCATGACCGTGGGCCTGCTGATTGGCTCCGTCCTGGTTCAGGAAACCGACCTGGGCGCGGCTTATTTTCTCGATCCCAATATCCTCGCATCGTTCGTCATGTGGATCGTTTACGCAACGCTCCTCCTGTTGCGTCGCGGTATGGGAATGCGCGGCCGAAGGGCTGCCTATGTGTCCGGCGGGGCATTAGTCGTGATGATGGCGGTTTGGGCAGTCAACTTCTTCAGCCAGGTGCACAGGTTCGGTCCGCAATGACACTCGCACTCATTGGCGTGAACCACAAAACAGCGCCCATCGCGCTGCGCGAGAAGATTGCCATCGGCCGCGACGACCTGGCAGAAACTACCCGCGCACTGGCTTCGACGCCGGGAGTCGCCGAGTGCATGATCGTCTCCACCTGCAACCGCGTCGAGCTGGTCGCCGCCATCGAGAGCCCCGGTGTGCCAGTCGCGGGTTTCCTCGCGAGCTTTTTCGGCATCGACGCCTCAATATTAGCGCCGCACCTGTACGAGTATCACGACAAAGAAGCCGTCAGCCATCTCTTCCGCATGGCCGCGAGCCTTGACTCCATGGTGGTCGGCGAGCCGCAGATTCTCGGCCAGGTGAAAGAGGCCTTCGCCGTGGCGCGCGCCGCGGGAACCGTCTCGGGCCAATTGGAACATCTGCTGCAAAGCGCGTTCGCCGCTGCGAAAAGGGCGCGCAGCGAGACCGGAATCGGTTCGAATTCTGTTTCCATCGCGTCCGTGGCAGTCGATCTGGCGCGCAAAATCTTTGGCTCGCTCGAGGGGCGCACGGTTTTCCTGGTGGGCGCGGGAAAAATGAGCGAGATCGCCGCGCGACATCTCGTGCAGCAGGGCGCGGGCGCCATCCTGGTCAGCAACCGCACCGCCGAGCGTGCGCGCCGCATGGCGGAGGAGATTTCCGGCGCGGTAGTCCCCGAGGTCATCGATTTCGGGCAGCTCTACGAAGCCGCCAGCCGCGCCGACATCGTCATCAGCTCCACTGGCGCGCCGCATCCCATCTTTCGCCGCGAGCACGGGCAGGCCTTCCTGCAGAAGCGGCGCAACCGGCCCATGTTCTTCATCGATATCGCTGTGCCGCGCGATGTCGATCCGGAGATGAACAATCTTGATGGCATCTTCGTCTACGACATTGACGATCTGCAGCAGGTGGCCGCGTCGCACATGGAAGAGCGCAGCCTCCAGGCGATTGACGCAGAGACGCTGATCGCCGCGGAGGTGGAGCGCTTCCACTTGCGCCTGCGCACGGTCAATATCGCGCCGGCGATTGTGGCATTGCAAAAGCGGGCGGAAGAAATTCGCGTGGCGGAGATCGAGCGAATTCACAACCGGCTGGGCGCGCTTTCCGCCGAGCAGTTGGCCGCGGTTGAAGCGCTCACACGCGGACTAGTGAATAAGCTTTTGCATCCGCCCATGCAGGCGATCAAGCAGGCGGCGCGCGACGGCGACGAGTCGCGTCTTGAGACGCTTTGCGACGAGTGGTCGGTGTCGCCCGCTGCTCCGTCTGAGGCGCAACCCGCAGGCGAGCCCGCTGCAAAGGCCGAATCGGAAACCCCGAATGCCGAGAACCGAGAGCAAGCGCGTCCGGTCGACATAAGAGCATTCCAAGGCGGCATGGGAGCGCGCCGATGAAGCTGCGCATCGGAAGCCGTGGATCGCAGCTCGCACTCTGGCAGGCCAATCATATTGCCGGATTGCTGCGCGTCGAGGGCCACGACGTCGAAATCGAGATCATCAAAACCACCGGCGACCGTTTGCAGGAAGTCACGTTCGCGCAGGTCGGTTCCAAAGGCATGTTCACCAAGGAAATTGAAGAGGCGCTGGCCGAATGTCGCGTTGACCTCGCCGTGCATTCGCTCAAGGACTTGCCAACCGAGCTGCCGGAGACCTTCACGCTCGCTGCCACGCCGGTACGCGTCGATCCGCGCGACGCATTTGTCTCGGTCAAGCACGCCGATCTTGCTGCGCTGCCGCAGGGCGCGCGCGTGGGGACAAGCAGCCAGCGCCGTCGCGCACAGTTGAAATCGCTGCGGCCAGACCTCAATTTAGTGGAATTCAGGGGCAATGTCGACACGCGGCTGCGCAAGCTGGCCGAGGGGCAGGTCGAAGCAATTCTGCTGGCTGCTGCCGGGCTCGATCGCCTGGGACGGACCGACTGGGTGCGCGAACGCCTCTCACCTGAAGAATTTTGTCCCGCAGCCGGTCAGGGCGCGCTCGGCATTGAGACGCGCAAGGGCGACACAGCGACCATCGACGCGGTGAGCTTTCTCGATCACGCAGACACCCGGTTCGCCGTCGCGGTGGAGCGTGCGGCATTAGCTGCGCTGGGCGGTGGTTGCCAGGTGCCTATCGGGATCCACTGCCGCCAGGTTCCGTTTGAACATTGGGAAGCTGCCGGCGAAATCAAACCGCACGATGAAGTGTTCGCCGTCGTTGCCAGCCCAGACAGCGGCGCGACTGTGCGCGTTTACCATCGCAGCACGCGCGACAACGCCGATCCCGCAGCGCTCGGCCGCGAGATTGCCGCAATGCTGATGGAAGCCGGCGCAGGCCCGCTGCTTGCGGCCGCCGGCGACGCCCCAGGCGGAGCTGCCTGATGACGGCCGTGCCGCGTGCGGGCCGTCGCGTGCTGGAGGGGAAACGAGTCCTCGTCACGCGCGCCCTTCACCAGGCAGGCAAACTCAGCGAGGGGCTTCGCGCTCTTGGCGCTGAGATCGTCGAAGTTCCCGTGATCGAGATTCAGCCTCCGAGAGACTTCGCGCCGCTCGACAATGCGTTGCGCGGTCTCGATTCCTATGATTGGCTGATCTTCACGAGCGCTAACACAGCGCGCTCGCTCGCCGCCCGCGCGAAAGAGCAGGGAATCACTTTAATTCCAACCAAGCCGCGGCGCGTCGCCGCAGTGGGCCGCGCCACGGCCGACGCCGCCGAACAGATTGGTCTTAAAGTCAATCTGGTCCCCGAATCGTACGTCGCAGAGAGCCTCATTGCTGCACTTCTTCAGGCCGGGCACGAAGTGTCAGGGCACGACTTTAGTCGTGCCGACAAGGGCCAATCAAAAGAAGGGGCTTTAGCCCCTGAGGGAAGCCTTCGAGGCCTGAGATTTCTTCTCGCCCGCGCCGAGGTCGCCCGCGACGTAATTCCCGATGCGCTGCGCGCCGCAGGCGCGACGGTCGATGTCGTCAACGCTTACAGAAATGTCGTGCCGTCCGCCGCGCCGGAGCTGTTGCGCGCAGCATTAGAGAAGGGCATCGATGCCGCAACTTTTACCAGTTCCTCAAGCGTCACACATCTTGCGGAAGCAGCCCGAACAGCCGGGATCGCGTTCCCCTTTGCCGGCGTCGCCGCCGTATCCATCGGGCCGATCACCAGCGCAACCCTGCGCGAATTTGGCTGGCCCCCCGTCGCCGAAGCCAGCCGATCGGACATTCCGGCCTTGATTGCAGCGGCGATCGAATTGCTGCAAAAAGTCGCGAAATCATAAGCTAGAATTACGCCAAGGAGCGCGCTGGTGACCCGCCTTGGATTGAGCTTTCTCGTGTTGTCTTCGGTTGGGTTTGTTATCTACTTTAGGTACATCTTCAGGATCTCGTTTGAGCCCACTCCGTGGTATGACACCTGTCTCCAATGGCTGATGCTCGCATTGTTATTGACAGGTATTGTCCTCTGCCTTTTTGGTGTCCATCGCTGGATAATTCGCAAGTATCGCCCGCTTTGATTCGAGGACTCTAACCCCTCTATCTCAGCTCTCCCACGTCTTATCCTTCGACCGGCAAAGCGGCTCGAGAATGCACACGTTGCATTTTGGATTTCGGGCGGTGCACACCTGCCGGCCGTGATGAATGATCTGGTGCGAGAAGCTGATCCAGCGCTCGCGCGGAATTACCTGCATCAGTTCCTGCTCCACCTTTTCCGCCGTGTCGCCCTTAGCCAGTTCCAGACGCCGCGCGATGCGGAAGACGTGCGTGTCGACGACAATGCCTTCGGCTTTTCGAAAGCTGACACCGAGCACCACGTTCGCCGTCTTGCGCGCCGCGCCGGGAATCGTAATCAGTTCGGCTAGCGTTTGCGGAACTTGTCCGTTGAAGTCGGCGATGATCTTGCGCGCCGCGCCCTGAATCGATTTGGCCTTGTTGCGGAAGAAGCCGGTGGTCTTGATCAACCTCTCAAGTTCGGGCAAGCTCGCCTTGGCCATCGCCTCGGGAGAAGGGAAGCGCCGGAACAATTCCGGCGTCACCATGTTCACGCGCACATCGGTGCATTGCGCAGAAAGAATGGTCGCGACCAGCAACTCCCATGGCGAGCGATGCTGCAGCGCGCACTCGGCTTCAGGATAAGCCTCGTCGAGACCCTTCAGAATGGCAGACACGCGTTCCGGCGCGAGCGGACCGCGGGCTGGCTTTGACGGGTTGCGGCGGCCTGGTGGCTTTTTCGGCATAGGTTCAGGATAGAAGCCGGGCACGCCTGCCCTGCGCCTTGAGGAGTTTCACGGCCTGCTTGTCGAAGCTGACGAACTCCTCTGCGCCTAGCCAAGCGCCTTCGTATGCGATTACGCCGTCGGCGAAATCGCCTCCTTTATTGAGAACTGCCAATCCCGCCTCAACTGTCGGCTCGTGCATCACGACGTTGGGGCTGTCCAGCATGACGCGAATCGCCTCTGCTACCTCCGGGGCAGGCTTTTTATACAATTGCCGCAAGACCCAGACGAATTCACAAAGAACGGTTACGGAGATTGCAATAAATTCAGCGCTCTGCAGCGTCTTCTTCGCCAAGGGCGACTGTACCGGATCATCTTGCAGGACATCCCGCAACAAAATATTCGTGTCTGCGGCGATCTTCACCGTTTGCCTGCCCAGGCTTCTTCAGTGAATTTCTTGATCTGCTCGATCGTGAACCTCGGGGTACCAGGCTTCGCCAGCAAACCGCTGAATTTTGCGATGGAACCGGTTTTCGGGGCGGCTCCAACGACAAGCCGGCCATTGGGCAACTTTTCCACTGCAATCTTTTGGCCGGGCACGACCTTGAGATGACGCAGCAGTTCCTGCTTCAGCGTGATTTGGCCTTTTGCGGTAATTGTGAGCGTGGCCATAAGCAACTCCTATAACACCATGGTAAGGGAAAACTGCCTTACCGTCAATCGCAGAAGGTAAATCTTGTGGCAGATCGAGCCCTATACTCGCTTCATGGCGATTGCGCGCTGGATTGCTCCTGGCTTTCTCGCGTTCGGCATGCTTGGTGCGGGTGATGCGCCTGCGCAGCAGACGCCGTCGGCTGCGACAGCGCAGCCGCAACCAAGCTTCGAGGTCGCTTCCATCAGGCCGAGCCGGCCCGAGTCCCGAAATTTCGATTGGGACGATTCGCCAGGACGCGTTTCGATTACCGGGTACACCCTGCGCCGGTTGATTCGCGCAGCATACGGGCTTAAATCGAACGCGCAAGTGCTAGGTGGGCCGAAATGGATCGACAGTGCGCGCTTCGACATCGTGGCCAAGGCCGGCGACGCCGAAACCGAGACGATGCAGAAGATGAGCGATGCGGATTGGGTGAAATCGCGGAGCCTGATGTTGCAATCACTGCTTGAAGAGCGCTTTCAGCTAAGAGTCAGCCAGGGTACGCGCGTGCTTCCGGCATACGCGCTTGTAGTACTTAAATCAGGGATCAAGTTCAAGCCCGCAAAGCCAAATGAGGACGGCGATCTATCCGGCTGGGGCGGTCACCTCGAGGCGACCGCAAGTACTATGGACGCGTTTTCCGACTACCTGAACGGAGTGCGCGAACTCGCAGATCGCGTGGTCCTGAACCACACCAGCTTGACCGCAACCTACGACTTCAATCTCGATTGGTCACGCGATCGCGGCGATGGTGACTCACAGGATTCTGAATTCCCGGGTTTGTATACAGCGCTTGAAGAGCAGCTCGGCTTGAAACTTGAGCCCAGGAAAGCGTCGACTGAAGTAGTAATCGTGGAATCAGCGAGTGAGCCGGCACTGGAATAACTCGCGCCCATTCATGCGTGCGAGGCCGCCCTACAGCTTCCCCTCAAGCCACGCGCCCAGCCTCTCTATCGGTAGTCTCACCCCAAGATAGAACTGCCCGAACAGCGCATAAACAGCGCTCACTTCGTCGAAACGCATTTCGTAAATCAGCTTCTTGAAGATCACCGGATCGTCGGCGAACAGGTCGACACCCCACTCCCAATCGTCCATCCCAATTGACCCGGAAATGATCTGTCTCACCTTCTCGGCGTATCTGCGGCCGATCATGCCGTGCTCGTGCATCATGCGCTGGCGCTCGGCAAACGGCACCGTGTACCAGTTCACCCGCTCGCCGCGCTTGCGGTCCATGGGATAAAAGCACATGTACTTCGCGTCAGGTACAGAAGGGAACAGTCGCGGCTTCATGGCTTCGGCGCCGCGCGCGAGTGAGTGCGCAACGTCGGCGTTCCACTCCGGGGTGTGTGCCTCAAATCCCTTCGCCGATGCGGCGTCGTAGGTCTTGCGGCTTGACTCGTACAGGCCCAGCTCGACGACCGACACGTAAGAGTGCGTCGGTATCAGGAAGTCATAGAGCGCGGTCTGCGCCAGGTCCAGTTCCACTTGGTTCAGCGCTTCGAAGGATTCGCGAAAGTGCACGAGGATCAGGTCGCCCTTGTGGCCGAGTTCCGAATAGAGCGCGGTGCGCACCGGCGCGTCGGGCGCCGCACGTTCGAGCGAGCGCAGGGTGGCAATCGCGTCGGAGACAATCTTCCCGCGTTCTCCGTCCGCACCGGATTTACGTTTGTTCTGCAAGCCGGTTTTGCCTTCGCCGTCCGCGCCGTCCTTACGTTCGCTCGGCGCGACGGTCTTACGTTCGCCGTCCGCGTAGGACCGCCAGGATTTCCAATCGAAGCGGAAGAACTGGTGGAGCATGCACGAGCCTTCCAAAGTAAGCGGTACCGGCGGAAAATCGGGCAACGAATCCTCCTCAAAACGCGAAGCAAGTACACCTCATCCTAACAAATGAGAATTGCAGACGTGTGCATGATTCTTTTCTCGGTAGACCACCGCGCGCACACCGCTCGAGCGCTCAAGCGGCTTATATACTGAGTACGCTCATGACCGAAAAGATCGTTGCACTCGTATTTCAATTTGTCATTCATGTCATCAGCGCCGGCGGGTACGCAGGCATCGTCGGGCTCATCACGTTGAACTCGTGCGGCATCCCCATTCCCTCTGAAGCCATCATGCCGTTCTCCGGTGCACTGATCTACTTCCATCTGAGCGCGGCAGGCGAACTCGTGCCTCCCGGCCAATTTGGATCGGGAAACGTAGGTCTCGGCCTGGTTCTTGTGGCCATTGCCGGCGCGGTGGGCTGCAATATCGGTTCAGCAATTGCCTATTGGATCGGCGCCAAAGGCGGGCGGCCGCTGGTCGCGCGTTACGGCAAATTTGTGCTGATGAACTCCCACGATCTCGACCTGATGGCCAAATTTTTCGAGAAGTATGGATCGATCGCGATTCTGGTGGGACGCATGTTGCCGATGGTGCAAACCTACGTCGCCTTTCCCGCGGGAATCGGCAAAATGCCGCGGCTGCGTTTTCACATCTACACCACCGTGGGTTCCCTGGTCTGGTACTTCTGCCTGGCCTGGGTGGGCATGAAGCTGGGCCAAAGCTGGAATACCGATCCGCGCCTGCAGGAGGCATTTCATCGCTTTCATCTGGCCGTGGAGTTGGCCATCGTCGCATTTGCTTTGTGGTTCCTGTGGGTACACATCAAGCGCAGGAAAAAACATGCAGCAGTGAGCGGCCAGTAGGGAGCAGGCAAGCAAGGTTTTCCGCTGTACGAATATTCGAAATTATTTTCAAAACAGAGGAACAGGAGAAGCAATGGCAACGAAGGGGAAAGGCGGCAAGAAGGCCGCAGTTGGCTCGGGCAAGACGTCCGCCAGCAAGATGACCGCCGCAACAAAAGTTGAGCCCGCCAAGGGCAAATTGGGTGTGATGGTAGTTGGCCTGGGCGCCGTCGCCACCACCGTGATCGCCGGTGTAGAAGCCATTCGCCGCGGACTGGCCGCGCCCGTCGGTTCACTTACGCAGATGGGCACCATCCGACTGGGCAAGCGTACCGATAATAAATCGCCGCTCATTAAGGACTTTGTTCCGCTGGCCAATTTGAAGGACATCGTCTTCACCGGCTGGGACATTTTTGAAGACAATGTGTACGAGGCCGCCGTACACGCCGCCGTACTCAAGCCCGAAATGCTGAAGAAGCTCAAGCCGGCTCTAGAAAAGATCAAACCCATGCCCGCCGTATTCGACAGTTATTATGTAAAACGTCTTCACGGCACGCACGTGAAGAAGGGCAAGAACAAGCGCGATCTCGCGGAGCAGGTGCGCGCTGACATTCGCGCTTTTAAGAAGAAGGTCGATCGCGTGGTGATGATCTGGTGCGGCTCAACCGAGATTTTCCTAGAGCCGAAACCCGTGCATCGTTCCATCGCAGCCTTCGAAGCTGGATTGGTGAACAACGATCGCGCCATTGCGCCTTCGCAGATTTACGCCTACGCGGCACTCACTGAAGGCGTGCCCTTCGCCAACGGCGCGCCCAATCTCACCGTCGATCTTCCCGTCATGATCGAGCTGTCGAAGCAGAACGCCGCGCCCATCTGCGGCAAGGATTTCAAGACCGGACAGACCTTCATGAAGACAGTGCTGGCTCCAGCCTTCAAGGCGCGCATGATCGGCGTCAGCGGATGGTTCTCCACCAACATCCTCGGCAATCGCGACGGCGAAGTGCTCGACGAGCCGCAATCGTTCAAGACCAAGGAAGAGTCCAAGCTCGGCTCGCTCGAATACATCTTCCAGCCGGAGATTTACCCCGATCTTTACAAGAACATCTACCACAAGATTCGCATCAACTACTATCCGCCGCGCGGCGACGAAAAAGAGGCGTGGGACAACATCGACATCTTCGGCTGGCTGGGCTATCCCATGCAGCTGAAAGTGAATTTCCTGTGCCGCGACTCGATCCTGGCTGCGCCCATTGCGCTCGACCTGGTGCTGTTCCTCGACCTCGCCAAACGCACGCCGGAACTGCGCTCCATCGGCATTCAGGAGTGGCTCAGCTTCTATCTGAAGTCGCCGCAGACACCGCCCGGGCTTTATCCC